>NZ_JBQFOQ010000005.1:0-282535 GCF_056533645.1 Ruegeria sp. G10 | reverse complement strand
CAACACCCATCACGGCACGACCAATGCGGTCTGTATGCCCGCTGTGCTGGATTTCAACGCCCCCGCCATCGCTGATCGCTTTCAGCAGGCCGCGGCCTATCTGGGCATTGAGGGCGGCTTTGACGGTTTCCGCGCCTTCGTGCAGGAATTCAACGATGCGCTGGGCATTCCGCGCAAACTCTCCGATCTGGGTGTGACCGAGGCGTCTATCCCTGAACTGGTCAAGGGCGCGATCATCGATCCGTCCTGCGGCGGCAACCCGATTGAACTGACCGAAGACAACCTGACCGCGTTGTTCAAATCCGCGCTGTAACAGGGTTGCAGACCCGATCCCTCACCTCGCATACTGCGCTGAGGTGAGGGAGTTTTTCATGTCAAAAGAGATTGTTCTGATCCACGGGGCCTTTGCCGGGCCGTGGTGCATGCCGGATTATGCGGAATTCTTCCGTGCGCGCGGCTGGACGGTGCATACCCCTGCGCTGCGCTATCATGGCGGAGACCCCCAGGCCGAGCCCGATCCCGGCCTGACCGACACTAGTGTCATGGACTACGCCGACGACATCGCCGCATTTGTGCAGGGGCTGGACAGCAAGCCAGTGCTGCTGGGCCACGCCATCGCCGGGGTGGTGGCGCAGCAGGTGGCGTCTCGGGGGCTGGCCAGCGCCATTGTCCTGATCAACCCGAACGCGGCCTGGGGCACGCTGCCCGAAACCGACGACGAACGCGCCGTGCCGCGTGCTTTGATGGAGGGTGGGGCGTTCTGGAAACAGCCCATGCGCGTCGATTTCGACCTGATGGCCCCCTTTGCGCTGAACAAGATGCCCGAGGCGCAGCAGCATGAGGTGTTCGACCAGCTTGGTCCGGAAAGTGGGCGGGTGATGTTCGAGATGTTCTTCTGGATGTTCGACGACCACCACGCGATGAAGGTCGACATCGACAAGGTCGACTGCCCGGTTTTGATCGTTTCCGGCACCGAGGACCGGGCCGTGAACCCCAACACCTGCCGCGCTTTGGCGAAGCTTTACGGAGACCGCGCGACGTTTTTGCCGGTCGAAAACCATGCGCATTTTCTGTTCATGGAGCCGGGGTGGGAGGCGCCAGCGGGTCAGATTGCGGAGTGGTTGGAGGGGGTGTCGGATTGACGCCCGATTGACCGGAAATCGGGAATTGTATGGTTTGTACGTTATTCCGGATGGGGTTTGTTCGGATCGTACAAAATTATTGGGGCGTGGGGTGTTTGGAAACCGTTAGGAATTGGGGTGTGTGGAGGGCGGAACCGGAGGGCGTTTGGAGTGCCGGGCTGAAGCCCGGCCTACCGGGGGAGATGGTTGAGATCGGGCGCGTGGATTGTGGCGATATAGGATGGGTGTTTACACCCATCTGGATGTGGGACATTTGATGGGTGCGAGCACCCATCCTACGATTGCTCGTCAGTGTCGACTTAGTGCACGATCAAAGAAGCCCTGCAATCGGTTCAACGGAAGAAAATGAAATTGATCCTTTGAAGCTTCAGTCACTATACCAGCCAAGAATACTTTTAGGTATGAGTTAGATAAGTGAAGCCCGAAGACAGGGCTCCCACTCATTCCTTTTGGGTCATAACCGAGCGAGTCAATCGGTTTGAAGCTCAGCCTGTCGGATAGAAATGGCAGCGTTTCTTTGCCAATAACTGCGTTGGGACCAATAGCGTAGTTTAAGTTGTCATAGTCGATTTCGTTACGGTAACCTGGGTACCCGACGGCGAATACACATATTGCCGATCTGGTGGACTCGAACGAAAGATCGTATCCAACTTCGTACCAGCCGTTTCGAGAGATACTTCCTTGCAACACTGGTTCTGTAAATTCACAAAGGACGCAATCGATACTGCCAGTGTTATTCTCTGCATGGATTGGGAATATTGCTTTTTCAGCTGTCGCCATCTTGTTCGTTTCATAATTAAAGAGGCTTATTTGCTCAAAATCAAAACTGCCTCTTTCGAACTGATGTTGGGACAAGATCGTAAAATATCTCTGACCAATTTTCACTTTGGCCATACTTCCACCGAGACCCATATTGTAAATCCCACAGCCTTCGGCGGCAAAAACGGCGGGTTCTGAGTAGGATTTGAGGTGTCGCGTAAGGCTGTTTGCCGGAACAATAAGTCCATTTACCTCGGCGCTAGTCGCAATCCTTGAGCCGAGGATTGTTCTTAGTGAGTTCAAACATCCAACTCCTCCACAAACCGCGCATTCTCCTGAATGTACTGGAACCGCAGTTCAGGCTTCTTACCCATCAGGCGCTCGACGAGGTCTCCGGTCTCGCCGGGTTCGTCCTCGTCTATCGTGACGCGGATCAGTTTGCGCGAGGCCGGGTCCATTGTGGTCTCTTTCAGGTCTTTGGCGTCCATTTCGCCCAGACCTTTGAATCGCGAGACGTCGATTTTGCCTTTGCCGCCCAGACCTTTTTCCAGCCATTCGTCACGCTCGGCCTCGTCCAAGCAATAGACGCGTTTGGCGCCTTGGGTCAGGCGGTAGAGGGGCGGGCAGGCGAGGTAAAGGTGGCCTGCGTCGATCATCGGGCGCATCTGGGTGAAGAAGAACGTCATCAGCAAGGATGCGATATGCGCGCCGTCCACATCCGCGTCGGTCATGATGATGATCTTGTCATAGCGCAGGTCGTCGACGTTGAACTTGGTGCCAAGGCCCACACCCAGCGCTTGGGTCAGGTCGTTGATCTCGGCATTGGTGCCCAGCTTGGAACTCGCCGCGCCCAGCACGTTCAGGATTTTGCCGCGCAGGGGCAGCAGTGCCTGCGTTTTGCGGTCGCGGCCCATTTTGGCGGAACCGCCCGCCGAGTCGCCCTCGACGATGAATAATTCGGTTCCGTCCCGTGTTGAACTGGAACAGTCCACCAGCTTGCCGGGAAGACGAAGTTTTTTAGTGGCGGACTTGCGTTGTGTTTCCTTCTCGGCCCGTCGGCGCAGGCGTTCCTCAGCCCTTAGGATGAGGAAATCCAGTATCGCGCCGGCGGATTTTGTGTCGGCGGCGAGCCAGTTGTCGAAATGGTCGCGGACCGAGTTTTCGACCAGCCGTTGCGCCTCGACCGTGGCGAGGCGGTCTTTGGTTTGGCCGACGAATTCCGGTTCCGAGATAAAGCATGACACCAGCGCGCAGCCACCGGTTATCAGGTCGTCGCGGGTGATCTGACCGGCCTTTTTGTTGTTGATCAGCTCTCCGTACGCCTTGATGCCTTTGAGGACGGCGGCCCAGAAGCCTGCCACATGGGTGCCGCCTTCGGGGGTAGGGACGGTGTTACAGTAGGACTGGATGAAGCCGTCGCGTGAGGGCGTCCAGTTGATCGCCCATTCGACCTTGCCGGGGGTGCCGAATTTTTCGTTGAAATCCACGGTTCCGGCAAAGGGTTGTTCGGCGTAGGTGGAGGAGCCGTTCATCGTTTCTTTGAGGTAATCCGAGAGGCCGCCGGGGAAGTGGAAGGTCGCCTCGGTCGGGGTTTCGCCGTCGTCGATGGCGGATTTCCAGCGAATCTCGACGCCCGAGAACAGGTAGGCCTTGGAGCGGATGGATTTGAACAGGCGGGCGGGTTTGAATTTGTGGTGTCCGAAGATGTCGGCATCGGCGTGGAAGGTGACCGTTGTGCCGCGCCGGTTGGGGGCTGCGCCGATCTTTTCCACGGGGCCCAGCGGGATGCCGCGTGAGAAGCGTTGTTCGAACAGCGTCTTGTCGCGCGCCACCTGCACGACCATTGAGTCGGACAGCGCGTTCACGACCGAGGCACCGACGCCATGCAGACCGCCCGAGGTCTGGTAGGCTTTGCCCGAGAACTTGCCGCCCGCGTGCAGGGTGCACAGGATAACCTCGAGCGCGGATTTGTCGGGGAATTTCGGGTGCGGGTCGATGGGAATGCCGCGCCCGTTGTCACGCACGGTCAGGGCGTAATCTGCGTGCAACTCGACCTCGATCCGGTTGGCGTGGCCGGCGACCGCCTCGTCCATCGAGTTGTCGAGGATTTCGGCGACCATGTGGTGCAAAGCGCGCTCATCGGTGCCGCCGATATACATGCCGGGGCGTTTGCGGACCGGTTCCAGACCTTCGAGCACCTCGATCGAGGAGGCGTCATAGGTGGTGGTCGCTTCGGGCGTCAACAGATCGTCGGGCATCGGTGCTGCTCTTGTTTTTGAGTTTCCCCCATTATGGCAGGTGATGTGGTCCGGGGGAAGAGGGGCGCGAGGTGTTGTAGGTGGTTTGCTGATGCTGCCGCGTTGCAATCCGATGAAATCCCGGCTCAAGTGGTTGATGAAACAGGAGGTGCAGGCGATGAGTTGGATCAAGACAATTCCATTTGACGAAGCGACGGGCAGGTTGAGGAAGCTCTATGAGCGGGTGACCGGGCCGGACAACAATGTGGACAACATCATGATGGCGCATTCGCTGCGGCCACATACGATGGAAGCGCATATGGCGGTCTACAAGAACGTGCTGCATCACTCGGCCAATCAGGTGCCGAAGTGGTTTCTTGAGGTGTTGGGCGTATGGGTCAGTGCCTTGAACCGGTGCGGCTATTGTGTCGAGCATCATTTTGCCGGGTTGCAGCGGTTGCTGGGGGATGAGGCGCGCGGCAATGCGATCCGTGCCGCGATCGAGGCGGGTGAGCCGGGCGACGCCCCGTTGGATGCGGCGCAGGTTGCGGCGATGCGCTATGCGCGGGTGCTGACCGAGGCTCCGGCGGAGTTGACCGAGGCGGATGTCGAGGCGTTGCGGGGCGCGGGTTGGGACGATGGAGAGATATTGGAGATCAATCAGGTGTGTTCCTATTTCTCATATGCCAATCGGACGGTGTTGGGGTTGGGCTGTTCGACTGAGGGGGATGTGTTGGGGTTGTCACCTAACAACTCGGATAACCCCGATGATTGGGGACATCGGTGAGGGCTGGGTCAGGGGGCGCTGCCCCTCCCGCTCCCCGGGATATTTATGGCCAGATGAAGGGCGGATCAGCGGTTTTTTGACCAGTCGAGTATCTTTTGGGCGACCTGTTGTGGTTGTTGATGGTGGAGCCAGTGGTCGGTGCCCGGGATGGTGATGCGGGTCAGGTTCGGGGCGAAGGCTTCGAGGTCTGCGGTGGAGGCGGGGAGCAGGGCGCGGTCCTCGGGACCCCAAAGCAACAGGTGGGGGCAGGTGACACGCAGCCGATCGAGAGGCAGGTCAGGCAGGTTTGTGCGGGGCTTGCCGGGTTCGGCTACAATCAGCGGTGAGGCGCGATACCAGTTGAGCATGGCATTCAACCGACCCAGGCGGGCCCATTCGCGGCGATAGTCTTGCATCCGCGCATCTGAAAGCCAGTCGTTGCCCATGCCGTGGCGAAAGAAGCGTTCGAGTTTGGAGAAGTTTTGGGCGGACAGGCTTGCGGCGGCATCGGGCGCCCTGAGATGGTTGATGTATTGTGATGCGGCAGACTGCGCACCGCCCGAAGCCATGGCGCGCTGGAACGGAACCGGGTGAACACCGTTTGCGATGATCAGGTGGCTGACCCGCTGCGGGTGGAACATCGCGAGGCCGTAGGCCACCGACGCGCCCCAGTCGTGGCCGAGTACATGCACGGGGCCGCCGATCTGGTCGATCAGCGTCGCCATGTCGGACGTGAGCTGCGAGAGCGTGTAGTTTCCAATGCCCTCAGGTGCCCAGCTTTGCCCATAGCCGCGTTGATCCGGGGCGATGCAGTAGAAAGTCTTGGCCAGATAGGGCGCCAGGTCGGCCCATGCGCCGCCATATTCCGGGAAACCATGCAGCATCAGCAGAGGCGGAAGGTCTGGATCCCCCCACTGGCGCAGGAAGAACGGGTGGCCGTTGAGGTTTGCATATTCGGTGCGCATGGGCGCCCCTTTGGGTATTTTGAAAAGATAAGTCACTTTGACACCAATCAAAGCGGAAAAGGACAGGCTCTGCTAGGCGTTCGCTCAAACAGCCAAGCTAAGGAGAATATGCATGGACGCAGCGCCCCAGACCCCCTCGCAGATCAAAGTTGTTCCGGCCAAGGCGTCGGAGGCCTCGGCACCGACACCCGAGAAGATTCGGCAGGCCTTTGAAAGCGGCAAGTATCCCTATGGCCGCAAGATGGCGCGGAAGGAATACGAAGCGCAGAAGGCTGAGTTGCAAGCTGAATTGCTGAAGGTTCAGTTGTGGGCGCAAGAGACCGGTCAGCGTTTCGTGCTGCTGTTCGAGGGGCGCGACGCAGCCGGTAAGGGGGGTACGATCAAGCGTTTCATGGAGCACCTGAACCCCCGTCAGGCCCGTGTGGTCGCGTTGAACAAACCCAGCTGGGAAGAGAAGGGCCAGTGGTATTATCAGCGCTACGTGCAGCAACTGCCCACCGTAGGGGAAATGGTGTTCTATGACCGCTCGTGGTACAACCGCGCAGGCGTGGAACGGGTGATGGGCTTCTGTTCGCCCAATGAATATCTGGAATTCATGCGGCAGACCCCCGATCTGGAACGGATGCTGGTGCGTTCGGGCATCCAGCTTTACAAGTACTGGTTCTCGGTCACGCAGGAAGAACAGCAGCGTCGGTTCAGAAGCCGTGAAACCGACCCCCTGAAACAGTGGAAACTGTCGCCGATCGACAAGGCCAGCCTCAGCAAATGGGATGACTATACCGAGGCGAAAGAAGCGATGTTCTTCTATACGGATACTGCCGATGCGCCCTGGACCATTGTCAAATCCAATGACAAGAAACGTGCGCGTCTGAATTGCATGCGCCATTTCCTGTCGACGCTGGACTACCCGGACAAGGACCACAAGATCGTAGGTAAGCCGGACCCCTTGATCGTCGGGCAGGCGCATCACGTCATCCACCGCTCGGACCATATTCTGGGCGCGGCACTGCACCCTGATGCAAAGATCAGCAGCTAGGCCGTCGCTGCGATATTCGCGCTCTGTCACAGCCATCACCCCTTTGGGTGGTGGCTTTGCGTGATTTGAATATAAGAGTCTCATCTTGAAATAACTCTGTCTGCTCTTGTCTCTGGCTCGGGCCGGGCCTAAGGCTTTGGGCGTGAACAAGGTGATGACATATCCCGCCCATTTCAGGGCGATTTCGGTGCTGGGCCTGCCTTTGATCGGTGGGCATCTGGCGCAGTTTGCCATTGGCCTGACCGATACCATCATGCTGGGCTGGTACGGGGTCGAGGCGCTGGCTGCGGTGACGTTGGCCAACAGCTACTACTTTGTTCTGTTTCTGTTTGGCGCCGGGTTTGGCTGGGCCGTGATGCCCATGGTTGCCACTGCCGCCGCCGAGGAGAATGAGACCAGCATTCGCCGCTCGACCCGCATGGGTCTGTGGTTGTCGCTGATCTATGCGACTGTGATGATGCCCTTGTTGTGGTGGTCTTATCCGATCCTGATCGCCTTGAAGCAAGAGCCGCAAGTGGCTGAAACAGCAGCGAAATACCTGCGTGTGGCGGGTTGGGGGCTGTTCCCGGCGCTGCTGGTGATGGTGTTGAAATCGTATCTGGCGGCGCTTGAGCGGACGCAGATCGTTCTGTGGATCACGATTGTCGCTGCCTTGGTCAACGGGCTGACGAACTATGCGCTGATCTTCGGCAATTGGGGTGCACCCGAGTTGGGGGTGATAGGTGCGGCCATCGCGTCGGTGGTGACACAGATCGTGTCGCTGGTGGCGGTGGTGATCTATGCGGTGCGGGCACTGCCCGAGCACAGCCTGTTCCAGCGCTTCTGGCGCCCGGATTGGGAGATGTTCCTGAGCGTGCTGCGTCTGGGTGTTCCTATCGGCCTGACAACGCTGGCCGAGGTGTCCCTTTTTGCGACCTCGGCCATCATGATGGGCTGGCTGGGGCCGGTGCCTTTGGCGGCACATGGGATCGCGCTGAACCTCGCTTCGGCGACGTTCATGGTGCATCTGGGGCTATCGAACGTTGCAACCATCCGTGCGGGCAATGCGCTGGGCCGTCGGGATCGTCCGCATCTTGAGAAAGGGGCGATCGCGGTAACTGTGATGTCGCTGATCATGTCGGTTTTGACGGTCATCCTGTTCCTGACCTGCGCCGAGCCGCTGATTTCGTTGTTCATGGAAGCTGATGATCCCCAGCGGCCGCAGATTCTGCTGATTGGCGCTGGTCTGCTGGCGATGGCGGCGCTGTTCCAGTTGGTAGATGGCGCGCAGGTGATTGCGCTGGGCCTGTTGCGGGGCTTGCAGGATGCCAAGGTCCCGATGGTGATGGCTGCACTCAGCTATTGGGTGATCGGTATCCCGGCCTCTTACTTCTTCGGCTTTGTGCAGGGGATGGAGGGGATTGGCGTATGGTTGGGTCTTGTCGTGGGGCTGGCCTGTGCCGCAGTTTTGCTGATGGCACGGTTCTGGCTGCGCTCGGTCCGCGATGTGGGCGGTGTGCCGGCCTGACGGGTCACTCTTTGCTGATCCGGTCGGATTTCTTGCGCACAAGCACCGAGCGTAGATCATGCATCGCCATCAGGAACTGATCGGTGATCTCGTCCAGTTGTTCGTCGGTCGCCTTGGACTGCGCCCATTGCGTGGTCAGGTTCAAGTGGTCCACGGTGCGGCGGATATCGTCCATATCGCGTCTCGCCAGATAGGTCTTTCGGTCCTCCATCCAGCGCGCGATCTCGGCCTTGTCCGGGTCGGTCAGGGTATACTGACCGTGCGGTTTAACCTCGCCATTGCGGATGTTGATGATCGCGATCTGGTCCATCTCGATCCTGCGCTGGCGGTTTTCCGTGTCGATCCGGAACACCGCTGCACCGTTCTCGCGGACGCGGAAGTAATACTCGGGCAGGGCGGTTGACATGGGAACCTCAGCTCAGCGATGCGCAGAAACGCTGGATGCGGGTGCAGGCCTCGGTCAGTGCCGCGTCCGAGGTTGCATAGCTGACCCGGAAATTCGGGGACAGGCCAAAGGCCGCGCCGAAGACGACGGCGACATCAGCCTCTTCCAGCAGGGCCGTGGCGAAGGCCTCGTCTGTGTCGATCAGCGTGCCAGCGGGCGAGGTTTTTCCGATCAGTCCGGCGATGGAGGGGTAGACATAGAACGCGCCTTCGGGCGTGGGGCAGGTGATGCCGTCAATCTGGCCCAGCATATCGACCACCAGATCGCGGCGGCGTTTGAAAATCTCGTTGTTGGGCGCAAGGAAGTCCTGCGTGCCGTTCAGCGCCTCAACCGCCGCCCATTGGCTGACCGAACAGGGGTTCGAGGTGGATTGAGACTGCACCTTGCGCATCGCCGCGATCAGCTCGACCGGACCGGCGGCGTAGCCGATGCGCCAGCCGGTCATGGCATAGGCCTTCGACACGCCGTTGCAGGTCAGCGTGCGGTCGTAGAGCCCCGGCTCGACCTGCGCCGGGGTGCAGAATTCGAACCCGTCATAAGCCAGATGTTCGTACATATCATCCGTCATCACCCAGACATGAGGGTGGCGCATCAGCACATCGGTCAGCGCCTTCAACTCGTCCCGGTTGTACCCGGCCCCGGTGGGGTTCGAGGGTGAGTTGAAGATGAACCATTTGGTGTTGGGCGTGATCGCGGCCTCAAGCTGCGCGGGCGTCAGTTTGAAGCTGTTATCAAGGCTGGTCTCCACGACCACAGGCGTGCCCCCGGCCAGCAGCACCATGTCGGGATAGCTGACCCAATAGGGCGCGGGGATGATCACCTCGTCCCCGTCGTTTAGCGTGGCCATCAGCGCGTTATACAGCGTCTGCTTGCCTCCGGTCCCGACCGAGATCTGCGCGGGCGTGTAGTCCAGCCCGTGATCCCGTTTCATTTTGGCGCAAACGGCCTGTTTCAGCTCGGGGATACCGTCGGGGGCGGTGTATTTCGTCTTGCCCGCTGCGATGGCGGCAACGGCGGCGTCCTTGATGTTCTGCGGCGTGTCGAAATCGGGCTCGCCCGCGCTGAGGCCGATGACATCGCGCCCGGCGGCCTTCAACTCGGCCGCCTTGGCCGTCATCGCAATGGTGGGCGAGGGTTTGACGCGCGACAATGTCGCAGACAGGAAACTCATGGCGGCCTCGGTTTGTATGTTGGCTTTGACTGTCATAGGGTGCGCCCGAATAACGATCAAGCCATATGAGATTTGAGGATTGGAGACAGGTATGAGCGAGGAAAAAGACTGGTACGGGCCCGACGCGGCCACGTTCGGCGACCGGGTCGCGGGCGCACGTGAGTATGCTGGCATGACCCAAACCCAACTGGCGCGCAGGCTTGGTGTGAAGAAGGCGACGATCGTCTCGTGGGAAGATGACCTGTCCGAGCCGCGCGCGAACAAGCTGTCGATGATGGCGGGCCTTCTGAACGTCTCGATCATGTGGCTGCTGACCGGCGAGGGCGACGGCATGGACGCCACCAGCCTGACCGGCGAAGTGGATTCCGAGCTGCACGATCTGGTGGCCGAGCTGCGCACCATCCGGGGTGAGATGCGCGCCAGTTCCGAGCGTCTGGCCCGGGTCGAAAAGGCGCTGCGCCTGAAACTGGAGCGCGATCAGTGACAGAGTCCCGCGAAACCCGCATAAAGCGCATGAAAATGCGCTCGATGCGGCGTGGGATCAAAGAGATGGACCTGATCCTCGCCGCGTATGCCGATCGCAATCTGGCCACCATGGATGAGGCCGGGCTAGATACCTATGATGCGATGCTGCATGAGAACGATCAGGACCTGTACCAATGGGTGACAGGGCAGGCTGCCCCACCTGCGGAACTGGCCGATCTGATCTCGGATATCGCCCAGACCTTTCAAAAGTAAGGATTATTCCAGCTTAACCGATTTTTCGGAAATTCGCGCCATCCTGCCGGAAACAGCGCGAGTGAATCGGAGGATCGGATGAGTATGGAAATGCAGGTCTCCGCGCCCGGAGCCAAGGGGTTCATGACCAGTTATCTTGAGGCGCTGGCGCTGGTCGAGCGTCTGCATCGATTGCTTCTGGACGTGATCAAGGATGAGTTTGAACGCGTCGGCGTGTTAGAGATCAACGCGGTTCAGGCGCTGCTTTTGTTTAATATCGGCGACCATGAGGTGACGGCAGGTGAGCTGAAAAGCCGTGGCTATTATCAGGGCAGCAATGTCAGCTATAACCTCAAGAAACTGGTCGAGATGGGGTATATGCACCACCAGCGCTGCGAGATTGACCGCCGGTCTGTCCGGGTGCGGCTGACGCCGCGTGGGCGTGAGATACGCGACGTTGTGGCCGAACTGTTCTTGCGCCATGCCGAGGGGCTGCAAAGCCGTGGCGTGATCGGCGCCGAAGGGATCGAAGAGATTACCAGTTCACTCCGACGGGTCGAGCGGTACTGGACGGATCAGATCCGCTATATCTACTGACCGGTCTGGCGGGCGGGTGTTGGACAGAACCAGCCCCTCCAGTTCGCGGATCAGCTTGCGGGTCATCGCCTCTTCATAGGCCTCAAACCCAAGCGCGACCTCGACAAACGCATCAGGTCCCAGAATGACCCAGGCGGTGTAGTATGCGGAAAGCTCTCCGACCTGCACATAGCGCACGTCGCCGGTGGCGGGATCATCTGCACCTATGACAAGACCGTTGATCGTGATCCCCAAGGTTTGCAGCGCCGTCTTCACGTCGCGCGGGTGGGGGCCGAGATTATGCTTGCCATCGCCCGACAGATCGAGCGTGCGCCGCCAACATTCGGCCTGTTCCGCCAGCATATCGGCCCCAGCCAGCATCGCCGATCCGACGGCGGTTCCTTGCGGGGCCGTGGAGCGCTGAGTGTTGTTCAGCCTATGGCCGATCTGCTGAAGGTCGTCGGGTGACCGAATGTCGGTCCAGTCCAGCAATATGCGATGATGGCCTGGCTCGCTCCACTCGAACACGGCAAGGCGCACGTATGTGGCGGGGTTGGACAAGATCAAACCGGCGACCTCGGGGCGACGCAGGGCGGCGGCCAGACCGTCCAGTTGCAAACGATATTCATGGCTGTCGACCGAGCCGGACACATCCAGCCCCAGCGCCAGTGCTTGCCGACACTGGGCCGATAGCGGGGTGGCCATCAGGCACAGAAAGGTGGCCAGCGCGCGGATCATTCAGACACGCGCGGGCTGAGTTCGCTGAGTTCTAGCCCTTTCAACTCCCGCTCGAGCTTGCGGCGCATGGCGCGCTCGAAATCCGCGAACCCGGCGGCGATTTCAAGAAAGGCGCCGGGGCCGTGCAGGACGTTGTTTTGAAAGAAGGGGATCAGATCGATCTCGCCCTCAAAATCGGCGGCGTTGATGACCAGCCCGTTGACCGTCGTGTTTTCGAACGGGAAGTGCTTGTAGGCGATCTGAGGGTCATAGCCGTCATTGTTCTTGCCATCGCCCGAGATATCGATGGTCTGGAACAGACATCTGGGTGCGCGTTGCATCAGCCGCGCCCCATAGGCCAGCGCGTGACCCATCGCGGTGGGCCAGTCATTTGCCGAGCGTTCGGACAGGCCGATCCGATGCGCCGCGGCCACCAGATCGGCGCTGGTTTCGATCACCTGCCAATCCAGTAACAGGGACTGGTTGGAGCGGCCCGACCATTCGTAGACCGCCAGCGCAACCGGTTGTGGGGATAGAAAAAAAGCTTCCTGAACCTCTGGCGCGATCAGGGCGGCGGCCAGCCCCTTGCGTTGCAGCGCGTCCTCGGCGGCATCCACCGAGGTCGAGATATCCATGGCAAGCGCCAGCGCCAGGCGGCAGGGCTCGGCCCAAAGGGGGCTGCCCGCAAGGGCCAGCCCTGGCGCTGCCAACCAGCGGATCACCAGTGACCGGTGCTTTCCATGCTGGTCCAGGGTTCAGCCGGTTCCAGCGCCTCGCCGTTCTGCAGCAGCTCGACCGAGATGTTGTCAGGCGAGCGCACGAAGGCCATACGCCCATCGCGCGGCGGGCGGTTGATCACGACACCATTGTCCTGCAGGTGCTTGCAGGTCTCATAAATATTGTCGACACCGTAAGCCAGATGCCCGAAATGGCGGCTGTCGCTGGGCAGGTCATTGTCACCGTCCCAGTTGTAAGTCAGCTCGATCGGGGCGTCCTCTTGTCCCGGCGGGGCGAGGAAAACCAGCGTGAACCGGCCCGCTTCGCTTTCATAGCGGCGGGTCTCTTTCAGGCCGAGCAGCGTGTAGAACGCCAAGGATTTCTCAAGATCCTTCACGCGGACCATGGTGTGAAGATATGTCAGCCCCATCGCGGTTTTCCTTGCTTTGATTGTGATGTTCAGCAGCTTAGCGCGCCGTCACCCCATGTCGAGGGGCCGGTCGGACACATTTTGAGATTTACGCGGTACGCCGCACATATCGCGGTTCCGATGCCGTGCTGACCGATATATAGTGGTCAGCGACTCATTGCTGGAAAGGATAATTTCATGCCGCTGTCTGCCGACCAACTGGCCGAGATCGAAGCTCAACGCGCACAATCGAGCCCGACCCGCCGTGTCGTCGCCGAAGGTATGGAAGACCACCTGTATACCGCGCATCAGGTTCTGGATCACGGTTTTGTCCGCGTCATCGACTATATGGGCGACGATGCCGCGATCTGTCAGGCGGCGCGCGTGTCTTACGGCAAGGGCACCAAATCGGTGCAGAATGATGAGGGGTTGATCCGGTATCTGATGCGGCACTGGCACTCGACCCCGTTCGAGATGTGCGAAATCAAGCTGCACGTCAAACTGCCGGTTTTCGTGGCCCGTCAGTGGATCCGGCACCGGACGGCAAATGTGAACGAATACTCGGCGCGGTATTCGATTCTGGATCGTGAGTTCTATATCCCGGCGCCCGAACACGTCGCCGCGCAGTCCGAGATCAACAATCAGGGCCGCGGTGATACGCTGCAGGGGGAAGAGGCCGCGCGGGTTCTGGAAATCCTCAAGGCGGACAGCGCCCGCTGCTATGATAATTACGAGGCGATGATCGGGCAGGACGGTCAGCAGGGTCTGGCGCGTGAACTGGCGCGGATGAACCTGCCGGCAAATATCTACACCCAGTGGTATTGGAAAGTGGACCTGCACAACCTGTTCCACTTCCTGCGTCTGCGGGCGGATCCGCACGCGCAGTATGAAATCCGCGTTTATGCCGAAACCATGTGCAAGATCGTGGCCGACTGGGTGCCGTTTGCATTCCGCGCGTTCGAGGACTATCGCCTTGGCGCGGTGAATCTGTCAGCCCAGATGGTCACCTGCCTGCGCAGGATGATCGCGGGCGAGGCGGTCACGCAAGAGAACTCGGGCATGACCGCGCGTGAGTGGCGCGAGTTCGAAGCGGTTATTCGCGAAGGTTGAGACAATCAAACAAACCACATTGCGCGTCCCTACGCGGGCGCGTTTTGTCGGTTCTTACGGTTAACGGCCGGAAATTGGCCGCTAACCTTGTTTAACCTTCCCGCTGTTGCGGGCCTTGCTTTTAAAGCGGCTTCAAATCAGCAGCCATCTGGCGGCCATCACGTCCGTCCTGCAACTCGTACGAGACTTTCTGATTGTCAGCGAGTCCGGTCAGACCGGATCGTTCTACGGCCGAGATATGAACAAACACATCTTTGCCACCCTCGTCGGGTGCAATAAAACCATAGCCTTTGGTCGTATTAAACCATTTCACGGTGCCGGTTGGCATTTCCCGTGTCTCCTTCTACTTACACGTTGTCCCACAAATTGGTGGGGGCCGTCATGACAAGACCGCAACACATCACTGTTCGCCCACACGATACAGCCCGGATTGCGTGTTTCGTCTTTTTCAACATTGCACGGTGAAGTAAAAAATCAAGAATAACCGGGGCGGGCCTTTGGGTTTGCCTGAATTTCCAGCAAACATGGGGCCAGCCTAAATATGCGTCTATATGGGTTAAAGACCTGCGATACCTGCCGTAAGGCGTTGAAATCTCTGCCCGATGCCGAATTCGTGGACGTGCGGGCGCAGGGTGTGCCGGAAAATGTGATGGCGCAGGCGTTCGGGATTTTCGGCAAAGCCTTGCTCAACACCCGCTCGACAACCTGGCGTGGATTGGACGAGGGCACGCGCAATCGTCCCGTGCTTGAGCTGCTGGCAGACCACCCGACGCTGATGAAACGACCTCTGATCGAGGTGGACGGGCAGATGTATCTGGGCTGGACACCTGAAACCCGCGCGGGGCTTGGCGTTTCCTGAACGATTGCTTATGTGACTCGGTGTAACATACAGGAGACCTGTTTATGCGTAACGCGGCCATGGTACTCGGCGTCATTGCTGGGCTGATCGGAATGATCGTGGGCTTTTTTGGTTACGGCTTTGTCGAGTTCGTGGATCGGTTTGGAGAGATCGACGGCATCGCCGAACAGGTCGATAATCCCGGCCTGATCCAGACCGCCTCGATCGTGGCCCCTTTGCTGGCGATTGTCGGCGGCGCGATGGCCCATGCCCGCGCGCTGGTCGGGGGTGTTTTGCTGATGATCTCTGCGGCGGGGATGTATTACGCCTTTGGCTTCGGCGTCTTTACCATGTTCCCGATCGCATTCGCGGGCGTGGCGGGTTTGCTTGGGCTCGCCGCAGGTAAACCGGACGAGCCCAAGGCGCATTTCTAGCTTACTTCAGGCGCAGCGCCCGGTCGACCGACAGCGGGCCCGCGCCGTTGATCACGATCACCAGCAGCAGGAAGGTCCACATCGTCCGCTGATCCAGAATATTGGGCGCGGCGGTGAAGAACTCACCCAGTTGCGCGCCATGCCCGGCGACGTCCACAATGGTCTGCACCCATATAAAGCCGATCATGCCCAGGGCCGCCAGACGTGACAGCAGGCCCACCAGCACCAGTGCGGGCAACAGGAATTCGGCCCATGTTCCGGCCACGGCAACGATCCAGTGGAAGAAGCCCAGTTGCGAGCTGTCATAGCTGACGGCTTCCATCGCTTTCGGGAAGATTTGCACGTAGGCACCGTCGGACGGGAACAGGAAGCCGAAAAACCCGCTGCCGAGTTTTGTCGAAGCCGAGTTCCAATAATAAATCAGCAGGGTTGCGGCAAAGACCAAGCGGGCCAGAGTGGGTGTCAGCCAGCCGGAAACAACGTCCAGTTTCCCCAGAACATTATTGTGAATTGAGATCAGGGCAGTCATGTTTCCAGCCTTTCGATAGTCACAGAAGTTATTGCACCGCCTTGTAAAAGCAGAGCCAGAGTGGTTCCCAGGTCAAACTCGGGCGTTTCCGCCACGGTTGCCTCGAATGCGTCGCCAATGGTTTGGCCGTCCTGAATCCGGGTGATCCACGCCGCACCGCCTGCAGGCAGCAGATGGGGTTCGGGATCGTATTCGAGGCGGGTGATCAGCACATCCTGCGCCTCGGCCTGCGGCTTGGGGGCGTCGTCTTGGGTGTTGAACCGCCAGATCGCGTGGACTGGCCAATCTGACCGCAGGATCTGCATCGCCGGGGCAAGGGCCAGCTTGGCTTGCATCAGATCCTCGGGCGGGATGGCCAGCGCGTCGGCCTCGATGGGCTGCGCGTCGGCGGCGTGATAGGACCGGCGTAGTGCCAGTTCCAGCCGGGCGACATCAGGCAGATAGCCCAGATGCGAGAGCTGCTGCATTCCTTGCAGAAAGGCGGGGAAGTCTTCGCCGTAGAACATCATTAACGGGGACGAGGGCGGGTGTTGGCGCAGGAAAATACCGGCCAGACCGTCCATGTTCTGGGCCCCCAGAAGTTTGGTGATCACCGGAAAGGCCTGATGCATCGCTTCGGTCAGCGAGACGGCCACATTGTTGCGGTAGACGCTGAAACGACGCCCGGCGGGTTGGGCGTCGGCGTCGAGCAACCCGTCGGGGATGGGTTGGCCGGCATCCAGCAATGCGCTGTGGAATGTGGTCTGCGACACGCTCATGCGAGCACGCGGTCCAGTGCTTGTTGGGCGCGTTCGGCCTCGGCCCGCAGGATGGGCCAGTCGGGCACGTCGGTGTCCCATTCGACCAGCAGCGGTTTGGGGCCTGACTTGTCCAGAACATAGTCCAGAAGCGCCCAGACGGGATCCACCACCTCGCGCCCGTGGCTGTCGATCAGTAAGGGGTGGCCGTGATCGTCTTCATCCTCATCATGGCCGCCCAGATGAATTTCGCCGACCTGATCCAGCGGATAGGCGTCGATATAGCCCTGCGGCGAGAAATCCAGATTGGTGGCTGAGACAAAGACGTTGTTCACGTCAAGCAGCAGACCACACCCAGTGCGGCGGGTGATTTCGCGCAGGAAATCGGGCTCGGACCATGTGCTTTCCTCGAAGGCCAGATAGCTGGAGGGGTTTTCCAGCAGCATCTGCCGCCCGACAACCTCCTGTACCTGATCGATATGATCGCAGACCCGCGCCAGCGTGGCGTCGGTATAGGGCAGGGGCAGCAGATCGTTCAGAAAGTGGCTGTCATGGGTCGACCACGCCAGATGTTCCGAGAAGCTGGCGGGGTTCAGCCAGCCGACCAGATGTTTCAGCCGGGCCAGATGATCGGGGTCCAGCGGGGTTTCGCCGCCGATGGACAGGCCGACACCGTGGACGGAAATGGGGAATTGTTCGGACAGATGGCGCAGCTGTGCCAGAGGGCGGCCGCCGTCGCCCATGTAGTTTTCGGCATGAATCTCCAGCCATGCCACAGGCTTTGCCTGCTCAAGGATCTGCGAAAAATGCTGCGGTTTGTAGCCAACGCCGGGCGCTGCAGGCAACCTGTTCGATCTCAGTGCATCATCCAACATCTGCAAATCCTCTGATCATGACGAAAGGGCGGGCGAACCTGCCCGCCCTTCGCAATTCATTCGGACAACCTTATGCGGGCAGGTCGCGATCCAGCGGCTCGAGCGAGCCTTTGCGGTCCGAACCATCTGCAGTCTTGGGCAGCTCGATATCGGCACAGGTGCCTGCGTCAACCAGGGTCCATGCGTTGCCCTGATAGTCGACGGTCGAGGTGCCCGCACAGGTGGTGCCGGGGCCTGCGGCGCAGTCGTTCTGACCGGCCAGCGACACGCCATAGCATTTCTCTTTCGCCTGGGCAGTTGCGGTGGTGGCGGCGCCCGATACGGCGGCTGCAACTGCGCTTGCGATAACAAGGGTTTTTGCGGTGTTTGACATCTCGAGTTAATCCTCTTGCTGACTGTGTCTGTCTGCTTGTGACACCAATCAAGTTAGTGGCTTGGACACCGTGTTTGAATTCACGAGCCCGTGTCTCACAAGCGCGTCAAAGATAGTCATGCCATCTTGCGCCTTAACAAACTGTTTTTGAAGGGGAAAAATAGAAATGTTTCAATCCGGCCCGGTAATTGGGGCCGGATTTCAGGCAATATGCTGCCGAATGTTACAGCAGATCCGGCGGCGTTGCCGCTTGGGAAAGCTCATTTGTTACAGAGTCAAGCGGTTGAACCTGCGTCTGTTTTTCGCCCAGACGGCGTACGCTGACGGTGCGATCTTCGACCTCGCGGTGGCCAACGGCCAAAATCACGGGTACTTTACCGACCGAGTGTTCGCGGACTTTATAGTTGATCTTCTCGTTGCGGATATCCGCCTCGGCGCGGACACCGGCGGTTTTGAGGGTCTCAACCACCTCGGCCACATAATCGTCGGCCTCGGAGGTGATCGAGGCGACCACGACCTGACGCGGGGCCAGCCAGAAGGGCAGCTTGCCTGCGTGTTCCTCGATCAGGATACCAATGAAGCGTTCGAACGAGCCAAGCGTCGCGCGGTGCAGCATGACCGGGCGGTGTTTGCCGCCATCTGCGCCGATATAGGTGGCGTCCAGCCGTTCGGGCAAAACGAAGTCCACCTGATGCGTACCGCATTGCCAGTCCCGGCCAATGGCGTCGGTCAGAACAAATTCCAGCTTGGGGCCGTAGAAGGCTCCTTCGCCCGGATTGAGTTCTGGCTCGATCCCGGCTGCACGGGTGGCACTGAGCAGGGCGGCTTCGGCTTTGTCCCAGACCTCATCTGAACCCGAGCGCTTTTCAGGGCGGTCGGAGAATTTGACCGAGAAGTTCTCGAACCCGAGGTCTTTGTAGATCGCCGACAGGAAGCGAATGAACTCGGCGGTTTCAGATTCGATCTGATCTTCGGTGCAGAAGATATGGCCATCGTCCTGGGTAAAGCCGCGCACGCGCATGATGCCGTGCAGCGCGCCCGATGGCTCGTATCGGTTGCACGATCCGAATTCAGCCATGCGCAAAGGCAGGTCACGATAGGATTTCAGGCCCTGGTTGAAAATCTGAACGTGACAGGGGCAGTTCATCGGCTTCAAGGCGTTGATTGCCTTTTCGCGGGCATGTTCTTCGTCTACTTCGACGATGAACATGTTTTCCTGATACTTGTCCCAGTGACCTGAGGCTTCCCACAGTTTGCGATCAACGACCTGCGGTGTATTGACCTCGACATATCCACCTTTGCGCTGTTGGCGACGCATGTAGTCTTGAAGTTGGGTGTAGATGGTCCAGCCATTGGGGTGCCAGAAGATTTGGCCGGGGGCTTCTTCCTGCATGTGGAACAGGTCCATCTCGCGGCCCAGCTTACGGTGGTCCCGTTTGGCGGCCTCTTCCAGCATATGCAGGTGGGCTTTCAGCTTTTCCTTGCCGGTGAATGCCACACCGTAGATGCGTTGCAGCATGGCGCGGTCACTGTCTCCGCGCCAATAGGCACCGGCGATGGACATAAGCTTGAACGCGTCACCCGGCAATTGGCCGGTGTGCTGCAGGTGCGGGCCGCGGCACAGGTCCTGCCAGTGGCCGTGCCAATACATGCGCAGAGGCTCATCACCCGGGATGGCCTCGATCAGCTCAACCTTATAGGGCTCATTGTTGGCTTTGTAGAATTCGATCGCGCGGTCCCGATCCCAGACCTCGGTGGTCACGGGGTCACGCTTGTTGATGATCTCTTTCATCTTCTTCTCGATGAGGCCAAGATCTTCGGGCGTGAACGGCTCTTCGCGGTCGAAGTCATAGTACCAGCCGTTTTCGATGACCGGGCCGATGGTGACCTTGGTCGCGGGCCAGATTTCCTGTACGGCGCGCGCCATGACGTGGGCCAGATCGTGCCGGATCAGCTCATTGGCCTGAGCCTCGTCCTTCATGGTGTGGATGGCGATCTGAGCGTCGGCGTCAATGGGCCATTGCAGGTCCCAATGCTTGCCATCGACCGTGGCAGAAATGGCCTTTTTGGCCAGCGAGGTCGATATGTCGGCGGCCACCTGCGCGGGCGTGACGCCGGCATCGTAGGATCGTGCATTGCCATCGGGGAAGGTAAGAGAGACGGATTTTGAATCCAGGGCCATGGTCTGGCTCTCCTCGTCGGTTTGGCGCCCACTGAACGCCCGGTTGCGGGTTATGTGTATTGCGCTGCTTTGGCAGGTGGTGGTGCGCGTGTCAAGGCTTGGGGCGAGGGGCCAGCCCCTCGCGCTCCCCGGGATATTTTTGGCCAGATGAAGGGGGATCCCGGAATTGCACTTGGGCGGGGGGCGTGCATGATATCAGGAAAGTGAAGAGGGTTTTTATGGCTGAGACAGAGTTTCTGGAGACGGTGCAGGGGCGGCGGTTGGCGTATCACAAGAGTGAGGGGGCCGGGCCGACCGTGATTTTTCTGGGCGGTTTGAAGTCGGACATGGAGGGCACCAAGGCGGTGCATCTTGAGGCCTGGGCGCGGGCGCGGGGGCAGGCGTTTTTGCGGTTTGACTATTCGGGGCATGGTGAGAGTTCTGGTGCATTCACCGATGGTTGTATCGGGGATTGGCATGAGGATGTTCTGGCGGCTGTGTCGCGGCTGACCGAGGGGCCATTGATCGTTGTGGGGTCGTCTATGGGCGGTTGGCAGGCGTTGTTGCTGGCGCGTGTGATGCCCGAGCGCGTGGCCGGGCTGGTGACCATTGCGGCGGCGCCTGATTTTACCGAAGATGGGTATTGGGCGTCCTTTTCGGACGAGCAGAAGGCTGTTCTGGAGGCCGAAGGGCAGGTGGAGCTGCCTTCGGATTATATGGAGCCATATGTCATCACCAAGCGGATGATTGAAGATGGCCGTCAGCGTCTGGTGCTGCGCGCGCCGCTGGCGTTAGGCTTTCCGGTGCGGTTTTTGCAAGGAACAGCGGATACGGCGGTGTCGACGCAAACGGCGTTTCGGTTGCTTGAACATGCGACAGGTCCTGATATGCGTCTGCTTTTGGTCAAAGATGCCGATCACCGATTTTCGGATGGCCCGTGCCTTACTTTGATTGAGCAAGCTATCGCGGATGTGATGGGGGCGGCATGATACAGCGCTTGGGCCGGGTGCTGGGCCGTATCCTGCTGTGTCTGGTGTTGGTTGGTGGCGCAATCTACGCATTTGGGCCGCGCGAGCATGTCGACCTGCATCCGCGCTTTGATCCCCGCAAGTTCGGCGAAGGGGTGCAGGTGTATTTTGAAAGCACAGAGGCCGCTTACGATGACATTGTTCCCGGTGTGCAGAAGCGGGTGGTCTGGCAGGATGGGCATTATGAGCGCCGCACGCAGTATGCGATTTTGTACGTTCATGGGTTTTCAGCGTCGTCAGAGGAAATCCGACCCGTTCCCGACAGGATCGCCGATGCGTTGGGGGCCAACTTGGTCTACATCCGCCTGCAAGGCCATGGCAGAAGCGGAGCCGCTTTGGGAGAGGCGACCGCATCGGGGTGGATGCAGGATGTGGCTGAAGGTCTGGCTGCAGCGCGCGCGGTCGGCGA
Source organism: Ruegeria sp. G10 (assembly GCF_056533645.1). Classification (NCBI taxonomy): domain Bacteria; kingdom Pseudomonadati; phylum Pseudomonadota; class Alphaproteobacteria; order Rhodobacterales; family Roseobacteraceae; genus Ruegeria; species Ruegeria sp. G10. The sequence continues at coordinate 260,877 of NZ_JBQFOQ010000005.1, read as the reverse complement.
TCGGGTTATCGTGATTTCGACATCGACCGGGGGTACCCTGGCTGCTGCTGCGGCTTTGGACCCTGAATTGAGCCAAGATGTAGCCGCTATGATATTTGTCTCGCCGAATTTCGGTGTGAATACGATGGCCGCCTGGGTTCCGTCCTTGCCGTGGGCGCGGAGTTGGCTGCCATTGTTGATGGGAGACGAGCGTGATGTGTCAGGGTCTGATGCGGAGCGCAGCCAATACTGGACTTTGCGTTATCCATGGGAAGCGGTGGTGCCGATGTCGGTGCTGGTCGATGTGGTTTATGCGCTGGACTTCTCGGGGGCACAGGTGCCGGCGTTGTTCTGGTTCTCGGATGACGATCAGGTGGTACGCTCCGATCTGACACATAAGGTGGCAGACGCGTGGGGCGGGCCGTCGACTGTTAGACTTGTGACCATGGGGGCGGGGGATGATCCGTCCTCGCACGTGGTTGCCGGGCGGCTGATGTCCCCGGGTCAGACCGATGCTGCTGTCTCGGGCATGCTGGAATGGCTGGCCGATCAGGGGATCGGGTGATGCGCAAACCCGGCAGTATGTGGAGCCTTGAGACGCTGGGCCGGGTGCGTCTGTCGAAGCATTTTTTCATGCGGGATTTTCTCTATTCCGAGATCGGGAATTTTCACCAGAAACAGAATATCCCCGAGAACCCCGACCTTGCGATTGAGACCGGGCGGGCTTTCTGTGCAACCCTGATGGACCCGCTGGAGGAGACCTTTGGCCGGGTTGCGGTGCGGTCGGGGTACCGCTCGCCGTCGCTGAACCGGTTCGGCAATGAGAACCGCCTGAACTGTGCCCGCAATGACAACCCGTTGGAGTGCCATATCTGGGATTGGGGGCAGGGGGAGGCGCGGGTTGCGGGGGCTTCGGTGGTGATCCCGTGGTTTGCGGACCGTTATGCGGCGGGCCGGGATTGGCGCGATCTGGCGTGGTGGATGCATGATCATCTGGACTATTCCGAGATCTGGTTTTTTCCCAAGCTTTGCGCGTTTAATCTGGTCTGGCGGCCAAGGCCGCGGCGCAGGATCGACAGCTACATCTCGCCGCGCGGTTGTTTGTTGCGCGCGGGGGATGAGCCTGCCGAAACGCTTGCACAGCGGCAGGCGCGATATGCTGATTTCCCTGCCTTTTGCGGAATTCCTTTACCGTGAATTTTGCGCTTGCTGCGTGCTGGCAAACTTCGCATCCTGAGGCAAAGCAAGAACGATTGAACCGTCGAACAAGAGGGGCCCCGCGTGATTGAGCCGCTGGTTTTTCTGCCCGGTCTGATGAGCGATACAAGGCTGCTGCGCCCGCAGATCGAAAGACTTTCTCAGGACAGGGCGGTGATGATTGCGCCGGTTTCCGGCGGAGAGCGGATCGAGGAGATCGCTTCGGGGCTGCTGGACCAACTGCCTCAGCGGTTCGCGCTTGCAGGGCATGGTTTGGGAGGGATGGTTGCGCTGGAACTTACCAGACGTGCGCCCGAGCGGATAAAGCGTTTGTGCCTGATATCCACTGACGCGCAGGCAGATACACCGCATATCGCGGCGGGGCGCGAGGAATTGATTGTCGGTGCGCAAGCTGGACGGATGGATGATGTAATGCGGCGCGTGATGGGGTCAGATGCACTGGCACCCGGGCCTCAGCGTATTCCCATCTTGCACGATGTCATCCAGATGGCGAATGATCTGGGACCTGAACTTTTCACCCGGCAGATGCGGGCGTTGCAGCGGCGGCAGGATCAGCAGGCGACGTTGCGGTTGATCAAGGTGCCGACGCTGGTTTTATGCGGTGTACACGACACGCTTACACCGGTGAGGCGACAGCGCTTCATGGCGGATATGATACCCGAATCTCAGTTCCTCGCGCTGGATTGCGCAGGTCATTTGCCGACGCTGGAAGCCCCCGAGGCCGTAAACACCGCGCTGACCGAGTGGTTGCAGGTTCCGCTCAAATTGTTCTAGCGATATAGCGCAGCGCGTTGGTCTTTGGTCAGGATGGTCGGTTTGACTGTAGGTGCGGCGGTCTGCGCCAAGAAGAACTGTGAGGTTCTCCAACTGCCAGACAGGCGCGATCTGACAAAGCGGTTGAGCAAACCGAACGCAGCATATCGCAGCTTTTCATGCTTTTGTTTGCCTCCAGGTTGCGGAACAAACCCACGTGTGGTGATCGGGCCCAGTGTTGACGGATCAACGAGACGTTTGACGTCAAAACCAGCAAAAGGGAACTTGCCCGTCTGCGGGGTCGTTGCCAAAGGCGCACCACAGCACCCGGCGTACCATCGTATCATTCCCTTTGGCCCAAGTTGCATCGCGGCAAGGTGTTCGCGGCCCGACTGGATGCAAATCTCCTCGGGCGTGGTCTGAAAAATATCGACAGGTCCGGGGGCGGGATCCGGTTGTTTGAAATACAGCTGTGCGGCGCGGCAATCGTTACAAAAACAGGCCACGTGGGTACCGCGTTTGACGCCGTTTGACGTCAAATGGCCTTGCAGTGCGCCGCAGGTGCAGGAAAACGAAACAGCACCCGGGTCTGAATCACTCATGCAACTTTATTGCTGTTCGCGGCTCGGCGGCGGGGTGCCTTGCGGCTGTTTTCGTTCATGAAATCAATCACAAGCGGGCGGATGTTGTCGCGCCAGCTGCGACCTGCGAAGATACCGTAGTGGCCCGCTCCGGGTTCGACATGGCTGGCCTTCTTGCTGTCCGGCAGCCCGGTGCACAGGTCCAGCGCTGCGATACACTGACCGGGGGCTGAGATGTCGTCATTCGCGCCCTCAACCGACTTCACAGCAACATCGGTTATTTTGCCGATATCGACTTTGTGCCCGGCAACGACGAACTCATTGCGCGCAATCTCGCGGTTCTTGAAAACCCGTTCGACCGTCGACAGATAGAATTCAGCCGTCATGTCCATCACGGCCAGATACTCATCATAGAATCGATTATGGGCATCATGATCTGATGCTTCATCGCGGATCACCCGCTGAATCTGATCCGAGAACGCCTTGCTGTGTCGTTCCGCATTCATCGACATGAACGAGGCCAGCTGCAGCAAGCCGGGATAGACCATGCGGCCCACGCCTTTGTATTTGAAGCCCACACGCTGGATCATGGTTTCTTCCAGCTGACCCATGGTCACGCGGCGGCCAAAATCGGTGACCTCGGTCGGGGTAGCGTCGGGATCGACCGGGCCGCCGATCAGGGTCAGGGTGCTGGGCTGGGCCTTGGGCTCGACCTCGGCCAGATAGGCGGTTGCGGCCAGCGTCAGCGGCGCGGGTTGGCAGACGGCGACGACATGGGTGTCGGGCCCCAGCTCTTTCATAAAATCGACAAGGTAGAGGGTATAATCCTCGACATCGAACTTGCCTTCGGACACGGGGATGTCGCGCGCGTTATGCCAATCGGTGATGTAAACTTCGCAATTGACCAGCAGGCTTTTGACGGTCGAGCGCAGCAGGGTCGCATAGTGGCCCGACATCGGTGCCACCAGCAGAACCTTGCGCGGCTGCTCTTCGCGTCCGTTGACGCGGAAATGGATCAGGTCACCGAAGGGGCGTTCCAAAACGGTCGTGATGTCGACCAGATGGTCTTTACCGTCTTCGCATGTAAAGGTGCGGATACCCCAGTCGGGCTTGACCACCATGCGCTGAAATGTGCGTTCGGTCACTTCACCCCAGGCAGCCATCCAGTTGAAGGCCGGGTTGGGCGACATAGAAAACAACGGGTAGGACGCCATGGCACTTGCGGTTGCACCAAGCCACTGGTTGGTGTTACGCATGGTTTCCATCAGGTCGTAGGTCATCATGTAGCGCATCGAATGTGCCTCCTGCGTAGTAGCCTGAGAGTTCGGACCATTCGCCGCTTTGCCCCCCGACGCCCACGACGTTATTCTGCATAGCAGCGAGATTAGGTGGGAATTGTTAAAATGACAACTACTGACGGCCAAACACCCAAGCTGACCGATGAACATATTGATCGGCTTAAGGAAAATATGGGCAAAGTCGAAGAATTGTCCAAGCGTCTGATAGAGGTCATGGCTGGCAAAACGCCGCACACCCCGGCGCTGGACGGCCCGAATCAAGAGCTTTTTGCGAAAGCAGCAACAGCGTATTGGACCGAGGCTTTTCAGGACCCGACCAAGCTGCTGCAGCATCAGATCGAGTACTGGGGAAAGTCTGTTCTGAACTTTGCCGAGGCGCAGAAAGCCATGACGGGTGGTGAAACCAGCGCGCCCGAGGCTCCGTCCAAGGACAAACGGTTTTCCAACCCGATGTGGGAAACCAACCCCTATTTCCGCCTGATCCGCCAGCAGTATCAGACCAATGCCGAAGCGATCTCGCAAGCCGTTGCTTCGGTTGAGGATCTGGATACCAAGGACAAACAGCGCCTTCAGTATTTCTCGCAACAGATCATCGACATGATGGCGCCGACAAATTTTCTGGCCACCAATCCCGATGCGCTGGAAAAGGCGATCGAGACCGAGGGGCAGTCCTTGATCCAGGGGCTGGAGAACCTTGTGTCGGACCTTGAGGCCAACGATGGCGAGATGGTTGTCAGGCTGGCCGATGAAAGCGCGTTCGAGATCGGCGGCAACATCGCCACCACCCCCGGCGATGTGGTCTATCGCAACCGGATGATGGAGCTGATCCAGTACAAGCCGGTCACCGAGACGGTGCATGAAACGCCGATCGTGCTGTTCCCGCCGTGGATCAACAAGTTCTATATCCTTGACCTCAAGGCGCAGAACAGCCTGATCAAATGGGTGACCGAGCAGGGCTATACCCTGTTTGTGGTCAGCTGGGTCAATGCCGATAGCTCTCATGCCGATATCGGGATGGAGGACTATATTCAGGACGGGTTCCTGACCGCCATTGAAGAGGCCAAGAAGATCTGCAAGGTCAAACAGGTCAACGCGGTGGGCTATTGCATCGCGGGGACGACGCTGAATCTGACCCTGTCGCTGATGAAACAACGCGGCGACAAGTCGGTGAAATCGGCGACCTTTTTCACCACGCTGACCGATTTCGGAGAGCAGGGCGAGTTCACGCCCTTCCTGCAGAACGATTTCGTCGATGGGATCGAGGATCAGGTTTCCAAAGACGGTGTGCTCAAGGCGTGGATCATAGGGCGGACCATGTCCTTCCTGCGGTCGCGCGACCTGATCTATACGCCGGCGATCCGCAACTACATGATGGGCGAAACGCCGCCCGCCTTTGATTTGTTGTATTGGAACGGGGACGGGGCCAACCTGCCGGGCCGGATGGCGATCCAGTATCTGCGCGGTCTCTGTCAGAGCAACGATTTCGTCACCGACGGGTTCGAGCTGATGGGGCACAAGCTGCATATTAAGGACGTTGACGTGCCCCTGATGGCGATCACCTGCGAGACCGACCACATCGCGGCTTGGAAAGACTGCTATCGCGGTGTGCAGCAGACGGGATCGAAATCCAAGACCTTCGTGGTCTCGGAATCGGGCCATATCGCAGGCATCGTGAACCCGCCCAGCAAGAAGAAATACGGCCATTACACCAACCCTGATATGAAGGCCGACGCTGACAGCTGGTTGAAAGAGGCCGACTTCCACGAAGGTTCATGGTGGCCGATGTGGGAGGCTTGGCTGAAGAAGCGGTCCGGCAAGCAGGTTCCGGCTCGCGATACCGGTGATTCGGACCATCCCCGACTATGCGCAGCTCCGGGGACGTATGTTTTGGTCAAGGCAAGTCGCTGATTTCAAATTGAAACTAAAATTATTCTGCACTGCAGCAAGAAAAAACTTGTAATGCTGCGGCGCAGCAATCATATTGTCCTCAAGCTGATGAAAACCGGGGCGGGCCCGGACAGACTAAGAGGACTAGGACAATGGCAAAGACCCAAGACTTTACCGCGACCCTGAAAGAGATGATGGGCGCATTCCCGGTTGACACGACTGCTCTGGAAGATGCATTCAAATCGACCGCTTCGCTGAACGAAAAGCTGTCGGGCGTTGCCCTGGACGCAGCTGAAAAGTCGGCTGAAATCTCGAACAAATGGACCAAGGAAACCCTGGCCAAGCTGACCGAGATGTCGAAAGCAAAAGCAGAGCCTGCTGACTACGCCAAAGCTGCAACCGACTTCGCAAGCGCGTCGGCTGAAGTTGCTGCTGAAAACATGGCTGCCTTCGCTGAAATCGCGAAAAAAGTTCAGACCGAAACCGTCGAGCTGCTGATGGCTGCTGGTAAAGACGCTGCAGAAGATGCAACCGCAGCCGTCAAGAAAGCCACCAACGAGGTGACTGCTGCTGCGAAGAAAGCTGCAGCTGCAAAGTAAAATAGGAACTGCGAAGGGCACCCATTCCTCCCAAATGGTGCAATCGCTGCGGGCAGGTCACTTGACCTGCCCTTTCTTTTTGTTCTGCAGTCGCATAACCTCTGCTGCAACGCATCATCCTTGGGGAGGGTAAACGGTGTCAGACCAAGAAAAGCCGTTGTTGATCAAGCGCTATGCCAGCCGTCGGCTGTATAACACCGAGACCAGCGACTATGTTACGCTCGAAGATATCGCCGGTTTTATCCGCGATGGGCGCGAGGTGCAGATCATCGACCTGAAAACCGGGGACGATCTGACCCGTCAGTATCTGCTTCAAATCATTGCCGAACATGAAAGCCGGGGCGAAAACGTGCTGCCGGTGAATGTGCTGAACGATCTGGTACGCAGCTATATGGTGCCGGGCGGTGGGATGATGCCGCAATTCCTGCAGAGCTCGTTCGAGATGCTGCGCGAGAGCCAGTCCAAGATGATGGAGAACATGAACGCGATGAACCCGATGTCGCAGATGCCGGGGTTCGAGGCGATGCAGGCGCAGCAACAGGCGTTTCTGAAAGCCATGACCGGCGGTCTGTCGGGCAAATGGTCCGGCCCGGATGCCGATAGCGAGACGTCCGAACCGAAAGAGGATCTGGACGATATCAAGAAGCAACTGGCCGAGCTGCAGCAGAAACTGTCCAAGCTCAGCTGATCGCTTCGATGCGCTGGCTGGCCGCGATTGCTGCACTGCTTTGGGGGCAGGTCGCGCTGGCGCAGGGGCAATTCTCACGCGTGTGGGAGCCGGTTTGCACATTGGGACAAGACGCCTCGGCGGGCTGCGAAGATATCCGGAGCCGCGAAATATTGGACGCTACGGAGGTGCCTTGGCGTGCCATTGGGCGCGTGAATTTCGCCAGCCGCAGCCAACGGTCTCATTGCACGGGGGTGTTGGTATCAGACCGTCTGGTTCTGACTGCGGCGCATTGCCTTTATAATTCTGGCCGCAAACGCTGGATACCGCCTTCGAGCATTCGCTTCGCGGCAGGGTATCAACGTGGTCAGGCCGTCGCCGTTTCGACCGTCAACGCCTACCGGCTGGACCCGGCGCAGGGTGTGAACGGTGCCTTCAATAACACTGCTGATCTGGACTGGGCCGTGTTGGAGCTTGCCGACCCGGTTGGCGCAGAGGTCGGGTTTCTGGCGATCGCCGGGGAGGCGTCAGGCGCAGGGTTTGTTGCAGGCTATCCCGGTCTGCGCCCGCACGTCCTGAGCCGCACCGGAAGCTGCAGGCCCGACACGCTTGGGTCGGGTCTGTTACGCGCGATTTGCCCGGTGATGATGGGGGACTCCGGGGCTCCGTTATTGGTGCAGACGCAAAACGGCCCAGCGGTGACGGGGGTACTGTCGCGCATCGCGCCGACCCCGGATGGGATCGACGCGCTGTTTTTGTCTGTTCAGGTGTTTGATTTATCGGGGACTTAGGTGCCGTAGACCGGCATCGGGCCGACGACTTCTCCGACCGAGGCCAGCAGGATGTCCGCGATCACATCCAGTTCCTCGCGCGTCAGGCGCACGGGCAGGCGCACGTCGCAGGCGGTCATCAGCATAGCGCGGGTTTGCGGCAGATCGACCTGTTCAGGCAGGAATTGCCAGTTCCAGAAGGCGCGGGCGTTGTCTTGGCTCAGGCCAAAGATCTGCACCTTGACGCCGCGCGCCTCGGCCGCGGCTGAGAAAGCCTTGATCTCATCATCGCTGAGGTCGACCAGATTGAACTGGATCGAATCCGGCGCACGGCGCTCGGGCGTCAACGGCGCGGGTACGTCGATGTAAGGTGATGTATTCAAGCGATTTGCGACGTAATCATGGTTCGCCAGACCGTCCCTTACGCGGCGTGCGAGTTCAGGGATCTGAGGCCGGATCACCGCGGCGCTGAGGTTGCTCATGCGCAGGTTATAAAGCGGTAAGCGGTTCTGCCAGCGGCCAAAGGCCTGCACAAGCTCGGGCGCGTCCGCGTGTTTCTTCCAGTTGTGCTCATACGCGCCAGACATGATCACCGCGCGGGCGACCAGATCGGCGTCGTCGGTGACCAGAATGCCCCCTTCGCCGGCGTTGATCATCTTGTAGGACTGGAACGAGAAGCAGCCCATCTTGCCGATGGTGCCGATATTGCGCCCGTGCCAGGTGGTCCCCAGCGAATGGGCCGCGTCCTCGATCACCGGGATATTGCGCGCATCGCACAGCGCCATGATCGCGTCCATGTCCGAGGTATGTCCGCGCATATGGCTGATGATGACAGCCTGCACGCCGTCCAGCTTGGCGGCGAAATCTTCCATGTCGATGCGATAGTTCTGTCCGACCTCGCAAAGCACCGGAATGCAATCCGCATGAACGATCGACGATGGTACGGCGGCGAAAGTAAAGCCCGGGATCAGCACCCGCGCATCCCGCGGCAGGTCCAGCGCCTTGAGCGATAGGAACAAAGCGGCAGAACAGGACGACACGGCCAGCGCATATTTGCTGCCCAACAGCGCAGCGAATTCGGCCTCAAGCAGGGCGACCGGCGCATCCTGCGGCGCGGTATAGCGGAACAGATCGCCGGATTGCATCAGGGCGTCGATGGCGTCTCGTGCGGCGGCGGGGATGGGTTCGGCGTCATGGACGTTGGGTACAAGCGTCATATTTGGATTTCCCGAATTTTACCTTTGGGAAACATAAAGTCATAAAGTGCCCACGCCAAGACCTGTTTCGCCAAATTGGCGAAATTTCACCAAACTGTCGTGATCTGAGGGATCAGAGGCCCAGCCGGTCGCGCAGGGCGAACCACGTCATCGCCAGGACCAGCAGGGGGCTGCGCAGGGCGGGGCCGCCGGGGAAGGGCAGGGCGGGCACGCGAGCCATGGTGTCAAAGCCCTCAGCCTGGCCCTGTATCGCCAGCGCCATCAATTGTCCGGCGTGGGTTGCGGTGCCCACACCGTGGCCGGAATAGCCCGAGGCGGACAGGATGTTCGGGGCAATGCGCGTTAGGTATGGCATCCGCCGCATGGTAATCCCCAGCGTACCGCCCCAGGCGTAGTCGATCCGGGCGTCTCGCAGATGAGGGAAGATCTCGATCATCGGTTTGCGGACTTTGGCGGCGATGTCTGAAGGGAAGCGATAGCCATAGCTTTCGCCGCCGCCAAACAGTAGGCGATTGTCGGCGCTGAGGCGGAAGTAATTCACAACAAATTTGGTATCGGCCACCGCCACGTCGCGCGTCAGAACTCGGGCGGCATCTGTGCCCAAAGGCTCGGTCGCGGCGATGAAATTGTTGATCGGCATAACCCGCGCCGCGACCTTGCTGTTCAGCCCGCCCAGATATCCGTTGCAGGCCAGAATGAGGTGATCGGCACTCACGTTGCCCTGAGCGGTTTGGACGATGGCGGGCGCGGAGTCTTCGACCCCCGTTACATCGGTGCTTTCAAAGATGCGCACACCCGCTTTGGCCGCCGCCTGCGCCAGCCCCAAAGCGTAGTTCAGCGGATGCAGATGTGCCGCGCCTTTGTCCAGATAGCCTCCGCGATAGGAGGGCGAGGGGCAAAGCGCATGGCCTGCGCCTTCATCCAGAATCTCCATCTGGTCATAGCCATATCGGTTGGACAGATGCGCCGCGTGGTCGTGAAGCTCTTGCTGTTCACTGCTACTTAGCCCCAGCACAGCGACGCCGGGTTTCAGATCGCACTCGATCTGGTGTTTGGCGATCAGAGATTTCACCAGAACCTTGGCGTCCTCGGCCAATTCCCACAGCTTGGCAGCGTCATCATCCCCGACCAGCCGTTCTAGGTCTTCCTGATCCATCCGTTGTGCGCTGCCCAACTGGCCGCCGTTGCGGCCTGATGCACCAAAACCTACGCGATGCGCCTCGAGCAGAACCACATCGAACCCAGCTTCTGCCAGATGTAAGGCGGCAGACAGGCCCGTGTATCCGCCGCCGACCACACAGACATCGGCCTTTACGTCCCCAGTAAGCGAGGGGAAGCGATCAATGGTGTTGGCCGTCGCGGCATACCAGCTGGCCGGAAATTCGGCCTTGCGGTCATTGGCATAGAGCAGGTTCATCGCTTGGCTCAGACGTTCATCAGCAGATGCTCACGCTCCCACGGAGAAATCACCTGCAGGAATTCCTCATACTCTGCTCGTTTTACGATGCCATAGACGCGGGCGAATTCGGGACCGAGCACCTCGTGCAGCGCAGTGGCCTCGTCGAACAGATCCAGCGCGTTGCCCATGACCTGCGGGATATCGCCATCGCCCTCATAAGCGTCGCCGTAGAACTGACGGCGGGGGCGTTCCTGTTGGGTCAGGCCAAGATAACCGCAGGCCAGCGAAAGCGCGATACCGAGATAAGGGTTGCAGTCCATGCCTGCGATACGGTTTTCCACTCGTCTGGCCTCGGGGCCCGACAGCGGCACGCGGATGCCGGTGGTGCGATTGTCGCGCGCCCACTCCAGATTGATCGGCGCGGCGTGGTCCTTCACATAGCGCCGATAGGAGTTCACATAGGGCGCCATCACCGCCAGACCCGCCGGAAGGTGGTTCTGCAGCCCCGCAATGAAGTGGTAGAACGCATCGGTTTCCCCCCCTTGCGGACCCGAGAAGATATTCTGACCGCTCTCGATATCTATGATCGAATGATGGATATGCATGGCCGAGCCCGGCTCATCCTCGATCGGTTTGGCCATGAATGTGGCGAAACAGTTGTGGCGCAGGGCGGCCTCGCGGATCAGGCGTTTGAAATAGAACACTTCATCCGCCAGCTTCACGGGATTGCCGTGGCGCAGGTTGATTTCAAGCTGGCCTGCGCCGCCTTCTTGGGTAATGCCGTCGATCTCGAACCCCTGATGTTCGGCGAAGTCATAAATGTCGTCGATCACCGGCCCGAACTCGTCCACAGCTGTCATCGAATAGGCCTGCCGCGCCGCCGCCGGACGTCCTGAGCGGCCCATCATCGGCTTGATCTCTTGTGCGGGATCGACATTCGGGGCGACCAGAAAGAACTCCATCTCAGGGGCAACAACGGGCTTCCAGCCTTTGTCGTGGTAGAGTTGCACAACGCGTTTCAGCACATTGCGCGGGCTGAACGGAATCGGGTTGTCGTCGCGGTCATAGGCGTCGTGGATCACCTGCAGCGTCCAGTCGCCCGTCCATGGTGCGGCGGATGCGGTCGTGAAATCGGGCTTGAGGATCATGTCGCGTTCGATGAACCCGTCTTCGCCTGCTGCCTCTCCCCAATCGCCGGTGATGGTCTGGTAGAAGATGCTGTCGGGCAGATGGAAATAGGTCTGTTTTGCGAATTTCGACGCAGGCACCGCCTTGCCGCGGGCAATGCCGGGAAGGTCCGAGATGATGCATTCGACCTCATCCAGTCGCTGACCGTCGATATAGGTTCGTGCCGCCTGCGGCAGCTCATCTTTCCAATCGGCCATCAGGCCCTCTCTTTCTTCAGGAACTCTGCCATGTAGCGCCCGATTTCGCGATTGTTGTCGGCGCCATCGCTGCGGTTGGCAGCGGCCTGCATCAACGCGTCGGGAACCACGCCTTTGCCGCGGGTGTCCATCAGGCCCCGAATAAATTCGTTGCCGTATTCCGGGTGCGCCTGCACCGTCCAGATGGTGTCGCCATAGGCAATCATGGCATTCTGGCAGAAGTCATTCCGACCAATCACTTTGGCCCCGTCGGGGACCTCGACAACCTGATCCTGGTGCCAGGCGTTCAGTGTTACGGTCTTACCCTCGAATGCATAATCCGTACGCCCAACCGCCCAGCCGCCTTTGAACTTTTCCACTTTTCCGCCAAGGGCTTGGGCGATGATTTGATGTCCAAAACAGACACCGATCAGCGGGTTTCCGGTGTCCCGAATATCGCGAATCAGATGTTCCAGCCTTGTGATCCACGGATAATCTTCATACGCGCCGAAGCGCGACCCGGTGATCACCCACCCATCAGCGTCCTGTGCGCTGTCGGGGAACTCGTCGTCAACAACGTTGAAGGTCTGAAACTCGAAATCGTTGCCGTCCAGCAGGGTGCGAAACATGCCGTCATACTCTCCGAACTGATCATGCAATTCGTCGGGCGGATGGCCGGTTACGAGGATACCGATTTTCATGGGTCACCAAATTTGATCAAATTTATTCTATCGAAGCCCACAGGGTCGGGCAAGGGGATCATACAGCCTCAAGGTAGCTGAGCCAGTGCGTCTCGGGTGCGTGATCCGCGAAACGTGCGATTTCCTGTCGTTTGGTCATGGCCATATTGCGGATCAACGCGTCCGGAAAGACACGCGCAACCAGCGGATCGGTCTCGAAGGCGGTAATCGCCGACGGCCAGTCGGCGGCCAGTTGAGGTAATCCGTCGATCTCATAGGCATTGCCCGAGATCGGTGCGGGCGGTTGCATCGCATCCTCGATCCCGACCCACGCCGCCCCCAAAACAGCGGCGAGCATCAGGTAGGGATTGATATCCCCGCCAGCGACGCGATGTTCGATCCGCCGTGCTGCCGGGGCTCCGCCCGGAATGCGCAGGGCGGCGGTGCGGTTCTCATAGGCCCAGCTTGCGCCGGTGGGCGCATGGGCCCCGGGCACAAGCCGCGTGTAAGAGTTGCCATGGGGCGCAAACACCAGAGTCGATCCCGGCATCGCCGAAAGACACCCCGCGACCGCTGAAAGCAGCGTTTGCGTACCCTCGGGGCCGCCATTGTCAAAGACGTTTTTCCCGTTAGAGTCCACAATCGAGAAATGAACGTGCATTCCGTTGCCCGCATCTTCTGCGTAAGGTTTGGCCATGAAGGTCGCGGTAAAGCCATGTTTGCGCGCAAGGCCGCGTGTTAATGCCTTGAAAAGCCAAGTGTCATCGGCGCAGCGCAGGGCCTCCTGATGGTTCAGATTGATCTCGAACTGACCAATGCCGCTTTCGGAAATAGCCGTCTGCGCGGGGATGCCCATAGCTTCGCAGCCATCATAAAGCTCGGTAAAAAAGGTGTCGAATGCGTCCATCTCGGCCATGGACAGCACCGCTTCACCCCGCAATCTGCGCCCGGTCACGGGGTTTAGCGGAGGCTGCGGCGCGGAAGCCGATGAGTCAAGCAGCGTGAATTCAAGCTCGGTGGCGGCGATCACGGACCAGCCCCGCGTGGCATAGCGGTTCAGCACAGCCGACAACGCATGGCGCGGATCGCCCGCAAATGCTGTGCCATGGTCGTCGTAGAGGCACATCGGCACCAGCGCGGTCGGCGTATCAAGCCACGGCATGGGCACCGGCTCGCGTTCGGTCGGGCGCAGAACGCCATCGGCATCGCCGCTTTCGAATACCAGCGGGCTGTCGGCGATATCCGCGCCCCAAAGATCGACATTCAGCGCCGAAAACGGCATCCGAACCGCGCCCTGATCCAGCTTGGCGGCGTAAGAGGGCGGCACGCGTTTGCCGCGCATCTGGCCATTCAGATCACATGCCGCAACGCGGAAGGTGTGCAGGGCGCTCAGGTCCATCTTAGGCTCCGTTGGTCGGTTTCCCGCAGGTTTAAAGGAGGGGAGATACCTTGTCACTAAATTTGATCAAATTGGCATAGGCGTTCGGCAAGCGATTGTACCCGCGCAGTCGAGTCTTGTAGTCTTTAGGTATGTTTGCGTTCCTGACCATAGTCTTCCTGATCGCCGCCGGGCTGGCCTATTACCTCTGGTCCAAGCGGCAAGCGCGCCAGACACTGCTGGCAACGCCACTCAGCGCGCGTCAGCGTGAAATCATCGACAATCAGGTGCCAATCATCCGGCGCTTGCCACCCGCTCTGCGCCAACATCTGGACGGCAAGGTAAACCTGTTCCTGGATCAGGTACGCTTTTACGGGTGTGACGGACTGGACGTGACCGAAGAGATGGAGCTGTCGATCGCGGCACAGGCTTGTTTGCTCGTGGTCAACAGCGACCTTTGGTACGAGAATCTGACAACGATCCTGATCTATCCCGATGCCTTCAAGTCAAAGCAGCAGCGGCGCTCGGGCTATGTTGTGTCCGAGAAAGAGATCGTTCGGACCGGTGAGAGCTGGGATCGCGGACCCGTGATCCTGTCTTGGGCGCACAGCCAGCAGGGCGCGCTGGACGATCATGATGGGCACAACGTCGTGCTGCACGAGTTCGCGCACCAAATCGACGATCTGTCCGGGGGCACCAATGGTGTGCCAATCCTGAGCGAAGGGCAGAGCTTTGCCGAGTGGGAGCAGGTATTCCTGACCGCCTACGACCACCACGTCCAGGCCGTTGAAAGTGGACGCCGCACCGTCATCGATCCCTATGGGGCGACCGGGCACGAGGAGTTCTTTGCAGTTTCAGTCGAGGTGTTCTTTGAGCGCCCCCGCGCGCTGCAGCACGAGGTGCCGCAGGTGTACGAGCAGCTTGCCAAGTTGTTTCGGCTGAACCCGGTCGATTGGGATTAGCGCGCGAGGTTCAATCGGAAACGCATTTTGGTTTTGCGTGCCTCAGGCAGGTGCCTGTTCAGGCGTTTGTTGACCATGCCAAAGCCCCAGACGATGACCAGCGTCAGCAGGATGAAATAGAACGCCAATATCGGATAGGGGACAAACGGGTTGAATGTCTTGTCCGCGAAGTAGCTGGCGTAATAAAGCGCATCGCCGCGTTGTTGCCAGGCTGGAAAGGCCGAGAAGAAGACAAGCGTCGTGGCATGGAACAGAAAGATCGCCTCGTTGGTGTAGGCGGGCCAGGCCAGCCGCAGCATGGTCGGCCAGATGATGCGGCGGAACCGCGCCCACCCGGACATGCCGTAGGCATCTGCCGCTTCGATGTCGCCCTTGGGGATCGAGCGTAGAGCACCATAGAAGATTTCGCCGGAGTAGGCGGCGGTATTCAGGAACAGAACGATCAGTGCGCCCAGCCATGCCGACGTGAACGCGTCGAACATGGGATAGGTCTTTTTGAGAGACAGGAAAAAGAAGTAGGCAAAGAAGAACTGGATGAACAGCGGCGAGCCCCGGAACAGGAAGATGAACCACTCGGACGGCTTGCGCAGCCATTTATTGGCAGATGCCTTCCCGACGGCCAGCGCGGTGGCCAGAAAGAAACCCGTCGCCAGCGCCATCAGGCCGAAATAGACATTCCAGATCATGCCCGAGCCGATCAGGGTGAATTGCTCGCACAAGGTAAAGTCGTTCCGTGGCAACAGGCGCTCACCAAAGCCGATGGAGCGCAGGCCATAGTCCTGAATGGTCTGGAGGCAGCTCATGCGGTCGTCTCCTTGCGCAGCAGCTCTCCGCCGGATGTGGCCTGACCGTGGGACAGGCGGCGCATCAGTCTCTCAAGCCCGATCTCAGACACGCGGGTCATGCCGAGATAAAAGATCAGCAGGGCGAGGAAATACCACATGCGCCAGTCCCCGTGGGGATAGTCGGTAAAGCGGGACGTCTTGGTACCGCCCAGTTCGCGGGCCCAATAGACGATGTCTTCGATGCCCAGCAGGAACAGCAGCGGGGTTGCCTTGATCAGTACCATCCACAGGTTGGAAAGTCCGGGCAGGGCGTAGACCCACATCTGCGGCACGAGGATGCGCCAGAAGGTCTGGCGGCGGGTCATGCCATAGGCCTCGGCCGTTTCCAGTTGCGCATGAGGCACGGCGCGCATGCCGCCGAACAGGACGTTGGCGGCGAACGCTCCGAACACGATCGAGAAAGTGATGACCGCCAGGAAAAAGCCATAGGTTTCGTGCATCCATTCAGGTGCGCTGCCCAGAGGCAGCTTTGCGGCCTGACAGACGATGAAATCGTTGCCCTGCCGGATCGGGTCGGTCCATTCCGGGCACAGGACCTTATGGCGCAGCCATTCGAACCCCTGATCCAGTGCGATCACGAAGAACAGGAAAAACGCGATATCGGGAACGCCGCGCACGATGGCGATATAGGCTTTGCCCAACCAGCTGAGCGGCGGGAAATGCGACCGCGCTGCCATCGCCCCGGCAAAGCCGAAGCTGAGTGCGACGGGCGCCGTGACGGCCAGCAGGCCCAGCACTTTGAGGAAAGACAGGTAGAACGACCAGTGGACGCCATTGGTCAGATAGCACGAGAACCAGCGGAACGTGCCCAGCGTGTCAGGATCAGCGCAATACGAGAACATAGGCGTCTTTCGAACGTCTGGCCCGGTCTCAGGTCCGGGCATGTCCGGCGCGCTGACGCGCCGGACCGTTGGTCGGAGGGCTTAGTTGGTTACAACCGAGCCGTCAGCGTTGTAGGTCGGAACGCCTTCGCCGAACCATTTCACGATCAACTCGTTCAGCGAGCCGTCCGCTTTCATCGAGGTGATGGCTTCGTCGAACTTGCCGCGCAGTTCTGCGTCGGATTCGCGGATGCCAAGGCCGATGCCGCCGCCCAGCGGCACGTCATCGCCCACAAAGACCAGCTCACCGCCCGATTCTTCGACGATCGGAACCAGGAAGTCCTTGTCGGCGAAAACGGCATCAGCTTCGCCGTTGCGCACGGCTGCGATAGTCTCTTCCGGGGTTGCGAATTCGACCAGAGTTGCGCCGGACTCGGCCACGTGGCCAGCTTGAATGGTCGCGGTCTGCGCCGCGACGATACCGCCGGACACGTCTACACCATCTGCCGCACCAACATAGGCAGAAGCCGCTGGCGGGAAGTAGTTCTGGGTGAAGTCGATGACCTCATCACGCTCGTCGGTGATCGACATGCCCGCGATGATGGTATCGTAGTTGCCCGAAACGAGGTTCGGAATGATCGAATCCCAGTCGTTCTTGACCCATTCGCAGTCCAGATTGGCGCGCTTGCACAGCTCGTCGCCAACTTCACGCTCGAAGCCGTCGATTTCGCCGGCGTCATTGATGAAGTTGTACGGAGGGTAGGCACCCTCGGTCCCCATGCGAACGGTGTCGGCCATGGCGATACCGGCGGTCAGCGCCAGTGCTGCAGTGGTCAGAATCAGGTTTTTCATTGTTACTCCCCTTATTGGTTCTGTCCGTTGATTATGCCGCCTGAGTGGCGGAGAGAAAGCCCTGAAGCCGTTCGGATTCAGGGGCAGTGAAAATATCTTCGGGTGTGCCTTCTTCTTCGATCAGGCCCTGATGCAGGAACACGACATGGCTGGAGATATCTGCCGCCATTTTCATGTCGTGTGTCACAATGATCATGGTGCGGCCTTCGGCGGCCAGATCCTTGATGACCTTGATGACTTCCTGCTCCAGCTCGGGATCCAGCGCCGAGGTGGGTTCATCAAACAGCAGTGCTTCGGGTTCCATGCAGAGCCCGCGCGCGATCGCGGCACGCTGTTGCTGGCCGCCCGACAGCTGCGCCGGATAGACGTCGCATTTGTCGCCGATACCAACCTTCTCCAGATATTTGCGGGCGCTGTCCTCGACCTCGGCCTTGTCGCGGCCCAGCACGGTAACGGGGGCCTCCATCACGTTTTGCAGGATGGTCATATGGGCCCACAGGTTGAACTGCTGAAACACCATCGACAGGTTGGTCCGGATTCGCAGCACCTGTTTGGCATCTGCCGGACGGCGATTATGCTGGCTGCCGGTCCACTGAACAGGCTCGCCCTTGAAGATGATCTCGCCCTGCTGGCTGTCTTCCAGCAGATTGCAGCAGCGCAGAAGCGTGGATTTCCCGGACCCGGACGAGCCGATCAAAGACACCACGTCGCCGCGATGGGCGGTAATGTCCACTCCCTTGAGCACCTCGAGATGTCCGAAGCTTTTATGCAGGTTCTTGATCTCGATGACGGGAGCGGTTTCTGTCACGGGCGGTCCAGCTGTTGTGAGTATCTTTGGTGCGGTACTAGGGCCGAAAAATCGGGCCAATGCAATGCGCAAATGACAAATTCAGGCGGCGAAATTGCCAAAATGACCAGGTGCTCTGGCCAGAATCGCCAGTTTATCGTTTCGGTTGTATTGGGCACCGTGCACTGTGCGGTTTCTCACCCTAGGTCAGCTTTGCAGGCAGAGAGGTTGATCGTCTACTCGCCCAGACGACTGAGTATTCGGCGATAGACGGTGGCTTGGGCATCGGCATCAGCGGGTCTCGTAAAAGGTTCTTGGTCGAACTTCAGCGTTCCCGCCGCGACTATTTGCCGGGCGATCTCGGGCGGAGTGGTCTGATCCGTGGTTCCATTCTTCCAATCGTGAAACGCCGACGAATAGCGGACTGCCGCGCCGCTGATTGGCAGATCAAGCACTCCGCCCTCGGCAAAGAAAGTCAACCCGTCGCCCATTTCTTCTCCGAACAGTCTGAGCCGGTCTTTTAGGCGATGCTTCAAGATCGCGACGAACACGATTGCAGCCGAAAACGTGAACTTATCCAAGAGCACGGCAACCTGCCTGCTTGCTGTTTCGCAGACTGCGTCGATCAAGGGCATCGTCTGAAGAAAATCGCCACCGGTATTTCCGCGGACGTCGATCAAGAGCGTTGTGGTAGGCTGAGCCTTTACCCTCTCTGCCGCGCCTGAGATCGCTTTTGGCAACACGCTTTTGCTGGGATCAAAGAAACTCGGCAGAGTTATGGAAAGCCCAAGATTCTTCCAATCCGCTATCTCTGCGAATGTCTCAGGTTCCCAGGTCGGATCAGCCCGTCCGTGCTCGTTTCTGGGATAGAGCGTCGACGCGCGAACCGTATGCCCGTTGTCCACGTCCACATCGGTAATCTGTCCATTCTCGTCCTGCACGCGGTACGTGGTTGTGTCGTCTGTTGAAGGAAACCCCAGATGAGCCAAAGCATACGGCCAAGCGAGAAGGATTGGCCCGATAACCCGTTTTCTTTGCGGCGTTCCTGCAAGATATTCCCTTGCGGCGCTTTCAATCTGGCCCAATGGCGCACCGTTGACGGTAAGCAGTTGTCCTCTGGAAGGTGTTATGCCTGGTGCAGCGAAAGTGAGGTGAATGGCTGTTCCGACGCTCACAAATCTCAGCGGAAGCACGGAAATCGCATCGTTCGGAATCAGTCGTGTGTGGCCGTTTCCGGGAAGTGCCATTAGACGCATCGCGGACAACAAGAACGCTTCTTTGGAACCGTCCAAAGCGTGCTGCCGGGCATCATTGACGCAATCGTCCATCGCCGCCTTTTCAATCCTGCCAAAGCTGGGGTCGCTTGGCAGGGCGGTTTCAAGAATTTGCTCTAAGTCTTGCGTCAGCGACATGGCTCACCGTGCGCACAGCACCTGCACGATGTCCAGATTGGACTCGGTGCAGTCCTTTGATCGCTTGAGATGGGGTGATCCGCGAGGGATCAGGCCTTGGCCGCTTTTTGCCGTGCGCGCGCTGAATCCACGTCGCTGACGCCCAGCAGGCTGACCACAAGGCGCAGCAGTGAATCCTCTTCGCCGGTGCGGTTCCCGTCAGCCAGTGCGACCGACCACATTGCCTGCACCACGGCGAGGCGGTCGTCATAGGCAACGGCCTCTTTGATCGCGCGGGTAAAGCGGACGGTGTCGGGGGCCTCGGCTTCGAGGTCTTCGGCGCGGGCGCGCAGGGCGGCGGCCTCGAACGGGGACAAGCCATAGCGTTCTGCCGAGATGCGGTCGATCCGGGCCATCTCGGTATCGGCGTAGTCGTTGTCAGAGCGCGCGATGCGCACCAGAAGGGCGGTCAGGGCCAGACGGGCGTCGTCTTCGACCAGCGGATCGGGCTGGGGCTGTGTCAGCCGGGACAGGAAATCACTGAACATTCTGAACCATATAGTTGTTGGTTAGGTCGCTTCCAACCGGCTTAGCACGCGTTCACGCGCGGCCTTGCTGTCATTGAAACTGAGGCCCATCGCAACGCGCGCCTCTTCGACAATTTTGATTTCACCCTCATCCGTGTCGCCGTCGGCCAATACGATCTCCCACAGGGCATCCAGCGCGGCCAGCCGTTCCTGCAGGTCGGTGGTTTCGCGGATCAATTTGCCGAACGTATCCGTTTCGGGGGCGGCCGCGTGCAGCTTCTCGCAAGTCGCACGGACCTTGGCGGCCTCGATGGCGTTATGCTGGTAAAGGCGGGCAAGGATCCGGTCGATCAGGCTGATCTCTTCCAGCTTATAGTCGCGATCCGCCTGCGCCACGCGCACCATCAATGCGCCCAAGGCCAGTTCGGCATCCGGGTCAGGCAGCTTGTCATGTTGTGGCGGACGCAGGGCCTGAAAGAATTTTTTCAACATGAGGTCAGGATATTCCCTAATTCGGGGCGCGCCAAGCGGCACTAACCCTCATAACCCTGAATGATCACAAGATCGCCGGTCGAGACCGGGTCGCGCAGCGCCTTGGCGGCCTGATACGCGTCGCTTTGATAACAGGCCAAGGCCTGTTCATAGCTGGGGAATTCGATCACCACGGTGCGGGCGCGGGCCTTGCCTTCGACCTCGGTCCTATCGCCGCCACGCACAAGAAATTTCGCGCCATACTCAGAGAAGGGAAGCGCATTGGCGGCGATGTAGGATTTGTAGGTCTCAAAGTCGTCCACATCGACATGGGCGACCCAGTATCCTTTGGCCATGAGGCATCCTCCGTGCGGTTACAACGCGCAAGGTGCTGAGGAATGTCTCAGAATGCAATCCCCAAACGGGATCAGGCCCTGCTTTGCAGCGCGTCGCGGGCCTTGTCCTGCAGCCATGCGAGCATTTGCCGGTAGGGAACCGGGCCATAGCTGATCCGCGCAACGCCCAGCCCGGCCAGCGTGGCCGTATCGGGGGTGCCGGGCAAGGCGATGATATTGACCGGCAGGCTGGTCGCGTCGCAGAGGCTTTTGATCATCGCTTCGTCTTTTAGTCCCGGCGCAAAAAAGCCGCTGGCCCCGGCGTCGGCATAGGCTTTCGCACGAGCCATCGCGTCGTCCAGCATCCCCTCGTCATGTGTGTCGGGTGCAGCTTTGAGGAAGATATCGGTGCGCGCGTTAATGAAGGCGGGAACGCCAGCGACATTGCAGCCTTCGCGTAGGGCCGCGACGCGGGCGGCTTGGGTTTCGATGTCATAAAGCTCTTTGGTTCCAATGATCTGGTCTTCGAAGTTGAAGCCGATGATCCCTGTTTCCAAAGCGCGTTGAGCATTGGCTGCGATGTCAGCAGGGTTTTCCGCATAACCGCCTTCGAAATCCAGTGTCACTGGAAGGTCGACCGCCTCGACGATGCGGCGGGCATTGGCCAGCGCCGCCCCTATCGGCACATTCTGGCCATCGGTGTAGCCTTGCGCCATCGCGACCGGTGCACTGCCCGTGGCAATCGCCTTGGCCCCAGCATCGCGCACGGCCCCGGCGCTGCCGGCGTCCCAGATGTTATACAGAATGACCGGGTCGCCCTTTTTGTGCAGGGCTGCAAACTGTTCCGCGTGGGTAATCTGATCGGTCATGGCCGGTCTCCTGTCGCTGTCATGGCGGCAGTTAACCGTGTGAACCCTCGGCGCGTAAAGATGTTTCGCGCCGAGGGGTACAATCGCTTGATCAGACCAGTCGCGAGGTGTCCTTGGCGGCGCGCACGAATTCGCGGAACAGGGGGTGCGGGTCAAAGGGTTTGGATTTCAGTTCCGGGTGGTACTGAACGCCGATGAACCACGGGTGATCCGACCATTCGACAATCTCGGGCAGGCGGCCATCGGGGGACATGCCCGAGAAATTCAGGCCAGCCTTTTCCAGCTTGTCGCGATACTTGATATCGACCTCGTACCGGTGGCGGTGGCGTTCCTCGATTGCGGTGCCGCCGTAGACCTCGGCCACTTTCGATCCGTCGGCCAGAACGGCATCATATGCGCCCAGACGCATGGTGCCGCCCTTGTCGTCACCGACCTTGCGTTCAACCTTGTGGTTGCCCTGCACCCATTCCTTGAGGTGGTAAACCACCGGTTCGAAACGTTTTTTCCCAGCCTCGTGGTCGAATTCTTCCGAACCCGCCTCGGTGATGCCAGCCGCATTGCGGGCAGCTTCGATCACCGCCATCTGCATTCCAAGGCAGATGCCCAGATAGGGCACCTTATGTTCGCGCGCATACTGGGCCGCCTTGATCTTGCCTTCAGTGCCTCGTTCGCCGAACCCTCCGGGGACGAGGATGGCGTGGAACCCTTCCAAGTAAGGGGCGGCGTCTTCGGTGTCGAACACCTCGGCGTCCACCCATTCGATCTTGACGCGGACACGGTTTGCCATGCCGCCATGGGTCAAGGCCTCGGCAATCGATTTATAAGCGTCTTCAAGCTGGGTGTATTTGCCGACGATTGCGACCTTCACTTCGCCCTCGGCGTTGTGGATACGGTCGCTGACGTCTTCCCATTTCGCCAGATCGGGCTTGGGGGCCGGGCTGATCTGGAACGCGTCCAGAACCGCCTGATCCAGACCTTCCTTGTGATAGGCCAGAGGGGCGTCGTAAATGGTGGAAAGATCCTGCGCCGCGATCACGCTGTCGGGGCGGACGTTGCAGAACAGGGCCAGCTTTTCACGTTCTTTGACCGGAATCGGACCCTCGGAACGGCAGACCAGAATGTCGGGCGCTAGGCCGATTGAGCGCAGTTCCTTGACTGAGTGCTGAGTCGGCTTGGTTTTCAGTTCACCGGACGCCTTGATATAGGGCAGCAGCGTCAGGTGCATAAAGATACACTGACCGCGCGGCTTATCCTGACTGAACTGACGGATGGCCTCGAAAAAGGGCAGGCCTTCGATGTCGCCGACGGTTCCGCCGATCTCACACAGCATGAAATCAACCTCATCCTCGCCAATGGCGATGAAATCCTTGATCTCGTTGGTGACGTGCGGGATCACCTGAATGGTCTTGCCGAGGTAGTCTCCGCGGCGTTCCTTCTCAAGCACGTTGGAATAGATCCGCCCCGAACTGACCGAGTCGGTCTTGCGCGCGGCAACACCGGTGAAGCGTTCATAGTGGCCCAGGTCCAGATCGGTCTCGGCACCGTCATCGGTAACGAACACTTCGCCATGTTCAAACGGCGACATGGTGCCGGGATCGACGTTCAGATAAGGGTCCAGCTTGCGCAGCCGCACCGAGTATCCCCGGGCCTGCAACAGCGCGCCCAAGGCCGCCGAAGCCAGTCCTTTACCCAAGGACGAAACCACACCACCAGTGATGAATATAAAACGCGCCATGATTTTCGGCTGCTCCCGTGAGAGGTCATTATCTGCTGCCCGACGGCTTGAAAAAACCGCAGCATCACGGGACTTCACGTATAAAGGATTCGCGCCCAAAGCGCAAGAGAACCGCAAGATGCTGTTGCAGTTCTCCTCCGTAATTCTAGGTTTTGTGGCTCAGTCCGCTTGCGGGATCAGCGGTGCATTGTCGCCCTGCGCCGGCGGAAGCAGGTCATCCGCCGTCGGAACCGCGGGTGCGCTTTCCTCGGTCGCGGCCGGGGCGGGGACGCCCAGACGGTCGATGACCGAGCTGCCCGAAGATTTCTGGGCCGCCAGGATGGTCAGCGTGATCGAGGTGACGATGAAACACCCGGCCAGAATCCATGTGACCTTGCCCAACGCGGTTGCTGCGGCACGGCCTGTCATAGCGCCGCCACCGCCGCCGCCCATGCCAAGGCCTCCACCTTCGGACCGCTGCATCAGAACGACGGCGATCAGGCCAAGGGCCAGAAGAAGATGGATGATGAGAACGACGTTTTCCATGGGTGTCCCGTACAGCGTGGCGTGTATCGCGTGGTACTTATGCAAGTTTGGTTCCGGGGGCAAGGGACGAGTTGGCATCACGGATGCTGATGTTGCACATCACGTCAAAGGGACTGGACAGGGCGTTGATCTGTAACGCAGGCTGCGTGTCATGCCACATGACGATCACGACCACCCGCACGCCCTTTTGCCATCTGAACCCGCTCTGCGCGTCAAAGCGCTTGAGACGATTCTGACCCGCAAGGGGCTGATCGATCCGGCGGCGCTGGATGAGATCATCGACACCTATCAGAACAAAATCGGCCCGCAGAACGGTGCCCGCGTCGTTGCCAAAGCGTGGAGCGATCCTGCGTTCAAGGCGGCCTTGCTTGAAGATGCGACGCCGGTTGTGGCCGATCTGGGCTATTTTGGCCGTCAGGGCGAGCACATGGTTGTGGTCGAGAACACGCCCGAACAGCACAACATGGTCGTCTGTACCTTGTGCAGTTGCTACCCGTGGCCGCTGCTGGGTATTCCTCCGGGTTGGTACAAGTCCGACGCCTACCGCGCCCGTGCCGTGCGCGAGCCGCGCAAGGTGCTGGCCGAGTTTGGCGTGACGTTGCCAGAAGAGACTTTAGTCCGGGTCTGGGATTCGACTGCCGAGATGCGCTATCTCGTGCTGCCGATGCGCCCGGAAGGGACCGAGGGGCTGGGTGAGGACGAACTGGCCGCGCTGGTCAGCCGCGACAGCATGATCGGCACCGGACTGGCGCGGGTGCCCTCATGACCCGGGTTCACGATATGGGCGGACGGTTTGGCGATGGTCCGATCAACCCTGAAGCCGAGGATGCCCCGATCTTTGCCGAGGACTGGCACGCGCGGGCGCTGGCGGTGACTCTGGCCTCGGGCTTTCTGGGGCAATGGAATATCGACGTGTCGCGTCATGCGCGTGAATGCCTGTCGCCCAAGGATTACGCCCGGTTTTCCTATTACGAGAAATGGATGGCCGGACTGGCCGATCTGCTGGTGAAGCAGGGTGTGCTGACACTGGATGACCTACGCGGAGAACCCGCGGACACGGGTCACCCGCTGGCCTCGCGCAAGCTTAAGGCCGGTAACGTGGCGACCGCGCTGGCCAGAGGCGGCCCCGCCGATCGCCCGTCGAATGTCGCGGTGCAGTTCGAGGCCGGGCAAGCCGTCCGCACCGTGCGCCCCACCGCCAACCGGCTGGTCGAGGGTGGCCATACCCGCCTGCCGATCTATGCCGCCGGCGCTACGGGCCGCATCCTGCGCCTGCACGGAACTCATGTATTGCCCGATTCCAACGCGCACGGGCTGGGCGAAGCGCCCGAGCCGCTTTACGCGGTGGTATTCCCCGCGTCCGAGCTTTGGGCCGATCCGGAACACCCCCGCGATGAGGTCGTGCTGGACCTGTGGCAATCCTATCTGGAACCGGCATGAGCGAGTGTATCACCCATTCCGCGCCCGAGCCGGTCTTTGCTGAACCCTGGCACGCGCAGGTCTTTGCCGTCACCGTGGCGCTGAACGAAGCGGGCCGTTTTGACTGGCCCGACTGGGCGGCGCGCTTTTCGCAGACGCTGAAACGCAATGGGTTGAATAAAGAGCTGGATGGCGGTGACGACTACTTTCACGCCTGGCTTGAAACGCTCGAGACGCTTCTGACCGAGCAGGGCGATGCCGCCCCCGACGACATCGCGGCTGTGCGCAATGCTTGGGAAGAGGCGTATCTGACCACTCCCCATGGTAAACCTGTGCGCTTGTCGCACGGCTAGAGGGGGCTCTGCCCCCGCCGCCCTTTGGGCGACTCCCCCGGGATATTTTTGGCCAGATGAAGCAGGGGATCCGCTCTTCATCTGGCCATAAAGATCCCCGCCGGAGGCACCGCGCGGCACGCGCGGTTCTGATCTGCGGCGAATTATCGGTTTCCCTACCGCGGTCGCGCCGTTATACGAGCCGGGTTTGAAGACTCAGCGTAAAAAGGACCGGATATGGCCAACGTGGTTGTTGTCGGCGCCCAATGGGGTGACGAGGGAAAAGGCAAGATCGTCGACTGGCTCAGCGAGCGGGCGGATGTGATCGCGCGTTTTCAGGGTGGGCATAATGCCGGGCATACGCTGGTCATTGATGGCGAGGTTTACAAGCTGCACGCGCTGCCTTCGGGCGTTGTGCGCGGCGGCAAGTTGAGCGTGATTGGCAATGGCGTTGTTCTGGACCCGTGGCATCTGATCAAGGAGATCGGCTCGATCCGGGCGCAGGGTGTGGATATTACTCCTGCGACGCTGATGATTGCCGAGAACACGCCGTTGATCCTGCCGTTCCATGGTGAGTTGGACCGGGCGCGCGAGAGTCAGAACTCGGTGGCAAAGATCGGCACCACTGGCCGTGGGATCGGGCCGTGCTACGAGGACAAGGTGGGGCGCCGGGTAATCCGGGTGGCTGATCTGGCGGATGACGCGACTTTGGCGTTGCGCGTGGATCGGGCTTTGGTGCATCACAATGCGCTACGCAGCGGGCTGGGGCTGGAGCCGATTGACCGGGATGGGTTGATCGCGCAGCTGAAAGAGATTGCGCCTGAGATTCTGCCGTTTGCGGCTCCGGTCTGGAAGGTTCTGAACGAAAAGCGCAAGGCCGGCAAACGTATTCTGTTCGAGGGCGCGCAGGGCGCATTGCTGGACATTGATTTCGGGACCTATCCGTTTGTGACCTCGTCCAACGTGATTGCCGGTCAGGCCTCGACCGGGGTGGGGATCGGGCCGGGCTCGATCGATTTCGTGCTGGGGATCGTCAAGGCCTATACCACCCGCGTGGGAGAGGGGCCGTTCCCGACCGAGTTGGATGACGCCGACGGGCAGCGTCTGGGTGAGCGAGGGCATGAGTTCGGCACCACCACCGGGCGCAAGCGGCGCTGTGGCTGGTTCGATGCCTGTCTGGTGCGTCAGACCTGTGCGACCAGCGGTGTGAACGGCATTTCGCTGACCAAGTTGGACGTGCTGGACGGATTCGAGACGCTGAAAATCTGTGTAGGATATGAGCTGGACGGAACCCGTCTGGACTATCTGCCCACCGCGGCCGACCAGCAGGCGCGGTGTACGCCGATCTATGAAGAAATGCCGGGGTGGAGCGAATCCACGGAAGGCGCGCGCAGCTGGGCCGATCTGCCCGCCAATGCGATCAAATATGTGCGCCGGGTCGAGGAACTGATCGACTGCCCCGTTGCATTATTGTCGACCAGCCCGGAGCGGGAGGACACCATTCTGGTGACCGACCCGTTTGCAGACTGATGAGCGACAAGGATAAACCCTTGCTCAGCTACAAAGCGCGGCGGCGATGGTCGTTGGTGCTGCTGCTGATCGGGCTGCCCGCTTACATCGTTGCGGTCGTAACAATCGTGAACTGGCTGGATCGACCACCGATCTGGCTGGAGTTTCTGGTTTATGTGGCGTTGGGCATCGTTTGGGCGCTGCCGTTCAAGTTTGTCTTTCGTGGTGTGGGCAAAGAAGACCCGGATCAGGATTAAAACTGCCTCCGCTCATTGCGCGCACATCGTTCGCCTGCCAAGCTCGCGACATCAGGAAAGAATAAATTAAAGGGGCAGCTCGGCATGAAAAATCGGGTGTTTGCAGCTCTGATCGCGGCTTGCGTGTCTGGCGGCGCTCAGGCGAGCGATTGGAACTACGTCGTTGCACCATACGTGTGGGGGCCGGAGTTCAAGACCTCTTTGGACGTGGGGCCGAACCCGCCCGTCAATGGCGATACCTCAATATTTGATATCCTCGATGGCGCGTTCCTCATCGCAGGCGAAGCCCGAAATGGGCGCTGGGGTATCGGCGGCGAGTTCAACTATCTGGACCTTGGAGACGACGTTACGGTTGGCCGCTTCGACGACGCGGCCAGTTGGGACCTCAATGGCATCATGTTCTCATTAGGGGTCAGCTATGCCATCCATGAGGATGACCAGTCGCGGATCGAGGCACTGGGCGGGTTGCGCCACTGGGATCTTGATGTCTCGACCACGGTGCTTGATCGCACTTTCAGTACCGATCAAAGCTGGACAGATCCGGTGATTGGAGCGCGCTATAGTCGAGCGCTGAATGAACGTTGGAGCCTAACCGCGATGGGCAATGTTGGCGGCTTTGGCTATGGATCGGAGTTCCAGTGGGAAGCGCTGGCACAGGCGAGTTGGAAATGGAAACACGGAATAAGTGTTGCGGGTGGATACCGGCATCTGGACGTTAACTTTCGCGAGGGGCGCGAAGTGATCGATCTGATCCTTACCGGGCCTTACGTCGCGATCGGCTTTGGGTTCTAGTCCGGCCAGCTAAAGACCGCGCGGGCAAAGGCGTGATATTCACCGGCGATCTCTTGCGCCATACTTTGCGGCGTCGGCCAGGCCGGGGTTAACTTGGCTGCGACTTCTCCGGTCATCAGGTTCAGGTCGGCGCTGTGCTTGCTGGCCAGGTGGCGCATCCTTTGATTGGTTGCAAGGCAGATCATATGCACCTCACGTATCCGGCGGTTGCGCGCCCCGGCGATCACGCGCGACAGTAACGCGTCGCCGATACCGCGATCCTGCCAGGGTGCTTCGACGGTGAATGCTGCCTCGGCGGCGCGAGGGTGGCTGTCGCCCAGCGGCCGCAACTCGGCCATACCGCGCAGGCACGTGTCAGGAAACGCGCCGAAAACCAATGATGCGTCATCAAACAGAGATGATACGTATCGATCCAGAAACGTGTCGGGAACGGCAGCGCCAAACCGCGCGCGAAGGGCGTCCGGTGCAAGATTCTGAAAATGTGTGGTTACAAGGGGTTTATCAAAGATGCGCAGCCGTCGAATTGCAAGGTCGTACATAACAGATACCTCAGGTCGGAAACATGGGCATTCAGAAACACGAGATTAAGCTTAGTCGGTGCCCAAAGCTTAGCAGATTTCTGCGATGCAGCATAATAACGGTGCGGCAAACTCTGAAAATGAGCGGATTTGCCGCTGTGGCGCGCGCGAACCGCACAAGGAAAGGGCCAGAGTAACCTCTGGCCCTGTCTAGTTTCGAGGGGGTATTGCAGTGCGCCGGGTTTAGCCCGCGGCGCGTTCGTCATCATCGGGACGGAACCCGATCAGGGTTGAGGCCGCGAAGCGTCCTCCGCCCGCCTTTTCGATTTTACCGTCGCGCAGAAGCTGGCCGAAAGAACGCAGGCTTTCTTCGCGATTGAACGCCTCCTGTTTCAGCGAGCGGACCTTGTTCATCAACTGCGGGCGCGAAAACTGTTCCTGGCCTTCGATGAAGGACAGGTAAGAGGCGGCGGCCTCTAGCAGATCGGGCAGCGACTGCGCGCCCTGTTCTTGTGCAAAGGTGGCAAAACCACCTTCTTCCTCTGCAATGTCTTCATCGGTCGATCTCACGCGTCGCGGCATAACCGGGCCGGTGTCGCCGGTTTCGGTATCGATACGCTGCTCTGCGACCAGTTTCAGCGGTGCGGCTTCGTTGGTCGAGGGGCGTTTGCTGGTGACTTCAACCTCGGGGCGGCGAGGGCTGACGACCGAAGCAAGATCGCCGCGATAGTCATCCTCGCGTTCGCCTGCCGCGTCCTTGCCTTCGGCACGCTCTGCCTCGGTTGCGGCAACCGCAGTGCGCAGGTGCGAATAGGCTTCGCGCTGATCGGTGGTTGCGGGATCATCAAGCTGTGCATCCGCTTCGTCCATCAGGCGCGAGACGTCCTGATCGAGACCTGAAATCTCTGCCCGATGGGAAGGTGCCTGAACGGACAGCTCGGATTCAACCAAAGCGATTTCATCCAGCAACAGTGCTTCATCCTCGGCCGAAATCACGTCGTGCGCGAGATCGTCCAGCGTATCCTCTTCGTCCGCCTCGGCTTCGTTGAGGATATTGGGCTCATCCTCGACCTGGGGATCTGAGCTGTCATCGAGGTCCGAAAACAGCACGTCAGTGTCGGTGACCTCATCCTGTTGCGGTGCGTCCTCGATGTCTTGGGGCAGAACCAGCGCGGTTGCATCGGCTTGGTCGTCTGTTTCGGGCTCGGGTGTCGCGTCGGTGGCTTGCGCAGCGGGTGTTTCGATTTCTTCCTGCTGCGGTTCAGGCGCCTGAGTCTCTTCTATTGGCGCAGCTTCCGGCGTCTCATCGACGGTCTCCTGCAGATCAGTCGGAGCAAGCGCACCGGCTTCGAACGCGGCGGCGATGGCATCGACCTTGGGTTTGGCCGGCTGCAAATAGCTGGTGTCTTCGTCCTCGGAATAAGCGCCCGGCGCGGCATCGGAGTGCGAAACGACAGCACGAATCCGCTGCAGTTTGGCGGCAATGCTATCGGCGGGCTCATCGGTGGGGTTTGCAGGCGCCGACGGGGCGTTTGTGCTGACAGAGGGGGTTTCCAGGGTCGGTGCAGGGGGCGTCGGCGCAGGGGCAGCGGGGGTCGGTGCTGCGGGTGCGGTGCCGGTGTCGGTGGCGGTATCCGTGGCGCGTAGCACCAAACCGGTATCATTCTGACTGGCTTCAACCCGGCGCGCTTCGTCGCGTTGGGCGATGCGCGTCAGCATCTGGGCGTCCGGCTGAGGGGGCTCGGACCCGAAATAGCGGTCATCCGCGGAAAGGTCCCGGAAATACTCGGCAATGGCTTTCATCGTTTCGAATGAATCGTCGAAGCCTTCCAAAGTGCACGAGAAGGTTCCGTAAGAAACGGTTAAAACCTTGTTGTTCTGTACCATCAGACGCACGTCCTCTACAAACTACCCAGTCACACTGCCCGACACGGATTTGGGCAATCGACTTCAAACTGTAGCCATGAGTCTATCATTTTGTGGTCTCATTATGTCCAAAACCGGGAAATATGGTCAATCTTGCGAAAAATGAGTCAATTGTTCGGTCCAGAGGGCCAATCGGGCTGTTTGGAGGCGGAGAAATCGGCCCGGATGACGTGAATCTGGTGCTGAAACGCGTCGATTCTGCTGTTGCGGCGGATGGCGGAGCGGTTGCTTTGATTGATTCGGGTCGTATTCCGGATGCCGTGATTGGGGATTTCGACTCGTTGTCCCCCGCTTATCAGGGCCAGATTCCCAAAGATCGGTTGTTTCCGATCCGAGAACAGGACAGCACAGATTTTGATAAGGCGCTGCGGCATGTTCAGGCCCCTCTGCTTCTGGCGGCCGGATTTCTGGGGGCGCGGGTGGATCATCAGTTGGCGGTGTTCAACAGCCTCATACGCAGGCCAGAGCGCGTTTGTATTTTGCTTGGCGCACATGAACTGGCGTTTGTTGCGCCGCCCCGGATCACGCTGAACCTGGTGCCGGGGGACACGGTGTCATTGTTTCCATTTCGGCGCACAAAAGGGCGGAGCAAGGGATTGGAGTGGCCGATCGACGCTTTGCTGTTCGAACCGGACGGTCAGATTGGAACTTCCAACCGCGCGCTCGGAGAGATCACGCTTGAGGTGGACGCGCCGGGGTTGCTGGTCATGGTGCCGCGTGCTGCGCTGGATCAGGTTATGCAGGCGTTTCTGTCGGGCCAGACCGGGCATTGGCCCGCTCGTGCAGGATGACATAAAGGCCCGCAGCGATGGTGATCAGGATACCGATGGCAGCAAGACCATTGGGGAGGTCGCGGAAGATGATCCATCCGATCAGCGTGGCCACGGGGATTTCCAGATATTGCATGGGCGCCAGCGTAGCCGAAGGGGCATAGCGCAGTGACCATGTCATCAGCAGATGCGCCACCGTGCCCAGAACGCCGATCGCAAGGAGCAGCCAGAGAGTCTGGCCATCAGGGGCAATGAACGAAAGCTGATCGACTTGGGCATATGTCCCCAGCAGCAGGAGGGGCAGCAGGAATGCCGTCGCCATCGCTCCGGACACAGCTTGAAGCGCGATTGGATCAACCTCTTTGGCGATTTGCCGGGTCACCAACATAAATAGCGCAAATACCACTGCCACGATCAGCGGCAGCAGGGCAGGCGCGCCGACCTGAGCGAAACTGGGCTGGATGACCAGCAACGTCCCGATGAAGCCGACGATACACGCGATCAGCCGTCTGGGCCCCACATGCTCGCCCAGCACGAAGCGACCCAGCAGGAGCATGATGAACGGCATCACAAAGGCGATGGCGACCGCATCGGCCAGCGGCAAGTACAGCAGCGCGCTGAACATGGCCGAGATACCCGCGATATGCAGCAGTGTGCGGATCATCGTCAGACGCAGCACGCGCCCGCGCATCCGCCAAGGGCGACCTGTTGCGACGATCAGCGGGGTCAGG
This sequence comes from Ruegeria sp. G10, assembly GCF_056533645.1. Lineage (NCBI taxonomy): Bacteria > Pseudomonadati > Pseudomonadota > Alphaproteobacteria > Rhodobacterales > Roseobacteraceae > Ruegeria > Ruegeria sp. G10. Next base: position 228,713 of record NZ_JBQFOQ010000005.1, on the reverse strand, counting down.
ATTACAACCTGTACTGCAAAGCGAACCCAAACCAGCAGGGCGATGGGAGTCGTTTCACCCAGCACCTTGGCCATGGCGTCCCCCAGAGGGGCAAGCACACAAAAGCCAAGCATCAGTACGATGCCGAATACGGGGCGATCCTGAGTCATGGCGGCGACGCTAGCGGTTTCGCGTCCCGCTGGAAAGGTCAGGCTTCGGGCAGGGGGTGCACCTTGGTGTAATCCGGGCCGATGCAGGCTGGCAGGCCGTCATCCAGGCGCAGCCAGCTCAGTTTTTCCTCATGCGCCACATTCAGGGTGGGCTGCAGCGCCTCGGGGTTTTCGAGCGTGGCGACGTACAGGTGTAGTACATCTGACATCTTCTCGGACCGAAACGAGATCGGTGTCCCGCATTGAGGGCAGAAACTGCGCTCGACCCCCGGAGAGGAGTTGAAGCGTTTGGGTTCTGCACCGGTCCAGCGCCACTGGCCGTCGCGCACGCCGAAATAGGTGGTCATCGGGGCCGCACACTGGCGGCGGCAGCTGTCGCAATGACAGGAGACACAAGACAGCACCGGGGGATCGATCTCAAAGCTGATCCTGCCGCACAGGCAATGTCCGCGCATGTCTGTCCTCCGCGATGCTGTCAGCAGTTTGGCACATTCACGGCCAGCCCGCCCAATGAGGTTTCCTTGTACCGTTCATGCATATCATGGCCGGTCTGTCGCATGGTTTCGATCACTGAATCCAGCGGCACAAAGTGATGACCATCCCCCCGCAGCGCCAGCGAAGCGGCCGAAACCGCCTTGATCGCGCCCAGTCCGTTGCGTTCGATGCAAGGGACCTGAACCAGCCCCGCCACGGGATCGCAGGTCATGCCGAGATGGTGCTCCAATGCGATTTCAGCGGCGTTTTCCACCTGTTCAGGGGTGCCGCCCATCACCGCGCACAAACCCGCTGCCGCCATCGCAGATGCGCTGCCAACCTCGGCCTGACAGCCCGCTTCGGCGCCCGAGATCGAGGCATTATACTTGACCAGCCCGCCGATGGCCGCAGCGGTCAGCAGGAAGTCTTCGATATGGTTTTCAGAGGCCCCCGGCACATGGTCGAGGTAATAGCGCAGCACCGCAGGCAGCACACCCGCCGCACCGTTGGTTGGCGCGGTGACGACCTGACCACCGGCGGCGTTTTCCTCGTTCACTGCCATGGCATAGACGCTCATCCAGTCGTTGATCGTGTGCGGTGCGGTCAGGTTCTTGCCGCGCTCGGCCAGCAGCGCGTCGTGGATACCCTTGGCGCGGCGGCGCACATACAGCCCACCCGGCAGGATACCATCCGTGTTCAACCCACGCTCGATGCAATCATTCATCACCTGCCAGAGGCGGGCCGAGCCTTTGGCAAAGCTTTCCGGACACCCGCGCGCGATTTCATTTGCGCGCTTCATCTGGGCGATGGTTTTGCCGCTGCTTTTGGCCATGCGCAGCATTTCATCTGCAGATTTGAACGGAAACGGGATGGGCGCACCTTCTTCGGTCGCCTTGCCTTCAGCCAGTTCCTCTTCGGTCAGGACAAAGCCACCGCCGACGGAATAAAAGACCTGCTGCAGGATCACATCCCCCTGCGCGTCCGTAGCCATCAGGATCATGCCATTGGCATGGCCCGGCAGTGATTGTTCGAAGTCAAAGATCAGATCGGCCTTTGGATCAAAGCTGAGCGTCGGTAGTCCTTCAGGTGTCACCGTTTGGGTCGCATGAATCTGGGCCAGCGTCGCCTCGGCTTTGTCGTTGTCATAGGTGTCGGGCACAAATCCGGCGAGGCCCAGAATGGTGGCGCGGTCGGTCGCATGGCCAACGCCGGTGAACGCCAGCGAGCCGTGCAGCGATCCGCGCAGGCCTGAGAATTCGAACGGTGACGCGCGCATCATGTCCAGAAATCGCGCGGCGGCCACCATCGGCCCCATGGTATGTGAAGAGGACGGGCCAATGCCCACTTTGAACATATCGAAGACAGAGAGAAACATATCAGATAGCTGAGCCTTCCGGAGGATTGGCGTAGGTAGGAGAAGTGAACGGCGTAGCCCCGAGCCCTTCGGCGATCAAGGCAGCGCGTGTTGCCGGGCGCTGTTCCAATTGCCCCAGAATGTACCGCAGGTTCGGAGTTGTGTTCAACTGATACCAGCTGCGGTCGGACTGCACCGGATAAAGTGCCATCCATCGCATCATGCAGGCGATGTAGTAACTCAGGACCGAAGGCTTGCTGCTGAACCAGTCGGGGCCGGTTTGGGCCAGATCATCCAGCAGCTTCAGATGCTGGCGCAGTCTGGGGCGGATGCCCGCCCGCAATGTCTCGGCCTCGGCGGCGTCGATGTATTTTTCAGCATAGAAGAGGATGCGCAAATCGGCGTGCAGCGTGTTCGAAGCGAAGAAGAGCCATTTCAGAAACGCGGCGCGCTGGGGGCTGTCGGGGGCAGGAGCCATCTGGCCGTGCGTGTCGCTCAGCCAAAGCAGGATCGCGGCGGTCTCGAAGATCGGGCCCTGCGGCGTTTCAAGCACCGGGATCAGCCCGTTGGGGTTGAGACTGCGATAGGCAGCACCGTCCTGCTCGTTCCGGGCGCGGTCCACCAGAACGGTGTCATAAGGCAGGCGCATCTCTTCCAGTGCCAGCCGGATCACCAGCGAGGCGTTGTCAGGGGCATAGTGCCGGCGGTATCGCGTTTCCATACTCCCTATCTATGTGCGGCGACCGCACGAGGTAGCCCTGATTGCGACCATTCCCATCAGAAAGGCGTATTTCAGCGGCATCTTAGCGCCGGTGCGGTGCGATTTGCCTCTCGCAGTTGGCAGGGGCATTCCGTATAAGGCCCCCCAGACTACTCGGGGGATGTTGTCATGAGCAGAGATTTGTCGCCGATCGACAAAGCCAAATATGTTGCGGCCTATCGGGCCGCGGATCTGGTCGAAGACGGAATGCGTGTGGGGCTTGGCACGGGGTCGACCGCCGCGTGGCTGGTGCGGCGTTTGGGGGAACGTGTGCGCGAAGAAGGGCTGAAGATCAAAGGCGTCCCAACGTCGACAGCGACCGCACAACTGGCGCGCGAGGTCGGGATCGAGGTTGTCTCGCTGGATCAGGCCGGGTGGTTGGACCTGACCATCGACGGCGCGGACGAGTTTGATGACGAATTCAATCTGATCAAAGGCGGTGGGGCGGCGCTGTTGCAAGAGAAAATCGTGGCCACGGCCAGTGATCAAATGGTGGTGATCGCGGATGCGGGTAAAGAGGTTGAAACGCTGGGGGCGTTTCCCTTGCCGGTCGAGGTGATTCCCTTTGGTTGGCAGACCACGCGCACTCTGATCGAGGAAGCGTTGGATACGATGGACGTTCTGGGCACCTCGGTCACGTTGCGCATGAATGGCGAGGCCCCGAAGGTGACAGATGAGGGGAACCATATTCTGGACCTGCATCTCAAACGCATTGGCAACGTGCGTCAGCTGGCGCTGGTGCTGAACCAGATTCCGGGTGTGGTGGAAAACGGGCTGTTTATTGATATCTGTGACAAGGTTGTGGTCGGGTATGGTGATGGCCGCGTCGAGCTGCGCGATATCAACGCCGGCACGGTGCAGACCGACCTTCTGGGAGAGAGCGGAGACAACCTGTTTTCTGATATCGCGGACTAGGGCCCGGCGGTGTGGTTTGTGAGTTATTGAAAGAAAACCAATGTTTCGGCTGCCCTAGGGGTTGGCAGTTGGAATTTCACGCCCAGATAACCTGTGCATTTTGGCCAAGCGGAATACAGAAGGAACGCACCCATGAGCTTTGACTATGATCTTTTCGTCATCGGAGGCGGCTCGGGCGGGGTGCGCGCGGCGCGTGTGGCGGCGGGCGAAAACGGCGCCAAGGTCGCTCTGGCGGAAGAGGATCGTTACGGCGGGACCTGCGTCATCCGCGGCTGCGTGCCCAAAAAGCTGATGGTATTCGCAAGCGAATTCTCGGGCATGGTGGGCGATGGACAGGAATATGGCTGGGATATCAGGCCCGGTGAGTTCAACTGGAACACGTTTCACGGAAAACTGGTTACGGAACTGGACCGGCTGGAGGGCATCTACCGCAACATCCTGAAAAACAACGGGGTCGAGAGCTTTGATCAGCGCGCTCATGTGGTTGATCCGCATACGGTTGAGCTGGCTGATGGGACGCGCAAGACGGCCAAGCATATTCTGATCGCCACCGGCGGTCGCCCTGTTGTGCCAGATTTTCCCGGGTCCGAGTTGGCGATCACCTCGAACGAGATTTTCCATCTTGAGAAGCTGCCCGAAAGCCTCCTGATCGTCGGCGGCGGATACATCGCGTGCGAATTTGCCGGGATTATGAACGGGCTGGGGGTCAAGACGACTCAGTTCTATCGCGGTGCGCAGATTCTGCGGGGCTTTGATGATGAGGCGCGCGGGCTGATCAGCGAAGAGATGTGCCAGAACGGTATCGATCTGCACCTGGGCACCAACGTGCTTGAGATGCAAAAGCGGGACGACAAGATCTGGGTCAAGGCCACCAACGGGTCCGAACAGTTGTTCGATGTCGTCATGTACGCCACAGGGCGGACGCCAAATGCCGACAATCTGGGACTTGAGGCAGTGGGCGTCGAGCGCGGTCGCAAGGGTGAGATCGTCGTGGATGAATACAGCCAGACGGGCGTGCCCTCGATCTATGCTATCGGAGATGTGACGGACCGGGTGAACCTGACTCCGGTGGCCATTCGCGAAGGCATGGCCTTTGTCGAAACCGTCTTCAAGGGCAACCCGACCCCCGTCGATCACGAGTTGATCCCGACCGCAATCTTCACACAGCCCGAAATGGGCACCATTGGCCTGAGCGAGGAAGAAGCTGCCGAACAGGAACCGATCGAGGTCTATGCGACATCGTTCAAGCCGATGCAAAAGGCGTTTGCCGGGGGCACGCAGCGTGTTCTGATGAAGCTGATCGTGTCTCAGGCGACGCGCAAGGTGCTGGGCTGCCATATCGTGGCACCCGGCGCGGGTGAGATGATCCAGCTGGCGGGTATCGCGGTAAAGATGGGCGCAACCAAGGAAGATTTCGACCGCACGGTCGCCGTTCACCCGGTCATGGCCGAGGAATTGGTGACAATGCGGCAACCTGTGCGCACGGCTTGATTTGCAACCGCGCGCACACAAGTTACAAGGGAACCCGTGATCACACGGTCCAATCGGTCTAAACAAGGGAAAAGACACATATGGCGGGCAACAGCGGTGGCCCCTGGGGGGGCGGAGGCTCATCCGGTGGCGGAGGAAATCGGGGCAACAACGGCGACGGACGCAAGCCGCCCCAAGACGATGGTCCGCAGATCCCCGAGATCGACGAGCTGATGAAAAAAGGCCAGGAACAGCTGCGCGTCCTGATGGGCGGCCGCGGCGGTGGTGGCCGTGGCACCAACGGTTCAGGCGGCGGCGGTGGTCCGGCGTTCACCAAGGGGACCGTTGCGATTGGTTTAGCTGCAGCAGCTGTCCTTTGGGGGCTGGCCAGCTTCTACACCGTCAAGCCCGAAGAACAGTCGGTTGAACTGTTTCTGGGTGAATTCTCGGCCGTGGGTAATCCCGGTCTGAACTTTGCCCCGTGGCCGTTCGTGACGGCCGAAGTCGTCGCGGTCACCAGCGAACGCAACGAGGACATGGGCGGTTCACGCAGCAGCGATGATGGTCTGATGCTGACGGGCGACGAAAATGTGGTCGATATCGACTATCAGGTTGTCTGGAACATCAATGACCCGGCCAAGTATCTGTTCAACCTGCGCGATCCCAGCCAGACGATCCGCGCCGTGTCGGAATCAGCGATGCGCGAGATCATTGCGCAAAGCGAACTTGCTCCGATCCTGAACCGCGATCGTGGGATCATCGCAGAACGTCTTCAGGAATTGATCCAGGCGACGATGGACAGCTACGACTCGGGTGTAAACATTGTGCGTGTGAACTTTGACAAGGCGGATCCGCCGCAGGATGTAATCGCCGCTTTCCGCGACGTTCAGGCAGCCGCGCAAGAGCGTGACCGTCTGCAGAACGTCGCCGACGCCTATGCCAACCGTGTGTTGGCCGAAGCGCGCGGTGAAGCTGCGCAGGTTCTGGAAGAGGCCGAAGCCTATCGCGCTCAGCAAATCAACAGCGCCCAGGGTGAGGCGAGCCGTTTCAGCGCGGTTTTGGAAGAATACTCCAAAGCGCCGGATGTGACCCGCAAACGTCTGTATCTGGAACGGATGGAGCAGGTTCTGGGTGACGTGGACAAGATCATTCTGGATGAAAACTCGACCGGATCGGGGCAGGGCGTCGTGCCTTATCTGCCGCTCAACGAACTGCGTCGCAACCAATCTGCGGAGGGCAACTGATGCGTAAAGCAACATTTATTCTGCCGGTCATCGTGATTGCGATCGTCGGTGTTTTGTCCTCAATCTTCATCGTGGATGAACGCGAGCGGGCACTGGTTCTGCAATTTGGCCGCGTCGTGGCCGTTAAAGAAGATCCCGGTCTGGCGTTCAAAATACCGTTGATTCAGGAAGTTGTCCGCTATGACGACCGCATCCTGTCTATCGACGTGCAACCGCTGGAAGTCACGCCCCTGGATGATCGCCGTCTGGTGGTCGATGCCTTTGCGCGCTATCGGATTTCCGATCTGGAGCAGTTCCGTCAGGCCGTTGGTGTCGGTGGTATCCCGGTGGCCGAGGATCGTCTGGACCGCATCCTACGCGCCGAAACGCGTGAGGTTCTGGGTTCGGTGTCATCGCGTGACATTCTGAGTTCCGACCGTGCCGCGCTGATGCTGCGCATTCGGAACAGCGCGATTGCCGAAGCACGGGCGCTGGGCGTCAACGTGATCGACGTGCGTCTGAAGGCGACCGACCTGCCACAGGCCAACCTCGAAGCCACCTTTGACCGGATGAAGGCGGAACGTGAACGTGAAGCGACCGACGAGCGCGCCCGTGGTAACGAAGCTGCGCAGCGTGTGCGCGCGCAGGCCGACCGGACCGTGGTGGAACTGGTATCCGACGCCAACCGTGAGGCTGAGATCATTCGCGGTGAGGCCGATGCCGAGCGCAACGCAATCTTCGCCGAAGCCTTTGGCAAGGACCCCGAGTTCTTCGAGTTCTACCGCTCTTTGTCCGCGTATGAACGTGCGCTGGGTGGCGGCAACAGCTCGATGGTTCTCAGCCCGGATTCTGAGTTCTTCAACTACCTGAAATCGCCCACAGGGCAGGCGTCCCAATAATGGGTATGATCCTTCTGGCCTTCGGGCTGGTGCTGATTGTCGAGGGGCTGGCCTATGCGCTGGCCCCTTCGCTTATTGAACGCATGCTCGAGGCGCTGCGCGCGCTGCCCGAACAGGCGCGCCGGCTGATGGGGTTGCTCTGTGTCGTCAGCGGTTTCATCCTGCTGTGGGGCGCATATCAGGTCGGCTTTTGATACAAGGTTCTCACTTGCCGGTGAATTCCCCGCGATCCCGAGTTGCGGGCAAGACCAAACTGACTACATTGTTTCTCAAGAGAGGGGGCCGAAGCCGGACCCCGTGACAAAACGATCGACAAGGAGAACCCCAAGTGCAGGCGAAAGCGCGCAGTGTATCCGTCCGGCGGGACGAAGTTGGTGTCATGGTGCGGCTGATGTGGCTGGCCTTTATGGGGATGGTGCTGGTTCTGGCGCAAAGCCTGTCGGCGCAGGCGCGCGATAGCCTTGCACCTTTGGCGCAAAAGATCAGCCCTGCGGTGGTGAATATCACCACATCGACCCTGATCGAAGGTCAGACCGGCCCGCAAGGGATCGTGCCTGAGGGCTCGCCCTTCGAAGATTTCTTCCGCGAGTTTCAGGACCGCAACGGCGGGGACGGAGAAAACCGCCCGCGCCGCAGCAATGCGCTAGGGTCCGGGTTCGTGATCTCCGAAGACGGCTTTATCGTGACCAACAATCACGTCATCGCCGAAGCGGACGAGATACTTATCGAGTTCTTCCCAGGTGACGGGCAGCCGGTCAAGGAACTGGTGGCCAAGGTGATTGGCACGGATGACAAGACGGACATCGCGCTGCTCAAGGTCGAAGCCGAGGGGCCGCTGCAATATGTTCAGTTCGGCAACAGCGATACGATGCGCGTCGGCGATTGGGTGATCGCAATGGGCAACCCGCTGGGGCAGGGATTTTCGGTTTCAGCAGGCATCGTCTCGGCCCGCAATCGGGCGCTGAGCGGTTCTTATGATGACTACATCCAGACGGACGCTGCGATCAACCGGGGCAACTCGGGTGGGCCTCTGTTCAATATGGATGGCGAAGTGATTGGCGTGAATACCGCGATCCTGTCGCCCAACGGCGGCTCGATCGGCATCGGGTTCTCGATGGCGTCGAATGTGGTGATCAAGGTCGTGGACCAATTGCGTGAATTCGGTGAGACCCGCCGCGGCTGGCTGGGTGTGCGCATTCAGGATGTGACCGAGGACATGGCCGAGGCGATGGGCCTTGATAAACCCGGTGGCGCGCTGATCAGCGACGTGCCAGAGGGCCCTGCAAAAGAGGCGGGCCTGCTGGCTGGCGACGTGATCATCAGCTTCGACGGGGTCGAGGTCGAAGATACGCGCGGTCTGGTTCGTCAGGTGGGCGAAACCACGGTGGGTAAATCCGTCCGCGTAGTGGTCCACCGCGATGGTGGTACACAGACGGTGCTTGTCACGCTGGGCCGTCGGGAAGACGCCGAACGCGCCGAGGAAGGTGGAGAACCAGAGGCTGAGGCACCTGTTGAAGAAGACAAGGACATCCTGGGACTGACCATCGCCCCGCTGGGTGACAGCCAGCGAGAGGAGCTGGGTCTGGGCGCCGAGGCAGAAGGGCTGCTGGTAACGAATGTGGATGAAGGGTCGGAAGCGTTCGAGAAGGGGCTGCGCCCGGGCGATCTGATTACTGAGGCCGGGCAGCAAAAAGTGACCTCGATTGCCGATCTTGAATCGCGGATGGATGAGGCGCGCGAAGCTGGCCGCAAGTCGCTCCTGTTGTTGGTGCGCCGGGGTGGAGAGCCCAGATTCGTGGCGCTGAGCCTGGGGGAGTAGGCGGTTACCGGGGCAGATAAAGCGTAGGTACTTTGGATCTTAGATGAGTTCGACCTACGCGCCCTAAACGACCAATCGCTGTTCGCCCATGGGGCGGGTTCTATGGAAGTCCCACACAAAGAACCGCAGGGGGAGGGCAATGCCCTCCCCGTGACGATTAGGGGCGTGCGGCCTGGCAAAATCGCCTTGGCCTACGAAGCCAGATCGGCAGGGCCGCCAGCCCTGCCTCAACAGCAGTTTCTAAAATCAAGTTCGCAGGTCCGGAGCAGAATGAGCTTATTCTGCGGTTGCACTCATGTGGGCTTTCGGATGGCAGGCAAAAACCGCTGTGCGTGTAACTACTCAGTCCCCGGCAGAGTAGATATCGCCGGGCAGTGCAGCTTCAATCGTGTTCCCGCTGATAACACCTGTAACGGTGTCCAAATCTCCCCACAAAGTTTCATGTGTAAGTCCATCTTAACCACAATAAACTATCTGAGTTTTTGTGATTAGCGGTACCTAAGCCTCGCACAGCACATACTTCATCTGCCAGAAGATTAAGAATGGTGCCGGTCCGGCACAGCACAATTGGCCGTGCAAACGTTCGTTCATACTTTGTTAAGAAGAAAGCCATATGCCGGGGAAGGCATATGGCTCTGGTACAGGGAGAGGTCGGTGGACAGATATCGGGGATGATAAAACCGACCTCCTACGGTAACAGGATTGACCTTACGGCAATCTGGGCGGTCGGTATGTGAAGCGGATCACATCTGTGCCAAAAAACTAGATTAAATCGGATTCGGCCAATTGGCGCAGCGCGTCGAGATCGTGAATTTGCAAACCACCACGAGAGGCCTCGACCACGTTGTCACGCTTCCACGTCGAGATGGTTTTTGAAACCGCTTCGCGCGTCGCGCCGACGAATTCGGCCAGTTCGCTTTGCGACAGGGTGATACGCGCGGTGGGTTTGTCCTGTTGACCGGCCAGGTGCAGCAATTTGCGCGCCAGACGGATCGGCATGGGCAAAAAGACCTGTTCGTTCAGTTGATCACCCATCCAGCGCATGCGCACACCGGCAAGGCGGATCAGGTCAACGGCCAAATCTGGGTTCTTGCGAATCTGATCCATCACGTCCTTGTGCCGGACCCGCAAGACCTTTGCAGGATCAGCGGCCGTGACAGTAGCCGTTCGCGGGCCGCTGTCGAACAGCGCGATCTCACCAAACACTTCGCCCGGACGCATCAGTCTGAGCGACAGCTTGCGCCCGCTCATCGCGAGGAATGAAACTTCAAGCGTGCCAGACAGGATCGCGTAAAGCGCTTCCCCCGGGTCCCCTTGCTCGAACAGAACCTCGCCGCTGTCCAGGGTCACCTCGGACGCCAGAGAGGCCAACATCTTGCGCAGTTCTTCAGACGCTTCGGACAGGAAGCCACTGTTGGGGAATGCCATCATACGGGCGGAAATCTCCGGTGGTGAGCGGTGTGAGCTGCCCCAACTTTCCACAGCTTGGTTCCCAAGCCAAGCTGTTTTATCAGCCTCGCCAGAGATCGCAACGCAATCTATTGCTGATCCGGATCATCCATATAGCGCTGCAGGACGCTGAATTGCAGCATCAGAAACCCCATAAGCGCTATGGGAAAGCCAAACGTTTCGATCTTTACCCAGAGGTCTGTCGACAATGTGCGCCAGACCAGTTCGTTTGCCACGGCCAGCACTGCGAAACAGGCGCACAGGCGGCGGGTCAGGATCATCCAGCCTTCGTGGCGCATCGGCAGCATCTCGTCCAGGACATAGGCCAGATAGGACTTTCGCTGCAGCAGTCCTATCCCGAGGATGAGGGAAAAGACGCCATAGACCAGCGTGGTTTTCATTTTGAAGAAGCGCTCGTCATTGAACCAGGCCGTGAGGCCGCCGAAGAAGATGACCATGAAGGCAGTGAAAATCTGCATCCGGCTGAGCTTGCCGGTGAGGTACCACAGGATCCCCATGGCGGCCAGCATCAGGGGCACAAACAGGATCGTGGCGACGATAAAACCGGAGTACTCAATACCGCCGATCACGAAATTGTCATCGCGCAGGCGTAGGTAGATGAAGAAGAAGGCCAGCGGGGGCCCGAGTTCCAGCACCTGTTTGAGGAAGGGATTGATGTCTTTGTGTTCTGCCATGATTCCGACCTGCTGCTTACCCGCCCATTTCAACTATTACCGCGCCGAGCGCAATCAATGTCATGAGTGCAATGCGTCTGGGGCCGACGGTTTCTTTCAACACCAGCCAGCCAATGAGCGCCGCGAAGACGGTGGAGGTTTCGCGCAGGATGGCGGCCTCGCCCACTTTGTCGAGGCGCGTGGCGAGCATGATGGAGCCGAACGACAGTGGCGCGATGATACCGCCCGCCAGCCCGCGCAGCATCAGCGGCCCAAGCGCGGGGCGGTGGATCATGGCGCGGTATCTCAGCGCTGCGTAGAGGGGCATCGCGGCCCCGTCGATCATGAAGAACCACGCCAGAAAGGTGAACGGGTCGGCGGTCGCGCGGATGCCGTAAGCGTCATAGGTGGTGTAGAGCGCCACGAACAGGCCGGTGGCCAGCGCCAGCCCAAGGGCGATGCCCAGCGTTTCACGATCGGTTTCGAGATAGCGCAGGTTGTAGGCCGCAAGACCGAAGATTCCTGCCATCAGGGTCGCGACACCGAGCCATTGGATGATCGAGAAGGTCTCGCCGAAGAGCAGGTAGGCGCCGATGACGGTAAACAGAGGGCCGGTGCCCCGTACGACCGGGTAGACGACGGTGTAAGAGCCTTTGGTATAGGCGGCGGCCTGCAGGACTTTATAACCGATATGGATCAGCCAGACGACCGCGAAGATGGGCCACATATGCGGTTCGGGCCATGGGACCACAAACAAGGCGAAGGGTGCCGCCATGAGGCAATAGCAGGCGTCGATCGCTCCGCGTGACATCCAGGGGTCGTGACGGCCTTTTTGCAGTGCACCGAAGACGGCGTGCAGGAAGGCAGCCATCAGAGCCAACGCGAGGGCGAGGTGGTGGCCGGATTCAGTGCCTTCCAGGGAGATCAGCCAGTCGCTCAAATCGGGGCTTTCGCTTGGGTGGAGAGGCCGGGGGCTCTGCCCCCGGACCCCCGGGATATTTGTGGCCAGATGAAGAGACGGATCAGGTTTGCAGGCCGGTGAGTGCGGCAGCGAATTCTTCGGGGTCGAAGGGGGCGAGGTCGTCGATTTGTTCGCCGACGCCGATGGCGTGGATGGGCAGGCCGAATTTATCGGCCAGCGCGACGAGGACCCCGCCTTTGGCGGTGCCGTCGAGTTTGGTCATGACGAGGCCTGAGACATCAGCCAGTTTGCGGAAGGTTTCGACCTGGCTGAGGGCGTTCTGGCCGGTGGTGGCGTCCAGCACAAGCAGCGTGTTGTGGGGGGCGGTGTCGTCGACCTTACGGATGACGCGGACGATTTTGGCCAGTTCCTCCATCAGGTCGGCGCGGTTTTGCAGGCGGCCTGCGGTGTCGATCATCAAGAGGTCTGCGCCGTCGTTCTGCGCCTTGGTCAGGGCATCAAAGGCAAGTGAGGCGGGGTCGGAGCCTTCGGGGGCGGTCAGCACCGGGACGCCCGCGCGGTCGCCCCAGACTTGCAGCTGTTCGACGGCGGCGGCGCGGAAGGTGTCTCCGGCGGCGATGACGACCTTTTTGCCTGCGGCTTTGAACTGGCTGGCAAGCTTGCCGATGGTGGTGGTTTTGCCGGAGCCATTGACGCCCACGACCAGCACCACCTGCGGGCGTTTGGGGTAGAGGGGCATGGGTTTAGCGACCGGCTCCATCACGCGGGCAACTTCCTGAGCGAGCAGTTGCTTGATCTCCTGAGTGGAAAGTTTGCGGCCCAGACGACCCTCGGCCATGTTGGCGGTGACGCGCAGGGTAGTGTCGACGCCCATGTCCGAGGCGATCAGAAGCTCTTCGAGCTGTTCCAGCATGTCGTCGTCCAGGGTGCGGCGCACAACGGTGCGGTCTTCGCCGCGCTTGAACAGGCGGCCCAGCAGGCCTTTGGATTCAGAGGTTTCAGGCGCAGGTGCCGTGGGTGCCGGATCAGCAACGGCGGGCGCTTGGGGTTCTGTCGGTTGCGGCGCTGGTGCAGCTGCTGGAGCTTCGGAGACGGGTTGCGGTTCGGGTTCGGGCTGGGGGATGACCAGATCGGGTGCAGTTTCCTCGCCGCCATCCTCGACAATCGCGTCCAGCCCCTGTTCGAGGCGCGAGGAGGATTTGAACAGCTTGTCCTTGAGCTTTGAGAAAAACGCCATTTTTGGTCTCCGCAGGTGGTCCCTTCACCTAATGCGGATTTACGGCAGTTGCAAAGGGTCAGGTGAAGGCGATCAGGAACCCGGCCTGTGCGCCCCAGTAAAGCGGCCAGATCATGTAGGGGGTCAGCCGCAGGGCGGGATGGTCGGGGCGCAGCAGGAATTTCTCGGTCGCGAGGATCAGATCAGAGGCAATGAAGGCCATTGCTGCGGGCAGCGCCCAGCGGAGCGCTCCGGTATCGGGAAGGGCCAAAACGGTGACGCCCATGCCGAGAATGATCGGGACGTAGCCAAGAACGGGGGCCTTGAGGTCTCCGGCGCGCGGGGCCAGCAGGGTGGCCATGACGATGCCGAGGATCAGCAGGGACCAGAAGATCGCGGGTTGGGTCAGGATCAGGCCGGGGTCGCTGGCGGGGTGGGTCAGGAACAGGGCGACATAGGCCAGGTGTCCGGCGGCGAAGGCGGCGATACCGGCCATGAAGGTTACGTCGGTCTCGCGCGATAGCAGGGCATCTCCGATTGCGCAGAGGGTGAGGGCGAGGATCAGCAGCCATGGGGCGTTCATCAGGGCTGCGGTCAGGGCCAGCAGTGCGACTGACGCTGTTTTCAGCCCGGTACGCACCGGGCTGGCCGGGCGGGCCGTGAGCGTCAAGTAGGCCAATGCGCAGGCTGCAGCGGCCCAGAATAAGAATGTCGGCATGGTCTTTCCCCGAAGATTTGCGCTCATGTCGTCATGATTGCGAATTCGTATCAAGATGTGACGTTGGGAGAGCGCCCGCGAAACGGTGAATGGCGCGGGCGGGCGGCATCTGACAGAATGCGGATATGGTCAGGGTATGGATGATTCTGCTGGCGCTTTCGGCGCAGTCAGCCGCGGCGCAATCGCCGTTGTCGGGGACGGAGTTTGATGCCTACACCCGCGGAAAGACCTTGTTCTACGGGTTTGACGGTGAGGTCTATGGGGTCGAGCGGTATCTGCCCAACCGCCGCGTGATCTGGTCGTTTCTGGATGGCGATTGCAAGGAAGGCGTTTGGTACGAACGCGCGGGGCAGATTTGTTTCATTTATGAGGATCGGCCCGACCCGCAATGCTGGGTGTTCACCGAATCCGGAGGCGGGCTGATCGCGCAGTTCGAAGGGGATCCGACCGCGACCGAACTGTATGAGGCCGAGGATATCGGAGAAGAGATGATCTGTTACGGGCCTGAGACCGGGGTTTAAAACAGTGATCCCTGATCCGGTGGCGGCAACTTGGCTGCGCGTTTGGGCTTGGCCGTTACGCCCTGACCTGTGCTGAGCGTCCCGTCGGCGAATTCGATGTCAAAGGTGCTGTGTTTCTCGGCCTCGGCCTTGCGGGTCAGAACCTGACCGCCCGCGCGGATGACGGCATAGCCACGATCGAGCGTCGCCTTATAGCTGAGGGTTTCGCGCAGACGGTCGGTGGCCTCGAGCTGTTGGTGCAGGCGATCCAGACGGGTGGTCTGGGCGGTGTTCAGACGCTCGGTCAGGCGGTTTAGCGTGTCGCGGCGGGTTTGCAGCTCGCGCTGGATGGGGCGCAGCGACAGGCGCGAGGACAGGTTGCGCCAGCGGTCGCGGCGGGTTTCGACCAGGCCGCGCAGGGTCGAGGGGCGCAGATGGGCCGAGCTGTCCAGCAGTTTGACGCGACGGGTCTGGACGCCCCGGATCAGGGCGTTGGGCAGGCGTTCGGCCACCTGATCGAGCCGTTGGCGCGGGCTGTCCAGCAGCGTATCGGGGCGCGGCAGGGCGCGGGACAGGTCTCGCAGGCGCTGGCTGCGGCGTTGCACCGCGTCGGTGGCGGCGCGGGACAGGCGCGCGCCTTGTTCGTTGGTCCAGGCCAGCAGTTCCATACGGACGGGTACGGCCAGTTCGGCGGCGGCGGTGGGCGTGGGTGCGCGGCGGTCCGAGACATAGTCGATCAGGGTCGTGTCGGTCTCATGCCCCACGGCTGAAATCAGCGGGATGTCCGAGGCGGCTGCCGCGCGGGCGACGGTTTCTTCGTTGAAGCCCCAAAGGTCCTCGATCGAGCCGCCGCCGCGGGCGACGATGATCAGGTCGGGACGCGGCAGAGCTCCGCCCGGAGTGAGTTGGTTGAAACCTTCGATGGCGCGGGTGACTTCCGGGGCGCAGTTTGCGCCTTGCACGGCGACAGGCCAGATCAGCACCTTGCGCGGGAAACGGTCGCGCAGGCGGTGCAGGATGTCCCGGATCACAGCGCCTGAGGGTGAAGTGACGACGCCAACGATTTGCGGCAGATAGGGCAGGGGTTTCTTGCGCTCGGGCGCGAAGAGGCCTTCGGATTCGAGCTGCTTCTTGCGTTTTTCCAGCAATGCCATCAGCGCGCCTTGTCCGGCGACGGCGACCTCATCGACGTTGAGGTTGTATTTGGACTGCGCGCCAAAGGCGGTCAGTCGACCCGTGACGACGACCTCCAGCCCCTCTTCAGGGACCACGGACAGGCCCGAGATCTGACCTTTCCACGTGGTACAGGCCAGCACGTTCCGGTCGTCTTTGATGTCATAATACAGGTGGCCCGAGCGCGCCTTGAACACGCGTCCGACCTCGCCGCGCACGCGGATTCGACCGAAGGTACCTTCCAGCGTGCGCTTTACCTCGCCCGAGATGTCCGAGACGGTGTATTCTGGGGTATTTTGACCGGGAATGGGGTCGTCGAGCAGGTCGGACATTTCAGCGCCTTGTGTCAGATGTCCGCGCAGCTTAGAACGCCGCGCAGGCAAGGCCAAGCAGATCGGAGAGCTTTCATGAACATCCTTATTCTCGGCAGCGGTGGGCGTGAACACAGCCTGGCCTGGGCGGTGATACAGAACCCCAAATGCGACCGTTTGATCGTGGCTCCGGGCAATGCCGGGATCGCGCAGATCGCGGAATGTGCCGCGTTGGATATTGAGAATGGCGGTGCGGTGGTCAGCTTTGCCGAGGAAAACGCGATTGATTTCGTGATTGTCGGCCCCGAAGCGCCTTTGGCGGCGGGGGTTGCGGATCGTTTGCGCGAGGCCGGGGTGCTGGTCTTTGGGCCATCAGCGGATGCGGCGCAGCTAGAGGCGTCGAAGAGTTTCACCAAGGAGATTTGCGATGCGGCGGCTGCGCCCACGGCGGCGTATGCGCGGTTTACCGAGGCTGAGCCTGCGAAGGCGTATATTCGGGCGCAGGGCGCTCCGATTGTGGTGAAGGCCGATGGGCTGGCTGCGGGTAAAGGTGTGATCGTTGCAATGGACGAGCAGACGGCGCTGGAGGCGATTGACGATATGTTCGGGGGGGCCTTCGGCGGGGCCGGGGCCGAGGTGGTGATCGAGGAATTCATGGAGGGCGAAGAGGCATCTCTGTTCGTGCTCTGCGATGGCGAAGAGGTGCTGTCGATCGGCACCGCGCAGGACCACAAGCGTGTGGGCGAGGGCGATACTGGGCTGAACACCGGCGGCATGGGGGCCTATTCTCCGGCCCCGGTGCTGAACGCTGAGGTCGAGGCGCGTGCGATGGACGAAATCGTGCGCCCGACCATGGCCGAGATGAAGCGGCGCGGGATGCCGTTTCAGGGGGTGCTGTATGCGGGTCTGATGATCAAGGACGGGCAGCCCCGGCTGGTGGAATACAACGTGCGGTTTGGCGATCCCGAATGTCAGGTGCTGATGATGCGGCTGGGTGCGCAGGCGATGGACCTGATGCACGCCGCTGCCGAAGGGCGGCTGGGTGAGACGCGTGTGAACTGGGCGGACGATCATGCGATCACGGTGGTGATGGCGGCGAAGGGGTATCCGGGGGCGTATGAGAAGGGCTCGGCTATTGGCGGTCTGGCGGCTCTGCCCGAGGACAGCAGCAATATGGTGTTTCATGCAGGGACCAAAGCGGCGGATGGGCAGATTGTGGCGTCAGGCGGTCGGGTTTTGAATGTCACCGCGCGGGGGGGCAGTTTGCAGGAAGCGCGGGATCGGGCCTATGCAATGGTCGATGGGGTTGATTGGCCCGAGGGGTTCTATCGCCGGGATATCGGCTGGCGGGCGCTGTGATCTGATTGTCGGGCTGCGCCCGGCTTTATCTGTGGGGCGAGGGGCGCTGCCCCTCGCGCTCCCCGGGATATTTATGGCCAGATGAAGGTGGATCAGCAGTTTGGGGCTGAGGTCAGGTCTTTGCGGTTGCGCAGCGGGCCGAGGTCGGTGGTTTGCCAGCCATTTTTGTAGGAAACGCTGATGATGCGGGACCAATCCGCGCTTGCGAGGATCAGTTCGGGACCTGTCGCGCAATAGCGTAGTCCGCCGGCGATAAAAGCATCTCCGATACGGTGATTGGTCAGGCCGGGAAGGGTTGCGATTTCGGTCAGGGTGCCGTCTGAGTAGCGCCAGATGCGCAGGGTTTTGGCCAGGTGTGGGCGATCCACATAGGCGATTTCGATTTGGCCGTCATTGTCCAGGTCCCAAATCCCTGCCGGGGCGAGCCAGCGGTAGCGCGTGCCAATATGTGGCGTGGCAGCTATCTTGTCGCCGCGTGCGTTGTAGATGGCGAGTTGCGCTCCGGTGTTGTTCTGCGATTCGACGACGATGACCTCGTTCGTTCCATCAAGATCAACGTCTGATAATCGGGGGGCGAGGTCCTCGAACACCCGGTCCTGTGGCAGTCGGATCGTCAGCACCGTTTGTTCGGCCGACCGTTGCTCGGGGTCGGCGTTCTCAACGGTGATTTCCAGTGCGCCATATTCGATATCGTCGCCCAGCACGCCATGGGCATAGCGTGTGGTAGGTTCGGTATACCGGGCAGAAGTGATGGTTTCGGCGCCAGAGGCAGAGGCTTGTCCGGCCAGCCACATGCACAAGGTCAGAAGCGCGCCGCGGGCCCTGCTTTGCCACAGGTGGGCGCAGGGACGCGGCGCTTTGGTTTGCATCAGATCTGTTTTTCCGGCATTTGAACCACAAGGCCATCCAAGGCGTCGGTGACCTTGATCTGGCAGGTCAAGCGCGAGCGGGCGGGGTCGGGTTCGTAGGCAAAATCCAGCATGTCCTCTTCCATGTCGTCCTTGGCCGGAACTTTCTCGACCCAGTCTGGGTGGATATAGACATGGCAGGTCGAGCAGGCGCAGGCGCCGCCGCAATCGGCCTCGATGCCGGGAATGTTATTGTCGCGGGCCCCTTCCATGACGGTCAGTCCGTTGGCGACCTCGACTACATGTTCGGTACCGCCATGCTCGACATAGGTGATCTTTGCCATTGCGTGCGTCTTCCTTCTGCGATGTTCCAAACCTTCCTTAGTGAACGGAGTTAGGTGTTTCCAGAGGCAAATGCCAGTCCCCGCTAAACCTTGAGTGCATCGACACAAGTTTTCGATGTTCGTTCCAGCGTATTTCGCGCCCTTGGGATGTCAGCGGTGCGACCGGATGACAGATCGAATGTACTTCGAGGCTGATCGAAAATGGCTTGCCCCTGCAGCTTCGGCCCAGCGCCCCGGAGTCCACGCATTCTTTGCGCCTTTCATCGGACCTGCATAAAGCTCGGCGTCTGAATGTTCCTGAAGAAACACCATGAGCATGGCTGCACGTTGTTCCAAAAGCGCGACGGCATCGGGCCAGCCCAGGCCGGATTGGCGATCACGCAGATCTGCGTTGTAACGTTTGAGATCATTCCACTTGTAGCCTTTGGCGGGGAAGTAGACGGTCTTTCCGGCTTGCCCGTCCCGGTACCAACCCAGAAACAGATCGATCCAATGGGCGCGGTGAGCAATGACATCCTTGATCGAGGTATCCTCGTCGCGTTTTTCCATTGCAAAGGGTGAGCTAAGATCGCTGATCAATCGAGAAAGCTTGTCATATTCCTTACCCGTGATCTCGATAAGCTCTGTTTTGGTCTTCGCCACCATGCGGTTTCACTCCTGTCTCGTCTGACAGTGAGCATTCCTGTGCGGCGCGCGCTTTGCGGCAGGTCAAAAAGGTGCATGAGGGACGCGGCGCTGATCACCGCTTGAACAAAACACCTTGGGACTGCTTGTCCCGATGATCGCCGCGCAATTCCGCATGCAACGCGCGGCCGGCCTGAACGCCGGGGCGGGCGCTCATCATGTCCAGCCAGCGGGTGAAGTGCGGTTTGTCGTCCAGCACCTGCTGCTGCCCCTCCCACAGGCTGGCCCAGCCCCAGATCGACATATCGGCGATGGAATAGAAATTGCCTGCGACGTATTCGTTTTCGGCCAGACGCCGATCCAGAACACCGTATAAACGCCCGACCTCGGCGCGATAGCGATCTTTGGGGTAGGGCAGGTCTTGGGGCGGGTCCAGTTGCGGGGCGTATTTCAGGAAGTGATGCGCCTGACCGGCCATCGGACCGACGCCGCCCATCTGCCACATCAGCCATTCCTCGACGGCGATGCGGTCGCGTTCGGTCTCGCCGTAGAAACGCCCGGTCTTGCGCGCCAGATACATCAGGATTGCACCACTTTCGAAGACCGAAACCGGTGCGCCGTCCGGCCCATCCGGGTCGACGATGGCAGGCATCCGGTTGTTGGGAGAGATTTTCAGGAACGCGGGGTCGAATTGGTCACCCTTTCCGATGTTTATCAGGTGCGTGGTGTAGGGCAGTTCCATCTCTTCCAGGGCGATGGATACCTTCCAGCCATTCGGCGTGGGCCAGAAATACAGATCAATCATGGGGCCTCCTGCGTTTGGTGTGATCATGAGAGTTTGGGGCCATTCGGCAAGAGGGCGTGCAGCCGTGTTACGAAAGCGTGACCAATGTGCCGCCGGGCTTGACGATGGTCGGGACGGGGCGTAAACGCATCCGCATCACGTGGCGATTTGTTACCGGATTGCGGGCCACGCTAAACAACACCGCTAAAAGGTCAGGATGAAAGACCCCTTTCGCTTGGCCGCGTCTGGGGTTTTTTGTTTGCCCCCAAGGGGCTGAAAGGAATGACATGAGCGAGAGCTGGAACAAGCGTACCCAAGCCGTCCATGGCGGCATCCGTCGCAGTCAGTATAACGAGGTCAGCGAGGCGATCTTTCTGACGCAGGGCTTTGTTTACGACAATGCCGAGCAGGCAGAGGCGCGGTTCATCGAGACCGGCCCGGATGAGTTCATCTACGCTCGCTATGGCAACCCCACCGTGTCAATGTTCGAACAGCGCATCGCCGCGTTGGAAGGGGGCGAGGATGCCTTTGCCACAGCCTCCGGGATGGCGGCTGTGAACGGTGCGCTGACCTCGGTGCTGAAGGCGGGGGACCATGTGGTCTCGGCCAAGGCACTGTTCGGGTCTTGCCTGTACATCCTAGAGAATATCCTGACCCGCTATGGGGTCGAGGTGACCTTTGTCGACGGCACTGATCTGGATGCTTGGAAGGCCGCGATCCGGCCCGACACCAAGGCGGTATTCTTCGAATCCATGTCGAACCCGACGCTTGAGGTGATTGATATCGCTTCGGTTTCTGAACTGGCCCATGCGGTCGGTGCGGTGGTGATCGTGGATAACGTATTCTCGACGCCTGTCTTCTCGCGCGCGATCGAGCAGGGCGCGGATGTGGTCGTGTATTCGGCCACCAAGCATATCGACGGGCAGGGGCGCGCGCTGGGCGGTGTGATCATCGGCACCAAGGAATTCATTCGCGGCACGGTCGAGCCCTACATGAAGCATACGGGCGGCGCACTGAGCCCGTTCAGCGCTTGGATCATGGTCAAGGGGCTGGAAACTATGGCGCTGCGCGTGAATGCGCAGGCCGAGAGCGCGCAGAAGATTGCCGAGGCGCTGGAAGGGCATCCGGCGTTGGAGCGTACGCTCTATCCCGGTCTGAAAACCCATGCTCAGAATGCACTGGTGCAGGAGCAGCTGGGTGGCAAAGGTGGCACGGTTCTGTCGCTGGATATCAAGGGCGGCAAGGCGGGGGCGTTTGCGTTCCTGAATGCGCTGACGATTCCGGTGATCTCGAACAATCTGGGCGATGCCAAGTCTATTGCGACGCACCCGGCCACCACCACGCATCAGCGCCTGAGCGAGGAACAGCGGGATGAGCTGGGCATCACACCAGGCTTGATCCGTCTGTCGGTGGGGCTTGAGGATGCGGGCGATCTGCTGGCGGATATAGAACAGGCATTGGCCGTTTCGCAGCGTTAGCGGCCTATCGGACGGCTTCAGGTCGGGCGGAATTGATCCGCCCGATTGGGCGCTTTCGGTTGAAAAGTGACGGTTTTTCGCATCTAATTTAAATCCGGGATGGTATCCCGCGCGTATCTGAGTGGACTGGTAATTCAACCTCGGTCGTATATAACCGTCGGCCTAGCAAGGGACCCGTGCCAATGAACATTCATCCGCGCGATATCAACGAGACACCCGATCACGATCAGGCTGCCGCCGCGCTCAAGGTTCTGCGCGCATGGGCCAAAACGGCATCTTCTGCCGAGATCAGCCAGTTGGATCCCGCTGTCGCTCAGCTTGTTCCGGGCCTGCTGCCGTCGAACTACCCGGCCCTGTCGCGCGAATACCCGGACGGGTTCGAGGTCGACGCCGCGTATAAGGCCACTCTGCCGGATCTACAGAATGGGCCATCCAGTCTGATCCGCGGTGCGAAACAGCAAATCCAGCACGTGGGAATATCGAATTTCCGGCTGCCGATCCGGTTCCATCGCAAGTCAGGGTCTGAACTTACGCTTGAAACGTCGGTGACCGGATCGGTCAGCCTTGAGGCTGAGAAGAAGGGCATCAATATGTCCCGGATCATGCGGTCGTTCTACAAGCACTCGGAACGCACTTTCAGCTTCGAAGTGATGGAAGCGGCGCTGAATGACTATTTGTCCGACCTCGACAGCCTTGATGCGCGCATCCAGATGCGCTTTGCCTACCCCGATCAGATCCAGAGCCTGCGTTCGGGCCTGTCGGGTTATCAGTATTATGACATCGCCTTGGAGCTGGTCGAACGGGGTGGCGAACGCCTCAAGATCATGCATTTGGACTATGTTTATTCCTCGACCTGCCCCTGTTCGCTTGAACTGAGCGAGCATGCGCGCGCCACGCGCGGGCAGCTGGCGACGCCGCATTCGCAGCGTTCGGTGGCTCGGATCTCGGTTGTTGTGGATTGCAATGCCGATTGTTTGTGGTTCGAAGACCTTATTGCTCTGTGCCGTCGCGCGGTTCCGACCGAGACGCAGGTGATGGTCAAACGTGAGGATGAACAGGCTTTTGCCGAACTGAACGCAGCCAATCCCATTTTTGTCGAAGATGCCGCGCGCCTGTTCTGTGCGGAACTTCAGGCCGATCATCACGTCGGTGATTTCCGCGTGATTGCAAGCCACCAGGAAAGTCTGCACAGCCATGATGCCGTTTCGATCCTGACCGAGGGCCCAACCTTCGATTCTGCCAGTCTGGACCCGCGTTTGTTCACAACGCTGTTCCATGTTGGCTGATTGACCCAGCGGAAGCCTTTGAGAAAACCGATAAAAACCGGCCATTGGCGCTTTATTGCCGCAATGCAGCAATTAATGCTGCATGCGCGGCAGGCTTTGCGCTAGACTGTACCCGAGTGCAGCTGCTGCGTATCCGGCAAACCGGGGCGCAGCCTGAAAGGAAGCCGGGACATGCGACGCCTTGGATCGCGAACCTGCAATCCTGCCCAGACGATTGGGGCGGGCGGCGTGCTTTACTCTTTTTCCGGCTGCCTCGGTTTTATCAGGAGAGACATGCAATGAATCCGATTTCCCAACCGCTTGAGTTTCAGGCAGCGGCCATCCGTATGGCCGGATATGCGATGGTTAGCCAGATGGAGATCATGCAGATCATGACCCGTGCGGCGTTTGAACTGCCGATGGCTCCGCTGCAAGGGGTGAAAACAGCGGCGGCCCCCGCACCTGCTGCCCGCAAGGCGGCACCGGCAAAACCCGCGGCTGCCAAGGTAAAACCCGCAGCCAAGCCGAAAGTAGTGGCCTCTAAGCCCAAGGCGGCTGCAAAGCCTGCCGCGCCTAAGGCAAAGGCCGCACCCAAGGTGAAGCCTGCCATGGTAAAAGCTGCGCCCGCGGCCAAGCCTGCGGCCAAGGCTGCTCCGGCCAAGGCTCCTGCCAAAGCACCGGCCAAACCGGTCTCGACCGCTGCCAAGGCTGTCGCGGCAGTGAAATCGGCGGCTGCGGCAAAAGCCAAAGCGGCCCCGAGCGCGCCGAAACCGGCGGTGGCGTCCAAACCTGCACCCGCCAAGCCCGTGGCCGCCAAGCCCGCTGCGAAGCCTGCGCCTGCCAAACCTGCGGCTGCGAAACCTGCACCTGCGAAACCTGCCGTGGCAAAAGCGGCTGCGCCGAAACCGGCTGCGGCCAAGCCTGCACCCGTCAAGGCAGCGGCAAAACCGGCAGCAGTCAAACCGGCCCCTGCCAAGCCCACTACGGCCAAGGCCGCAGCGCCAAAGCCTGTCGCGGCGACCGGTGCTGAAGGATCCAAACCCGCCACCCGCCGCACCCGTGCACCGTCGAAACCGCCTGCAATGCCGACCGCTGCGGCAAAATCCGACACCTGACGCGGATCATCTGCTTGACACTGTCGGGCTGGCGCGCCAACGCTGCCCGTTATGATGGATCTTCGCCCGGTTGGATATGTGATTGGCCTGCTGGTCGCCATTCTTGGGGCGACCATGCTGCTGCCGATGCTTGCCGACCTGATCGAGGGGCGGGGCGAATGGCACGTCTTTTTTGAAAGCGCGGTTCTGACGCTGCTGGTCGGCAGTGTGCTGGCGATGAGTTGCTCAAACGGGGTGGGTGAGGGGCTCACCATCCGGCAGACTTTTTTGCTCACCTCGGGCGTCTGGGTAGCGCTGCCGATTTTCGGTGCCATACCGTTTCTGTTCGGCGAGACCGAATTGCGCTTTGTCGACGCCTATTTCGAGGCGATGTCCGGTTTGACCACGACGGGCTCGACCGTGGTGTCGGGTCTTGATGATCTGCCCAGCGGGCTGCTGCTGTGGCGCGGGATTCTGCAGTGGCTTGGCGGTATTGGTATCATCGTTGTGGCGATGGTGTTCCTGCCAGAACTGCGGGTCGGGGGGATGCAGATCTTCCGCTCGGAAGGGTTTGAGACCATGGGGAAAATCCTGCCCCGTGCGCAAGAGATCGCGGGTCAGATATCGCTGATTTACGTGTTTCTTACGGTCGTCTGCGCGCTGGTCTATGCTGGGTTCGGCATGAGCTTTTTTGACGCCGTTGTGCATTCCATGACCACAATCGCAACCGGGGGGTTTTCGAACTACGACAGCTCGTTCGCGCGCTTTTCGGGGCCGATGGAGTATGCTGCGGCTGTCTTCATGATCCTCGCGGCGCTGCCGTTCGTGCGCTATGTACAACTCGCCAACGGGTATACGAGTTCATTATGGCGAGACAGCCAGATCCGCGCGTTTCTCGCGACGATCGCTGTTTTGGTACTGGTGATGTCAGTCTTCCTGACCTGGGTTTTCCCGCATCACTGGGAGCGGGCGTTCCGCGAGTCTCTGTTCAACATCACCTCGATCATTTCAGGCACGGGATATGCCAGCGTCGACTACATGGGCTGGGGCAGCTTCCCGGTCATGCTGTTCTTTCTGATCGGTCTGATCGGTGGCTGTGCGGGGTCGACGGCGTGCTCGATCAAGGTGTTCCGCTACCAACTGCTGTTTGCCTCGATCAAAACCCAGATCCGGCGCATCCGCTCGCCGCATGGGGTGTTCGTACCACGCTATGACGGGCGCGCGATCAGCCGCGATGTTCTGACCTCGGTCATGAGTTTCTTCATGTTCTTCGTGCTGTCGATGGGCGTTCTGTCCTGGGCGCTGGCGCTGACGGGGTTGGACTTCATCACCTCGGTCTCGGGCGCGGCGACGGCGCTGGCCAATGTGGGGCCGGGGCTGGGGGATCAGATCGGGCCTGCGGGCAATTTCGCGGGGCTGAATGATGGCGCGAAATGGCTGCTGATCATCGGCATGCTGGTCGGGCGGCTGGAGCTGTTGGCCGTCTACGCAATCTTCACGCGCCAGTTCTGGAGAGGGTGATGAAGCGACCTCTGGGGGCTCAGATATCTCATATGCTGAAGGATCGCGGCGTTGATGTGATCTTTGGCATTCCCGGTGTTCATAACCAAGAGATGTATCGCGGCATCGAAGAGGCCGGGATCACCCATGTTCTGGCCCGGCACGAGCAGGGCGCGGGGTTCATGGCCGATGGCTATGCACGCGCAACGGGCAAGCCGGGTGTGGCCTATGTGATCACCGGGCCGGGGCTGTGCAACATCATGACGCCGATGGGGCAGGCCTATTCGGATTCTGTGCCAATGCTGGTGCTGTCGTCCTGTCTGGACGAGGTGCAGGCGCAGCGCGGCCAGTTGCACCAGATGAAAGATCAGCGCGCGGCAGCTGAGACGGTGGCCGACTGGTCCTGTCAGGCGCAGGACGCGCAGGCCGCCTATGGGCTGATCGAGCGGGCGTTCGAGGAATTCGAACTGTCGCCTCCGCGGCCTAAGCACATTCAGGTGCCTATCGCGCAGTTGGAGGCGGATGCCGATCCTGCGCCCTTCCCGAACCAGCCTGCGCTGCGGAACAAGGTGCTGCCGCCGGATGTGGCCTCGGTTCTGTCGTTGTTGAATATCGCGCAGCGGCCCTTGTTTATTCTGGGCGGAGGGTGCCGGTCGAACCTGTGGCGGCAGATCCTGACGCAGTTGGGGGCGGCCTGTTTCACCACCTATGCCGGCCGCGGGCTGGTCGGGGTCGGCTATCCGCTGGATTTTGGGTCAATGCTGCCGCGGCCGGGCAGCGCCGAGGTGATCGCCTCGGCCGATCTGGTTGTGGTCGTGGGGGCCGAACTGGGCGAGGTCGATCTGTGGCGGCACGATCTGGGGCACACGGCCAACATGGTCCGCGTCGATCTGGACCCCGAGGTCCTGTCGGATCGCCACCGCGCGGCGGTCAAGCTGCAGGCGGATGGAGAGAGCTTTGCCCATGCGCTGTGGGCGTCGGCTGAGAAGGTGAAGCCCGCGACCGGCTGGTCCGAAGCCGAAGTCAGCGCCGCCCGCACTCGCTGGCGGGCTGAGGTGGATGCCGGGCGTCCGGGGATCACGCCGGTGATCGACGCCTTGCGCGCGGCGATGCCTGCCGAGACGATGATCTATTCGGACATGACCCAGTTCGCCTATGTCGCCAAAGAGGTCTGGGACATGGCCGTGCCCTATCACTGGCACCACCCGACCGGGTTTGGCACGCTGGGCTACGCGCTGCCTGCCGGGATCGGCGGAGCGGTGGCGCGGCGGGGTAAGCCCACGGCGGTGATCGCGGGGGATTACGGGTTCCACTACACGATGCAAGAGCTTGGGGTTGCTGTGGAACTCGGTCTGTCGCTGCCCATCATCCTGTGGGACAACGGCAAGCTGAAAGAGATCGAGGACAGCATGGTGCGTGGCCAGATCGCACCCAATGCGGTCGTTGCCCGCAACCCGGATTTCTGCAAGCTGGCCGAGGCGTTCGGAGCCTTGTCTGCCGCGCCGGGAACGCTGGAGGAGATGCAGGAGGCCGTGCGCGCCGCGTTCAAGGCCGAGGGGCCAACGCTGATCCGGGTGACGCCGGACATCCTGTAAGTCCAAGAAAAAAGGCGCCGCACCGGGGTGCAGCGCCTTTTCATCAATCCCGACAGCTTAGTCCCAGCAGTGAACCAGAACGGTCATGCCATTGGCACGGCGGCTCAGTTCATTCGGCGAAATCTGGGCCGAAGCCTGCGCGGGCTGGCCAGCGATGCCTGCCTTGGTCAGAACTTCGGTCAGACGATCCACATCGGCGGCAAGGCTGACCGAACCGGGCAGGGCGCGCCCATCCGATGGCTTGGGCAGCAACATGCCGACGACGCTGCCGCTGTCGTCAAAGACCGGCCCGCCCGCGTCTCCGGGCTGCGACGCCAGTGCAAGGCGCTTGACGCCATCTTCGCCATTCAGACCGCGGATATCTGCGATTTCGCCAAAGGTCAGGGTGGGGGCTCCCAACGCGCCTTCGTAGGAAAAGCCCGAAACGGTGACCGGAGACTGGATGCGCGGCGGGTCCGCCCGGAACTCGGCAACGCTAATCGGCGCGAGCGTCTGTTTGGGGCGCAGAACGGCGATGCCGAGGGCTGCGTCCTGCCATGCGACCTGCAACTCCTGATCGCCGTCCAGCGTGATGCGGGTGCAACTGTCGGCGGCCTCGGCGACGGTCAGAACGGTGCCGTTGGTGTCGGCAAAGAAGCCTGAGCGCGAGAGGCGCGGTTTGCGGATTTGCAGGCCCGAGATCAGATCGATGCGCTGCTCTGCATCCGCCCCGGCACCGGCATCCAGCACGGCATCGGTGGTGGTAAAGCTGGCCCGCATCGCGGCCAGAACGCGGGCACGGCGGGCGTCGTCGCCTTCGGGCCACACCAGCGTGAAGCCTTTGATCTTGCCGTCTTTCAGCCCCGCCTGCGTGTAGGAAACGATCCCGTTGCCACGTCCTTCGATGGTAAAGCTGTTGCCGCGCAGGGCGCGTTCACCATCCAGCGGAATGATCTCGAGCGACTGCATCACCTGATAGAGCGCGCGTAGGGTGGCGGGTGAGCCCTCTTGCGAGATCAGCAGCGCCTTGGCGTCCAGATCGGAACTGGGTTTGAAATGGGCGAAGGGGGCCTCATACCGGTCAAATTCCAGAACGCCCAGCGGCAGGTCCAGTGCGATCCCGGCTTGCGGGTCGGTGTATTGCTCCATTCCGACGCTGATCAGCGGGGCGTTGTAATCGTCCAGCAGGGTCTTGCGTTGCAGGGTGGTCAGAACGCCGGTGGCCTCGAACCCGTTGAACCGCTGCCAATCGCTCATCGAGCGGCGGGTGCCCTGGCCGAAGGCCCCATCGATGGTCGAGTTGTAGAACCCGGCGGCCTGCAGCGCGGTCTGCAGGTCTTTGCGCTCTTGCGCCGTCAGCAGGCGTTCGCCCTGCAACGCCTGCGCGCGGGTTTCGTCCGAGGCTTGAGGTGTCAGACCAGCTTGCGGCTGTTCCTGCGGTTCGGGCTGGACCGGGGGCGTGATCACGCCGCGGTTCAGGATGTTGGCCCCGACGGGCCAGAATTGCTGCCCGAAGGTGTTGGAAAAGGCGATGAAACTGTCTGCGGGGATTTGCCGCTCGGCCCGGTAGACGCGCAAGACCTGCTCGGCATCGTCTCGCAAATAAGGACCGATAACAATGGCATACCAGCCAGAGTTCAGGCGAAACCCATTCACATCTGGCAGAGAGTTCGCATAAGCTTGCGCCCGGTCCTGCGCTTCGCGCAGCGAGGGTTGTGCCTCGACCTGAACCCAGACGCCAGCGTCCTGCTGGGCAAAAGCGGCGCGCAGGCCGAAGAGGAAAAAGAATGTAATAACCGTAAATACGCGTGTCATTGTCTGCCCGTGTTATGCAGTGTTTTCACTTTGGCGCAGAGTACGCGGAATCGCGGCCTGATTGCCATGCCCGGAATACGGGGAATTCTGGGTGTGGCTGCGCAGCGACAGCAAGGGCGGATTGGCCCGTTGACGCCCCTTGGTGGCTTGCATAGGAAGGGCCGAACCCACCGGAACCCGCCCAAGGGGAATGATATGACCGAACCCAGCAGCGCACCTCGTTCGTTTCAGGAGATCATCCTGCGGCTTCAGACCTATTGGGCCTCGAGAGGCTGCGCGATCCTGCAGCCCTACGACATGGAGGTCGGCGCGGGCACGTTCCACCCGGCGACGACTTTGCGCGCATTGGGGTCCAAGGCGTGGGCCGCAGCATATGTGCAGCCTTCGCGCCGCCCGACGGACGGGCGGTACGGTGAGAACCCGAACCGGTTGCAGCATTATTATCAGTATCAGGTGTTGATCAAACCCAGCCCGCCGGATTTGCAAGAGCTGTATCTGGGCTCGTTGCAGGCCATCGGCATCGACATGGACCTGCACGACATTCGGTTCGTAGAGGATGACTGGGAAAGCCCCACGCTGGGTGCCTGGGGGCTGGGCTGGGAGGTCTGGTGCGATGGCATGGAGGTTAGCCAGTTCACCTATTTCCAACAGGTTGGCGGCCATGATTGTGCACCGGTTTCGGGTGAACTGACTTATGGGCTGGAACGTCTGGCCATGTATGTGCTGGGCATTGATCACGTGATGGACATGCCGTTCAACGATCCTCAGTCCCCCAGCCCACTGACCTATGGCGACATCTTCAAGCAGACCGAAGAGGAATACGCCCGCTGGAATTTCGATGTGGCCAACACCGAGGTTCTCCTGCGCCATTTCGAAGAGGCCGAGGCCGAGTGTGCCACCATTCTGGCGCAGGAACATGATGATCCCAAGACTGGCAAGCGTATCGTCATGGCGCACCCAGCATACGATCAGTGCATCAAGGCGTCTCATATCTTCAACCTGCTGGACGCGCGCGGGGTGATCTCGGTGACCGAGCGGCAGGCTTATATCGGCCGCGTCCGCGCACTGGCCAAGCAATGCGCCGATGCGTTCGTGCAGACCGAGGCCGCCGGGTACGAGGTCTGATGGCGGGCTCAGGCCAATCCGGGCAAAAGCGCCTTCAGGCCATCGGCGATCATGCTGATCGCAATGGCCGACAGGATCATGCCCATAAAACGGCTCATGATCACGCGTGCGTTGTCCGACAGCCGCTGGGCCAGCCAAGCGGCATTCCAGAAGGTGATCAGCAGCAGGGCGACAACGGTCAGGAAAACGTCAGTATAAGCAATGGCTTCGACCGGGGTTTTGATGTGGTGGGCATACAGGATCAGCGTTGTGATCGTGCCGGGGCCGACCAGAATGGGAAAGGCCAGCGGGTAGAACGCGACGGTCTCGGGTTCGGGGTAGCTTTGCTTTTCCCCGTCGGTGCCGTGATGCGAACTGCTTTCGTTGCCGTTCAGCATGTTCAGCCCGATCATCAGAACGACCAGCCCGCCCGCGACGCGCAAGTGATCGACGCTGATGCCAAAGAGCCCCAGCGCCTGACTGCCGACCGAGGCGAAAGCGCTGCCCAGAACGATGCAGTAAATCGCTGTTTTCACGGCGACTTTGCGCTGGTCCGCTGCGGGCAGGTTCTGAGTGACGCTCAGAAACACGGGCAGGTTGGTGATCGGGTTCATGATTGCGAACAACGCGCCGAAGAACCCGACGGCAAGGGTGGTTTCCATATCTGTCGCCTTATATCAACCCGTAATGGGCTGAAATCTGGACCATTTCCGCACAACATGAAAGAGGCTGCATAAGAGATGACCGGGAAAGTGCTGGCTCTGATCCTTCTGTTCTCGGCCGCTTTGGCCGGGGGCGGTATGTATTACCTGCAGGTTTACGGGTTCTACTACGATGTCGAACCGCGGCCGGGGCAGGACGTCGCGCTGCTGGCGCAAGGGGCCGATGCGCCCGAGGCGATCAGCTATACCGCGTTTCAGGCGATTGATGCCGACAGCTCTCCGATCCGGTATCGGGCCTGTTTCGAAACCGATCTAACCCCGGATCAACTGAGCGGCTTTACCCCCGTCGAGACCCCCGAGCCGCTGACCGCGCCGGGATGGTTCGATTGTTATGATGCCGTCGCCTTGGCTGATGCCTTGAAGTCGGGGCAGGCGAAGGCGTTCATGGGCGCGAAGAACATCCACTATGGTGTCGACCGCATTGTGGCGATCACGCAGGACGGCAAGGGTTACGTCTGGCACGCGCTGAACAATTGCGGTGAAAAGGCCTATGACGGCACGGTGGTGGGCGAGGAATGCCCGCCCAGACCGCAGGAGTAAGCCCATGGGCCAGGCCGTCGCGATCCCGGACTTTCTGACCGCAACGCTGGGCTTTGCGGTCTATTTGCTGGGGGCCGAGATCAATGCCCGCGTCGCGACCTTGCGCAACTTCAACATCCCCGAGCCCGTGACCGGAGGGCTTCTGGCCTCGCTGGTGGTGCTGATGCTCTACCTCGTGTTCGGGATTGAGCTGTCCTTTGGTCTGACCGCGCGGGACTTCCTGCTGGTGCTGTTCTTTGCGGGGATTGGCCTGAACGCCCGGCTGTCGGATTTGATTGCGGGCGGCAAGCCGTTGCTTTTGTTGCTGATATTGACCCTTCTGACCATCGTCGCGCAGAACGTGATCGGTGCTGGTGGGGCGGTTCTGTTTGGATACCCGGCGCAGGCGGGCGTGCTGTTCGGCTCCGCCGCGCTGATCGGCGGACATGGCACCGCGATTGCATGGGCGCCCGAAGTGGCCGAGGCGACAGGGCTGGCGGGCGCGACTGAACTGGGCGTGGCGGTGGCGACCTTGGGACTTGTGCTGGCGGCACTGGTCGGCGGCCCCATCGCGCGGCTACTGGTCGAGGGCCGCAAGCTGAGCCCCAGCCGCCCCGAGGAAGAGCATACCGTGGGTCTGCCCGATGAGGTTGACGCAAAAACGGCGATTGATCATCAGACCATCATGCGGGTGCTGCTGCACCTGAACCTTGCGATCATCGCGGGCTATATCCTCAGCGATTTTATCAGCGCTGCGGGGCTGAAACTGCCGCTGTTCGTGCCTTGCCTTATCATGGGCATTGTCATCGCCAATCTGCGCACCGCGCTGTTCCCCAAAGCGCCGCCCGTGGCTCGGACACCGTCGCTGGCACTGATCTCGGAATTCGCTCTGGGCGCGTTTCTGGCTATGTCGCTGATGAGCCTGCAACTGTGGACCATCGCAGAGCTTGGCCTCGCTATCGCGGTGATCATGACGGCCCAGACCCTGTTCGCGGTCGCGTTTGTGCTGTGGGTCTTGTTCCCGCTGATGGGCTCGAACTACCGCGCCGCCGTGCTGGCCGCTGGTTTCGGAGGCTTCGCCCTGGGCGCAACCCCGACCGCTATCGCGAATATGACCGCAGTCACCAAGCGATATGGCCCGTCGCCTATTGCCTTTATCGTGCTGCCCCTTGTATCCGCCTTCTTTGTGGATATCGCCAATGCCATCGTCATCCAGACGATTGTAAGTTTCTAAGGACCGAAAATGCCCGACCTGCTGATCGAACTGTTTTCCGAAGAGATCCCCGCGCGGATGCAAGCCCGCGCCGGTGAGGACCTGAAAAAGCGGATCACCGATGGTCTGGTCGAGGGCGGTCTGACCTATGCCTCTGCCGCTGCTTTGACCACGCCGCGCCGCCTGACGCTGGCCATTGAGGGGCTGCTGGCCGAAAGTCCGACCATTCGCGAGGAACGCAAAGGCCCGAAAGTGGGCGCGCCGGACAAGGCAATCGAAGGCTTCCTGCGCGGCGCGGGCCTGACCCGCGACCAGTTAGAAGAACGCGAGACACCCAAGGGCGCGGTCTATTTCGCGACCATCGAGAAAGCCGGGCGTCCGGCGGCGGACATCGTGGCCGAAGTGCTTGAGGCCACCATCCGCAACTTCCCATGGCCCAAATCGATGCGCTGGGGGGCTGGCTCGATGCGGTGGGTGCGGCCGTTGCATTCGATCCTGTGCATCCTCAGCGATGAAGCGGGCGCTCAGGTCGTGCCGTTGGAGGTCGAGGGGATCACGTCCGGGGACACCACCGAAGGCCACCGTTTCATGGCCCCGAACCGGTTCGCGGTGACCTCGTTCGACGACTACGCTGCCAAACTGAAACGCGCCTTTGTGGTGTTGTCACGCGAGGAACGGGCCGAGAATATCTGGAACGACGCCCAGAACCTCGCCTTTGCCGCTGGTCTGGAAGTGGTCGACGACAAGGGCTTGCTGGCCGAGGTCGCGGGTCTGGTCGAATGGCCGGTGGTGCTGATGGGGCAGATCGATGACGAATTCCTCGACCTGCCGCCCGAGGTGCTGCAGACCTCGATGAAAGAGCATCAGAAGTTCTTTTCGGTGAAGAACCCGAAGACGGGCCGGATTGAGCGGTTCATCACGGTCGCCAACCGTGAGACCGCCGATAATGGCGCGACCATTCTGGCTGGGAACCAGAAGGTTCTGTCGGCGCGTCTGGCCGATGCGAAGTTCTTCTGGGAGAATGATCTGCGCACCGCCAAAACGGACATCGCCCAATGGGTCCGCGCGCTGGAGAACGTGACTTTCCACAACAAGCTGGGCACGCAGGCGGAACGCATCGACCGCATCGCCGCACTGGCCCGCGAACTGGCCCCGGTTGTGGGCGCGGATGCGGATCAGGCCGAGAAAGCCGCGCGTCTGGCCAAGGCGGATCTGAGTTCCGAGATGGTTTATGAATTCCCGGAACTTCAGGGACTTATGGGGCGGTATTATATCGAAGCGGCCGGCGAGGACGCCGCGGTTGCTGCGGTGGCGCAAGAGCATTACTCACCGCTTGGGCCGTCAGATGATGTGCCGACCGCACCGTTGTCGGTAGCCGTGGCGCTGGCCGACAAACTGGACACGCTGACCGGTTTCTGGGCGATTGATGAAAAACCGACAGGGTCAAAAGACCCGTTTGCCCTGCGCCGGGCTGCGTTGGGGATTATTCGGTTGGTCTTGGAAATGGCCCCTAAAATGCCACTGTTGCCGGTGCTTGTTGAAGGACTTGTTTCAAGTATCAACGTTCTGGAAAAGGTCGAAGCGCCTTTCGGAGATGTAGAAGCTAAGCAATTCATTGGAGATGATTATAAATATCTCCTTCAGAACTTAGACTTTTTGGGATTGTCTTGGTGCGCGGTCGAAAGCTCTCCTGAACATCAGGCTATCCTAGAATTCATAGATGCTGACTTTAAGAACTTGCCTGAAAACTCTGAAACGGCAGTAGCCGCTTGCCGAAAGCGGTTGAAAGACGTTTGGCTTTTTGCGCATCTGAACCGCAACCGACTAGCCAATTCGGCACACTTTCAAAATTATCAAGGTGAACACAAGGACTACGTCAACGCTAGACCTTACTTCGAGGAGGTGTCTCTTCCCGTTGCTCGCGACCTTCTTTCCTTCTTCCACGACCGCCTCAAAGTCTTCCTCCGCGACGAGGGCATCCGCCACGACATCATCGACGCCTGTATCGCGATGGACGCTAATGATGACCTCAACCTTCTGGTCAAACGTGCCCGCGCGCTCAACGCGGTGATTGCGACTGAGGATGGGGAGAACCTTGTGCAGGGGTTCAAGCGGGCCAACAACATCCTGTCTCAGGCGGAAGAGAAGGATGGGGTCGAATATTCATACGGTGCGGATGTGAAATTCGCCGAGACCGACAGCGAAAAGGCGCTGTTTGCAGCGCTGGATGCGGCGCAGGCGCAGATCGATCCGGCCTTGAAGGCTGAGGATTTCCCGGCTGCTATGGCTGCGATGGCGGCGCTGCGGGCTCCGGTCGATGCGTTCTTTGAGGATGTGCAGGTCAATACCGACAATGACATCCTGCGGCGCAACCGTCTGAACCTGCTGAGCCAGATCAGACAGGTCTGCTCTAGCGTTGCCGATCTGACCAAGATCGAGGGATAACGCCCTTGCGCCAAGGGCGCAGGGGCTTATGCTGCGGTGAAACCAAAAGGTGCCGCAGTGCAGAATAATCCGCAGACCACGCTTATCACTCCAAAAGCGCCCGTTGCCGCTAACACCCATGGCGGGCGGGCAAAATGCCTTCAACGGCTGGTCCGACTGGACATGCCGGTGCCGCGCACAGTGGCGCTGTCTTTTGACGCGGTGCAGCAGATTGCCAAGGGCGACATGCCCGATATCGCGGCCATCATGGAGCAGTTCGACGCCGAGGCGTTGTTATGTGTGCGGCCTAGCTCGGAAGACCCTGATTGGGGCGGGCCGGGGGCGGTTCTGAACATCGGTATGAACGACGCACGCTATCTGGACTTGTCGGCGGATATGGGGGCTGACGCGGCAGCTGCGCTATATCTGCGGTTCGTCCAAAGCTATGCGATTCATGTCGCGCGTCTGGATGCGGATGTGTTCGACGATATCGAGGCGGACGGTCGCGAGGGGCTGAGCCTGTCGCTGCGTGCCTACGAAGATGAAACCGACGAGACATTCCCGCAGGACCGTGGTGAGCAATTGATCGGGGTGCTGCGATCGATGGCACGGGCTTGGGATGGGACTTCGGCGCGCTTGTTGCGGCAGGCCAAGGGCGCACCTGCGGATGCCGGACTTGGTTTGGTGATCCAAGAGATGATACCGGGCGTCGGTCAAGGCGAATGCGGTTCGGGCGTGTTGCAACTGATCGACCCGGCCACCGGCATGACGCAGATCACGGGGCGCTATCTCAGCCAGAGCCAGGGGCGCGATGCGCTGGGGGAAGGGGTTTCGGCGCTCTATCTTGAGAAGGATGAGCGGGGGCGCTCGCTTGAAGATGTGGCACCTGAGGCGTTTGCTGATCTCAAGGCTCACGCGGCGCTGATGCGGAAAAAGCTGCGCGAAGAGATGCAGGTGGAGTTTGTGGTCCAGAATGGCGATGTGCACATTCTGGATGGTGTGCGCGTTCAACGCGGTTCGCGCGCGGCGATGCGGATTGCGGTGCGGCTGGCCGAAGACGGGATCATCCCGCCGCAAGAGGCCGTCATGCGGATCGACCCGCATTCGCTGAATGAGCTGCTGCACCGGCAGGTCCACCCCGGGGCAGAGCGTGATGTCCTGACGACCGGCATCGCCGCCAGCCCCGGTGCGGCCACCGGCCGGATCGTATTCACCGCCGCCGAGGCGCAGGCCAGTGCTGCGCGCGGTGAGCCTTGCGTGCTGGTGCGGCGCGAGACGTCTCCGGAAGACGTGCGTGGGATGCACGCCGCTGTGGCGGTACTGACCGAAAAGGGGGGTATCACCAGCCATGCGGCGGTGATTGGTCGGGGGCTGGGTCTGCCCTGCATCGTTGGCGCCTCCGAGATGCGGTTTCAGACCAAAAAGAAGATGCTGAGTGCGCCGGACGGACGTGTGTTCAAGACCGGAGACATCCTGACCATCGATGGCACCTCGGGTCAGGTTCTGGCCGGGCAGCCCGAGATGCTTGAGGCGGCGCTGGACGATTGCTTCCAGACCCTGATGGGCTGGGCTGACGCCGAACGTGACATTGCCATCCGTGCCAATGCCGACACGCCTGCGGATGCGCAAACGGCGCGGAATTTTCAGGCCGAAGGGATCGGTTTGTGCCGGACCGAGCATATGTTTTTTGATCCCGGCCGCCTGACCGTGATGCGCGAGATGATCTTTGCGCAAACGCCCTCGGGCCGGGCGGCTGTGCTGGAACGCCTGTTGCCGATGCAGCGGCAGGACTTTGTACAACTGTTCCGCATCATGGAGGGGCAGCCGGTCTGCATCCGTCTGTTCGACCCACCGCTGCACGAGTTCCTGCCCACCACCCGCAGCGGTCAGCGCGAGCTGGCCGAGGCGCTGGATCTACCCGTTTCGGACGTGGAGCGCCGGGTTGAGGCGATGCGGGAATACAACCCCATGCTGGGCCTGCGTGGGGTGCGCCTGGGTGTGACTGTGCCCGAAATCTACGACATGCAGGCCCGCGCCATCTTCGAGGCGACGCTGGATGCCAGTAAGGACGGTGCTCCGGTGGTGCCCGAGGTGATGATCCCTCTGGTCTCGGCCAAGCGCGAGGTGGAGCTGGTCAAGGCGCGCATCGATGCGGTCGCGGCCGAGGTTGCCTCGGAACGCGGGCAGGAGTTTGATTACCGGCTGGGTGTCATGGCAGAAACGCCGCGGGCCTGTCTGCGGGCAAATGAAATTGCACCGCATACCTCATTCCTCAGCTTCGGGACCAACGATTTGACCCAGATGACCTATGGTCTGTCGCGCGACGATGCGGGGCGGTTCATGTCGGCATATGTCCGCTTAGGCGTGTTTAACGAAGATCCGTTTCACGTTCTGGATGCAGATGGGGTGGGTGAGTTGCTGAAACTGGGGGCTGAACGTGGCCGCCAAGCACAACCAGACGTTACACTTTCTGTCTGTGGCGAGCATGGGGGCAACCCCGAATCAATCGCCATCTGTCGGGCGCTGGGATTCGACTATGTGTCCTGTTCGCCGTTCCGGGTGCCGGTCGCTCGGCTGTCTGCCGCTCAGTTGGCGATTTCGTCCAAACTTGGGGGTTGACTAACTGTCTCCCCTCTAGAAATAGTGGCTTGTGAAACGTTCCGCTGTCGATGAATTTTGACCGCGTGAGCGATTTTTTTCTTGCTTTTTTCAGAAAGCTGGACGTGTGCCCCTAAGTGGGGTATCAGCCTCGTCGCGCCCGCCGGGGGAGGGTTTGGCGCGTTTGTGCCTGTGCGAGGTTATCTGATGAGACGCTACATATTGGCTGTTGCCGTGGGGGCCACAGCCTTGCTGCCGAGTTTGTCCGTCGCTGAGAAGCCGGACGACAATACATCTGCTGATTTGGTTGCTCGTAACGAGTTGCCAGCGCAAAATTTCCGCGACTATCTGAAGCTGTTCCAGCCGCGTAAGTCGCAGGAAAAGACTGAGGTTTCCTACACCAAGGATTGGTTGGACCAGCAACCCAAAGCGACCGGAGACCAAGGTTTCCGCTGTCTCGCTGAGGCGCTTTATTTCGAGGCGCGCGGCGAAAGCGTGCGCGGCCAGTTCGCGGTGGCCGAGGTGATCCTGAACCGTGTCGACAGCGGCCGGTTTCCAGACACGCTGTGTGGTGTGATCAATCAGGGCACGGGCAAACGGTACCAGTGTCAGTTCACATATACCTGCGACGGCCAGAAAGAAGTCATCCGCGAAAAACGCGCCTATGAACGTGTGTCCAAAGTCGCGCGCGCTGCGATTGACGGTATCGCCGAAGAGATGACGGCGGGGGCCACACATTATCACACCAAGGCGGTCAAGCCGTCCTGGTCGCGGGTCTACAAGGAAACCGCGCGCATCGGCGTGCATATTTTCTACCGCCACAACTATCGCACCGCGAGCAACTGATTGACGCACCAGCGCTGGAAGGGTGCTGGTGTGCTGGGGTTTTCGCCTTATGTTGCGGGCCAGGAGGTCCGCAATGTCATTATCCCGCAGACAATTCTTAAGCTCGGCACTGGCCGTGTCGATGCTGCCGCGTGCCACAATGGCATCCGTCGAAACCTTGGCTGCGCAGCAGACACGCCAGCAGATCGCACCAGACGGCTATCCCGCGACCTCGGTCTGGAGCTATGGCACGGGTGTTCCTGGCCCTGAAATCCGCCTGCAGCAGGGCGCGCGCGTACAGCGACGGTTGGAGAACACGCTGCCTCAGGCGACGTCGGTTCATTGGCATGGTATTCGGATCGACAATGCGATGGATGGTGTGCCCGGGCTGACGCAGGACGCGGTGCCGACGGGAGGCCGTTTTGACTATGATTTCGTTGTCCCGGATGCGGGAACCTATTGGTATCACGCCCACAACCGCTCGGTTGAGCAGGTGGCGCGGGGGCTCTATGGCCCGCTGATCGTGGACGAGGCCGCCGGGCCGGATGTCGATCAGGACCTGACGCTGATGCTGGACGATTGGCGGCTGGACCCAGAAACCGGGCAGATCACCGAAGACTTTGACAACGGGCATGATCAAAGCCACGCGGGGCGTTTGGGCAATCTTGTTGTGGTGAACGGGCGGTTTGATCCGTCTTACCCCGTGAAATCCGCCGAGCGCCTGCGCCTGCGGCTGATCAACGCCGCCAACGCGCGGATTTTCGACGTGGCGCTGGACGGGCTTACAGGATGGATCGTAGCACTGGACGGGATGCCGCTAGAGGTCCCGCTGCCCATCGAAGACCGCTTTCCGCTAGCGCCGGCTCAGCGCGCGGATCTGATTGTCGATGTCACGGCCGAGGCTGGCCAGACCGCAAGCGTCGTCAGCGTCGAGCGGGACGGTGCGTTTGGGCTGATCGGATTCGACGTGACCGGGGCGTCTGCGAAGGCGGCGAGGAGCGGTGTTGAGCCATTGCCTGCGAACCCTTTGCCAGCGGTCGAGGTGCAGGATGCGCCCCTGCATCGCATGACGCTGCAGGGCGGGGCGATGCGCTGGCTCGACAGCGCCGTTCTGGGTGAGACCACGCTTTCGGGCCGCGAACTGGCGCAGCTGGGGCGGTTCTGGGCGCTAAATGGCTATGCAGAACGGCCCGCTGATCCGTTTCTTGATGCGCAGTTGGGCGACACTCATATCATTGAGTTTGTAAACGAAACGGCCTTTCCGCACGCGATGCACCTGCACGGGCATCATTTCCAGCTGATCCTGCCCGATGGCAGCCTAGGCCCGTGGCGCGATACGGTTCTGGTCGAGCGGGGACAGACCCGGCAGATTGCATTGGTGGCCGACAATCCCGGTGACTGGCTGCTGCATTGCCACATGCTGAGCCATGCCGCATCGGGGATGATGAGCTGGTTTCGGGTGACCTGACGCCGCATTCGACGGCTGGAAAGGCGTTTGTTGCGGTGCTATACGCCCGGCAAACGCCTAAATTGGGCTGATCAGTCCAACCGAGCCCGAAAAGGTCCGTCAGATGAGTTCCGAAATCCGCCTTGCCTTTGCGCACCCGTCCGAGCGCTCTGAGGCGACCGCATCGCGTGGCCCTCTGGATCGCATCTCGCTGCGCGATCATATCGTCGAGGTCGAGATCGGGGCCTTTCAGGCTGAACGCGGCACCACGCAGCGCATCTGTTTCAATATCGTGGTCGAGGTGCGCCCGCTGACCGACCCAATCGACGATGACGTGGATCGCATCCTGTCCTATGACCGGGTGACTGAGGCGATTGCGTTCGAACTGGCCGCTGAACGTCTCAACCTGCTTGAGACGCTGGCGGATCGCGTGGCGGAGCGGATATTGCTTGAACCTCAGGCTGTAAGAGCCTTTGTTCGCATCGAAAAACTGGATCGTGGCCCCGGTGCGTTGGGGGTTGAGATCGTGCGGGGGAAAGATGCGGGCCATCATGAAATCACCGAAGAAGAACGCCCCCATCCCCGGCTGGTGTTCCTGTCGAACGAGGCAATTGCCTCGGGCAATCTGACCGGCTGGATCGACCAGCTTGAGAACCGCCAGCGCCCGCTGATCCTGTGCGTTGGTGCCTCTGATCTGGCGGTATCACAGACGGGGCACGGGATGACTCAGCGCCGCATCGACCTGCTGGCGATTGAGCAGAATGCCTGGGTTCTGGCCGCACGGGATCATCGTTGCGTCGTGGTCTCGACCCGGACCGAGCTGGATTGGGCGATGAAAAACGGTCAGATTTGCGTCTGGGCCCCATCCAAGATCGTTTTGGATGCGGTGGATGGTCCCTCGGCGGCTCCGTCGGACGCGGTGGCGCTGGCGGCATGGTTTGCCGCAACTTTTGAAGCTAGCGAGATGCTGGTCATCGGCGGCGACCTACCGGAAGCTCCCAAAACACCGCTGCGCGCGGTTCCGGTGGAGCAGGCGCAGCTGTGACCGTCTACTACCGACCGCTGGTGCAGCATGGGCCGCTGCGTCCGGAGGGAGCCGTGTCGTTGGCCGGGCAATCCTTGTGGTTAACGCATGCTGAATGTCTGCAGCGGGGCAAGGTGCCCTGCATGGTTGATATTGGTTCAATACCAGAGGCTTATCTGCATAAGTTCACCCGTCTGCGCGCGCCTGTTTCCGGGCTGGATATGGCGCAACCGCAGATCATGGGCATTCTGAACGCCACGCCCGACAGCTTTTCGGATGGTGGCGTTCACAACTCGGTCGAGGCCGCCCGCGCTGCCGCCGCCGGGATGGTCGCCCACGGGGCAAGCATTCTGGATATCGGCGGGGAATCAACGCGCCCAGGTGCCAGTTTTGTTCCCGAGGACGAAGAGATCGCCCGCACGCAACCGTTGATCGAAGCCATCCGGGCCGAGACCGATGCGCTGATCTCAATCGACACGCGCAAGGCCAGCGTCGCCCGTGCTGCGCATCAGGCCGGTGCGGGGCTGATCAACGATGTCTCGGGCTTCACCTTTGATCCGCAGCTTGCGCCGTATTGTGCCCGGATCGGAGCGCCGGTCTGTGTGATGCATATGCAGGGCGATCCGGCCACGATGCAGGACGATCCGCAATATGATAACGTCTTGCTGGACGTGTACGATTTCCTTGAGGCGCAGATTGCGCATCTGGAAAGCCTCGGGCTGAGCCGCGATCTGATTATCGTCGATCCGGGCATCGGGTTTGGCAAAACCACCGAGCATAACCTGGCCCTGTTGCGCAATCTCAGCCTGTTTCACGGGCTGGGCTGCCCGATCCTGCTGGGCGTGTCTCGTAAAGGCATCATCGGTGAAATCGGCAAAGAGCCGCGCAAGGACGCCCGTGCGCCGGGATCAATCGCCGTGGCTCTGGCGGGATTGTCCCAAGGCGTGCAGATTATACGTGTCCATGACGTGGCCGAGACCGCTCAGGCCTTGCGTTTATGGGCGGCCGTCCGTTAACCCGGGCACAAGTTAGTGTTAGGAGTCTAGGTTCATGCGCAAGCTGTTCGGAACCGACGGGGTGCGGGGCACCGCCAATACCCATCCGATGACCGCTGAGATGGCCCTGCGCATCGGGGCCGCCGTGGGCCGGTATTTTCGCCGGGACGCAGGTGGCGTGCACCGGGTTGTCATTGGCAAGGACACGCGGCTGTCGGGCTACATGCTTGAAAATGCGCTGACGGCGGGGTTGACCTCGACCGGGATGAACGTGCTGCTGCTGGGGCCGGTGCCGACGCCTGCGGTTGGGCTGATGACCCGGTCGATGCGAGCCGATCTGGGTGTGATGATCTCGGCCAGCCATAACCCGGCAGAGGATAACGGGATCAAGTTTTTCGGGCCGGACGGGTTCAAGCTGTCGGATCAGGCCGAACTTGAGATCGAACGGTTGATCGAAGAGGGCGTAAATCCGGCGCAGGCCAAGAATATTGGCCGCGCCCGCCGGGTCGATGACGCACGGTTCCGCTATGGCGAGCGGGTGAAATCCTCGTTGCCGCGCGACGTTCGGCTGGATGGTCTGAAAGTCGTGATCGACTGTGCCAACGGTGCGGCGCACCGGACGGCTCCGGAAGTGCTGTGGGAGTTGGGCGCTGACGTCATCCCGATTGGCGTCGCCCCGAATGGCAAGAACATCAATCTGGACTGTGGATCAACCAAGCCGCGCGTGGCTGCGGAAACGGTTGTGGCTCATGGTGCGGATGTGGGCATCTGCCTGGATGGTGATGCCGACCGGGTTGTGGTTATTGATGAAACTGGTGCGATTGCAGATGGCGATCAACTGATGGCCCTTTTGGCGGGTGCGTGGTCGCGCGCTGACCGGCTAAAGGGCGGTGCCCTGGTGGCGACGGTGATGTCGAATCTGGGTCTGGAACGGCATCTGGCCGGGCAGGGGCTGCGGCTTGAACGCACAGCCGTTGGCGACCGCTATGTGGTCGAGCGGATGCGCGAAGGCGGTTTCAATCTGGGCGGGGAACAATCGGGCCATATCGTCATGAGCGACTATGCCACCACCGGCGATGGGTTGATGGCTGGCCTGCATTTTCTTGCCGAGATGGTGCTGTCGGAAAAGAAAGCCTCGGAACTGGCACATCAGTTTGAGACCGTTCCGCAATTGCTGAAGAATGTACGGTTCACGGCGGGACAAACGCCGCTTGAGGCGGCGAACGTCAAAACTGCGATCTCCGATGCCGAAGCGCGGTTGAATGGGCAGGGTCGTCTGCTGATCCGCAAGTCAGGCACCGAACCTTTGATCCGTGTAATGGCAGAATGCGAGGATGCGGCCCTGTTGACAAAGGTGGTCGATGGCATTGTGGCCGAGGTCGAGGCAGCGGCGGGTTAACGCCCGATCAGCATCTTGCGCAGGCTGAACCACTGGCTGATGGCCAGCCCGCACAGGATCATGACCAGTGCGATGAAAAAGCGCAGCGGTAGGGCCTCGGACAATATCCATGCTCCGAACACCATCGACCAGATGGGTACCTGATAGTTCACCAAGGTCATGAATACCGATCCCGCGCTGAGGATGATCGACACGCGCAGCAGCGTGGCGAAGGCGGTAGGGATCAGGCCCAGAACGATGATCGCCAGCCCCGAGCGGGTCCCTTGCCATGAGGGCAGACCTTCGGTCATCAGCATGATCGGCAACAGGATGACCGCGCCCACAACCAGCGTCAGCGCGGACAGGACCACCGGATCAATCGGTGGGCAACGGCGCGTGAAGATGGACGATGTTGCATAGCACAACGCCGCTCCGACGCAGGCCAGTTGTGCCAGGGGCTCGGCCCCTTTGCCGAGTTGCGCGAGGCCCGGCCCGATCAGCACAAGTGCGCCGGAGAAGCCCAGGGATACTCCGATCAACCGGCGCAGGTTCATCGGCTCGTCCGAGAAG
The DNA here is from genome assembly GCF_056533645.1 of Ruegeria sp. G10. Taxonomy (NCBI): domain Bacteria; kingdom Pseudomonadati; phylum Pseudomonadota; class Alphaproteobacteria; order Rhodobacterales; family Roseobacteraceae; genus Ruegeria; species Ruegeria sp. G10. The sequence continues at coordinate 185,183 of NZ_JBQFOQ010000005.1, read as the reverse complement.
AAATGGGCCAGTGGCAGTACCATCAGCGGAACTGCCGCCATCGACAGGCCTGCAAAGGCTGAAGGTACATATTGCTGACCCCAGCTGAGCAGAATGAAGGGCAGGGCGGTGGATAGGACTCCGATCACGGTGATCGAGGCCCACAAAGCCCTGTTCAAGTGCGGCAGTCTGCGCCCGGTCAGCCGCATCAGCAGCAACAGCATGACCGCACCCAGCGTGGTGCGGGCGGTTGCAACGGTCACGGGGCCGTACCCCTCCAGCGCTATGGCGACGACCATAAACGTGGCGCCCCAGATCAGGCCCAGAGTGATGACGCCGCCCCAGTCGCGGCTGTTGGGTTGTTGAACCATTCCATCCCCTTATCCCGCGAATCTGGCAGTGTCACGGGGTGATCTTGACTAAATGTAAGTTTTTACTTACCGTTAGTCATGGCTTACCATGATGCATTTTCAGCGTTGGGCGACCCAACCCGCCGGCAGGTGTTTGAGGCAGTCGCCGACAAGCCGCAGGCCGTTGGTGAGCTGGCCCGTGAATTGCCGGTCAGTCGCCCCGCAGTGTCACAGCATCTGAAAGTGCTTTCAGACGCAGGGCTTGTTGAATGCCGTCCAGAAGGCACCCGACGAATCTATGCCGCGCGGCCCGGTGGGCTGCGTGAAATGCGCACTTGGCTTGAGCGATACTGGTCCGACGTTCTGGAAAGTTTCGCAGCCGAAGTTAATGAAGAGGGACGGGAGTTATGACGGCGCCCATCGTCAAAACTGTGGTCGTGAACGCAGCGCCTGACACGGCTTTCGATGTCTTCGTGAACCGCACAGCGACATGGTGGCCAATGGATCGGCACGCGGTGTCGGCAGGGGCGGGTAAATCGGCTTTGGGCGTGGTGATCGAACCTCGGGTCGGGGGCGCCGTCTATGAGGTGATGCATGACGGTACGCGAGCTGATTGGGGTGAGGTTTTGTCCTTTGAGGTCGGGCGCTGCTGTGTCATGAGCTGGCATCCGGGCACTGCCCCAGACAAACTAACCCGCGTCGAAGTGACGTTCGAAGAACATGGGGCCGGGCGGACCAAGGTCACGCTGACTCATTCCGGCTGGGACGTGTGGGCCGCCGAAGCGCAAGCCAAGCGTGATGGCTATGATGGTGGCTGGGATCACGTGCTGGGGGCGTGCTACACAAGTGCCTTCACCAACTAAAAAGGGCGACCACGTGGGCCGCCCTTGCGCTGACAGAGGTCAGACTTGGGTCGTTTTGCGTTTGATTTGAACCGAAATACGCTGCCTCTCCCTTCGGTCGAACGCACATTTCGATGCCTTTTTTCTGATAAAACGCTAAACGCCTCAGTTCTTTTCTTTATCGACCATTTTACCGGCCGAGATCCACGGCATCATGGCGCGCAGTTTGGCGCCGGTTTCCTCGATCATGTGCTCGTCATTGGCACGGCGCGACGCTTTGATGGTCGGCTGGCCAACAGCGTTTTCCAGCATGAAGTCACGAACGAATTTACCCTGCTGGATATCGTTCAGAACCTCTTTCATACGCGCTTTGGTCTCGTCGTATTTCAGGATACGCGGGCCGGTGACGTACTGGCCGTACTCAGCGGTGTTCGAGATCGAGTAGTCCATGTTGGCGATGCCGCCTTCGTAGATCAGGTCAACGATCAGCTTCACTTCGTGCAGACACTCAAAATAGGCCATTTCGGGCGCGTAGCCGGCCTCGACCAGCGTTTCAAAGCCGCAGCGGATCAGCTCGACCAGACCACCGCACAGAACGGCCTGCTCGCCGAACAGGTCGGTTTCGCATTCCTCGCGGAAGTTGGTCTCGATGATGCCCGAACGACCGCCACCGATGGCCGAGCAGTAGGACAGACCGATTTCAAGCGCTTTGCCGGTTGCGTCTTTGTCGACGGCCACCAGGCAGGGCACGCCGCCGCCTTTGGTGTATTCACCGCGCACGGTGTGGCCGGGGCCTTTGGGGGCCATCATGATGACGTCGACGCCTTCTTTCGGCTCGATCAGGCCAAAGTGGACGTTCAGGCCGTGGGCGAACGCGATGGCCGCACCCGGCTTGATGTTGTCGTGGACGTATTTCTTGTAGGTCTCGGCCTGCAATTCGTCGGGCATCGTGAACATGATCAGGTCGCACCAGGCGGCGGCATCTGCGATGCTCATGACCCGAAGGCCTTCGGCTTCGGCTTTCTTGGCCGAGGGCGATCCTTCGCGCAGGGCGACGACAAGGTTCTTGGCACCCGAGTCGCGCAGGTTCAGCGCGTGGGCGTGGCCCTGGCTGCCATAGCCCAGGATGGCCACTTTTTTGTCTTTGATCAGGTTGATATCGCAATCGCGATCATAATAGACGCGCATTTTGCCGGTCCTTTCAGTTTCGATTGCGGCGTTTCTATCCTGAGGTTTGGGTATTGGCGAGAGCGTTGGGATTGAGTATTTGAGAAAAAGGTGAAGAATAATTCTTAAAATGGCAACCATGTGAAAAAATCATGCTTGATGATGTTGATCGGCGTATTCTGCGCCAGTTTCAGGCCGAACCCAGCCTGACCACGGCGGAACTGGCCGAGCGCTGCCGCATCAGCGCGGGCGTCTGCTGGCGGCGGATCGAAAAGATGCAGGCCGCAGGGGTGATCGAGGGGCAGGAGGCCGTTATCGACTGGGCGGCGCTGGGATACGCGGTCGAGGTGTCGTTGCGGGTGACGCTGGATAAGACACAGGCGCGGGCGTTCGACGAATTCACCGCTGCGGCGCGTGAGGTGCCCGAGGTGATCGAGATCCAGACCTTTCTGGGCCGGGTCGATGTGCGCCTGTCGGTTCTGGCGCGGGACATGAACCATTATCAGCAGGTCTATCGCGACCGTATTCTGATCCTGCCGCATATCGCCGATATTGAGGCGCTGATGCATATCGCGCGGGTCAAGCGGGATGAGGTGCTGCCGGTATGATCGAGTTGGATGAGATCGACCGCAAGATCCTGCGCGCCTTGGTGCAGGATGCCACGCAAAGTGCGGGCGCGTTGGGGCGGCGCTTGGGCTTGTCTCAGCCTGCCACATGGCGGCGGATTCGGCGGCTGGAGCAGGCGGGTGTGATCAAGGGGCGACGGCTGCGCCTGAATGCCGAGGCTCTTGGGTTTGGTGTGACCGTGTTTCTGGGCGTCAAGCTGGCGCGCAAGGGGCAGGTGAGCCTTGAGGATTTCGAACGCGCTGTCAGCGCCATCCCCGAGGTGCAGACCGTCGAGCATGTGCTGGGGCTCTATGACTACCGCCTACGCGTCGTCGCGCGGGATCTGGCCGATTTCGAGCGGGTGCTGCGGCGGCGGGTGATGACGCTGCCCGGCGCCGGAGAGGTCGAGGCCAACGTGCTGCTGAGCGAAGAGCGCCTGCCGGGACCGATCGGTTAGTATTTGGTTCGGATGCGGAATCCGGGATGATGCGTCATCCGGGCAAAGGTCATGGGCTGCCCGTCTTTCCATGTTGTCCGTTCAAGCTGGATCATCGAGGTGCCGGTGGTGGTACCCATGAAATCGGCCAGACGGCTGTCGGCTGAGATAGCGCAGAAGGCGATCTCGGCCTCGGTAAAGGGTGCCGCGTTCAGCAACCATTCGTGCGGGCCGCTTTTGTTCAGGTCTGCATGCTCGACCTCGGGTACGGCTTCGATATTGATCCAGCGTTCTTCCAACTGGAAAGGGCGGTTGTCGGCATAGTGCATGCAAATCACATGCAGGACCCGTGCGTCCGGCTCGACATTTAACTGCGAGGTCAGCCACCCGGGGCTATAGACCACGTTCCGTTCGACCAGCGCATAGCGATAGGCTGAGTTCTGGTTCTCGACGGCCTGACGTGCCAGAGAAATCTCAAGCTTTGCCTGTTTGCGGGGCTCTTTCTTGACCCTTGTGCCGCTTTTGCGCTTGCGTTCGACAAAGCCCTGTTCGGCCAGCTCGCGCAGAGCCCGGTTTACCGTGGCACGGGCGCAGTCGAACTCTTCCGCAAGTTGCGTTTCGGTGGGCAGAAGCGAGCCCTGAGGCCAGATGCGGGATTCAATCCGCCGTTTAACTTCGTCCCTGACGATCTGAAAACTAATCCGCTTTTGCGCAGTCACGTGTTGAAATGCCTGTTCTTGTTCAAAGTGTGTGTATCTGTTCAGAAACACGTCAGAGTGTAAAGAGAGGGTGACTCTAATTAGCGTCATTTCTGTGCGGTTTTTTGCCCGAGATATCAGGGCAATACTTCATTTTTTGCTGACCTAGGGTCAAGCTGATCACTGCTTAGGCTCTTTACCGGGCGGGGCAGACACGGCAGAAACAGATGACCAATCAGAAAGGATTCATGATGTCTGCGTTGCTGGAAACTGTTGACCCCGACGGGCTCGAGGAATTCTCGGTCGTTTTCACAGATCGTTCGCTGAACCATATGTCTGCCAGTTTTCAGCAGGTAATGCGCGATATCTCGGGTATGTTGCGCGAGGTCTACAATGCCGATGGCGTGGCTGTGATCCCGGGTGGCGGTACCTATGGTATGGAAGCCGTCGCGCGGCAGTTCGCACGCGATGCCAATGTCCTTGTGGTGCGCAATGGCTGGTTTTCCTATCGCTGGAGCCAGATCATCGAATCCGCTGCGTTGACCGCGCAGGCGACGGTGCTGATGGCGCGCGAGACTGGCAATGCCAGCCCGTCACCTTTTGCGCCGGCGCCGATTGATGAAGTTGTGGCGACAATTCGTGAGAATCGCCCGGATATTGTCTTTGCGCCGCATGTTGAAACCTCTGCCGGGGTGATTCTGCCTGATGACTACGTAACCGCGATGGCGGCGGCTGCGCATGAGGTCGGGGCGTTGATGGTGCTGGACTGCATCGCGTCGGGATGTGCCTGGGTCGACATGAAGGCGACTGGCGTAGACGTTCTGATCTCGGCTCCGCAAAAGGGGTGGAGTGCTACGCCTTGCGCCGGTCTGGTGATGCTGTCCGAGCGCGCCGAGGCGCGGTTGGAGCAGACCAGTTCGGACAGTTTTGCGATTGATCTGAAGAAATGGCGGCAGATCATGCAGGCCTATGAAAACGGCGGTCATGCCTATCACGCGACCATGCCGACAGATTCGCTGCGGGCCTTTCGCGATACGATGGCTGAGACGCGGGATTATGGGTTCGAGATGCTGCGCGCGGCGCAATGGGCGTTGGGGGATGGTGTTCGCGCCTATCTGAACGACAAGGGTGTCATGTCGGTGGCGGCCGATGGCTTTGGCGCGCCGGGCGTGGTGGTCAGCTATACGACGGACCCCGAGGTGCAGAATGGCAAGAAATTCGCCGCTTTGGGGATGCAGATCGCCGCCGGTGTGCCGTTGCAATGTGACGAGCCCGAAGGGTTCAGCACCTTCCGTCTGGGTCTGTTCGGGCTCGACAAGCTGTACGATGTCGAAGGCACGATTGCGAGGCTGAAACGCGTTCTGGATCAGGTGCTTTGAACGAGGTGGCGGGCTGAAGCCCGCCCTATGCCTAGCGGACGCCGAGGCCCATTTGCATCAGCGTCTTGCGCACGGGTGGCAGGGAATAGAGCGCATTCAGCCCCATCGCCCGTGCATCGCGCAACGGACGCGCCTCGATCATCGAGGCGCGGTTCAGCAGGTCGATGCCTTTGACGCGCAGCTCGATCTCGGGATGACGGGCCTTGTGATAGGCCGCCAGCATCTGCGCGTCGCCCAGACCTTCGGGGCGGGCCTGCGCCAACTCCAGCAGACTGCGCAGATCACCCAGCGACATATTCAGCCCCTGCGCGCCGATGGGGGGCACCACATGGGCGGCCTCGGCCATGAGTGCGATACGCTCACCGGACAGGCGCTCTGCCGACTGGCTGATGATCGGCCAGATGGTTCGGCGCGACGCCAGTTTCAACGGCCCAAACAACCCGCACGACCGCTCGGTCATCAGCGCCTCAAAGGCTTCGGGCTCGGTGTTGAACAGTTCTACTGCACGTGGGCCCCGCTCCATCCAGACGATTGCCGACGAGGGCTGACCCTGCCAGTCAGGTAGCGGCACCAGCGTGAACGGCCCGCCCGAGCGATGGATCTCGGTAGAAACATTATCGTGCGGGATCGGGTGCGTTACCGCAAAGGCCAGCGCTTTTTGTCCATAGCGCGTGGTACGGACATTGACCCCGGCGGCCTCGCGCATGGGCGAATTGCGCCCGTCGGCGGCCACCACAAGCTTACAGTGGATGCGGCTGCCGTCGCTGAGGCCCACGCGTGCCTCATTGGTGCGGGTGAACAGGCTGACGGTGCCTGTGCCGGGGCGGAAATCGACAGTGGGTAACTCGGCCAGACGGGCGACCATTTCCCGGCGCAGCAGCCAGTTGGGCAGGTTCCAGCCAAACGGCTGGTCCGAGATATCGGCGGCGTTGAAGTCCCGCACGACGCGGGGTTCGGGCACATCACCGCCCGCGTCCACGATGCGCATGATCTGCAGCGGCGCGGCATGGGTGTCCAGCCGATCCCACAGACCACATTGTTCCAGCAATCCGTGGGCAGGTTGCAAAAAGGCTGTGGTACGCAGGTCGGAGCCGTCCACGTCGCGCTCGGTGATCGGTGGGGTGGGGTCGACGCAGATTACGTCGAAACCGGCGGCTCCGAATGTGGCGGCGGCGGTCAAACCGGCGATACCGCCACCAGAAATCAGGATGTCACAGCTGTCAGTCATGAGGGCATTTCTCCGTTGCTGCGGACACTAGTGCCGTTGGCGGTCGCCCGCCAAGTGACATCCTGTCTCGTGCCTTATCCTCTGGAAATCAGGATCAGGACCAGAAACATCACCGGCACCATCAACAGGGCCGGGATATAGAGGCCGGGAAGGCCAAACAGCAGGATGGAACAGCCCCACATGCTGAATACGGCAGCGGCGGAATAGTACAGGTCCTCGGCTTCGGCATTGGCTGCATCCCTGGCCATCCAGCCAAACAGGGGAATTGCAAAGAAGAGGCGCTGCCACCAGGGCAGACGCCGCGGCATGTCAAGCGCGGTCATTTGGGTCTCCGATTCTGTTCGTCGCACGGTTGCATATGGGGGCAATGCCGCAGGCGCGAAACGCACAGATCGTCGCAGTGTGACAGCCTAGCGCAGGGCGCTCAGAAACAGTGTCAGATCATCGGTGTGGTGGTGGATATGGTCGGCGTCATGAGGGTCGGGCGCGACATGCACCGTGCGCATTCCCATCTCGTGCGGGGCGGCCAGATTGCGCGGATCATCTTCGAACATGGCGGCCTTTTGGGCCTCGATGCCGTCTTGTGCAAAGATCGCTTCGAACGCGGCCTTCTGCGGCTTGGGGCGATAGCCTGCGTGCTCGACACCGTATATTGCATCAAACAGACCCTCTAACCCGCGCGCGGCCAGAACACGCTCGGCATAGGGTGCTGACCCGTTGGTATAGACGATGCGGCGACCGGGCAGGGCGCGGATATGGTCGGCGAGCTCCGCATCGGGTTCCATATGGCTCATGTCAACCTGATGGACGGCGTGCAGGTAAGGATCGGGGTCCAGATCGTGTTCTGCCATAAGGCCGGCAAGTGTGGTGCCATACTGCCGCCAGTAATAATCGCGCAGCCGATCCGCCTCGTGCCGGTCGATGCCGATGGCCTGCATCACGTAATCCGTCATCAGCACTTCGATCTGATCGAACAGGCGCATATGCGGCGGGTAGAGCGTGTTGTCGAGGTCGAACACCCATTGGGTGACGTGAGCAAAGGCAGGTTTGACCATGTTTTGGGTTTAGGGCGGTTGCTGAAGGTTTGCAATGCCGCTCTTGATGGGGGGGCACGTGGCGGATAGACAGGTCCGAACGAGGAGACAAAACAGCCGATGCCCCAGTCCAAACAGTCCAACACGGACGCCTATACACTGATACTCGAAGCGATCGATGTGGGTGTTTACAAGCCAGGCGACCGTTTGGTCGAAAGTGAGTTGGCTGAACGGTTCGGCGTCTCGCGCACCCCGATCCGCGAAGCTCTGCAGCGGCTTGAGACGCAATCGCTTCTGGAACGTGATGGGCGATCCCTGATCGTGGCTTCACTGGATCACAACCAGATGGCCGAGCTCTATATTGTGCGGCGCGAGCTAGAGGGGCTGGCGGCCCGCCTTGCAGCCAAACATGCGACGGAAGAGGAAATCCGTGTGCTGCAAGAAATGGTGGCCGCCGACGATGCGCTGGTCAGCGATCCGCCCGCCCTGTCGCGCGCCAACCGCAGGTTTCACGAACAGATTCACCTCGCCTCGCACAACCGGTATTTGGTTCAGCAGCTTGATCTGGTGCACCGGACCATGGCGCTGATGGCAACGACCTCGCTGGCGGCGGAAGGACGCGGCGAGATTGCCCAGGGCGAGCATAAGGGTATTGTTCAGGCCATCGCCGCGCGGGATGAAGATGCAGCGGCCAAGGCGTTGCAGGATCATATCTCGGTCGCGTTCATGACGCGGCTGAAACAGGATGCGATTCGACGCGAGAAATAGGCGGGCCGGTTTCCTCAATCGCATGACCGTGCTGGGTTTTGTCCCAGAAGAACGGGTAGACTGCCAATTCCCACAGGCCTTTGTAGGCTGCCAGCACACCCAGCGGGTAATAGAGCACCATCGTAGGCACCCAAGGCAGCAGAAAGCGGCGCTGGCCCGCAATGACGCCAAGCGTACCGACCAGAAGATTGGCGGCCTCGGCCAAAAGGAAGACATAGACGCATGCGGTCAGGAAGCCGGGCGTCATGATGGTGTGGTAAGGGTGCGGCAGATCGAAAAAGATCAGCCAGAACACCCATAGGACAGGGGCCAGCAGGAATTGCCCCAACGTTCCAAGAAAGAATGCCTGCAACCCCAGAAAACGCAGCACGCCGAGATCGCGCATCAACTGGCGGGGCGCGCGCATATGCACCAGATAGGTAACCATAAAGCCTTTGAGCCAGCGTGAACGCTGTTTGACCCAGGGCCAGGCGCGAAAGTTTGCCTCTTCATAGGTCGCGGTGTTGACGATCTCGGTCCGGTAGCCAGCCCGGCTGAGCCGGACACCCAGGTCGGCATCTTCGGTGACGTTATGTGCATCCCAGCCGCCCAACTCCAGCAGCTTGTCGCGACGAAAGAAGAAGGTGGTGCCGCCCAGCGGAACCACCAGCCCCAAGCGTGCGATCCCTTTCAGGATCACCCGAAACCAACCGCTGTATTCGATGGTGAAACAGCGCGATCGCCAGTTGGTGCGGGGGTTATAGTAGTCGAGGACGCCCTGCAGGCAGACGACCTCGTCAGGGGCGGCTGCAAAGTGGCGAACAACCGTTTCGATCTGATCCGGGACCGGCGCGTCTTCGGCGTCCCAGACCCCCAGGATGTCTCCGCGGCAAAAATCCAGCGCGTAGTTCATTGCGCGCGGTTTTGTCGTCAGGTCCCCGCGCTGTGGAACCGTGATGGCGCGCATCCAACTTGGCAGTTCGATCTTCCTGAGCGCCTCTTTCGTTACGTCGTCCTGTTCTTCCAGAACCAAAATGACGTCCAACAACGCTTTGGGATAGGTCAGGCGGCGAAGCCGGGCGATCAGGACATCGGCTATCTCACGCTCCTTATAAAGGGGGACGAGGATCGAGACACAGGGCAGCCGTGGCGCACCGTCAGTGTCGGGATGGATCGGTGCCTTGCGGGGCCAGAGATAGGCCATCAATCCGGATAGTCTGAGGATCAGGAACAGGCCGAGCGTCAGCAGGGTCGCCCCCAAAAGAAGGCTGAGACCGGTGATCGGAAACAGAGCGAACAGGATTGCCAGCCCGAGAAACCCAATGACCGGACCTGTCCGTGTTCGGGCTGACCAGTTACGGCAGCTTTGCCCGGCCTCGACCCGCATCTCTGCCGCGTGCGCCAGCGGCATGGCATAGTGACGCGCAATAGCCGTATCGATCTGATCAGAGCTTGCCAGAACCGGCAGGACGGTATGGCCGCTGCCCTTCAAGGCGATCTCGACCACCGAGAAAGCGTCCGGGCGCGCGGTCGCAACCAACAGGATCGGGCCCAATCGCATCCACGGCACCACGTTATGCGCCAACCAGAATTCGACCGGTTTCATGGCACACAGCTCGGCTGACGGCGGCGTCTGTTCCAGATCAGCGATCTGCAGGCCCGTTTGGTCGGACAGGGCCGACAGAACCTGCGCCCGGCTGGCCCAACCCTGTCCGACCAGTATTTCGCCCAGTGGTGCGTTCTGCGAGGTCTGCATCCGCAGCGCCTGCGCCAGTTGATCGGTCGTGATTACGCCCTGATCCAGCAGCCATGTGCCCAGCGGTTTGCGCGAATGCGGCCCCGGCACCGGTTGCGCCAGCGTCTGCCGCTGAAGATTCAATTCGACCATAGAAAAACCCCGCCGCATGTCACGCTGGGCAGGGTTGCTCAAACAGGGTTAACGCGCGGTTAACGCTGATGATTTCGATCTTAAGCCTGTGCTTTTTGATTTGCCATAGCAGCTGCGAAGCGTTCGAACAGGTAGAAACTGTCCTGCGGACCCGGTGAGGCCTCGGGGTGGTATTGTACTGAATAGACCGGGCGATCCGTCATGCGAATGCCGCAGTTCGACCCGTCAAACAACGAGCGGTGGGTCTCGACCACCCCGTCGGGCAGTGATTGCGCATCAACGGCAAAGCCATGGTTCATCGAGGTGATCTCGACCTTGCCGGTCTCAAGGTCTTTGACCGGGTGGTTCGCACCGTGGTGGCCGTGGTTCATTTTGACGGTCTGGCCGCCAAGGGCCAGCGCCAGCATCTGGTGGCCGAGGCAGATGCCAAAGACCGGCAGGCTGGTGGTGTCCAGCACCTCTTTGATCATGGGCACCGCATATTCGCCAGTGGCGGCTGGGTCGCCGGGACCGTTGGACAGGAATACACCATCGGGGTTATGCGCCAGTACCTCGGCTGCAGTCGCGGTGGCGGGCAGGACCGTCACGTCACAACCCGCCGAGGCGAGGCAGCGCAGGATGTTGCGTTTGGCACCGAAATCCAGGGCGACGACCTTGTGCACAGGCGCTTCCTGACGGGCATAGCCATCGGGCCATGCCCACCGCATTTCGTCCCAGCGATAGCTTTGGGCGCAGGTGACGTCTTTGGCCAGATCCATGCCTTCCAGCCCGGCAAAGCCGCGTGCAGCACTGACCAGAGCTTCGATGTCGAAATTGCCCTCGGGGTCGTGGGCCAGCGCCACATGCGGGGCACCCTGCTGACGGATGGCGCGGGTCAGGCGGCGGGTGTCGACGCCACCGATGGCGATGCGGCCACGGCGCGCAAGCCAGCTTTTCAACTCTTCAGCCGAGCGCCAGTTGGATGGCTCGGTCGGGTCCCATTTGACGACCATACCCGCGGCCACCGGATCGCCGGTCTCGTCATCCTCGGGGTTCACGCCGACATTACCGATATGGGGGAAGGTGAAGGTCACGATCTGGCCCGCGTAGGAAGGGTCCGTCATGATCTCCTGATAGCCGGTCATGGCAGTGTTAAAGCACAGCTCGGCCACCGTTTGGCCGGTTGCACCGAAGCCAACTCCGTAGAACAGCGTTCCATCGGCCAGTGCCAGACATGCGGTGGGCTTGGACGGGGCGTTCTGGGCCATGGCGCGACTCTCCTGCAAGGTAAACGGGCGCATACCTAAGGGGGATAGAGCGCCGGGTCAAGCCTGTTCAAATTTTGGGCTATTGTTGAAAATCAATGACTTAAGCGCAATCATCGCCCATTGTGCCCGCCTTTTTGTTTCGATATGGTCGGGGTTCCTTTGCCATGGGGATGGACAGACCATATGGATATGCGATCACGGGTGAATGCCGCCCTGAAGCAAGCAATGAAAGACAAAGCTGCCGAGCGCCTGTCGACGCTGCGCCTGATCAATGCCGCGATCAAGGATCGCGACATTGCCTCGCGCGCCTCCGACAATGAAGAGGCCAAGGGTTGCGGCGACGCCGAGGTGCTTGAGATCCTTGGGAAAATGACCAAACAGCGCAAGGAAAGCGCGCGCGCCTATGAAGAGGGCGGACGCCTTGATCTGGCCGAGCGCGAGCTGCGCGAGGTCGAGGTGATCGAGGAGTTCCTGCCCAAGCAACTGGATGAGGATGAGGTCAGCAAAGCCATCAAAACTGCCATTACGGCCACCGGCGCAGGGTCGATCCGCGATATGGGCAAAGTGATGGGCGAGCTGAAAACGCGCTATACCGGCCAGATGGATTTCGGCAAGGTCGGGCCGATGGTCAAAGACCATTTGTGTGCGGCGTCCAACGGCGGCTGATTACTCCGGAACACGCAGTTTCTGATTGAGATCCTTGAAAAGCGCGATCCTTTCGTCCTCGGACAGGAACGCGCCGATCTCGACCTCGCGACCGTCTCCGATCAACGTTACATAGTGTGGCACCGGCCCGCCGCTCGGGTGCATCTCGGGGCGGGCCCAATATCGGTTGCAACACCATTCCTGATCACCCTTGCGGGGATGATGATGCACAAGACGCGCTTGTGTTTGATCCAGTGTCAGCACTTCGAACACGCTGCGCGCGCGATAGTTGGTTTGGATCGCCAGCCAGAGCCCCAGCACGGTGAGCAGCAGGAACGGCAGCAACCCCCAAAGAATGACCGACCCCAGCATTGCAAGCAGCGGAATCAGTCCGAACAGAAACACTGACAGGATGACGACCATTGCGCCGCGTGGGGGCAGAGAGTTATGCGGCCAAAGGCGCAACTCCTGTTCTTCTTCCGCGTTTTCTGTCCATTTGTAAGGCATGGCCGGAACCTAGCGCAGGGCATGGCAAAGTCGAAGCAAAAACTGTTAGACGACGTGCCCGACGCGTGCCCACGACAGAGCGTCGTCCAGTCGGTCATCGCCCCAGAATACCTCATCCCGGACAACAAAACTGGGCGCGCCGAACACACCCAGCTGAATGGCGGTTTCAGTCTCGGCTTCCAGGGCGGCGGTGACGTCCGGGCCGCGGGCACGGCCAAGGATCAGGCGTGGGTCTTGTTGTGCGCGGTGCAGGGCCTCGGTGATGCCGGTTTCGGAACCGGCCTCGATGCCGTCTTCGAACCAGATCCCATAGAGCGCCTGCGTATAGGTCTTGCCCCAACCTTCTGTCATGCCCAACAGGGCGACCTGATTAGCCAGCGCAAGGTCCGAGATGGGGTAGGGGGCGGGCAGCTTGGCGTGGATTTGGTACTTAGCGGCCCGGCGTTCGATATCGCGCCACATATAGGCGGTTTTGACCGACTTGCCTGCGAACGGAGTGTTCTGTTGTTCCGCCATTATGGTGCGCACGTTGAAAGGCCGCCAGTTCACGGTGGCATCATGCTGGGCGCACCAGTTGTCCAGACGTTTGATGGTCAGAAAGCTGTAGGTGCTGCCGATGGAGTACCAGAAGTCAATCTCGGGCATCGCAAAACCCTCCGGCCCCAGAATACCCGATTTCTGCCGTTTTGGCGATTGTTAGACGCACCAAACGAAAAACCCCGCCCTGATGAGCGGGGTTTTCAGTTTTACTCAGAGCGGGTTCAGTGCGCGTGGCCCTTGTCCCAGTCTTCCTGCTTGGGCAGCTGCTCGAACGTGTGTTCGGGCGGCGGGGTGGGCAGGGTCCATTCCAACGTATCCGCGTATTCGTTCCACGGGTTCGGACGCGTCTCTTTTGCGCCACGCAGCAGGGCGTAGATCACGATGCCGAAGAACAGCAGGAACGAGGCGAACGAGATGAACGCACCGATCGACGAGACAAAGTTCCACTGGGCGAATGCCTCGGGGTAGTCGATGTAGCGGCGCGGCATGCCCTGACGACCCAGGAAGTGCTGCGGGAAGAAGGTCAGGTTGGCGCCGACGAAGAACAGCCAGAAATGAACCTTACCCCAGAATTCCGAGTACTGACGGCCCGTCATTTTCGAGAAGTAGAAGTAGACACCTGCGAAGATCGCGAAGACGGCGCCCAAGCTCATCACGTAATGGAAGTGCGCAACGACGTAGTAGGTATCGTGATAGGCGCGGTCGACACCGGCCTGCGACAGAACCACACCGGTCACACCACCAACGGTGAACAGGAACAGGAAGCCGAAGGCGAACAGCATCGGAGTTTTGAACTCGATGGAACCACCCCACATGGTCGCAATCCACGAGAAGACCTTAACGCCGGTTGGAACCGCGATGACCATCGTGGCCAGCATGAAATAGGCCTGCTGACGCAGCGACATGCCAACGGTGTACATGTGGTGCGCCCAGACGACGAAGCCCAGAACACCAATCGCGATGATCGCCCAGACCATCGGCAGGTAACCGAAGATCGGCTTGCGCGCGAAGGTCGCGATGACGTGGCTGATGATGCCGAAACCGGGCAGGATCACGATGTACACTTCCGGGTGGCCGAAGAACCACAGGATGTGCTGATACAGGATCGGATCGCCACCACCGGCCGGATCAAAGAAGGTGAAGCCAAAGTTGCGGTCCATCAGCAGCATAGTGATTGCGCCTGCAAGAACCGGTAGGGACAGCAGAATCAGCCACGAAGTGACGAAGATCGACCAGCTGAACAGCGGCACCTTGAACAGGGTCATGCCCGGGGCACGCATGTTCAGGAAGGTGGTGATCATGTTGATCGCGCCGAGGATCGAGGAGGCGCCCGATACGTGCACGGCAAAGATCGCAAGGTCCATGGACATGCCGCCCTCGGTCGTCGAAAGCGGTGGATAGAGAACCCAGCCAACGCCCGAACCAAGCTGGTCATTGCCACCGGGGCTCAGCAGCGAGGCCACACCCAGCGAGGTACCGGCCACATACAGCCAGAAGGACAGGTTGTTCATCCGCGGGAACGCCATATCCGGCGCACCGATCTGCAACGGCATGAAATAGTTGCCAAATCCGCCGAACAGGGCGGGGATGACAACGAAGAACATCATCAGGACGCCGTGATAGGTGATCATCACGTTCCACAGGTGTCCGTTCGGGGTGCACGGGTCGGCCATGAAGCCTTCGAGGCACATATACTGAACACCGGGGTGCATCAGTTCGAGCCGCATATAGACGGTCATCAGGACCGAGATCAGACCGGCGAATGCCGAAAAGATCAGGTACAGAATCCCGATATCCTTGTGGTTGGTCGACATGAACCAGCGGGTAAAGAACCCACGCTGGTCTTCATGGTCATGACCATGAATGGCTGCGTCTGCCATTAGGTGCCTCCTGTTGCAACTACACCGCGCAGTCGGACCTCTCCAACGCGCGGGATTCCTGCTGGTTTTAGAATGCGAAGGGGCGACCTTCAATGGCCGAGTTTGATCTGGATCAAGAATAATTGTCGCGGGCAGGATGGACTGCGCGCGGGAAGCTGACCCTGGATGCGGGGTATCTGGGGATTGCATCCGTGATTTCAAGGGGCTTGACGCGTCCCTGGGGCCGGATCAGAACAAGGGGACGTTCAAACCCCGGAGGCCCGCCATGACCGCGTATGATCCCGAGAACATCTTTGCCAAGATCCTGCGCGGGGAAATCCCGTCGAACCGCGTCTATGAAGACGACGATACAGTCGCCCTGATGGATATCATGCCCCGGTCCGACGGGCACTTGCTGGTCATCCCGAAAACACCCTGCCGCAACATGCTGGACGCAACGCCCGAGCAACTGGCGGCGGTGATGGCAACCGTTCAGAAAATGGCGCAGGCAGTGAAGACAGCCTTTGACGCCGATGGCGTCACGGTTCAGCAGTTCAACGAGGCTGCGGGCGGGCAAGAGGTCTTTCACCTGCATTTCCACGTGCTGCCGCGCCACGAGGGCGTCTCGATGCGCCCACCGGGTAACATGGGCGATTTCGACCAGATCGCGCAGCACGCGGACAAAATACGCGCCGCGCTGGCCTGAGACTGGTCGGTTTCGGTGATAGGTTCCGGTCAGACGCGAGGCGTCCGTGTCGGGCGTTCTGAAAAACAGGGGCCCTAAAATGAGAATTGCCGTTCCGATATGGGGTCGGAACGGCAGACTCGTAACCAAAACACTTCACGGATTTCGCTGGGCAGCCCTGCGAGCACCGGTAACACACCACTCACTCTTGAACGGTCCTTACATACTATGTGGTCAGATGGCGTTTGTAAGGAGAGGATGTGAAGAATCCCTGAATTTGAGGCGAATTGAGGCAATTCAAAGGAAACGCGTGGGTGGTTTGCGAAACAGAAGGCACGGATAACTTGGATTGTTGTTTTTGCGCGGGGAAGCGCGCGATTCGACCCCGAGGGAATCGCTCCTGCCTCACGCGTCCTCGATTGCAAAAACCTCGGCAAAGGTCTTTTTCAGCGCCACATCCACGTCATCCATCGTCACCGGCAGGCCCAGATCGACCAGAGACGTCACCCCGTGTTCCTGAATGCCACAAGGCACGATTCCGGTGAAATGAGACAGATCGGGTTCGACATTGATCGAAATGCCGTGAAAACTGACCCACTTGCGCAGCCTGATCCCAATAGCGGCGATTTTGTCCTCGGCGGTCTGGCCGGTCACCGTCAGAGGTTTGTCGTGACGCTGGACCCAGACGCCCACGCGGCCCTCGCGGATTTCGCCGGTGATATTGAACTCGGCCAGCGCCGCAATCACCCATTCCTCAAGCTGTTGCACAAAACGGCGGACGTCATGGCCACGTTTGCCTACATCCAGCATCACATAAACCACACGCTGCCCCGGCCCGTGATAGGTGTACTGCCCGCCGCGCTTGCTGTCGTAGACGGGAAAGCGATCTGGATCGGTCAGATCTTCGCGCTTGGCTGAGGTGCCAGCGGTATAAAGCGGCGGGTGTTCCAGCAACCAGATGCACTCATCCGCTTCGCCTGCCGCAATCGCTGCAACGCGCGCCTCCATAAAAGCGGTGGCCTCGTCGTAGTCGATCAGCCCGTCGGTGGTCTTCCATTCCATGGCCGTTCCTTAGACCGTCTGCAGGGCGGGGGGAAGGGGTCAGGCGGCCTCGGTGAGGCATCGTTGCAGAACCTGAGCATAGGTTTCCGTGCCCTGCGCGCCGGTCAGCAGGTACTTGCCCCCAAATACCATCGACGGCACGCCGGATATGCCGCGGCTGGTCCAGAACTGCTGCTTTTCGCGCACAGGCTGGACATGCGCCCCTGAGGCAAGCGCGCTACGTGCCGCGTCCGGGTCGAGCCCGGCGGTCGTAACGGCGTCCATCAAAACGTCAGTGTCCGAGACGTCCTGTTGCAAGGTGAAATAAGCGTCGAACAGCGCTAGCTTGAGCGGATGCTGGCGCCCCTGCGTCTCGGCCCAATCCAACAGCTGGTGCGCGGCGAAGGTGTTTACGATGCGGCTGTCATCGTTGAAATTGAAGGTAAAGCCCAGCTCGGCGCCCAAAGCGGTCAAGCGATCCCGCGCCTGCTGGCTCTGCTCGGGCGTCGAGCCATATTTCTCGGCAATATGCTCACGCAGGTTCTGACCTTCGGGGCCCATATTCGGGTTCAGTTCGAAAGGGTGCCAGCGCAGACGGGCAAGTACATTCTCTTCTTTGAGGGCTGCGTCGAGTTGACGAAACCCAACAATGCACCATGGGCAAACCACATCCGACACAACGTCGATCTGAACGGTAGGACGGGGATCGGACAGTGTCATGGGGCGCTCCGGGATTGTGATGTCTGGCGCTAAGATATGACCGGGATCCGTGAATTCAATCGCGCGTGTTTTTGCCTCTTCACATCGCGCGGTTCAGGGTCTATACGCGCCTCTACCAAGTCATTGGCAGTGCGGTCGTGGCGGAATTGGTAGACGCGCAGCGTTGAGGTCGCTGTGGGGTAACACCCGTGGAAGTTCGAGTCTTCTCGACCGCACCATTTCACATTTTGATGTGAAATCCGCTAAAAAATCAAAAATTACAGACGTTTGTGGAGTTCGATAGCCGTTTTGGCGGTCGTATGCTAATGGGGCTTTGAAGGCTGCATTGAGGATAGTTTTCTTCACGAGAAGTGATCCGTTTTCATAGATATTCCAAGGACTTGAGAGGAAATCTCGCAAGAGTTCGATAATTTCACTGAGGCTGCGTGTAGGTTTCGTGGTGTGGGATATCTTATCGGTCAGCAACAGTTTGTCCTCTTCCAGCTTGGCGATTTTGCTTTCAAGCACCGCCATGACTTTTGGATTCGACGTCTCAATCATGCGCTCAACAAGCGCATCCTGTTGCTTGTCCAACTCTTTGTGCTGGCGTTTGATTTCGGCCTTCGCTTGCTTGGCCTGATCGCCGCGCTGATCCCATGCGTCTTTCAACATCGACATCGCGATATCGAGCATGTTCTTGCTTGGTGTCAGCGAGTGCAAAATTGCCTCAAAACCTGCGTCGATTTTCTCTGCACGAATACCTTTGCGGTACTCAGAGCAGCCTTTCGTCTGACAGTTGTAGTAGGGATAGCGTCTGCCTGTGGCGCTCCGCGCATGGTACGCGGTCATGGGTTTGTCGCAGCACGCGCAGTTCACTGCGCCACGCAGAGGGAAGTTCTCGTTGATGTCAGGGCGCTTGGCCGCAATACCTCTGCCATTGCGTCGCTCTTGAATGACCTCGAAAGTTTCCAGCGAGATCAGAGCTTCATGATGACCTTTGCGGCGGGAGATGCCCCACGGTTCATGTTCAACATAGCCCGCATAGATCACGCGGCTCAGCATGTCCGTCACTTTTTGCTGGCGGATTTTTCCATCTGGCAGGTCTTTGGGGAAGTCAGGCTGGCTTTCTAGAAAGCGCCGCACATCCGCCTGTGCAGAGAACCGACCAGAGGCGTAACCTTCCAACGCTTCCTTGATGATGCAAGCAATGGGTTCAACACGGGTGAGAAGTTTGCCGTGCGATCCGGTTTTCATGTACTCGTAGCCGATAGGGGCGGCGAAGACGGAATAGCCGTTCATCATTCGCCCTTTCATGCGATTGGAAGTTTGTTCAGCGTTCTTTTCGCGTTGGTGCTGGGCGACTGATGCCAGCATGTGTTCCACGAGCCGAGAGTCGCTATCTTCACCAAATTCAATCGATGGGCTTTCCAGAATGCCCCCCGCATCGCTGAGCATCTCGCGCAGGGCAATATGAGCCTGCACATTGCGGGCAAAGCGGCTGATGTCGTCAATGATGACCACAACGCTGTTCTTCGGATGCAGGCGCAGGAAAGCCAACATGCGATCCATTGCAGGTCGGCGTTCGAACTTGCCGGACATATCGTCCATGAACACCTCAACCACATCATAGTCTTTGTAAGTGGCGTATTCCCGACAACGGTTTTCCTGAGAGGCGAGGCCATCGCCTTCACGCACCTGCTTGGCACCGGACACACGGGCATAGATAACGGCCTTTGTTGGTTTTGATGTTACTCCTGCCATTGGTCCTCCTCAGCGCGGGTCTGCGCCCATTTGTTGTTCAACAAGGATACCAAATCTGTGGAATCCTGATCCAATGCTTCTCCATCTTCTCCACAGATTTGCGGGATGGGGTGTAGGTCATAGCCAAGATCGACAAACATCACGACGATGGACCATAGAGTTTCGATCAGTTCTTGCTGCTGATCCAGCGGCATATCGCTGTCTTCCAGCATGGCTGCATAGACTTCCCAGTCTACGGAGAGGCTGGGTCTAGTAGGCATGTCTTTCTTATCTGGCGGACAGGTCATGCACGAGCTCCTTTCTTCAAAATGTCTGGTGATGGGTTCGTTCCACTATGGTCTCACCATAGGCTGGAATGAGAACAAATATAGAACATACAACCACATCATCTTGCCTCACGCAAGAATAATTCTTCAATTATCCTATGCGCTTAGATGTGACCTTACCGTGGCAGGCCCACGGTCATCTCAGGTGAAAGGAGGGTGTAAACGGGTGATCGAGAGTGCTGAAACGATTACCCAATGGGGTTTTCGGGCCAGTTCTCACGGCCATGACGCACACGCAAAATTCTGACCATCCGGTTATCGTCAACCAGATAGATGATTACATGCGCATGCACCGGATGGATGCGGACGGGTGGGGTGATTTCATCTCGCAGACGAGCCATCTCTGGATTGTCGGCAATCAGTTCTATCGTTTGGTCGATCTTGTCCTGATAGGCTTCTGCCTGCACGACGCCAAAGTCTTGAACACCATCAACATAGATTTGGATCAGATCGGCTTCCGCCTTTGCAGAAAGGCGATAGTTCATTCTGAGGCTGTAGTTCCTGCCTGTTGTCTGGCGATGGCACGGATTTCTGAAAGCGATTTGTCGCTGTCTCCGCTGGCCATAGCCTCATCGACCAGACGTTGCATGGCTGCGATCTTGGAGGCGCGGTCCTGATCATGGCGGATGAGGTCACGCATGTATTCGCTGGCGTTGTCGTAACGCCCGGTTTTCATTTGCTGTTCCACCCAGTCCCGCATTGGATCGGGGAGGGAAATATTCATGCTGGCCATATCTGGTCCTCCTACGCATAGTATGTCAGAAAATGACAAATATTGCCATAGGAATATAGTCCTCATGTCATTTGATCCAAAGAGCAAAGCGCATAAAGCGAAGCTTTACAAAGCCCTAGTTGCAGTGGCGGAACTGGCAAATGAACCGTTTGATCAGTTCCTGCAAACGCCGTTCAATCCTCCATGGAGCTTGGCGGACAACTATCGGCGCAACCTGCAACGAGGCGAATACTCGGCAATTCGGGCGAAGGTGCTATATGACTTCCTGCTCAATCATCACTTCAATATCGCGCATTTGGAAGCACCGGAGATATTCCCACAAACGCCTGAGATGAGGTGGCGAGAGATATTAGATGAAATGGCGACATCAGATCGGTTTCGATTGGCCTTGGTGTCGACGGCGATGGGGATCATTGAGCGTGAAAGCGAGTTGAAATCAGCGGACACTGCTATTCGGCTTGGTGAGCGCTTTTGCTTCGAGCTCGATAGTGAGGCTGATGGGCACGTGGTTGCATTCCAAGGTGTGAGGGGGCAATGGCATAACATCCCGCTCGGCTCAGACGGTGAACCATGCGCTGAAATTCAAGCGGGTCAAAACCGCCTGCCAAAAACGATGGAAGGGAAACTTGATCCGCTGACTGAAAGCCAAGACCAAGGTTTGCATGAATTTGTACTTATTTCCGGCGATACCCCTGATATTCCAGCAAATATTGTTCAACTGAATATCTGGGTGAAAGAACACAACTGCTTAGTCCATAAAACTACGGCCAGATTCAGAGCGTAAAAGTACCAACCCAACGCGATTTACTGGCTGCGGGTTGGGTTCATTGAATTGAATCAATATCCAAACAAGTTCTTTAGGCATACGAACAATGATGATGAAATAGCCCAAGTTAGCATCGCTACGGTTGCGACAACCGCGAGCAGCATTACTCTTGCGAGACCCCGAATGATCTTCCAAGTGGGTCGCCAATTGGGGTGTCTTATTTCTGTCTGATCGCTAAATGTACCAAGAGGTGCCGTGAGGAAACGATCCCAAAGACCTCCACGATCCAGTTGAGTTCGTATATTTTTGGGTTCCAGTGCGGAGGAATGAGAAAACAGCTGACTGTGCACGTTTTTTACACACAAACTATTGAAACCCAAGTAACCCGCAGGGCCTGAATCCGGGATGGCAAATTGTGCAACCCTCACGGGTAGGTCCTTCCCGCCGCTATGGCAAAGCACGGCTTCGACACGACCTGCGGCTATGTGTCTTTCCCAGTCATATTGGGGGGAGATTACTGATCCGACGCAAATCACTCTGCCGAACTTCTGATCCGAAAACTCCTGGGACAACAATAGCTTTGAAAATAAGAGGCTACCGAAACTGTGGACGATCACATCGGGTGGTTCCGTTCGTGCTGACTTCTTTGAGTTCTCAATAGCAGATAAAATTTCTGCACCCAGCTTTCTGACCAGCTTTTCATGACGGAAACGAAAAAAAATCCCCAACCGTTCAAATCCATACTTGTAGATTAGAACTGGTGCGGCATACGCAAGTTTGTTTGAAATGCACCAACTTAGTTCTTCTTGCCAAGGCCCCCTAGTGTTGAAGCCGTGAATGACTATCATCCAGCGAATGTCTCTACTTATTGGTGAACGAGTACTGTAGTGCCGCTGCTCAAGTGGTTCACCAGCATCTGCAAAGCTCTGGTCGCATACATTACATTTTTCTGCTTCAAGTTCTTCGTCTGTCAGCGGTCTCGATACTCCAGCTTTTTCACACGATTCCGATGAGCAGTACTGGGCATCAGTGGAATAGATTATTCCTTCTTCTAGAAGCTCATCGAGAAGTGTAATCACTTCTTCAGTGCTGACTTTGTATGAGGCATCTTTTCTTATCAGGTCAGGGTCTAGTACTGATGATGTGTTGGTTTCCAATCTTGATTGAATAACCTCAACCAATTGTTCATCGTGACGACCAATGTATCTGGCAGGGTCAATTGTCATCTTGACGAATTCACTTCGTGTACAATCAAACCAACGTCTTCTCGTGTGCACTGAGCCCAAATTCTAATGCGGGAGTCCGTTCCTGAGCCCTCAACCTTTACTTGCCGAGAAAGGCCAGGAAGATTTTCTGAGTTGAAATGAAAAATTCCATCCGATGACGAAAACTGGTTTGCATCAATGCCGTTTTGAGCTTGCCGAATTGCCTCGATATCGTGAATCCCAGTTTGTGGAGCGGTTGCAACCAAATTGACATGACCTCCGTCCACGTTCATCTTGACTGAGTTAACCTTCAGCTCTGGTTTTTGATTAAGCTTGCTGAATGAGTTGCTTAGCGAAATTTTTTGCAACGGAGTGTCGGTCACAGAGAAGGTGTCCAGGTCTGACCAAATTTGTGCAAGAATCTCATCGTGGACCCCACTTTCATTAGGGTGCGTGATGAATACTGCGCAGAACGGGCTCTCAAACTCCCAAACGAAACGAGCAATTTTTCTTTCCGATTTCTCTCTATAGGCTCGGAACTCATACTCATCGCCATTGATGTCTTGTCTATAGTCTTTTGCCTTCGAACGTACCCAACTGTCTCTTCCTTCTCTCCACCCCAAGGACAGTTCTGTATCGCTCAGGGTTGCAGTTTTGAGGGTCAACTCATCTGGGAACTCGTAGTTCTCATGATCTTGTAAAATTGCGGAATGTGGTGACGCGTGCATGGCATCTGCAAGGTCCGCTTTTTCAATCTTAGGGAGTTCGAACAAATAAACATGCTGATTTCCCCAGCCTTCAATGTCGTGAAGCCACTTGTCGATCTTGGTTTGATCGATCAGACCGTCGTCAATCCCTTGACGAAGGTTAATAAGGAATTCCTCCTTGTTTTTCCCGATCCTCACACCATTGTTGCGAAGAAGCTCCTTGATAAACTTGTTCCCTTGGGAAAGTACGATTTTTTCTGCAATTTCTTTTAGTTGAGCTGTATTCATATCCGCCACATACTACTCTATTATTATTCTCTTGTGTGCAAATGCATTCAAAGTATCCACTTACCTTGACACGGATGTGAGCACCTGTCGAGGTCTCTGGATTTTGTCAGGCTTAAGTGGCCGGCTACTATACTTGGCTACCTTCTGTTCTATCTAGGGTCGAGTGATGCAAGCCGAGTACGAATGAATGATTTTGGGACCCAAAGTTACCGGGAAACTGCGGGGCTGAGGAGAAGAGAGCTCTAGGTTTGGAAGCTATCTGCAAGAAATGGTTTTAATGCTTCGTTAAAGGGCCACAATTTCGCCCACTCATTTGCACCTGTTGTAACCAGATCATCCCACTTGCCAAATTTTGCACGAGTGATGTCAGCAAAGAAATCCTCGGGCGTGCCTAGATCGGTAGCGATGATTTGAGCACCCACAAAATTTGATAGCTCCACTACATTCCAGTACGCACGCAAGACCACGTTTGAATTGAACGCTTGAATTTCTGCGGGCGGGGGTAGGGGTACATCGCTTGTACTTGACTTGCTCTGTGGTGTGGTTTTCGTGTGTGCAGGGATTGACCACATATCTACTAGATGCCCCAATAGCTGAAAAATTCGCGTTGCTGCTTTCGGGTGAGTCACTTGATTGATGCCATTTTCGGTGTCGATCGTTTCGATGAAAATCATGATGAATGCTATGCTTGTGACTTTGGCCCTCAGTTCCGCCCAATTTTCGCGGGAGTACGCACCCAGCATTACTTCGATAGCTTCATGATCAGCTTGCAACTCAAAACACATCTGAGCGTTGGAACGAAGTTCTCCAGAATGAACGGTGTGTGAGCAGAGCTTTTTGATGGTGCGTTGGACGACACCAAAATTTTCTGCGAAAGAGAAATGCCCAAGGTGGGCGTGAGCAAATTCGTGCAAAAAAAGCCACGTGTACGCAATGGTATGATTGTACCCGTTAGGTTCCAGTTCTCGCCATTCATCTAGTCGTTCAACGAATGAAGAGGTGATTAGCATTTTCCGCCCATCATAGGTCAAAGAAAGCTCTCTACTGTCTAACACTTCAAGGCAGCACTTCGGCGTAAACGCACCGCTCCAATTCGCATCAAGTAACGCCATCGCGCGTTGCAGGTAGCCAGCCAAATGTTCTGAGGTGTAAACAGCATTTTTCATGTGGAGAAAAGGCTCGTAGGTTCTTGGAATGTTCCTGACGTGAGGGTAAGGTCTGTTCAAACACAAGAGGTTAAAATGAGCAGTTTTCCAAAGCCTTCTGAGATCATGAGAGAACGTCGACCCTATCTGTATTCTGATAGCTCGAAAGTTGGAGCCTATACGCTCAGTCAGTCGGAGTTTAGCCATTTTTTGGATACTTTAACAGAGCGAAACCAACACAAGGATTTCGAAGTATTTTGTCGCCATTTGTGTGAGCGAACGTTGTGCCCAAACCTAAGGACGCAAACTGGCCCTGAGGGTGGAGGCGACGGTAAAGTTGATACCGAGACCTATGCTGTGTCTGACGAAGTGGCACAACGCTGGTATGTCGGCGGCGCCAACGCAGGGAAAGAACGTTGGGCGTTTGCAATGAGTATTAAGGAGGCGTGGGCAGCAAAGGTCCGAAGTGATGTCAAAGGCATCGTCGAAACTGGCCGAACGTATGACCGTATCTACTTTCTAACCAGCCGCCCTGTTAAGGCAAACAAATGTCATGACGCGGAAAAGAAACTAACTGACGAATACGGTGTTCCCGTTACAATTCTGGACCGCGAGTGGATTATCGAGAAAACGATACAAAATGGCTACGAGGACCTTGCTTACGAAGATCTCGGAGCGGGTCGCCACGATCCTGAAAAGTTGATGATCGGGCCAAACGATCACCGACGAAGCCAACAGTTGGACCAAATCGAAGATCGTATTTCTAAGTTGGGGAACGAGCCAAGTGATCAGACTCAGTTGGTTTCAGACACCTTTGACGCGGCCAAACTGTCGCGAGAGTTGGAACGTCCGCGATTTGAAACTGAAGGTAGGTTTCGACGCGCTATCGATATTGCCACCAAAAGCGGTACTCACGATCAGATTCTCCGTGCGAAGTACGAGTTTTCTTGGACAATGCTTTGGTGGCACGATGATATTGAGCCGTTAAATCAAAGTTACGAAGATATCGAACAAGCGGCCACAAAACTTGATCATGCGGCGGACCTTTCCAAACTTGGAAATCTGTTGCAGGTACTCGCGGCGCGTGTCCACCAAGGATGGGAAACTTCCGAACATCTAGATTTGGAGGCGAGAAGAGAACGTTTCAGTGCAAAGCTATCTGATCTTAGCCAAGACAAATCTCGCCCTAATAATGCGCTATACGCTGAAACCCTGTTGGTTTTGAACAAGCTGACCGACACAAAAGCCAAAGGTGATGCACAGGTTCTTGAAGAAGTTTGGTGCGCGCTATCTGATATTCTCGACCGCGCTGCCGGTTTGGGCGAGTTTCCAGCCGATCTTATTGATCAAGTTGTGGATGCGATGTCAGGTTTAGTACCTGAAAGTTCTGCGCTCGATAGCTTAGCAGAAAAACTAGCTGAGTTTATGGGGCAGAGGCAAAAGGAAGGTAAGGCGGGCGAAATTTATCTTCTGCGCGGGAAAAGAAAGCTAGACAACGAACTTCCCGTAGAAGCTATAAGCTGGTTGGGTAAAGCGTCTATCTGCTTTATGAAGGAAGAGTACAAAGAGGAATTGTTTGAAACCCTCTATTGTTTGACCGTTGCCTACCGTGGTGCGGGCTTGTTGTGGGCAGCTAGAGCCGTTTGTCTTTCCGCTTTGGTACAAGCCAACGCGATTTCAGCCGAAGATGCTGAGACAAAGATCGAAACCATACCGACAGTTTCATTGTTGGCTTTATTGTCTTTGCAGCTAGGGCGTGTTTCCGATTTTTTGTTTTGTATTTACTGGATACGGGGAATGCTTCACTCACTCCCTCTTGATGAGGAAAGCAAATCTCGCCTTGAAGGAAAGATATCAGAGCTAGACGCTCTGTTTTCTTGTTTCCTTGCGGGGGTAGAGAGCAATTTCCTCTCAGAATTTTCTGGATTGCCAGATATTCTCGAAGCCTTGGGGTTGTTCAGGTCCAAACTCATCCTGCTCTATCGGCTTGGCCGTGAAAACGAGTTGGAACAGCATGGTTTGATGCCCGAGGATGCTAAAGCTGGCGAAATCGCTGATTTGGTCAATGCCGCAGCATCGCAGCCTGCAAGTTCCAGTCTTCCAAAGGTGCCGAGACTAAATCAAGGGTACGATTTTATTGCTCAAATCTCGATAATTGGAGTGCGCCTAGAGTTCCTAGGTGGCTCTAGTATCGAAGATATACTTCTCTGTGAGGGGTGTGTAGCCGCGATCGAGAGTTTTCTGGCAACTGCATTCTCCAATAAAGTTTGGCCAAAGACTGAAAAGCTCAAAGTGATAGTGGCGATCAAAGATGGGATCGACGAACCCGAATTAAACTTCGAACCAGAAGTAATGACGCTTAGTTTAGGCTGGCCAAAAAAACTCTCCGTTTTGGATGCAAGTTTGGTTTCTGGCTATGGGCAATATTTGTTGGAGTTTTGCACATATGTTATGGCTGCCGTCGCAACCATGTCTGAGGGTGAAGGTTCCTTGGAATACATGGTAACGCAAGAAAACTTATTTGAGAGAACGGTTTCATTCAGTTTCGCTCACTTTGCGCAAGGACGCATTCTTGGGCAGCCCGTGTCGTCTTTGGATGATCTATCGCATCTTGCTACTAAATCGTACCCGCCGTTGGAGCCGTTGCCAGTCGTTGTTCCAAAAGACTTGGGTAAAACTGAGCCCGTTCAAGAAGAAAAGCGTGAGAGAAGCGGACAGAACTCAGAATCGTTTTCGCCCCCAAAAAAGCACGATGATCTTGCAGTAAGCACTGTGATCAACACGCATCTATGGGACAAAGCTGGTTGGGGGGGTGTGTTGTATGCACATTATGGCCCAACGGACCCTCAACCTCCATTGCTTGGATTGTTGTTTGACAACAGAGAAATGGCATCTGCCATTTTTAGAGAGTGGAACGATAAGTTCGGGCGAAAAGATGTAGAAGATCGTATTCGGATTTCTATTGTTCGCGGGATCAACTCGGACAACGCCCATCACTATCGCGTCCACATATCTCAATCAATTGAGGCCAACAAAGAAACGGTAGATGCGCCAAAAACAATGATTAGTGTATCGCGCTTGAATACTATGGAGCCTGATAATTCTGTTAACCTTGAGGGGTTTCTAAAGCAGTTTGCACGATTTGGTGCATTCTTCTTAATCCCGTGCATACCGTCAAAAGATGCTGGTGAACCCGAATTGTTGCTCAATCATTCAATTTTGAGTAGGAACCTGCATGTGCGGCAAGCTTCGGAGATTGGTGAAAATGACCAAGATACAGTTGCCGTAAGAGAAAGTGACAAAATTTCCTACCCGAGCACCACTGAATAGTTAATCTACAATAGCGAACTTACTTCATACTGGGGATATATCTCAGTGCCTGTGATCACCTTCGTGCTACATGCGATTGTGGTTAGTAGGTCATCCTGACCCGTTACCGCTGCGACCCATTCGGGAACCCCACGGCATTGGTGAATACCGCAAGCATCTGTGTGAAAAATCAAGCATGATTTACAGGTTTCCCTCCATTTGAGCTGTATGAAGGCTCTACTCGAAAAACCTGTAAATCATCATACTCAGCACCACGTTTAGACGGGCGTATTCTTGAAATATCGTTTCACCTACGGGTGAATTCTTACCGCCCCGATCAAGGCTCTAGATTGAAAGGACGCCTTACCTTTGCAGAAATAAAATCTATCGAATCCTCAGAATAGCCAGCAATCCGACGACAAACAAAACTAGCGTCACACCCCATCCGACTCTGGCGTCCACCAGAAGAGGAAGAGGAATTAGAACTTCCATAACAGATCCAATTGCCGCAATAAAAAGTAAACCTTCAATTGTTTTCTGGTATAAGCTGTTTCGTCGAGATATTTGAGTTTCGTTG
Organism: Ruegeria sp. G10; assembly: GCF_056533645.1. Lineage (NCBI taxonomy): Bacteria > Pseudomonadati > Pseudomonadota > Alphaproteobacteria > Rhodobacterales > Roseobacteraceae > Ruegeria > Ruegeria sp. G10. The sequence continues at coordinate 156,789 of NZ_JBQFOQ010000005.1, read as the reverse complement.
TATTTTTCCACTAAATTCATTTTCAGCTTTAGTCGATCTATTTCTCCTAGCAGCTTCGATGTCTTCACCATCGCGCGAAAAAATGTGTCTGCCCGACTGGAAAACGTAGAAGAAATAGCACTTTTGGCATCATCAAAAGCGCGAACAAATTGCCAATACATTTCTTGAAAGTGAGGAACATCCGCGCCACCTTCAAAAACTTGATCCGCGTACTCACTAAATACAAAGCACCTATTCCAAGTCGCTTGAAGTCTAGCTTCCAAACAAATCAAAAGATGTTTTGTTCTTTGGTAGGCTTCCTCCTCCATTGAGTAGCTCAATATTGCTGCCCATGTAATATATGTCGTCGTTCTCGATGATGGGTCAATGTCGCGGATGCTCTCAAAAACTCTATGGTCCGGCGGTGGAAATATGACGTTTCGATCTTCATATTCCTTTGATGAAACCATATCATCCATGTCTAGAATTGAAGGTTCAGATAATATCTTCAGTAGGGTTTTTTCTTTTTCATCTATTCTTTGGTTTCGAAGAATAGATGAAAATCCAAATACATAATTTACTTTAACAGGCAGGTCAGGTCTATCTATCTCTTCTTTAATTATCGACAAGACATCTAAAAGGATTCTAGGTTTCCCAGATTCGATCATTGCAAAGTGCCTTGCCGATCTAGCGGTTAACTCGGCTTCTACGAATTCCTCACTGAGTTCATCAAATATATCTTCTTCTTCGAGTACGAGACAGATTGACGATTCACAAAAGAACACCCACGCAGGTTGGTCATATGAAACAAGAGAGTAAACGTTTGTGTTTAGAGGACTGACTTCTTTCATGACCTCGCGTAGAGCGCGATCTTTTGATTGATAGGCAATCAGTTGGTCTCGCACGAGGCGCGATTCGACCTTTTGTCGAAATTTCCTCGTGAAAAGTTCGACCGGAATCACTGATATTCTTGAAATTTTAGCCAACAGACTTAACGTATTTGACCTTTTCCAATAAACCTAGCAAGCGTGCGGAGTGCATATTCATGGTGATCTCTACCAGCAGTGCTGCCACAATAGTCTTTGAGCACAATTGGCTCGATTCCAGCCTCGAATAAGTCAACGGCGCATTTGGTTACACATATGTCGGTATCTATGCCGCATATATCTATAGTTTCTATCTCATTCGCGGCTAAGTAGCTTAAGAAATTCTCTCCGACACAGGTGTAGATAGGTTTTTCTACTACAAGTGCATCCTTTCTGAGATCAAATGCTAAGTCGAATTCACTGCTGTCCCTTTGGAGACGAGTCCACCCAATAAGCTTCCTGTAGAATGACCCTTCTTCGTTGAAAAACTGAGTGGCAACTACGTATTCGTAGGAATGCTGTAGCTGTTCCACTAGAGTGGGTATGTGCTTAGTCGAGCCGTTGACGAACCCATTCTGTACGTCAACAATCAACAAGGCGTTTGATGTATTCACTTGGTCACTCATCGGTTGAAGTTTCTCAAATTCTTTGATGAAACTCAACAGCTTCCGATACGACCGGCTTCTTGCTGTATGTGACGTCAACTCGTGTTGACTCAACCTCCTTCCGCTTTGTTTTAGACCGTAGTGTGTTTCTGGGCCTGAAGCAGCAGTACGCGACTACGATGTCCCGCTTTTGCTGTGGTTTATTTGGGCACTATACGGCATTGGTGAATACCGCAAGCATCTGTGTGAAAAATCAAGCATGATTTACAGGTTTTCCCTCGTTTGAGCTGTATGAAGGCTCTACTCGAAAAACCTGTAAAGCATCATATATTCAGCATCACGCTTAAACAGGCGCATTTTTGAAATATCGTTTTACCTACGGGCGAACTTTTGACCATCCCAACCAATGCTATAGTTTGAAAGGTCGTTACCATACCCGCTGATGGTCGGATGAACGCCTTCACCCACTTGCGCACCAATTCCCAAATACGCCACCTCGAAGTTCAGGATATCTCCGCGCATCAAGTAGATAGCAATTTCGCAAGCTCGAGCGCCACAAGTTATACTGGTCTGCGGCAAGCCTGTGCAACTAATCGCACCGTCATCAAGTATGAGGTCATCTCTATTGTCACCATCAAGGTCAGCGACCGTTATGCCTTGGGGGTTGTACATCCCACTTCTGCCGTCGCAACCGTAGGTTATCCGTTCATTGATTAGATTTTTTACAACGTTGGAAAGTGGAGAAGTTGTGCCCGCCGTGTCGCCACTTTCCGGCGAAATCAACTCTGGAAACAGACCTTGAACAATTTCGTTCACATCGCTTCGAACTGTTTCGGAGCCCTTGCACGCTGCCTCGGAAAAACACTCGTTGCTCAACGAAATAACCTGCCAGATGTCCAAAACAGCCTTTTCAATCAGAGGCTGGGGTATTTGATGTGCAGTCAATTCAGCCAACAGCCCCTGCCCAAAATCGCTGCTTCTTTGGCTATCAAGTTGAAACTTAACAATTGTGGCGTCATGGCGGTCTATTGCGTAGAGGTATTCTATGCGACTTGTATCCAGTTCTAGCTGTACGAGATATCGTAGCAATGCTGGATTAACCACATCGGTCATGTTCCGCATCAGCTCAAATGACTGATCATTTCGAACCAACTCCAGAAGAGTTTGGTTCTCTGCGCTCGAACTTGAGGGTACTGTTCCCACTGCGACCGCTAGCGCCTTCAGTAGCTTCATTTTCGATAGTCCTTTTCGAAGGGTAGAGATAGTCGAGCATTAACAGCGCTCTACCGACAATGAATTTTTCATATGCTTTGCCACATCCGTTTTCTGAGATGTAGTTTCTGAGTTTTGCGTAGTCACTCGAACACGCCCACTCAACGAATTCCATTGAATAATGGCCCTTAGATCGAACTTGAGCCGAAGCTGCTGCCCTGTGGCAAGCGTCAAACATCGAAAAACCGCCATGCAATGAACAAGGGGACGTATTGCCAAGAATGTCGACTTCTTTTTGTTGCGCGAAAGAAACCAAGGGGACAAACACTAGAAAAGCCAAAGAAGAATAAAATATTATATTCACTTCAATATCTTATCATAAATTGTGAAAGCTTGTAAATCAGCACGTTTCGTCCTGTGGTGCATGCTTTGACCAAAGCCGTTCTTCTGCGATCAGTGTATTGGCGATGATCGCCAACTTTCTCATGACTGCCGTCAGCGCGACCTTTGGGTTTTTCCCGCGCCGTATGAGATTTCGGTAGAATTGCCCCAATGGATCAGCTCGACTGATCGAGCTGACTGCGCACATATAGAGCGCATTGCGAACTGATCGGCGGCCACCACGGATCATGCGATTGCCGTGCTTCGTTCCGCTATCCCAGTTCATTGGGGCAACGCCAGCTAGAGCGGCAATCTCTTTAGCGTTCAGTCTGCCAAGTTCAGGAAGATCCGATAGCAAGGTTGAGGCCGTGATCCGTCCGATGTTTGGGATAGATGTCAGAATTTCAAAACGCTTTTTCAGATTCGGTGTCGTGCTGATCAGCGTTTGGATTTCGTTTTCCAAAGCGATCTTGTGTCGGCCACATAGTGCGATCCTTGCTTTCATTTGCCGCCGAACCAACGGACTATCCGTCGTTTGAATCTGGCGTTTTAGATCAGTGACTTCATTGATGACTTGGCGTCTTGCGGTTTGAAGATCGCTCAAATTTCGTGTTTGGTCGTCTTCCGGTACGGTTGGTCCTGGTCGCATTCGCTCAGCAAAATGCGCCAACATCTCGGCGTCGATCTTATCCGTCTTCGCCATTTTGCCCATGCTATCTGAGAATTGGCGAGGCCGAAATGGATTCACAACCGCAACAGTGATCCCGGCATCGTGCATCATTTTGTGCGCGGTTCGGTGGTATTTGCTGGTCGCTTCAAGCGTGACCAGTTTGACATCGTATTCCTTGAGTTTGCCAATAAGAATACGAATGGCTTTGCTATCATTTGCGACCTGCATCTGGCGTCCATGTGGATGGACGAAAACATCGAGTTGGCTTTTGCCAACATCAATGCCGACATAGGCTGCTGATGGTTGTCGAGTTATCTTTTCTTGCATTCGAGACATCTTGAGATTCTCCTTCATCTGTTCAGATCAATTGACGTTGTATGATCCGATCCAGCTTGCGGGTGGTCCTCAAAGACCCAAGATGTGTTCGACCCAAATCATACGCTGGCAAATCCACCAGCGGGCCAAGCATTGCAAAAACCGGGCCTTAAGAAATGATGCAAGATGTGTGCGGTAGTACCGCACATCTTGGCAAGGGGGTCCGCTGCGCGCCCCCGTTGCATCCCCCTAGGCTGTGGCTGGAGCAGGGCATTGAGCCCTGAATCAGCCAGCAAACAGATCGGTGTTTGATCCCTCGTCAGGGAGAAGTCATCTCTCCCCAACACCCCATAGATCAACCCTGCGCGGATTGAATGCCGCCAGCTTATCGAAGCTGAACCCGAGCAAGGAGATTTCACTCTCCCTGCACCCATAGACTTGGGATGCTTTCCTGCCCCCAAGACCCCAGACCATGTTCATGGAGACCAAACGGTTCATCCCGTTGGATTGCTGTCTTAGGGCTGCCGCCCCCAACGCGGCACAAAGGGTGGGTCCTCGCCATGCTCGCTTCATGTGCATTGCAGCTGCGCGTGGCTCTGGTCCCGCGTAACCGCGCCTTTGTTCCTTGCACCCCCGCTCCTCGGCGGAAGCCAGACGGTTGCATGCGCAACCCGTCATGAATGAGAGGAGAAAAAGACAATGCCGCAACTATACGCACAACCATATGATACTTCCGCCACTGGGTTTTACTTTGAGAGCTTGGATGATTTCAGGAGGAAAGCTAGGGCAAATAAAAACGACCACGGCGATGCTGTTGAGGAATACGAAATCCAATTCATTGATGGGGATCATATCGACTGTGATCTGGCCAAGGCATGGGGGATTAATCAAACGAACACGGGATCATATTTCGATGCCTGTGACGGTTGGGAACCATTCCAGAAGATGATCTTTATCATCGCCGTAGGTGAAGTTGGATACAGCTTCGACCCTGACGACGTACATCCAGAGGAGTTTGAAGTTGAACTGTATCATGTGGACAGCATGAAGGAACTAGCAGAACAAATGATTGATGAAGGGCTCTTTGGGGATATTCCGGACCACTTGGAGCGTTACATTGATATTGATGCCATCGCCCACGATCTGTCCCATGACTACACAGAAACTGAAATTGCTGGAGAATATCTGATCTATCGAGCGGCGTAGTGCATTCCATTCACGGCTTACTTGATCATAGTTAGAATGCCCCTTTGGGGGCATTCTAGGCTGGCGTGATAGGATTCATCACTGCTGACGCTTGGTTTTTTTCCAGCGTGACAGGCTGAGACAGCCAAAGGCGATAGCCAGAGCCAGGAACACAAAGAAACCCGCTTTGTCCTCGGGAAAGGCATTCTCAAACCCGCCGTGGCGTTCTGTGAAGGAATAGACGTTGTGTGCGAGGAATCCGAAACCACCACACAGCACAGCCAGCGTACCGGGATGTTTGAAAAACCGTGCCAACGCTTCCCCGGGATCACCCTCAATCAATGTCTTTGATTTATCCGACCTTGGACTGGCTGACGTATTTTGCATGTAGTGTGGAAAGTCGATCTTACGCCCCTCGACCTTGCCCATTTCAAAAAACTGGCTGACGGCCTCGAAGGCTTGAACGCGACTGACATCTTCGGGGATTGGAATGAACACCTCGGGATGATCCAGATATTTCAGCCGAATACAAAGACCAGACCCTTTCTTTGCTTTGCGTTTGGCGAGGACATTTGCAATGCCTGTGCCTGCTGCATTGCCGACGCTCTCACTGGATGCCAACAAACCACGCCCCAAATAGGCGGGCGATTTGATGATCGCATCCGGTTCGATCAAGCTCACGTCACGACAATCTTCATGCGCCGCCTCAATCATGGTCCATGACCCATCACGCTCTTTCGAAAAGATCATGAGTGTTGATGTATCGTTGCGAATGGCCAACCCACCAGTCTTGCGAACAACGGCATAGTCATGCGCGGTGACGGTGTGGAAATCGAATTTACGATGAATGTTCAAAGCAATCCCTTTCGTCGCTTGAGTCGTCGGATTGCCGGGGCCGAAAGGGGTCCCTTTTTCTACATTTACCATGATCGACGCGCCAAATCACTCAGGCGTTGATTATCCACAGAAATCTCAGATCAATGAGATCACCAAACCCAAACTCAGAGCGGCTTTGCAAAGGGACCCCTTTAGACAAGGACTTTTTGCTATGAAAACCGCTTGTTCGATGGATTTTACCTGTCACACTGGAAAGGTGAAACGGATTAAGCCAAGGAAAAACGTACCCCTTCAATATGAAACCCGGCAGGGAGTTAAGGTTGGTTATGTTCGCGTCTCTGATGCGGACCAGTCAGAAGCCCTTCAGATTGATGCGCTGGAAGTTGCAAGCTGTACGAGGCTCTATACGGATCACGGAGTATCGGGGGCCGACACAGCAAGACCTGCGCTCGATCAGATGTTGAGCGATCTGAACAGGGGGGATACCCTAACTGTTTGGAAGTTGGACAGGTTGGGTCGATCAACGATCCATTTGCTAACGATCTTGGAAGACCTACAAAACCGGGGCATCCACTTCCACGCCATCACCCAAGGTATTGACACGTCAACAGCCGTGGGGCGCATGATCTTTGGTCAACTCGCAGTTTTTGCAGAGTATGAGCGGTCTCTGATTTCTGAGCGCACTAAGGCAGGAATGAAAGCCGCAAAGGAGCGTGGTGTCCATTTGGGAAGACCCAAAAGGTCTCCCCAAACGTAGATCGTTTGAACGTATCACAGCTCTGTCCGCTCAGTTGTTTCCGTGGATTTTTCCGTCCGGTGTCTGAACTTGACCTTTCCCAACGTTGATACCCTGCACAACAGTTCCCCCAATGTTAACGTGCCCAGTTCCACCGTTGATACGCTGTTCCCCCGGAATCGGTAGGGGGGTTCCAGTGCCTTTGCTGCTCATCGCTTTGTCTCCACTATAGGACACGGCACCATACCGAGCCTTAGAAGACCTGATAAATCACTTTTGCCACAAAGTCAAACAGTAACGTTTTTATTTATCTAAACTTCGAGAGCGCAGGTGTTTCCTTGTTCGTTCTCGTTGCTTCTCTTTTCGCAAAGTAAGGATTTCGCTGTCTGACATGCCCACGTAACGAGCCGCCTTGCCGCGTGCAGTAGGGAGCGCGGTGTCTAAGTCAGCAGGGATCCCGTGCTTGTATAATGCCCGATAGGCGGATTCATCGACAATGCGTAGCACCGGTCTTGGTAGCCCGCCGGGTTGACTCAGCCATGGTTTGTAAACGCGGCGCACAAACGCATCTGGCTTTTCCTTTCGATCTTTTCGGTTTTTGTAGAGTTCAGGGGCGACTTCGGGTAACGGAAGTTTCGGTTTGCTCAATCGCTCAAAAATGGCTTGAATTGCTTGAGTACGATTTGAGCCACTGATCGCATTGTCATCTAATTTGCTCTCCGCAAACTCTATAATTTCTTGAATTACCTTATCTTCCAAATCCCAATCAGTATAATATTTCTGACTAAAATAGTCAAATTTAGGTTTCTGATCCAAGGAAGCTTCGGTATCCTCGGTGATCAAAGAAGAAGGCTGGGTGTTTTCTGTCGGCTTCATAGGGGTTGGATTCCTCTTTGATAAGCTTCAAATTGAGCAACGCTTTCGGGTTTTGATTTCCGAATTAGCCGTTCGACAATACGCAGCCCACCTTTGACGCCCGAGTCTCTGTCAGCTTGGGGCACAATGAACCGAGACAAGTCTTGCATCTGGGGGTAGCCCGGATAAACCTCTTCTAAATTTTCGCGATCTAACAAAAGATTGTGAAAGTGCCGCCTCAAAGAGTCATGAAACATGGTGTTGTCAGCAATGCGCCCCCCTACAACAATCTTTACGGGCGATGTCATAAGCACGAAATCTGAGAGCATTTGTGCAACATAGAAGGCAATCAAAGAGACGGCATGAAAGTCGTCAGTGCCAATAAACACATCAGAATTCATGTTTGGCCATCGTTGTTTTATCGCTCTCAGTGACGCTAAGCTATCCAGGCATGGGCGATTTGGGTGCGCGGCACATATGGCGTAATCTGACAATGCAAACTCGTCCCTCGGAGCGGGGAGAACTGCATGATGACCAGTGTTAATAGTCGATAACCCGTGAAAAGGTTCGCCTTCTACTATCAGCCCCGCTTGTATTGACCAATCAGCTATTACAAACAGATGATTTCCGATTTTCTTGAGTTCGCTCCCTAGAGTTCCAGCCTCACGTGCTGCAAGCATTCTAGATTGGTACATAGTTGAGAACTCACCGGTAGCTGTAGCACCACCTTGATTGTAGAGGTAGATTACAACCTCGTCCGCGTTTTGGCTTTTCGCAGCCCTAAGATGTTTCCGGAACATAGTGATAGCGTTTTTGTTTCGCCAATGCGGAACTTCTGCGTTGCGCCCTATGAGGCCGTATTTCGGGTCATCTTTGTCAATGGTACGAAATGGCCCCGGGCAGATTAACCCAACACCCTCCAGTGTTGCTCCGTCCGTAAGCGCAGCTATTCCAAGTGCAGCTTGCCGGAGATCGCGGTCCATTTTCTTTGTATCTGGACCTGTTGATGCATCAACACGGTCCACGCGAGTACAGGAGGGGTCGTCGCGGTCCCGAACCGCAAATATTACATAGTCAGCCGCGAAATAGGCTGAAGCAATTGCACGTTCCATAGTGGTTTGTCGATGCCGTTTCAAAAAAAGTCAACACAGAACGCGTTTTGTTTTCTGCTTTGTGCATAGTTACCTTGATCTCACCAGTCATCTGCCATGCGAGCGCGTATGGACACGTTCAACACAGAGCCGCCTCCTAGCGCCCCATAGGTGGCTGGTGGTTAGTGGCGTCTGTCTGGCTTGATGAAAAGGGGCACATCGACGCCATTTTTATGAAGGCGTTCTTCGCTTTGAACCAAAAGCATCTCTGCATGGCCTGAAAAACTGAACCGAAAGCCGTCATAGTCAGCCTTGCCCAGATCACATTTTTTTAGCCAGTCATCCATATCGACGCCTTGCGCGGACAGCCAATCAAAATGTTTCCAGTGCTTAAGAGGCAAAGAGATAACTTCGTCATTGCCTGATGCGTTTTTAACGACACGGGGTAGACGCTCATCTCGGTTGGGTTCTTGTCCGGGATGAGCGCGCGGAAAAAGCTCGCTGCATTCACCGCGTCTGACGGCTTCTAAGAACTCATCGTAGGCATCAGGAGGGGAGGCAGATGGGTCTGACAAACCTTGCTTGTATCGACTGCATTCCAGCTTCCAGAGCGATCCCCAGATGTGTTCGCTGAGCGTCATATCGACTGGGCGCATCACATCAATCTGCCGTACCCAGTCCTTCATGTCCCATTCTTGAGCTTCGCACCAATCGAAGTAATCCCACCACCCTTTGGGCATGACCACATTTTCTTCCGTGCCAAGCGCGTTGACCACCATTCGGCCTTCTTGCTCGGTTTCAGGGAAAAGTGGAAAGACTGGTTTATTCATCTGCAAATTATATCATAAATTCTGACCAATTTCTAGAAATCATAACTCTGGATCATTCTCGCGGTCTGGCGTTTTGAACTCGCGATCAAGACCGTTATCCATCGCTTTGGCTTCTTCAACGACTTGTTTTTCAACAAAGGTCTCAGGTTCTTTCAGCCATTGGCCTTTATCAAAATGCGCTAGTATCTCTTCGTTTCCAACTTCGCCTTGGGTGACGGTCAATCGAGAAATATAGCCGCCATCAATACCGCGACTGCTCATCTCATCTTCTTTGCGAACAAGCACCGTCAGACCTTTGTTTTCATATTGAACGGTGATGTCTTCACGATCCAGCCGAACCAGTTCTTCACGGTCGGGGACTTCTTCTGAGATGACCGATATGTTGACATTGCGAGTGCCCTTGATCGCTATCGTGCCCATAGGCGAAAAAGACGCTGCGCCGAGTGATTTGACCTGTTTGGGCTTGTGGGTTGGGGCGGTGGCATCCTTATCTGCAATGGTGCGAGGGTCTTCATCGGGTCTGAATTGAATCTTCTTGTTGTTCGCGTCATCACCTTTACGAAACTGAATGCCCTTGTTTGGTTTTTTGGGATCATCGGCCATCTTAAGAATTCCCTATCCTTGAATGTGATCGCTGGTGTCGGTCTTGCTGGATGCTCGGAGGTTTTTGCCCAGTCCACTCAATTTAGGGTCATCAAACCAACGTATTTCTTGAGCCATGAGCGGGTGCATATTCTCGATCAAGATAAGCTGTTGGCCCGGTTTGAGACGCATCAACTCGTCGGGATAGATCAGCTTGCGTTGCGATGCGGCGCGCGTATCAGAATTCGTATCGGTCGTATTCACGCTATTGTTGCTGCTGCCGAACGCATGCGAAAGGGCTGACGAGAAATTCCAAACCGTTGTTTCACCACACATGGACGAGAAATACTCGGAGGTCATTTTGTCCGACGAGCCGAAGTAGTTGATCATTCCGGCATTGGCGATGAATGACTGCCAGCCCTTGTCGTAGATGCGTTCAAGCTGATTCAGGTCTTGAACAACGGCCCAAAGCTGAATGCCAAATCCGGCCATTAGGCCGTAAGCCTGCTCAATCATGCTCAGCTTTCCGAGTGCGGCGAACTCATCCAGTATAAACAGGACAGGTTTTGGCGGTAGCACGTCGATGTTGCGGGCATTGATAGTGATTGCCTGTTGGACCAGCAGACGCAGCCAGCGGCCAAAAGTGTTCAACCGATCCGCAGGCAGTACGAGGTAAATTGTAGTTGGCTTTGTCTTTAAGTCTTCAAAACTGAAATCAGAGACCCGCAGATTGTCCTGAAGACGGGCACTATCCAGAAAGTGAGTCTGGGCTTGGGCGGACGCCATCACATTGGCAATCAGTTTTTGCTCTTTCTGCAAACACCGCGCCCCTGTGCTTGCGACGATGTGGTGGGGCGATTTGTACATATGCTTGAAAAACTCTTGCTGCATTTCACCATCAAGCAATAAGAGTTCGCGGACGCGCCCAAGATGGCGTTGACCATCTTCTTGCGGGTCAGTGGCAACATAGAGAATGACGCCTTGGATAAGGGCTTTGGCCTCTTCGGTCCAAAAGCTGTCAGAGTGATTGTCTCCGACAACAAGCGCATCTGCCAGAAGCATCGAGTTTTCCCCGATGTCAGGATCATCCGCTTGCAACCAGTCGAGCGGGTTGAAACGGGATGGTTCGATGGTGTCATTGTTCACGATGTTCCATGGGTCAACGATCCGAACATCTTGGCCCATTGCCTTGCGACGATCCGCTGTGATTTTGGCGTTTTCGCCTTTGGGATCAATGATCAGGACGGAGCCCTGATATGTCAGGAGATTGGGCACGATCTGAGTTGTGCCTTTGCCCGCGCGAGTTGGGGCAATCGTCAGGAGATGCCGATCACCGCCATATGAAATTTTCTCTGAACCTGCTGCGGTGAAGATTCTGCCTAACCTAATCCCGTTTGAGCCAAGGACGCCGTTCTCGGCGGCATCCTCAGGCGTAGCCCAGCGGCTGGACCCGAATGTTGTAGGCGGCGAGAATGCCCCAGAGAACCAACCCAATCGCCAATAGCGGAAACCGACAATGAAACCGGCCACAGCAAGGATGATGGCGGCATTCCAAGCGAGGATGGCCCAAGGCGTAAGGACCAGTGCGGCCAATCCTAGGCCAATGACTGGCACGGCAAATCGCCGAAACTGCGCGGAGTTTGCGGAGAGCAGCCACCCAATGGCCAGCCCGATCAAAGTCATACCGACTATGATGCCGATACGAATGAACATGGGTGTATAACTCAGTTCTTGAGGGAGGTTCAGCATTCAAACATCCAGTTTTCTTAAGGATTAAAGGGACAAGCCAAGTCTGGGCTTGCGTGAAATTGATTTAGATGGAGCTTGGTTCGATTTACTCAGAGCTTGATTGATGGAGCGTGCCAAAAGCTGGCGCTCGCCTTGATGTCGTTTCTTCAGTGCAACAACTCGTTTTTGCAGGGCGCGACGTTCCTTCATCTGTTCCCAAACCATGAAATCTCGTTGCTTCTGATCGCGGCGGGCACAGGCGCGCGCTTCTTTTTCGTTTTGAGAACGAATGGATTTGGCTTTGCCTGTCAGGCGATCAAACAAGCCTCGCAGCCCCTTATTGAGCCTGTCGGATCGGGCCTTAGTTTCTTCGGTCCACCGTTTTACCTGACCGTCTCTTAGCTTCTGTCGCTCTTTTTGATGGGCATGTTTGAGGTTCGTATGCTCATCGCGTAGCGGGTCAAATTCGCGGGACTGGCGATCCTTTGTTTGAGAGATGAAGTCTCGCATTTGGCTGGTGACTTTGCCTCGAATGTCAGATTGCGTATCTGCAACCGACTGCAAGTTCTCAGGTGATCCCAGCTTAGCTCTGACATCCTTGGCTTTCAGGCCCGTCCATTTGGGAATGGCAAAGATATTCCCATCGACATCCAAAGCGACGAAGCCGCGCCGATCACCTTTGGCCAAGAAGTACCCTCGATCTTCAAGGGCGTTTTTGAAACCGATCTGGCTATCGCTGCACTCCCATGCCTGCTGGAACGCTTGTTTGATCTCGCGCGGGTCAAGATTCTGGCGCTTAGCTTGCTGCCATTCTTCCAAGGTAAAGTTGAGAGGGGATTTATTCCCGTAGGTCGCCAGACCATCCGGCAATTGCCACCCATGATCGAGAAAGAGGTCTCGGGACACATCCCGCAGCTTGTTTTTGAAATGGGGCAGATTGATCGCCTTCAACTCGTCGGCGTCAATGCGGGACCACACCACATGGGCGTGGCGACGGCCTTCTTTCTCATGGAGGATAATAGCGCGGGGTTGATCACTCAGGCCGAGCTTTTCTTCGGCCCGATCTGCCGCCTCAGTAAACGCATCCTCAGTGACATCATGCCCAACAGGTGGGTTCAAACTCAGTGAAAACATAAATTGCTTGCAACAGGTTGCTTTGGAAATGGCGTGTGCCTCGGATAAGGCACCATGAAGTTGATCAGATAAAAAACCACGAAACTCTAAGCATGAGACATGATCATTGTCACGCTCATTCATAAGGTGATCAGCCAAAGCCTTTGCACCGCCACGTTGTGAGCCTTTGAGGATCAAGATTTGACCCCTAACGCTTCAATCAGTGTAGCTCGCAGCCATGCCACCTCAGCAACGGCGCGCTTGAGGTCTGCTTCCAACTCCTCGTCAAGAATCAGAGTCCCTTGATTCAAGTGTTTGGCGATCTGGTTGAGATTACTCGACGTGCGAGTCTGACCAAGACGTGCCAGTACCTCAGCCAAGAGCTGTTGCTCTGCAACAGGTGGTTTTTTCCGCCTCCGGTATTTGGGGGCCTCGTCGGCAAAAACCACGGACTTGATGTATGAAGCCAACGGCATGGACCCAGCTTGGGATATTCCAGTCGCTTGCGCTCATCGTCGGTCAGTCTCAGGGAAAACGGGGCGGGGCGTGTCATGGACGCGGCCCCCGCAGAAACGATTTGTCGTGATCTTTCAGGATGTCATGCCAACGCTCTAGCTCGTTGAATACTTCATCTAAATCAGGTGTGTTTACGCAATCGGAAGAGTTCGAAGTCGCTCTTTTCGACCGCACCAGAAATCAATCCTGAACATCTGATTTTGCAATGAATGCAGTTTCTTGGGGGCGGTAGGTGATCCGAGGGCGCAATAATTTCACGTATTTCTGCCAAGCTGACGAACGATATCAGAACTCCTTTGTGTATCGTTACTATCTACAATGTTGCCCACGCGTGGATCGTCGAGCGAGACGCCGCGGAAACTGCTTTCGACTCGGCTGGTTCGAATTACTCTGTGCTCGTCGGTTTGGGTGTTCCTTGCTGATCCGCCAGTGGGACAAGAAGGTTTGTGCACTCCACCGTCTCCTATATTGCACCACCAATGGAGAGCGGAGTCTGCCCGAGGAATGCGTCCAAGGGCAACAGCGTGACCCGAGAGCCTCGGGCAAAAAACAGTTCAGATCTAGATCGGTGAATTGTTAACTGAGCGTTAACGGGATGTTTTGCGAGTATTCAACTGGGCCCGGGTATAAAGATGATGAACGGTCTCGCCCGATGATAGTTGAGGCGTTAGCAAATCTGGATAACTTCATGTTTAACATCGCAATGACGTTCGTTACCGCCTCATTTGCAATCCTCAATGCTTTTCTGGTGTGTATTATTCTTGCTCACGGCATGGCAGAGAAAGGCGCATACAAACCGCTTGTCCCCGTTGGTGGAGAAGTCGTCGCGAACCTGGTTCAGGCAGACTGAGGTGGCCCTTCGCCAAAGCTTGCCTTGCCTTCGCAGCTTGTCCCTTCTGGCCTCAAACGCGAGATCAACCAAATCTGAAAAGCTAAGGCCGACACTGTCGCGTTCGGCGCCTCCTTCTGTCTGGTTCTGACGCCCGGTTTCATTAGGGTTCCGGCCGAACGCCACTTGCACCACGCAAGTATCAGATTTTCAGTGTTTTCTTCACCGAATTCTACGGTGGTCGGACCCTTCTTGGCCGGATGAAGGTAGTCAAAGGACCTCTTGATGAGAGGTAGGGGATGCACCTTCAGAGTCTCATTTTCCAACAAACAAAAAGTTCTCATTGGCAGGGAAGAGATCGTGCGAAGTCTTGGAAGCCGACGCTCGCGTCACCGCAAACCCGGTCGCTATCAACCAGACTGCACGCGCTGGATACGCACATGGATCAGATCAAAACCTCCGACGACGGACAGCCCACTCAGAGCCTGCAACTCGGAAAAGGACCCAAACAGCTCAAGGTTCCGGCAGTTGTCACTCGAAATTTGCGTCCTCGCATGGACATGGCCAATGGTGCCTGCAGCATGCCTTCGGATGAACCTTTCTTAATTTGCAATCATCGAACACTTGATGCCATAACTTAGTAACCGGAGATTGTTTCGGCGGTAACAGCGACCTCGTTAAAGGAGAATATCGTGAAGTTCGACTTACTCAAAACAGGACTACTTGCAGGCCTTGTTGCTTTTGCCTCTGCAGCTGCCGCAGAAGCGCCAAAGAGTTGGCTTCTTATGGAAGTCGCGGATACTGCGACGCTCGATAATGGTAAGTTGGTGCTCGAAGGAATTGATGATCAGGTCGTTGTATTTACGGACCGCCCTTATCGCGAGGCAATGGATACGCCCGTGCAGCTGATCGTTGAGAATTGGGCCAAGGGCGATGACAGCTTTGCGACTGACCCTCCGAACGCGGCCCTGACCGGGCAAAGCGATGGTAAACAGGTTGGATTGATCGTCACACTGAGCAATCCGAAGCTGGAGGACGGCAAGCTGCAGTTTGACTATCAGACTGTGAACGGAATTGACGCCAGCAAGCTAGAGGCTGTGTCACTTGTGATCGACAACGCTCTGAAGCCTTACCTGGATTGCATGTTCGATAATCCGGCTTGCAGATGGTAGTGGATCAACGCCCCAAGATTGGCGTTTTGCTCTGACTCTTTGTCCTGCTCATCAAGCCAGTCCAGGTCGGTCGACTTATGTCAATTCAATCTGGGCTGCGCGATCGTGCAGACAGCGGACGTAGCAACACAGAAATGTGGTGATATGGGGTCCGGATCTTCTCGTTCTGGGTCAACCTAACCCACATCCGGATCAGCCGAGGCGTGCGCCCTGTGCATCAAAGCGATAGGTGCGATCTGCGGCGTATCCGAAATGGACGGCTTCGCCCGTCGCCACCTGATGCTGGCCGAATAGTCGCGCCGTGATCTGGTGATCCTGCATCATCGCGACCACGTTTGTATCGCCGCCCAAATGCTCAACATGGGTGACTTGAGCCGCCAGAGGACCGTCCGGGGTCAGGCGCAGGTCTTCGGGGCGGATGCCCAGCGTGGTATCCGCGCTCTCTCCGATCAGGTTGGCGGGGAAGAAGTTCATCGACGGTGCGCCCAGAAACCCCGCGACGAACTGGTTGGCGGGGTTGTTATAGAGCTCCATGGGGCTGCCGACCTGCTCGACCCGGCCGTCACGCAGGACGACGATCTTGTCCGCGAGCGTCATCGCCTCGGTCTGGTCGTGGGTGACGTAGATCATCGAGGCGTCAAGCTGCTGGTGCAGGTTGGCGATCTCCAGCCGCGTGTTCATGCGCAGGGCGGCGTCCAGGTTGGACAAAGGTTCGTCGAACAGGAATAGCTTGGGCTCGCGCACGATGGCGCGGCCGATGGCGACGCGTTGGCGCTGGCCGCCGGACAGTTCCGAGGGGTAGCGGTCGATATAAGGCTCGAGGTTCAGCATCTTGCTGGCCTTGGCGACGCGGTCTTCAATGACCTGCTTGCTCTGGCCTTCTTGTTTCAGCGCCAGCGACATATTCTTGCGCACGTTCAGATGCGGATAGAGCGCGTAGCTCTGGAACACCATCGCGATGCCACGTTTTGACGGCGGGGTGAGGTTCATCAGGTCCCCGCCGATGCGAACCTCGCCCGAGGTTACATCTTCAAGCCCAGCGATCACGCGCAGAAGGGTGGATTTGCCACAGCCCGAGGGGCCTACGAAGACAACGAATTCTCCGTCCTCGACTTCGATATTGATGTCTTTCAGGACCTCGACGGGGCCAAAGGACTTGTTCACGTTCGTCAGCGTCAGGGCGGTCATGGGCGTGCCTCTTTCAGCGAAATGGGTTGGCCGGTGCGGATGCTTTCATCTGCCGCCAGACAGATGGCCAACGATTGCACGGCGTCGTTCATGTGGCGGGTCAGGTCGATATCCTCGGCAATTGCGCGCAGCATGTAAGCTTGCTCGGCATCGCAGAGTTCCTGATGGCCGGGTTCATCGGGCATGTCGATGGTCTGGTCGCCGCTCGGACGGTGGACCAAAATGCCGCCGACTTTGGTGTGGCCGTCAATATCGGCGGATGCGCCCTTATTGCCGTCGGTGATCGAGACCGAACCGTTGGGCGAGACGATGTCTTTCACGAAGAACGCGGTCTCGGACATCATCGGCCCCCAGCCAGCCTCGTACCAGCCGACCGAGCCGTCCTCGAAGATCACCTGAAACTGGCCGTAATTGTACATGTCATCGGCGATCTCATCGCTCAGGCGCAGGCCCATGCCGTGGACGCGTACAGGGTCGGAATCGGTGATCTGGCACATCACGTCGACATAATGCACACCGCAATCGACGATGGGCGATGTGGTTTGCATCAGGGCTTTGTGCGTTTCCCACTCGGCACCGCTGCTTTGCTGATTGAGGTTCAGGCGGAACACGTAAGGCCCACCAAGGCCGCGGGCTTCAGCGATCAGGCGCATCCATGAAGGGTGGTGCCGCAGGATATAGCCGATGACCAGCTTGCGGTTGGTTTCAATGGCCTTTGCGACGACGCGCTTGGCATCGGCCACGGTGGTTGCCAGTGGTTTTTCTACGAAAACATGCGCTCCTGCGTCCATCGCCGCGCAGGCATAATCGGCGTGGCTATCGGAATAGGTGGCGACGACCACAAGATCGGGGCCTGTCTCGGCCAAAGCCGCGTGAAAATCGGAAAAGGCTGGATAACCCGCAAGATCTGGATGGGCCACGCGACCGGATCGGTTCACCAGCCCCACGATCTGCGCGTCCGGGTGGTGGTGGTGGGCCAGCGCATGGCTGAGGCCCATGTTGCCGAGGCCAGCGATCAGAACTTTGGTCATTTGACAGCTCCTGAAGTGATGCCGCGGATCAGTTGGCGCGAGAAGATGACATACAGAACCAACACCGGCAGGATCGCCATCGACAGCGCCGACAGAACCGCATTCCAGTCGGTGACGAACTGGCCGATGAAGACCTGGCTGCCCAGCGTCAGGGTCTTGGTCTCCTCAGCGGGGGCGAGGATCAGCGGGAACCAGAGGTCGTTCCAGATGGGGATCATGTTGAATACGGCAACCGTCGCCATGGCGGGGCGGACAAGCGGCAGGACCAGCCGGAAGAAGATCGTATATTCCGACAGGCCATCGACCCGGCCCGCGTTTTTCAGATCGTCCGACACTTGCCGCATGAACTCGGACAGGATGAACACGGCCAGTGGCAGCCCTTGTGCGGTGTAGACCAGAATCAGCGCCCAGAGCGTGTTCACCAGCCCGGTGGCCACCATCATCTCCAGAATGGCAACGGTACCGATGCGGATCGGGATCATGATCCCAAGCGCCAGATAGAGGCCCATCAGCGTGTTGCCCTTGAATTTGTATTCGCTGAGCGCAAATGCGGCCATGGCGCCGAACAGCAGAACAAAGGCCAGCGACACAACGGTGACGATCATCGAGTTCTGAAAGT
Organism: Ruegeria sp. G10; assembly: GCF_056533645.1. Lineage (NCBI taxonomy): Bacteria > Pseudomonadati > Pseudomonadota > Alphaproteobacteria > Rhodobacterales > Roseobacteraceae > Ruegeria > Ruegeria sp. G10. Next base: position 138,449 of record NZ_JBQFOQ010000005.1, on the reverse strand, counting down.
AGAGGAAGAAGTCCCCCTGTTTCATCACCGTCTGGTAGCCGATCAGCGAAAAGCTCTCGGCATCGGGCAGGGCGAGCGGTTCGCGAAAGATGGCGCGGCGGCTTTTGAAGCTGTTGATTATGATCACAAAGACCGGGAACAGGGCGATCAGCGTGTAGATGATCAACGCGCCATGCATTGCGGCGGTGTTGAGCGGGTTGGAACGTGCTTTGTTCATCGCTTGGCCCTCACAACTGATACCGGCGCATCCGGGACTGGATGCCGAAGAGGTAGATACAGACACCCACAAGGATGATCGCGAACATGGCTCCGGCGATGGCCGATCCCATATGCGGATCGCCCAGTTGCAGCTGGAAGCCAAAGAAGGTTCGGTACATGAAGGTGCCAAGAATATCGGTCGAGAAATCCGGCCCCGCCAGCGCGCCTTGGGACACATAAATCAGGTCGAAGGCGTTGAAATTGCCCACAAATGTCAGGATCGAGATGATCCCGATCGAAGGCAGGATCAGCGGCAGTTTGATCTTCCAGAAGGCTGACGCTCCGGTGATGCCGTCGATCTCTCCGGCTTCAAGGATTTCTTCGGGGATCGACAGTAGGGCGGCATAAATCAGCATCATCGGGATGCCGACGAATTGCCAGACTGACACCAGCGCCAGCGTGGTCAGGGCGTATTCTTCCTTGCCCAGCCACGGGGCGAACAGGGACTTGAGACCAACGGCGTCCAGCATCGATGGGGCGATGCCCCAGAGCGGGGACAGGATAAGCTTCCATGCGAAGCCGACGATGACGAAGCTCAGGATCGTCGGGATAAAGATGGCCGACCGATAGAGGGCCGCAAACCGTAGACGCGGATGTGACAGAAGCGCAGCAAGCGCGATACCAATGGGGTTCTGCACCAGCATGTGGATCAGGAAGAACCAGAAGTTGTTGCCGAGCGCATTCCAGAACTGCTCGGACCAGATCGGATCGAAAAACAGGGTGCGGAAATTCTGCAAGCCCACGTAGACGCGCGCCTGATCAACTTCGGTGAACAGCGCCAGACGCAGCGTGTTGAACAAAGGGAAGATCATCACCGCCGTGTAGACCAGCACCGCAGGGGCGAGGAAAACGGCAATGTGCCAGCGGATGCGGCGGGTTTGCATGGGAATCTCCGGGGGGATAAAGGCCCGGACGCGACACGGGTGCCGCGTCCGGTGTGAGTGGTGTAGGTCTTACTGGTGCGGTGCGTACCAGCTGGCCAAGCCGTCCTGCAGTTGTTGACCCAGCGCCTCGGGTGACTCAGCGCCCTTGATGGCGGCCACAGATGCGCCCCAGGTCTCGTTTTCGAGGTTCGGCGTGCCGCGCGACAGGATCTGGTAGGTCGAGCGGATCGTGCTTTCGCACTCATCCCGCCAGCCGACGATTTCCTTGGCCAGCGGATCTTCAAGCTCGACCGGAGTGCTGGAGAGCGGGAAGAAGCCGGGCAGGGCGTTGCCAAAGATGCTGGCAAACTCGGGGCTTGCAACCCAGGCCAGGAAGGTGCGCGCGGCCTCTTGGTTTTCGCTGGCGGCGTTCATGCCGATGCCGATGTCGGTGTGGTCCGAGATATAGCAGGTATCGCCCGCGTTCTGAACTGGCGGCTTGAAGGCACCCATTTCGAAATCAGCCTGCGTGTTGAAGCCCGAGATTTCCCAGCTGCCCGCCGGATAGATTGCAGCACGGCCCAGCGTGAACAGGTTCTGACTGTCGGGATAGGTCTGTGCCTCATACCCGTCGCCCAGATACGCGCCCCACTTGGCCAGCGTCTCATAAGGGGCAACCCACTGAGGATCGGTCAGTTTCTGCTCGCCTTTGATCAGCGCCAGACGGCCTTCCTCACCTTTCCAGTAGTTCGGGCCGATGTTGTTATAGCCCATGGTGGCGGCTTCCCACTGGTCATTGGTGCCCATCGCCATCGGGATATAGGTGCCGTCTTCTTTGATCTTGTCCAAAGCGGCAAAGAACTCGGCCTCGGTGGTGGGAACTTCGATGCCCAGCTCGTTGAAGGCATCCTTGTTGTAGATGAAGCCGTGGATCACCGATGCCATCGGGACGCAGAAGCTGGCCGATGCGTCATCGGTCTGCCATGCAGATTTCGCCACGTCCGAGAAGTTGCCCATCGCCTCCAGATCGGACAGATCGGTCAGGTGACCCGCTTCATACAGCGCCAGCGAGGCGTCGAACGGGCGGCAGGTGATCAGATCGCCCGCCGATCCGGCCTCGAGCTTTGAGTTCAGAACGGCGTTGTACTCGGCCGGGGCAGAGGGTGAGAAGATCACCTTGATGCCCGGATGCTCGGCCTCGAAGGCCGGGATGATCTTGTCCTGCCACAGGGCGAGGTCGTCGTTGCGCCAGCTTTCGATCGTCAGCGTGGCGTCTTGCGCGTAGGCGCTTGAGACCAGCGCTGTGCTCAGCAGAGCAAGGCCCAGAACTTTGCGTGTCATTTGGTGTCTCCCAGGTTGATGGTTTCTTGGTTTTGTTTCAGCCGCTCCAGGGCGGGTCGAAGGTGATCGTTGGTCTCGTGCAGCAGCGCCAGCGCCATCTCTGGCGTCTCGATGCCTGCAGCGAGTAAAGCTGCGCATTTGAGATTGCCATCGGCCGCAATCAGCGCAGAGGCCGCTTGTTCGGGGGCCGCGCCGGTCAGCTGGCAGACGATCCCGTTGGCGCGGGCCCGCAGCTTATCGTTGTCTGCCCGCAAATTGATCATCATGCCGTCTTGGACATGCCCCAACTCGACTGCCATCAGCGTTGACAGCATGTTGAGCGCAATCTTCTGCGCCGTGCCAGCCCCCATGCGCGTCGAGCCTGAGATCAGTTCAGGCGGGGTCGACAATAGGATGGCATGATCCGACAGGCGCAAAAGCTCGGTGTCGGCATTGTTTGCGATGCCGATGACCACCGCACCTTTGTCGCGCGCGATGCGTGCTGCCGCGACAGTGTAGGGGGTGGTTCCACTGGCGGACACGGCAATCAAGGTGTCGGTGTTACTCAGATCAGCTAGCTCATCGGTGAGCGAGGCCGAGACATCCTCGACATCGCCGGGCATCGCCACACCCGAAGGCAGGCCGCCCGCCATGTGAATGCGAATCTGCGTTGAAGGGATCGAGAACGTGCCGCCAAGCTCTAATGCGTCCGCAGCAGCCATCAGCCCCGAAGACCCTGCTGCCAGATAACGTAAAGTGCCACCGCTGCGGATCGTTTCTGCCATGCTCAGCGCGCCATTGCAGATTGGATCAACTGCAGCCAGCGGGGCGGTGGAGGCAGTTGCCTGCGCCTGCGCCAGAAGGGCCGCCACATCCGTCAGCGGGCGAGCGTCCAGCCCGATCGCATTTTCGTGCAGCTGCTCTGTCACAGGTGTGGCCAAGTGATTCTCCCCCAAGTCTTTCGGCATCATACCTTTTAGATACCATTAGTCTACCACTTTGTCTATTTCGCTGAATTTCGCTGAGATTGGGGCGATACTCTGTATTTTGGTCTTCAATTATCGTAAAAGGTATTATAAAGGTCTGCATATGACTCGCGACCCTGATACCATTGTTTTGGCCGTAGACGGCGGCGGCACGCGGTGCCGCGTTGCGCTGTCCGACGGTGCTGAAATCTGGCAGGCCGAAATGGGGTCGGCGAATGTATCGACCGATTTTGAGGCCTCATGCGCTGAACTGGGGCGGGGTTTGTCCGCTGTGGCGCGGCGGGCGGGCATTGATGAAAGAGAATTTGCCGCGATACCGGCCTATTTCGGCTTGGCCGGTATCACCGGACAGGCCATCGCGGATCGGCTGGCCAAGGCGCTCCCGTTTGACAAGGTGCGCATTGACGATGACCGACCTTCGGCCCTGCGCGGGGCGCTGGGGCCCGCTGATGGGTTTGTGGCCCATTGTGGTACCGGCTCATTTCTGGCGGCCCAGCGAAACGGCCGACCGCACTTTGCCGGGGGCTGGGGGCCGATTCTGGGGGATCAGGCATCAGCCCAATGGGTTGGGCGGCGGGCGTTGTCCGCGGCATTGGATTGCGCCGATGGCGTGCGCATATCTTCGGGGCTTTCTGATCAGCTTCTGTCGCGGTTTGATGGGACTGCAGGCATCGTTAAGGCTGCATCCGGCATGTCGCCGACCGCATTTGGGGCGTTGGCACCCATCGTCACGCAACATGCCGGGACCGGAGACCTGGTCGCACGGTCAATCATGCAAGAGGGTGCCGAATATCTGCAGGATCAGATGGAGAAGATGGGGTGGAGGCCCGGTCTTCCCATCTGTCTGACCGGGGGGATCGGCCCGCAATATGCCATCTATCTTCCGGAAGCGATGCAGCGGGATTTGATGGCGCCCTTGGGCGATCCGCTTTCGGGCGCGATCGCACTGGCGCATGCATTCAGGGAGGAGATCGAACATGAGCGTTGCTGATTTCCTGAGGCCCGAGGGCTGGTTGGGCCAGACCGCGGGCCCGCGATATGTGCAATTGCGTCAAAGGCTTGAGCAGGGCATTGCCGAGGGTATTCTGCCGCCCAACAGCTCGCTTCCACCCGAACGCGAGATCGCCGAGTTGACCGACCTGTCGCGTGTCACCGTGCGCAAGGCCATTCAGGAGTTGGTGCGCAAAGGGACGATCGAGCAGCGGCAAGGATCGGGGTCTTTTGTGCGCGAACCGGTTGCGCGGGTAGAACAATCACTGTCCCATCTGACCTCGTTCACCGAAGACATGGAGCGGCGCGGGTTCCAGACGACGTCAACCTGGCTGGAGCGGGGTATATTCCTGCCGTCGCCGGATGAAATGCTGGCGCTGGGCCTGTCGGCCAATGATCAGGTCGCACGCATCCACCGCCTGCGCGCCGCAGGTGGCCGCCCCATGGCGCTGGAACGCGCGGCGCTGCCGCTGGACATTCTGCCCAACCCGACCGAGGTCTCCGGATCGCTCTATGCTTTTCTGGAGCGGTCGGGCCATCGTCCTGTCCGCGCGATCCAGAAGATCTCGGCCATAAATCTTGAAGCGCCCGAAGCGCGCCTGCTGGATGTCGCCGAAGGCACTGCGGGGCTGCGCATCCAGCGCACGTCATACCTTGAAAGCGGGCGTGTCGCTGAGCTCACTCGATCCATCTATCACGGCGATGCCTACGATTTCGTGGCAGAGCTGCGTTTATCAAACTGAAAGGCCGGGCACTATGTCCATCCAGACCACGCAAATGCGTCAGGAAATCAACGAGATACCGCACGCTGTTGATCGGCTTCTGACCGATGGCGCTGACGCTGTCGAACAGGCCGCGCAGGCCGTGCGCGCGCAGGACCCGAGCTTTCTGATCTCGGTCGCCCGTGGATCGTCGGATCATGCCTGCAGCTATCTGAAATACGCGTCCGAGCTGCTTTTGGGGCTACCCATGGCCTCAGTCGGCCCCAGCGTCAAATCGATCTACGGGGTGGATATGCGCTGCCCCGGCGCGCTGTGCATCGCCGTCTCGCAGTCGGGTCAGAGCCCTGACATCGTGCGCCTGACCCGGTCGCTGACGCAGGGCGGGGCCTATTCCGTCGCCATCACCAACGACACGGACTCTGCGTTGGCAGGCGCGGCCTCGGCAGCGCTGCCGATACATGCGGGACCAGAACTGAGCGTGGCGGCCACCAAGACATTCGTCACTTCGCTGGTGGCGGGGCTTTGGCTGCTGGCCGAGGTCAAAGGGGATCGTGAGTTGCTGTCGGCGATCCGCGATCTGCCTGACTATCTGGCGCAGGCCATCACCTGCGACTGGGCTGCGGTGGTTGAGGCCGTGGATGGGCAGTCGCTGTTCACGCTGGGGCGCGGGACGTCCTGGGCGATCTCGAACGAGGCTGCGCTTAAGTTCAAAGAGACCTGCCAGATTCACGCTGAAAGTTATTCGTCGGCTGAGGTGCTGCATGGGCCGGTTTCCATCGTGGATCAGGGGTTCCCGGTTCTCGCCTTCTCATCCGGAGATGCCGCCGAGGCCAACATTGCCGAGGTGGCCGATGCGTTGGCCGCGAAGGGCGCAAAGGTCTTTGCCACGACCGATCGGGTGCAGGATGCGGTCGCGTTGCCGCATGTTCGGACGGCGCATTGGATGACCGACCCTATCGCCTCGATCGCGTCTTTCTACGGCATGGTCGAAACCGTCGCCACCGGTCGCGGCATCAACCCCGACACCCCGCGCCACCTGCGCAAAGTGACGGAGACGGTATGAACGCGTCGATTCTCACCTTTGCCGGCGGCCCGATCTTTGACGGAGAGGTGCTGTTCACCGACCATGCCGCCCGGTTCGTCGAGGGGACGCTTGAGGCCATTGTGCCGGTGGCCGACTTGCCGCCGGAGACCGAGATCGAAGACCTGTCAGGAGATATCCTCAGCCCCGGTTATGTCGATCTGCAGGTGAACGGCGGCGGCGGGGTGATGTTCAACGATGATCCCTCGGTCGAGACCCTGCAGCGCATCGCTCAGGCGCATCGCGGGCTGGGGGCGGTGTCGATCCTGCCGACGCTGATCACGGACACGCCCGAGAAGACCACCGCTGCCATCGAGGCCGCGATCAAGGCCGTTCAGCGCGGTGTTCCGGGCATTGCGGGGCTGCATCTTGAGGGGCCGCATCTGTCGGTCAAACGGAAGGGCGCGCATGATGGGGCTGTGATCCGGCCTATGGAAGAGGGCGATCTTGACCAACTTCTGGCTGCTGCCCGCGCGTTGCCAGCCTTGATGGTCACGCTGGCGCCGGAGAATGTCTCAGCCGATCAGGTGGCGGCTTTGTCGGGGGCGGGCGTCATCGTCTCGCTTGGTCATACAGACGCGTCGTTCGACACCTGTATGGCCTATGCAAAAGCCGGCGCGCGCTGCGCCACACATCTGTTCAACGCCATGAGCCAGTTCGGCAGTCGCGACCCCGGTCTGGTGGGCGCGGTGCTGTCCAATGGCGATCTGTCCTCGGGGCTGATCGCGGACACAGTGCACGTTCATCCCGAATCGATGCGTGCGGCGTTAGCTGCCAAGCGCGGTCCCGGGCAGATCTTTCTGGTCAGCGACGCGATGGCTGTGGCGGGGACCGATCTGCCGGAGTTCCGGTTGGAAGGGCGGCTGATCCGGCGAGAGCAGGGCAGGCTGACGCTGGAAGACGGCACTCTGGCCGGGGCTGATCTGGACCTGACTACGGCGATCAGGGTGCTGACGCGTGACGTGGGTATCCCGTTGGCCGACGCATTGGCGGCTGCCACGCGCATTCCCGCCCGGCTGATTGGCGTGGATACTGCCCCGATGACGCTGGGCAACGCCATACGGATTGCGCCGCATCTCAGTCAGGCGCGTCCGGTTCAATCCAGCGTGATCTCCTGACGCTGTTTTCCCGTCGTTTTGTCGAAGATCAGGATGCGATTGTCGTCGGTTACGACCGCGTACCAGTTGTTCCCGATGGTCAGCGCCTGCGCGTGCGCGCCGTCAGGCAGTTCGATCTGATCCGGCAGCGTCGGGGTCCGATCCGATAGGCGGATGACAATCAGGGCGAATGTCACTAGAACCCCGCCAATCATAACCGCGGTCAGCAGCATGACCATGCGCCGCAGCAACCGAAGCTGCGGGGTTTCCTGCGGTTCCTGAGGTTCGGAAGGGACAGTCATGGGCACCCGCCTGATAGAGTTTCATATCGCGGCCGCGCCGCCGCCCCGCCTTGATAAGGCGCTTGCGCGGGATGTGCCAGCGGAAGAGAACCTGTCACGCACCCGGTTGACCCGTTTGATTGGCGACGGTGCAGTGACGGTCGATGGGGCGGTTATTGACGACCCGAAAGCGCGCATTGCAGAAGGCGCGCAGATCGGGATCACCGTGGCCGAGGCCGAAGACAGCCATATCGGGCCTGAGGATATCCCGCTGGAGGTGGTTTATGAGGATGACGATCTGATCGTGATCAACAAACCTGCGGGGATGGTGGTGCATCCGGCCCCCGGCTCTCCGAATGGGACGCTGGTCAATGCGCTGCTGCATCATTGCGGGGATGATCTGTCCGGTGTGGGCGGCGTCAAGCGTCCGGGAATCGTGCACCGGATCGACAAGGAAACCAGCGGCCTGCTGGTGGTGGCCAAGTCGGACGCGGCGCATCATGGGCTGGCTACCCAGTTCGAGGCGCATACGGTCGAACGCTACTATCGCGCGGTCTGTTACGGTGTTCCCGACGCCAACGATCCGCGGTTACGCGGCATCAAGGGTGTCAGTTTCGAACCCGGCAACATCATGCGCCTGACCACGCAACTGGCACGGCACAAGACAGACCGGCAACGGCAGGCCGTGCTGTTCCATGGGGGGCGCCATGCGGTGACGCGGGCGCGGATTGTCGAGGTTTTTGGGACGCCGGGCGGTTTGTCGCTGATCGAATGCTGGCTGGAGACCGGTCGGACGCACCAGATTCGCGTCCATATGGCCCATGCGGGTCACGGCTTGGTGGGCGATCCAGTTTATGGCGGCAAACGTAAACTGGCCGCGCGTGCATTTACGCCTGCGGCTGCCGAGGCCGTGCGCGATTTTCCCCGTCAGGCGCTGCATGCTGCCGTTCTGGGCTTTGAACATCCGGTCTCGGGCGAGATGCTGCGGTTCGAGGCTGCGCTGCCAAAGGATATGGAAGATCTGCTTTCTGCGTTGCGTCGGCCGGTGACATAAACTGCAAAGGCCCGTGAGGCCCGCAATTTCAGCTTTTCTTTACATCAGGTTAATTCCACACTGATATTGATCCTCTTGAATGTACCGGGTGTGATACCCATATCCCATGTTAAGGGCTTAAACATTTGTCCAAGGGACGGAAATAAATGGCAAATTACTCAAATCTTCCGGCACCGTCACCCGAAGGGGGGCTGAACCGCTATATGCAGGAGATTCGCAAGTTTCCTCTGCTGGAGCCAGAAGAAGAATATATGCTGGCTAAGCGCTGGGTCGAGGAACAGGATACCGAGGCTGCGCATAAAATGGTCACGTCGCACCTGCGTCTGGCAGCGAAAATCGCCATGGGCTATCGCGGCTATGGCCTGCCGCAGGCCGAGGTGATTTCCGAGGCCAATGTGGGCCTGATGCAGGCGGTCAAGAAATTCGACCCCGAGAAAGGGTTCCGTCTGGCGACCTATGCGATGTGGTGGATTCGCGCCTCGATCCAGGAATACGTCCTGCGGTCGTGGTCGATGGTGAAACTGGGCACAACCTCGGCGCAGAAAAAGCTGTTCTTCAACCTGCGTAAGGCCAAGGCGCGTATCGGTGCGTTGGAAGAGGGCGATCTACGCCCGGAAAACGTGGCCAAGATTGCCGAAGACCTTGGCGTGTCCGAAGAGGAAGTCATCAGCATGAACCGCCGGATGTCCGGTGGTGATGCCTCGCTGAACGCGACCGTGGGGTCCGAGGGCGAAGGCACGATGCAATGGCAGGACTGGCTGGAGGATGAAGACGCCGACCAGGCGGGCGATTACGAGGCGCGGGACGAGCTTGAGGCCCGGCGCGAGTTGCTGGCTGCTGCGCTGGATGTGCTGAATGATCGTGAAAAGGATATCCTGACTCAGCGTCGATTGATGGATCAGCCCGTAACGCTTGAGGAGCTGAGCACGCAGTACAATGTCAGCCGCGAGCGCATCCGTCAGATCGAAGTGCGCGCGTTTGAGAAGCTGCAGAAAAAGATGCGAGAGCTTGCGCGTGAAAAGGGCATGCTGGGCACGGCCTGATCCAGTCGCTGTATTGAAATGAAAACCGGTCTGATGCTGTCAGGCCGGTTTTCTTGTGCGCGCAGATGACAGGGTCGCCGAGTGCTGCTACACAGCCGATAGCGCTAACTTTCAGGGGAGGAATGCAGTATGAATGAACCGGTACAGTGGGGCATTCTGGGGGGTTCTAAATTTGCGCGCCAACAGATGGGGCCTGCGATCCATGCGGCGGATGGTGCGCGCCTTGCAGGGCTGGCGACCTCTGATCCCGCCAAAGCGCAGCCCTTTCAGCAGTTTTGTCCCGATATCAACCTGTATCCAACCTATGACGACCTGCTGGCCGACCCTCAGATAGATGCGGTTTATATCCCTCTGCCGAACCACCTGCACGTCGAATGGAGTCTGAAGGCGATGGACGCGGGCAAACACGTTCTGTGCGAAAAGCCCATGACAATGCATGCCTCCGAGTTCGACGCGCTTATTACAAAACGGGATCAAACCGGCCTGCTCGCGGCCGAGGCTTATATGATTGTTCATCATCCGCAATGGCAACTGGCCCGTAAACTGATTGCGGACGGAGCCATTGGCAAGTTGGTGCATGTGACAGGTGCGTTCAGCTATGACAACCGGGCCGATACGGACAACATCCGCAATCGGCCCGAAACCGGCGGCGGCGGCTTGCGTGATATCGGCGTCTATGTGATCGGCAGCGCGCGATATGCAACGGGTCAGGAGCCGACGGTGGTCAGTGGCCAGATCCGGTGGGAGAATGAGGTGGATGTGTTCACTGAAATCCGCGCACGGTTTCCCGGCTTTACCTATTCCAGCTATGTCTCAACCCGCATGCATCCGCATCAGGAGATGGAGTTTCATGGTGAGGGCGGTGTGATACGCCTCACCGCACCGTTTAACGCTCGGCTTTTCGGTGAGGCGCGTGTTGAGCTGCATCGCCCCGGGCTGGAGGTGCAGGTAACGCGCTTTCCCGGCGATGACCATTATAAGCTGCAGGTTGAAGCCTTTGGCCGAAGCGTGCGAGAGGGCTCTGAATACCCCTGTCCTCTGGAATTCGCGCGAGGGACGCAAGAGGTGATCGATCAGGTCTTTGACAACGCCGTGACGCTCTAACTTGTCAATGGCTGGACGCCTCGACTATTCTGTTTCGACTGAAGCAGGAGGGTGCAATGGCGGGCGGATGGGCGCGCGATGGCGCGGTAAGCGAACAGATCGAAGCGTCGATTTCGGACGAACTGGCACGGATGCAGGCGCAGAAGCGACCGGTTGGCGAAAGCCGGACCCATTGCGCCGAATGCGAGGAACCCATTCCCGAAAAGCGCCGTCTTGCGCTGCCGGGGGTCAAGCTGTGTCTGGAGTGCCAACAAGAGCGGGACGGAGCCTACAAAGCACGTTCGGGGATTAACCGGCGTGGGTCGAAAGACAGTCAGCTGAAATAGCGCGAGGTTCCCGTTGCAGTCCCGGTCGCAGAAATCTTCTTTGCTGCAAAACGGCCTGCTGCTGGGCTTCCTCGCCGCGTTTCTGTGGGGCACGCACAGCGTCATCGTGCGTTACCTGACCAGCGATCTCGGCGGGTTGCAGATCGCCGTGTCGCGGTTGTTTATCGCAGCCCTTGCGATCTATGTCATGCTGCGGCTGAAGGGGGCGCAGGTTTCCGTCCGGTTCAGGGACTGGAATTTCCGGCTGGCGGTCCTGTCGACTGTTGTGAACTACATCCTGTTCCATATTGGATTGGAGCATACGGGGGCCGCCAATGCCATGGTGCTGGAAAACACGGCGCCCTTCTTTGTGTTGATTTTCCTGTATTTCTTCGCGGATACCACCATAAGGCGCAGGGATGTGCTGGCCACCGCGCTGGCGATCCTTGGCGTGTTCCTGACCGTCTATCGCGATTTTCAGGGCGGCGGCGAACCCCTGTTGGGCGACCTTATGGAGATCGGCGCGGGGCTGAGCTGGGCGGTGTTCCTGATCGCAAGCAGCCGCGCGATGCAGGCATCGGAAACCACCGCTGAGCGGCTGAATTTCCTGTTCGGAATATTCCTGTGCTCGGGTGCGCTGCTGGTGCCGCTGGCGGTCTTTTCGATGCAGGTGCCTTCAGCTAACGATATCTTCTTCCTGATCCTGCTGGGTGTTCTGCCCACTGCGTTGGCCTATTACCTTTGGTACGAGGCTGCGGCGCGGGTATCGACATTGACGGCGACGCTGTTGTTCGCCGCCTCGGTCGTGTTCACCTTTGTCAACTCCGCAGTGTTCCTGGGGGCCGCCATCACACCGCTTGCGATCGTGGGGGCGACGCTTATCGTCGCGGCGATCTTCATTACGTCTGTTAACAAAACGGGCTGAACCTCTCCGAGGTGCAGGTATTCGAGTACTCAGCGGTTGACCCGAAATGCATATTGCGCACAAGTCTGCAATCTCGTCTAAGCCAACAGTTTTTTGGTGTTAGGAAGGACGTGTTTGATCTTGATCTAGGCGCGCCATTTAGATGCAAAAGCCTGTTCGTATGTGAACCGGCACGGATTGAAAAACAGTCAGTTGAAGAAAGATGCTGCATACCTTTCAAGGCAAAAAAGGGCCATTGGTCGTTCAATCAAGGTAACAAACACATCACATTTTCAATATTTATAATGATTCTAATTTAGAATTGATCTAAGTCAGTTTCTCGATCTTTTTTCCTCCGTAAACCAGCAGGGCGCGCGAGCGTTTTAGGAGAAAAAAATGTTCAGAACACTGACACTGACGAGTGCACTTCTTGTCTCGGTCGCTCAGATCGCTGGGGCACAGAGCTTGCGGGAAGATGCGCTTGAGATTTTCAAACCGCTTCCTTCGACCGTTCCTTCGGTCAAGGACAATCCCATTACAGAAGAAAAGATCGACCTGGGCAAAGCGTTGTTCTTCGATCCGCGTATGTCGGCCTCGGGCGTGTTTTCCTGTAACTCGTGCCACAATCTGGCAACCGGCGGGGATGACAACCTTGAAACCTCGATTGGCCATGGCTGGCAGCGGGGGCCACGGAACGCGCCCACGGTTCTGAACTCGGTCTTTAATGAGGCGCAATTCTGGGATGGCCGCGCTGCAGACCTTGCCGAACAGGCCAAGGGACCGGTTCAGGCAGGTGTTGAAATGGCCAACACCCCGCAAAATGTGCTGGCGACGCTGAATTCCATGCCCCAATATGTTGATTGGTTCGGCGCAGCCTTTGAAGATGAGGCAGAGCCGGTGACATTCGACAATTTCGCAAAAGCAATCGAGGCTTATGAGGCGACGCTGATCACGCCCGCGCCATTCGATGCTTGGTTGAACGGCGACGATGGTGCTATGACCCAACAGCAGCTTGCAGGGCTTGAGAAGTTCATGGATCTTGGCTGCTCTTCCTGTCATTCGGGGATCAATCTTGGGGGCAGCGGATATTACCCGTTCGGCCTGATCGAGAAACCCGGCGCTGATATCCTGCCAGCGGGTGACAAGGGTCGGTTTGCAGTGACCGAAACGGTGGACGATGAATATGTGTTCCGCGCTTCTCCGCTGCGAAACATCGCGGTGACTGCGCCCTATTTCCATTCCGGCAAGGTGTGGGATTTGTCCGTCGCCGTTGAGATCATGGCCGAATCCCAGCTGGGTGAGGAATTGGACGCGCAAAGTGTCACGGAACTGGTCGCTTTCCTGGAAAGCCTGACAGGCACCGTGCCCGAGGTCACATATCCGATCCTGCCTGCAGAAACGGCCACCACGCCACGTCCGTCGGGTGAGGTCGTGTCAGACGGTTAACAAAGCTCAAAACACAAACGGGCTGGATCACCGGCCCGTTCTTTCATTGCCAGAGCGTATGCGCGCCTTAGCTTTCCATCGCTTCCAGTTCATCAATGAAGCCCGAGATCATCGACAGGCCCTTGTCCCAGAAAGCGGGGTCGCTGGCGTCCAACCCGAACGGGGCCAGCAATTCCTTGTGGTGCTTGGACCCACCGGCGCGCAGCATCTCGAAATACTTGTCCTCGAACCCTTCCGCGCCGCTTTCGTAAACCGAATAGAGCGCGTTTACGAGACCATCGCCGAAGGCATAGGCGTAGACGTAGAAGGGTGAGTGGACGAAGTGCGGGATATAGGCCCAGAAGGTCTCATACCCCTCCATGAACTCAAATGCGGGCCCAAGGCTTTCGGCCTGAACGCTCATCCACAGGGCGTTGATGTCATCGGGGGTTAGCTCGCCTTCGCGGCGGGCGGCGTGTAGCTTGCATTCGAAATCATAAAACGCGATCTGGCGGACGACCGTGTTGATCATATCCTCGACCTTGCCCGCCAGCAGGACCTTGCGCTGTTCCGGTGTTTCGGCCTGATCCAGCATCTTGCGGAAGGTCAGCATTTCACCGAAGACCGACGCGGTTTCGGCCAGCGTCAACGGGGTTGAGGACAGCATCTCACCCTGATCGGCGGCCAGCACCTGATGCACGCCGTGACCCAACTCATGCGCCAACGTCATCACATCGCGCGGTTTGCCCAGATAGTTGAGCATCACATAAGGGTGCACCTCGGTGACGGTGGGGTGGGCGAACGCACCCGGGGCTTTGCCGGGCTTCACCGCCGCATCAATCCAGCCTTTCGAGAAGAACGGAGAAGCAATCTCGCCCATACGCGGATCAAAGGCGTTATAGGCGTCCATCACCGTCTTCTCGGCCTCGTCCCACCCGACAATACGCGTGTCTTCCATCGGCAGCGGCGCGTTGCGGTCCCAGACCTGCATCACGTCCAGACCCAGCCATTTGCGTTTCAGCTCGTAGTAACGGTGGCTGAGTTTGGGGTAGGCGGCCACGACCGCCTCGCGCAGCGCCTCGACCACCTCGGGTTCGACATCGTTCGACAGGTGGCGACCGGTCTGCGCGGTCGGCATGTTGCGCCAGCGGTCGACGATCTCTTTTTCCTTGGCTTGCGTGTTGTGAACACGCGCGAAGGTCTTGATGTTGCTTTGGAAAACACTTGCCAGTTCGCGCGCGGCAGCCTCGCGTTTGGTGCGGTCCTGCTCGGTCAGCAGGTTCAGTGTGCCTTCGATGTTGAGTTCTTCGCCATCGACGGTGAAAGTCAGGCCTGCGATGGTCTCGTCGAACAGACGCTCCCACGCATCGCCGACAACGCCGAGGTCATGCAGGAACTTTTCCAACTCGTCCGACAGTTGATAGGGCTTCATTGCGCGGATGCGGCGGAAGACGGGTTCGTAGCGCGCCAGATCGGCGTTGGCGTCGAAATGTGCCTTCAACGCATCATCGTCCAAGCGGTTGATTTCCAGCGTAAAGAACACCAGCGGGGTGGTGAAGACGGTGATCTTTTCCTGCATGTCCGACAGGAACTTGGCGCGGTCCGCGTCGGTGGTCAGCTGGTAGTAGCGCAGCCCGGCAAAGGACATGATCCGCCCGGCGATGGCGTTGATCTTCTCGTTGCGCAGCACGCAGGTCAGCAGGCCAGCGGCATCCAGTTCGGCCAGCTTGCCCTCGTAATCCGCGGCGAAAGAGGCGCATTCGCCCTCAAGCCAGTCCAGATCGCGGGACAGCTCCGGCGCGTCTTCCGAGGCATAGAGATCCGTCAGATCCCATTCCGGCAGGTTGCCCAGATCATCGGCGCCACCGCCTGCATTTGCGTCACGAACGGGGAAGGGAAGGTCGCGCATGGATCACCTCGAATAAACTGCGTTGGCAAACATTTAGGCCTGACGCGCGCGGATCACAAGCAGCCTGTCCGGGCGGGCCTTACACGCAAGGCTCGGGCTTGGGGTCGGCCTTGGCCGCCGAGAAATGGGTGGCCAGTTGATCAAAGACAGGGCCGCGCACCTCGGGGGCTTCCATCAACACTTCGTGTTCGCCGTTCGGGATTTCGACCAACGTCCCGCTGGGCCAGTTTGCCATGCGGGCGCGGATGGCCTTGCGGTCCACGATCTGTTCGTGGCTGCCAAGGAAGGTCAGGGCCGGGATGTCGGGCGCGGTCTGCTCCATCAACCAGGCGCATTCGTCCAGTGCCTCGCGCAGCCAGATTGTTGAAGGCGCGCCAAGGGCCAGTTCGGGATGTGCGGCCAACTGGTCCCGCATCATCTGGTACATCGCTGGGTCGCGGGTCAGGACATTCCCTTCAAAGGGCTGCGAGACGACATAGCTTTCCAGTGATGTTGTCGGCGGTGTTTTTTCGCCAAGCCCCAGACGCGGCCCCCAATAGGCGGTCAACTGGCTGAGCGGTTTCATGATCGGCGTAAAGAAAATGCCCCACATCGGCCCGGTAAAGGCGCAGGCGGCAAAATCTGCCCCTTCCAGCACGGCGCGCATACCGATGGCCCCACCCATGGAATGGCCGATCACGTACCATGGTTTGGGCAAATTCAACTCCCCGGCCAACGCCAGAGTGGCACGTACATCATGCTGAAAATCGGTAAATTTCTCGACGTGGCCAATGCGCGGGTCCGGCAGCAAACGGTCCGCAAGACCCTGTCCGCGCCAGTCGACAGACAGGCTGGCAAAGCCGCGGCTGACGAACTCACCCGCTGCGTTGCCGTATTTCTCGATATATTCCGTGCGGCCGGGGAACAGCATCACTGTGCCCCGCGCATCGCCGTCGGGGCGCCAATGCCCAACGCGGATGCGTTTGCCGTCTTCGGTGGTCAGCCAATGCGCCGTTCCACCGGCAGGGCCGCCGGCCACGTCTTCGAACAGGGGGGCCGGCGAGTATTCCATCAGGCCAGTACCGCGGCAAGTTTCATGGCGACACCCATATCTCCATCCACGCTCAGCTTGCCGGACATGAAAGCCCCGGTGGGGTTCAGGTCGCCGCTGAGGATTTGCTCGAACGTATCGGCATCGGCGCTGAGCGTCACATCGGCGTCGTCATCGCTGACGCGCGCGCCGCTTGCATCCAGAACGATAGCGCCCAGATCGGCGATAGCAAATTTGGCTGACGCGTCGAAATCACCGCCCGACAGTTTCTCATTCAATGCCGCTGCGGCTTTTTCCAATGTGTCGCTCATGGTCTTCCTCATTTTGTTAGTGCGCCGTGAATGGACATCCCCGGTCGCTACGCTACACTGACCATTGTTATGGGCATTGCAATCACCAATCTCAAAGGTACCGTTGCGGCACTTGCTGCGATAGTCATGTTTTCCACCACCGGCACCGCGCAACAGGCGGATTTGCGGGACGAGGCCGCGCTGTTGCAGCAACTGGCGCAGTCCACGCCCGAGCAGGCGGTTAGTCTGGACCGCCAGTTGCAGGCGTTGTGGTCGCAGTCGGGCTCGGCCTCGGCCGACCTGCTGCTGGAACGCGGCCGCGAGGCTTTGGACGATGGCGATGTCGAGGCTGCGATTGATCACCTGACCGCGCTGACCGATCACGCCCCGGGCTTCGCCGAGGGCTGGCACGTGCGCGCCTCTGCCTTCTTCAGCATTGATCGTTTCGGCATGGCGGCGGCGGATCTCGAGCACACTTTGACACTCAACCCCAACCACTACGAGGCGATCTATGGTCTCGGCCTGATCTTCGAGATCGTGGACAAGCCGGAACAGGCGCTTGATGCCTATTCGCGCGCGTTGGCTATACATCCCCATCACGAAGAAGTAACCAATGCCGTGAATCGGCTGAAGCCTCGGGTTGAAGGCAAGGCCCTTTAGGTTCCGGATCAGGGGGCAAAGGTGAGCGGGTCATCCCGGGTAGTGGCCGTACTTGGCCCGACCAACACAGGCAAAACCCATTACGCAATCGAACGTATGCTGGGCTATCGGACCGGCGTCATCGGTCTGCCGCTGCGACTGCTGGCGCGTGAGGTCTATGACAAGATCGTTGCCATTCGCGGACCGTCCGTCGTGGCGCTGGTAACGGGCGAAGAACGCATCGTGCCGCCGCGCACGCAATACTGGGTCTGCACGGTCGAGGCGATGCCCGAAGGCATGGGGGCCGATTTCGTCGCCATTGATGAAATCCAGCTGTGCGCCGACCCCGAACGCGGCCATGTCTTTACTGACCGGCTGCTGCGCGCCCGCGGTACGCATGAGACGCTGTTTCTCGGGTCCGACACCATGCGCGGTACTATTGCGGCGCTGGTGCCAGAGGCGCAGTTCGTCCGGCGTGAGCGTATGTCGCAGCTGGTCTATTCGGGCTCCAGGAAGATCAGCCGGATGCCCGCGCGCAGTGCGATCGTCGGATTCTCGGTCGATAACGTTTACGCCATTGCCGAACTTCTACGTCGCCAAAAGGGCGGGGCGGCGGTGGTCATGGGTGCGCTCAGCCCCAGGACCCGGAACGCGCAGGTGGATTTGTATCAGAATGGCGAGGTCGACTATCTGGTCGCCACCGACGCCATTGGCATGGGGCTCAATCTGGATGTGAACCACGTGGCGTTCTCGTCCCTGACCAAATTCGACGGTCGGCGGATGCGGCCCTTGGCTCCTAACGAATTGGCTCAGATCGCCGGGCGCGCCGGGCGTGGTATGTCCGATGGCACTTTTGGTGTGACCGGAGAGGCCCCTCCGCTGGACGAAGGCGTGGCTCAGGCGATCATGGACAGCCGCTTTACGCCGATGAAAAAGCTGAACTGGCGGAATGCCGCTTTGCGATTTGGCTCGATCGAGGCGCTGATTACATCGCTTGAGGTCAGCCCCGATAGCGAACATCTGCTCAAGGCGCGACCTGCCGACGACCTGAACGTGTTGAAATCGCTCTCGCAAGTGACCGAGGTGATGGCCCGCGCGAGCGACCCGCAATCGGTCCGGTTGCTGTGGGATGTGTGCCGAATCCCCGATTTCCGAGGCATCAGCCACGCTGAACACGCCAGCTTGCTTGAGGTGATCTATGGCCACCTACACGAACGCGGGTCCATCCCCGACGACTTCATGACGCGGCAAATCCGCCGGATCGACCGATCAGACGGAGATATTGATGCGCTCTCCAAAAGGTTGGCATATATTCGCACCTGGACATATGTTGCGCAGCGAAATGGCTGGGTGCGTGACGAATCCCATTGGCGCGCGGAAACGCGCACTGTAGAAGACAGGCTGTCGGACGCTCTGCATGACCGTTTGACCCAACGATTTGTGGACCGGCGCACATCCGTGTTGCTGCGCCGGCTCAAACAGAAGGAGGCCCTTTTGGCCGAAGTAAATGACAAGGGTGAAGTGACCGTCGAAGGCGAATTCGTCGGTCGTCTGGAAGGGTTCCGGTTCATTCCGGACAAAGCCGCGCAGGGGACCGAGGCGAAAGCCTTGAAATCCGCGTCTTTGCAAGCACTCGCACCGCAATTCCATCTGCGTGCCGACCGTTTCTACAATGCGCCCGATACCGAAATTGATTTCACCGATCAGGGCGGCCTGATGTGGGGCGAATATGCCGTTGGCAAGCTGGTTGCGGGGGCTGAGCCTCTGAAACCGGTTGTCGAGGTGTTCGTGGACGAGGCCGCAGGCCCGGATGTTGAACAGAAGGTTCAGCGCCGCTTGCAGCATTTCATCGACCGCAAGGTTGCAGCTCTGTTCGAACCCCTGCTGAACCTGTCGCGCGACGAAGAACTGACCGGTCTGGCAAAAGGCTTTGCCTTCCGCATGGTCGAGGCGCTGGGCGTGCTGCCCCGCGCGCAGGTCGCGCAAGAGGTCAAGGATCTGGATCAGGATGCGCGCGGCGCGCTGCGCAAGCACGGCATTCGTTTTGGTCAGTTCACCATCTTCATGCCGCTGCTGCTGAAACCCGCGCCAACGCGCCTGCGACTGGTGCTGTGGGCGCTGTCCAGCGGGTTGCAGGAATTCCCCGAAGCGCCGCCTCCGGGTCTGGTCACAGTGCCCGTCGCCAAGGATGTGCCGCAGGGCTATGACACCATGTGCGGTTATCGTGATGCGGGCGAGCGCTCGATCCGCATCGACATGCTGGAACGTCTGGCCGACATGTTGCGCGCCGAAGACAGCCGGGGCGGGTTCGAGGCGAAGGCCGACATGCTCTCGATCACTGGTATGACGTTGGAACAGTTCGCTGACTTGATGCAGGGGCTGGGCTATAAGGCCGAGCGCGGTGAGCGCGAAAAGGTCAAGGCCGCACCGGTCGAACAGCCTGCCGCAGAAGCACCCGAGCAACCTGCCGTCGAAGAAACCCCGGCAGACGCGGTTGCGACCGATGAGGTGAGTGCACCCGCCGAGGCGTCAGCCGAGGCCACCGACAGCACCGAGGCGGCAGCCGAGGCTCCGGTCGCAGAACCTGCGTCGGATGAACCCGAGGTCGAGGTGTTCTATACCTTCACATGGGGCCGCCAGCGCCAGCAAAACCGTGGCCCGCGCCGCGAGCAGGGGCAGGGCAAGGGCAAGCCGCGCGGGAAACCCCAGGGCAAGCCGCAGGGTAAGAAGGGCGGCAAACCTCAGGGTGCCAAATCCTTCACGTCGCGGCCTCCGAAGAAGGAAAAGGCCATCGATCCCGACAACCCGTTTGCCGCCGCGCTGATGGGTCTGAAGGACGGCAACTAAAAGCCGATGGCCGAGGCCAAGCTGCGGATTGACAAATGGTTGTGGCAGGCGCGGTTCTTCAAGACCCGCAGCCTGGCCGCCAAACAGGTCAGCGGCGGCCATGTCAGGCTGAACGGGAACCGGGTGCTGAAACCGGCGCAAGCCGTGGCCCCCGGGGACGTTCTGACCTTTCCGCAGGGCCGGATCGTCCGCGTCGTCCGGATCGAAGCCCTGGGTGAGCGGCGCGGCCCGGCACCAGAGGCGCAGGCTCTGTACTTTGATATGACCGAAAAACGGGACGCACCGCCCAAAAATCCGGGATTTGAGGGAAAAGGTCGTCCAACCAAGAAAGAACGGCGTGCACTTGACCTTTCTCGCACCCCAAAGGGGTGATCTTCTCTTGAAGAGGCGCGCAGACTGAATTAGCTAATCGCCAAAGCGCAAACGGGAAATCCAAAATGACCTATGTTGTCACCGAAAACTGCATTGCCTGCAAATACACCGACTGCGTCGAGGTTTGCCCGGTGGATTGTTTTTATGAAGGTGAAAACGCCCTGGTCATTCACCCCGACGAATGCATCGACTGCGGCGTCTGCGAACCCGAATGTCCCGCCGACGCCATTCGCCCGGATACTGAACCGGGTATGGAACAATGGGTTGAATTCAATCGCAAATTCTCAGAACAATGGCCTGTGATCGTGACCAAGAAAGATCCCTTGCCCGAGGCTGAAGAACGCGACGGCGAAGAAGGCAAGATGGAGAAGTATTTCTCGGAAGCGCCGGGCGAGGGTGGTTGAGCGATTCGGCGGTCAAAATCGTCGAAATGACAATTGATCCACGCGGTAAGGCTCTGAAATAAAAATACTTTACCGGCTTGAATGCAGGTCGGCCTTTTGAGTGTCGCAATTTTGTGATATACTCAATCCCGAATGATGACTGTGATTGGGATGTGCTCCGTAAGTATGCTCGCTTTGGAGTTCTGATTTTATGACAAAAAAGCCGCCTGACGGGGCCGTTTGTGGCCTCGGCTGGGGTGTTTTTGTCGTCTCATGTCCCGGTCTCGCAACGAAGGATGTATCTGAATGTCGAAGTCCAAAAAGCTTGAGTTCCGCCCGAACGATTATGTCGTCTATCCCGCCCATGGCGTGGGGCAGATCATCTCGATCGAGGAACAGGACGTCGCGGGGTTCTCGCTCGAGCTGTTTGTGATCTCCTTTGAGAAGGACAAGATGACCCTGCGCGTGCCGACCAACAAGGTGACCGAATCCGGTCTGCGTTCGCTCAGTTCGCCGGATGTCATTTCTCAGGCCATGAAAACGCTGAAGGGCAAGGCGAAGGTCAAGCGTGCCATGTGGTCGCGCCGGGCGCAGGAATATGAACAGAAAATCAACTCGGGCGATCTGATTTCGATTGCCGAAGTGGTCCGTGACCTGCACCGCACCGATGACCAGCGCGAACAGAGCTATTCCGAGCGTCAGCTTTATGAGGCCGCGCTTGAGCGTCTGACCCGCGAAGTGGCCGCCGTGTCCGGCGCGGATGAGATTTCGGCAGCCAAACAGGTGGACGAAGTCCTGACCTCACGCGCTGCCTGATCGCGATTACGCAATGGTAAGGGTCGTTCCGGTATCCGGGGCGGCCTTTTTCGTGGTCGACTGCTTGGTCCGGCGGTGCTTGTCGGGTATTTTCCTGCTACCGCAGGAGGATACGGGGCCACGATGAAGCAAACTGTAAAGTTCCTCTATATCAGCCACGAGCCAGTATCGGTCTGGTTCCGCTATGGCCTGATCCTGTTCGACATCGCCTCGATCATCTTCTTTGTCGCCACCGCAAACATCCCGCATGGGCCCGGGCTGACGGTGGCGAGTATCGGGGTGGGGTTGATCATCCTGCTGGATTTCTCGGCCCGGATGTGGATTTCCAAGGATCGCTGGAAGCTGCTGCGGCAGATTTATACGCTGGCCGATATCGTGGTGATTGTGTCGCTGATCCTTGATCCGTTTCTGACTGGAAATCTGGCCTTTCTGCGGATTTTGCGGGCGCTGCGTCTGATCCATTCCTATCACCTGCTGCGCGATCTGCGCCGCGACAGCCCCTTCTTTCGTACACATGAGGATGCGGTGATTGCAGCGATCAACCTGCTGGTCTTCGTCTTCGCTACCTCAACCGCCGTGCTGGTGTTCTTTGTGCCCGAGGATGCGCAGACCCCCTATATCGACGCGCTGTACTTCACCATGGCAACGCTGACGACGACGGGGTTCGGGGACATTACGCTAACCACACCTGCGGGTAAGCTTTTTTCCGTTTTTATCATGGTGGTCGGCGTGGCGCTGTTCGTGCGGCTGGCGCAGGCGATCTTCATGCCGCAGAAGGTGCGCTACAAATGCCCAAGCTGTGGCTTGTTCCGCCACGATCCCGACGCGGTGCATTGCAAGCATTGCGGTGAAACGCTTCGGATCGAGACCGGCGGCGCGGCCTAGAGCGATGCGGTCAGCGCCAGAAGGAAGGCAATTTCCGAGACCTGTTGTGTGGCCCCCAGAGTATCCCCGGTCTGACCTCCGATCTTGACCCTGGCAAGCCGGGCGACGATCGCAGCCCCCAGCAAGGCGCACAGCATTGGGGCGATGGCCGATCCGCCCAACAGCAGCAGAGACAGCAGGGCGGCCAGTCCAAGCCCCGACAGCACCAATAGCAGCGGCGGCGCGCCGACCGAATGGCTCAGCCCCGAGCGGCGCGCATTCGGCAGGGCGCGCATCAGCACGGGCATCAGGGCGCGGGAAAACAGGCAGGCGGCCAGAATTCCGGTCAGCAGGCCTGCGCCGATCAGGGTCGTGATGGCAGTCACGCGCAGCATTTGGGACAGCAGCAGGGCCAGAACCCCGTAGGTGCCGATATGGCTGTCTTTCATGATCTCTAGTCGGCGTTCGGGGTTGAACCCGCCCCAGAGCCCGTCGGCGGTGTCGGCCAGCCCGTCTTCATGCATTGCTCCGGTCGCGAGGATCAGGACGGCGACCAGCAGGGTGGCGGTGGCGAGGGTCGGCAGCTGTGCCCAAATCGAAATCCATGCCACCCCACAGGCCAGCGCTCCGACAACCAGCCCGGCCAGCGGATAGGCCCACGCCGCACGCGACTGGCGGGCAAAGGCGTCCTCGGGCAGGCGCGGCAGGTGCAGGCGGGTCAACAGGACCAGAGCCAGCGGGATATCCCACAGGGAAAACGGGGTGGTGTCGTTTTTGGTCACTCCCAGGCCTTTCAGGGTCTTGTTGCTTTGCCAGCAATGGTTAAACACACAGGACCACTCTGATGCAACGAGGCTTTCCATGCTGCCCGAACTCACTGACCTCAATAGTTTCCGCGATGCGCTGACCGGTGCACCTGGCCCGGATACATCCGCCATACAGGGCGCTGAAGAGCGGAATGGCCAATTGACCAAACCTCCGGGCGCGTTGGGGCGGCTTGAGGATCTGGCGATCTGGTACGCGGGCTGGCGCGGGGATGCGCGGCCTCAGATCAATGCGCCTCAGGTCATTGTGTTCGCGGGCAACCATGGGGTGACGGCACAGGGCGTGTCAGCCTTTCCGCCCGAGGTGACGGTGCAGATGGTCATGAATTTCGAACATGGCGGCGCGGCGATCAACCAGCTGGCCAAGGCTGCGGGTGCGAAGATGGATGTGCACGCGCTGGAGCTCGATCGACCCACCGGAGATTTCACCCAAGGCCCCGCGATGAGCGAAGAGGAGCTGTTGAGTGCCCTGCGCACCGGCTGGCAGGCGGTCGATCCGCAGGCGGATTTGCTGGTGGTCGGCGAGATGGGGATCGGCAACACTACACCCGCCGCCGCCATCGCCTGCGCGTTGTTTGGCGGGGACGCCGCCGACTGGACCGGGCGTGGCACCGGGGTGGATGATGCAGGGCTGGTCAACAAGACCCGCGTTGTGGCCGATGGCGTTGCCCTGCATGGGCGCAAAGATGGCCTGGAGGTTCTGCGCTGTCTGGGAGGGCGCGAGATTGCCGCCATGGCGGGGGCAATCGCCGCCGCGCGCGTTCTGCGCATTCCGGTCATTCTGGACGGGTTTATTTGCACCGCAGCGGCAGCGTGTCTGGCGCAGCTGTCGGATGCGGCGCTGGACCACACCGTTGCAGGCCACCAAAGCGCTGAGGGTGCGCATGCAGCCATGTTGGACAAGCTGGGCAAAGAGCCGTTACTGAGCCTTGGGCTGCGGCTGGGCGAAGGTTCTGGCGGGGCGTTGGCGATCAACATTCTGAAAAGTGCCGTTGCCTGTCATTCGGGTATGGCCACCTTTGCCGAGGCCGGAGTTTCAGACGGCTGACGTTGGGGGCGGGGGCTCTGCCCCCGTCGCCTGTGGCGACTCCCCCGGGATATTTTTAGCCAGATGAAGCTGGCGGGATCGGTTTTGTAGGGTCAGGCCGATTTCTTTGCGTGTTCCTCGGCCAGTTCCAACAGGGCCGTTTCCAGGTCTTTCTCAAGCTGCTGTGCGCGTTCGATGTATTTCTTGTTCTCGGCGGTGGGCATGCCGGGTATCCACAGTTCGGCCAGTTCCCGGACCGATGTCCGGTCGTGGTGATAGAAGGTTTGTTCGGCTTGCGCGGCCTCGTATTCGCTGAGGCCGATGTTTTCCAGAACATAGCGGCCGGCGCGCAGGGACCCGTCGAACATTTCGCGGACGATGTCATTGGCTCCGGCCTGATACAGCTCGTAGACATGGGTGCGGTCGCGGGCGCGGGCGATGATGTGCAGGTCGGGGCGTTGGCGGCGGGCATAGCCGACCAGTCGGGTGACCTGTTTGTAGTCATCCATGGCTGCAACCAGAACCGAGGCTTTTTCGATCCCGGCGGCGCGCAGCAGTTCGGGACGGGTGGGATCGCCGAGGAACCCCTTGACCCCGAAGCGGCGCATCAGCTGGATGGTCTCGATATCGTGGTCCAGAACCACCGTTTTAAACCCGCTGGCCTGCACCAGCCGGTTGACGATCTGCCCAAAGCGGCCGATCCCGGCGATGATGACGGGGCCTTTTTCGTCGATCATGTCGGGCTCGACCTGCGGTTTATGATCTCCGATATAGCGCGAGAGCACGTCGTAGAGGATGAACAGCAGCGGCGTGATCAGCATGGTGAGCGCGATGATCATAAGCAGTTTCTGCGACAGGGCCGGAGGGATGACGTTTTGCTGTGTCGAGAATGCCAACAGGACAAATCCGAACTCACCTGCCTGCGCCAGCCCCAGCGTAAACAGCCAGTGATCGCGCCCGCGCAGTTTGAAGGCGCGGCCGACGAGGAAGAGGATGATCCCCTTGGCCAGAATGACCAGCAGCGCCAGCCCGATCAGGTCAAACGGGTCGGCGAAGAAGTAGCCCACATCGATCCCCGCACCCACCGTGATGAAGAACAGGCCAAGCAGCAGGCCCTTGAAGGGCTCAAGATCGCTTTCCATTTCATGCCGAAATTCCGAGCTGGCCAGAACCACGCCCGCGAGAAATGCGCCGAGGGCGGGGGACAGCCCCACCAGCGTCATCAGGAACGAGATACCGACCACGATCATCAGCGCCAGCGCGGTATACATCTCGCGCAGGCGAGTGGCGTGGATGAAACGGAACAGGGGTCGGGTCAGATATATGCCGGCCAGCACCACGAACGCGACCGCCCCGATCGTGACCAGCGTGACGGCCCATCCGGGCAGCCCCTCGACCAGCGACAGCGTGGCATGATGATCCGCGCCATGGGCTGCGTCATGGGCCCGCTGGATCGAGCCGTCATCCTCGATATGAATGCTTGCAGGGAGAGCCAGCAAGGGCAGGAAGGCAAGGATCGGGATCACCGCAATGTCCTGTGTCAACAGAACCGAGAAGGTTGCGCGCCCTCCGTTCGTTTGCATCAGTCCTTTTTCGGACAATGTCTGCAACACGATCGCCGTTGAGGACAAAGACAACGTCAAACCAACTGCCAGCGCCACTGACCACGGCTGCCCGGTATAAAACGCCACCGCCGCGATGGCGGCAGTCGACAGGCCAACCTGCAGCCCGCCAAGGCCCAAAAGCTTGTCGCGCATGTCCCACAGGGCGCGGGGTTCAAGTTCGAGCCCGATGAGAAACAGCATCATCACCACGCCGAATTCAGCCACGTGCTGCAGGCTTTCTGTTTCCGCGCCAACCAGCCCGAGAACGGGGCCGATCGCGATGCCTGCGGCCAGATAACCCAGCACCGATCCCAACCCCAGTCGGGCTGACAGGGGCACGGCGATGACTGCGGCTGCCAGATAAATTGATGCCTGATAAAGGAACTCGTTCATTTTGCCCTCTTAAATCCGCTCAGGTCGGGAGCGGCGCGTCGCGTTTCAATTGGTCCATCACGATCTGGCTTTGCACCCGTGCCACTGCAGGATGCGGCAGGATCACTTCGTGAAGCAAGCTGTTGAGTGCTGAAAGGTCGTCACAATAAACGTGAAGAAGGTAATCTGCCTCTCCGGTCATCGTCCAGGCGCTGCTGATCTCGGGGCGGGTGTTCACCATACGGGCAAAACTGGCGGATTGGTCGGGGCCGTGGGTGCCCAGATGCACCTGGATGAAGCCCTGGACCTGCAGGCCCAGTTTCAGGGGGTCCAGCCGGGCGGTGTATCCGGTGATGTACCCCTCAGCCTCAAGCCGCTGTCGGCGGCGACCTGCTTGGCTGGCGGACAGGTTCAGCATCTCGCCCAGCTGATGCGCCGTCAGGTGTGCATCCTTCTGCAAAGCTGACAACAATCGCGTGTCGGTCGCGTCCAGCATATGCGGCGATTCTCCGTTTTTCGCTCAATCTGTGCGGATAGTCCGCGTTTCAACTCAGGTTACACGAAAACAACGCGCAGAAACAGCGCACGTTAAGGCGTATTTTTGAATCAGCAAAGAAATTCCTGTTTTCCGAGGAGACGCGCCATGGGTCCTTTCCCGCACAATGCCCCGAAATCTGTCATCAGCGATGAGAATCCCGCCGGGACCGACGGCTTTGAATTTGTCGAATTCGCCCATCCCGAGCCGCAGGAGCTGCGCGATCTGTTTGCGCGTATGGGGTTCGACTATGTCGGCTATCACCGCAACTCTCCCACGGTCGAGCTGTGGCAGCAGGGCGATGTGACATATATCCTGAATGCCGATCCTGACAGCTTTGCCGCCAAATTTGTGGCCGAGCATGGCCCCTGCGCCCCTTCGATGGGTTGGCGCGTGGTGGACGCGCAGAAGGCCTATGAGCACGCGATTTCCAAAGGGGCCGAGCCCTATGACGGGGCCGACAAGACCCTGGATGTGCCTGCAATCAAGGGTATCGGCGGCTCGCTGATCTATTTTGTCGATCAGTATTATGACACCTCGCCGTATAATGAAGAGTTCGAGTGGCTCAAGCAGTCCAAACCGCGCGGCGACGGGTTCTATTACCTCGATCACCTGACCCATAACGTGTTCAAAGGTAACATGGACAAGTGGTTCAAGTTCTACGGCGACCTGTTCAACTTCCGTGAAATCCGGTTCTTCGACATTCAGGGCAAGTTTACCGGGCTCTACAGCCGTGCGCTGACCTCGCCTTGTGGTCGCATCCGTATTCCGATCAACGAAGACCGGGGCGAGACCGGGCAGATCGTGTCGTACCTGAAGAAATACAAAGGCGAAGGTATCCAGCACATCGCCGTAGGCAGCGATGACATCTACAGCTCGACCGACGCGATTGCCGAGAAGGGCCTGAAGTTCATGCCCGGCCCGAACGAGGCCTACTATGATATGTCCTATGACCGCGTCACGGGCCATGACGAGCCTAAGGAACGCATGATGAAGCACGGCATCCTGATCGACGGTGAAGGCGTTGTTGATGCGGGTGAGACCAAGATTCTGCTGCAGATTTTCTCGAAAACCGTAATCGGTCCGATCTTCTTCGAGTTCATCCAGCGCAAGGGCGATGATGGGTTTGGCGAAGGCAATTTCAAAGCCCTGTTCGAATCCATCGAGCGTGAGCAGATTGAATCGGGTGAAATCTCGGCAGCCTGACCGGTGGAATGACCAAAACTTCAAAGCGCCGTATCTGCCCGATACGGCGCTTTGCTTTTATCCGCGCGGCAATTTGAGGGTGACGTTCTTGCCGCGCTTTTGATAGCGCAGTTCACTATCGCCAATGGCAACGACGTTGCCTCCGTCGATGCGGTCCCCGACTTTTAGTTTTTTGTAACGTCCGCTTGGCAACCGCACCAGCGCGCGACGATTGGCAGGTGTGCCATACACGCCGATCAGGTTCAACTTGCGCAGGTTGATCGCGTTGTCGATGGTGGCCTGTCGCGCAACCGAGGCGCTTGAGGGGATTTTGGGTTGCACTGCTTTGGCCTGGAAAGAACCAGGCTCTTCGGCATTACTGGTCACATTTGCCGTTGAACCCAGCGACGCGCTGCCAGAGGCCGAAGGCTCCGCGACACGCGCGGCGATGGCGGAAGGGCGTGTTTTGGGGCGGGGAACACGTACGACTGCCAATGCAGTAGGGGTTTCATCCACAACGGGTTCGACCTGCAACGCCTCGGGGCGCAGCCGGGGCCGGACGGAGGCAAGCTCTTGCCGCGACCGTCCGCCGAGTTGTTGCCTCTCGAACTGATCCACCAGATTCTCGGGCCGCGGGCGCGGGCGGAAGGTTGCAAGCCTCTCATCAACGTTTTCGACAACCACCGGCTCGGTTTCAAATCGGGTCGGCGGCTCGGGGGGAACGGATGAGGGGCGGCCGAGATACACCATCACACCTGCCGGGTTCAGCGTGCCATCGGCGCTTGGAGCCACGAGGCCTCGCGCGTCGAGTTCGAACCGCTGGCCCGCCTGTCCGGGCAGAGCAAGCGGTGCGAAGGGTTCATCAGTTTCCAGGCTGGCATGCGGCGGCAAGGCGACGATATCTGTCGAAAGGTTCGCCCGATCAACCGAAGTCAGATACAGATCGTCCAACACCGGGGCGGGTGGCGCGTCCAAATCCGAAGGATCGACCGGTGCGGTGCCCGTGAACGGATGAAACGACGCTGAGTCAGCCAGAGGTTCGGCAAGATCTTCAACAACTTCCGGCTCGACCTTCAACGCTTCTAGGATCGCGGCGTCCGTTGCCGTCAGTGCGGGTTGATCCTCTACCGGTTCCGGCGCGGGTGGAAGGTTTGCAAGCGCGGTGTCGGCGGGCTCGGGGTCTGGCAGTGCGGTTTCTGGTTCTGGCTGCACCTCTGGTTCAACCGGCTGGGCCAGTTCAACGTCGCCCGAATCCGAGCTGTTGAAAGACCAGATCCCAAGCAGCATGCCGATCACCACCGAGGCGGCGATTGCCGGGACAACAAAGCGTTTCGGCTCAAGCCCGGATCGCACAGGGGCAGGCGCGGCGGCAGAGGCTGGTTCGAATGCAGGCGCCCGAGGCGCTTCGGCGATCGGGTGCACCGGAATATCGTCCGGTGGATCCTCTGGCACTGTGGCAGGGCGCACGATCGCGGCTGGTTCATCCGGCGTAAGGGGCAGCTCAAAGAAAGGTTCATCCAATCGATCACTACCGGTTGCGCTAAGCCAGAAGGCCTCGGGCACAAAGCCGTGGTCGATCGCGAATGCGCTGGCCTCGTGCAGCGTCTGCCGGGCGACCGCCGCGATGCGGGTTTCGCCATCGCCCGGTTCGGTTGCGTATGCCAGTTCGGCCAGGTCATAGGGCGTGGCTGTGGCGAGTGTGTATTCGACCTTCTGAGCAGCCTCATCAGCATTCAGATCACCTGTGTTGGCGGTCAGCAGCCGTACCTGATCGGAGGGCAGGATCAGCTTGCAGCTCAGATCATTTTCCAGCGCGAATCCCTGTTCGCGCAGTGACTGGATTTGTTCATGAAGGTCCGGTGCATCCAGCGCGGCTGTCCCGATACAATACCAATCGCCATCCGACTGGTGATGCAGGGAAATGCCGTTTTCAGAAAATGACAGCGCGAAGGCGGGTTTCATAATCCGGATGAACCATAATTGTCAGCTTTAATGCAAACGCTTGTATGTTTGCCGTCCGAGAATAGAGCAGGAACCCGCCGAGGGAAAGAAAAACGCGCGTTACCCTCTTGCCGTGTGGCGCGTGCAGCACCCATCTTGAGGTCAAGTCAATGGGAGGGATCACCTTGAAGACACTTGCTTTTCTGGCTGCAATGACCGCAGCCGTGGCGGCCATGTCGGCCCATGCGGAAGAACGTCGCATCTCGGTCAGCGGCACCGGAACCAGCCTTGTTGCGCCTGACATGGCGACCATCACATTGGGGGTGACGAACCAGGATGCGCAGGCATCGGTTGCGATGCAGGCGACCTCGGACGCGGTGGCGCTAATTCTCAAGCGGCTGGATGAGATGGGGCTTGAGGCGCGCGATGTGCAGACCCGCGATCTTTCGCTGTCCCCGGTCTGGTCGGGCCGAAACAGTTCCGGAAACCAGCCGCCCGAGATCACCGGCTTTACGGCGTCCAACCGGGTCTTGGTCCGGGTGCGTGATCTGGATCGACTGGGTCAGATCATGGATGCGGTGATCAAGGACGGGGCCAACGATTTCGGCGGCCTGAGCTTTAGTGTGCAGGACCCCAAACCGCTTGAGGCCGAAGCGCGGGCCAAGGCCGTTGCAGATGCCACGGCCAAGGCGGAACAACTGGCGCAGGCGGCTGGGATCACGCTGGGGCCGGTGATCTCGATCAACGACCACGGCGGCGGCGTGCGTCCGGTGGCTCAGATGCGCGAGATGGCGATGTCAGATGCCGGTGGCGTTCCGGTTGCTGGTGGAGAGGTCTCGGTGTCGGTCAATATCGCGATGGAGTTCGCGATCGCTGAGTAACCTCAGGCGCGGGCTTGCAGCGGCTGACGCTGCTGGCCCGTTTCATCGAAGTTGTCGGGCGACAGCCATGCCTGAAAGGCATCCCGGATACGCGGCCATTCGTTGTCTAGGATCGAATACCAGGCCGTGTCGCGGTTGCGTCCCTTGTAGTGGGTCGCCTGCCGGAAAACGCCCTCGAAGGTGAAGCCCAGCCGCTCGGCGGCCTGACGCGACGGTGCGTTTAACGCATCGCATTTCCATTCATAGCGGCGATAGCCCAATTCATCGAACACACGCTGCATCATCAGGGACATCACCTCGGTCGATTGCAGCTTGCGCTGCAAAAGCGGTGAAAAGTGGATGTGGCCGACCTCAATGGCTCCAGCAGCCGGCTCGACGCGCAGATAAGAGGCCATGCCGACAGGCGTTTCATCGGCGTCTAGCACGGTGTGAAACATCGGATCGGCATCCATGCAATTGGCCTGCGCCCAAGCGATGAATTCGGCCTCGGTCTCGAACGGACCATAGGGTAGGTAGGTCCAGTTGCGGCCGTCCGTGTCGTTGGCAAACGCCCGGTACAGGCCGGGCGCATGTCTGTTTACGTCCAGGGGTACGACTGAACATAACCGGCCAACCATCGGCGTATAAGGCGGTGTGGGGCGCGGGAACGCGCCCGTGACCGGCAAGCCGATAGGTTGACCCAGATCGTTGGTGTCGTGCCCGGCCATCGGATCAGGCGCTGGCCTTGGCGAGGGCCTGATCGAGATCCGCGATCAGATCGTCCGCATCTTCGATCCCGATGGACACGCGCACCACGCCGGGGCCAGCACCCGCCGCTTCCTGCTGCTCGGGCGTCAACTGCCGGTGCGTGGTCGAGGCCGAGTGGATGATCAGCGAACGCGCATCGCCGAGGTTGGCAACGTGGCTGAAGATCTCCAAAGCGTTGACCAGCTTGACGCAGGCGTCATAGCCACCCTTGACCGCAAAGGTGAACAGCGCACCAGCCCCGCGCGGGTAATGCGCCTTGACCCGGTCGTGATAGGGCGACGAGGGCAGACCCGCGTAGGTCACGTAGTCGACGCGGTCATCCGTTTCGAGCCATGCCGCGATCTTTTGGGCGTTCTCTACGTGACGCTCCATCCGCAGGGACAGGGTTTCGATCCCCATCAGCGTATAATGCGCGGCCTGCGGGTTCATCGTCATACCCAAATCGCGCAGACCGATGGCGATGCCGTGGAAGGTGAAAGCCAGCGGGCCGAACGTCTCGTGGAATTTCAAGCCGTGATAGGCCGGTTCCGGTTCACTGAGCGAGGGGAATTTGTCATTCGCGGACCAGTCGAACTTGCCCGAATCCACGATGCATCCGCCGGTGACGGTGCCATTGCCGGTCAAGTACTTGGTGGTTGAATGCACCACCAGCGTCGCGCCATGTTCGATCGGGCGGCAAAGGTAGGGCGTGGCCGAGGTATTATCGACGATCAGCGGAATGCCCGCCTCATCGGCTACGTCGGCAAGGGCACGAATATCAGTGACATAGCCGCCGGGGTTGGCGATGGCTTCGCAGAACACCGCGCGGGTGTTTTCGTCGATGGCCGCCTTTACAGCGTCCAGATCATCGGTGTCGACAAACTTGGCCGACCACCCAAAGCGCTTGATCGTCTGGCTGAACTGCGTGACCGTGCCGCCATACAGACGGGTCGAGGCCACCACGTTGCAACCCGGTCCCATCAGCGGGAACAGCGCCATGATCTGCGCCGCGTGGCCCGAGGAACAGCAGACCGCGCCAACGCCGCCCTCAAGCGTCGCCACACGTTCCTGCAGAACGGCAACCGTCGGGTTGGTCAGGCGGGAATAGATGAAACCCACTTCCTGCAGGTTGAACAACGCGGCGGCGTGTTCGGCGTCGCGGAACACATAAGCTGTGGTCTGGTAGATCGGCGTCTGGCGCGCGCCCGTCGCAGGGTCGGGGCGGGCCCCGGCGTGAATTTGCAGCGTGTCGAAACCGTAGGTGGGGCCGTCAGACATCTTGGAAATCTCCTGTTGGAATATGTGTTGATGAATCTCTAGGACATTGATCCGCCACGTACAACGCCCGCGTCACCGCAACCAAAGCCCCTCGGATTTGATCGTCTTGCGAATGACCTGTTCGCGCGCGGGCAGGTTGTCCCGGTCAAACAGCGCCCGGATCTTTTTACCTTTGCGCTGGATCACCAGTTTCTTCAGCGGGTCATAGCCTTTGAGCACTTTCTTGATCTTGTTCGGCGCGACCACGGTTTCCAGTACCTCGACCACATGGTCGCTTTCCCGGGCATAGAGCAGCGGGAACAGGCGGTAATGGCAGCTGACTGCGCCATCCAGCAGCCCCTCGGGCAGGGCATCGCGTCCGCCGCCGAATGAGTGGATGACCAGCGGCAGGGCGACCTGATCCAGCCAGGGGGCGAGGCTCTGTCCTGTCAGCTCGGGGATGTCTTCGTCCCGGATGGTGCGGGCATAGTCCAGAAACCGTTCGCCGAACTGACGGGGGCATTTGTAGAAGAAATACCCCGCGTTGAAATACAGATAACGCCGCCAATGGCCCGCAGGTTGGCTGAGGTCGAGGGAACTTTCGAAATCCAGCCCGAACCGGTCGTAGAGCGCGCGCCAGATGCCATCATGGCCGGGACCATAGAGCGTAGGTTTCGGCCATGTCCCGTCAACGCGAAGCGATGCGCCGGGCCGGTCAAAATCAAATGGGACATCCGTCAGCTCTCCGGTGATCAGCGTATCGCTGTCGAAGAAGATAAACGGCTCGCCTTCGGGCATCGCCAACAGGGCTTCGATTTTGTTGCCATGGGGATAGCTTGCGCCAAAGGTGTGTGATTCAAAGGGCAGGATTTCGGCCCCGAGATGCTGCAGCGCCTGCAAGACCTCGGCGTCCTGAATGGCCGGATTCTGCGGCCAAAGCGGGCCGGGCTGTGGGACGCCCACGAACAGCCGACCCTGAAAGCCGGGGGCGCTGTGACGCAGGGAGGCGGCGAACAAAAGCGCTTCGTATTGCAGCCGGTTGTTTTGCCCGATGATAAGGATGTTGAATGTAGCCGGGCTTGCCTGCATCTTGTCGCGCTTTCTGATCGGGCCGGAATTCGGCATCTGCCTCAACCGGAAGTACAACAAGCTGTGAGGGGCGTCAAAACCTCAAACACCACTGGTTTGAAAACCGGTTTCCCGGTCCCATGTTATAGGGCAGCAACGCAGGAGGATGTCGATGCGCGTCAATGCAGATTTCAGTCAGCGGGTTGCCGTTCATTTCAACGATACCGATTGGGTCGCCTCTCCCGCAGCGGGGGTCGAGCGCAAAATGCTGGATCGGATCGGGGCCGAGGTGGCGCGCGCCACGACCATCGTGCGGTTTGCCCCCGGCAGCGCCTTTTCCGCCCATACCCATGATGGCGGCGAAGAGTATCTGGTGCTGGACGGCGTCTTTCAGGACGAGACTGGTGATTTCCCAGTGGGGAGCTATGTACGCAATCCGCCGACCTCGTCACACACGCCCTCGGCCAGCGAAGGCGCGACGATTCTGGTCAAGCTGCATCAATTCGATCCCGATGACCGCACCGAGGTGCGCCGATCGGTCAACGGTGTGGGGAATATCGATTTGTTCAAAGACGCCCATGAGGATGTTCAGGTGCAAAGCTGGGCCGCAGGCGAGCGCGTTGAGCTGGACGCCAGCAAGGGGCTTGAGGTGTTTGTGATCGAAGGCAGCTTTGCCGAAACGGGCGAGGAGTTCGCAACTTGGGACTGGCTACGCCTGCCGCCGGGAACCCGCTCGGTCGCCGTAGCGGGCGAAGGCGGGGCGCGGGTTTGGATCAAATCCGGCCATCTCGCCGGGATGGTCTGACGCGGCTCGTGCTGCGAAACTAAGCAATTCGCATTGAAATCCGGGCCATGGTGCCCGGATTTTTCATTTTTTGACCAGTTGGCAAATTTTACCAATTGATAAAAAATCAGATTGTGGCAAGCTGGAGCGCATAACAAACATATCTACAGGGAGTAGAGTGATGGCACAGGGCCAGATGGCACCCGGGATCGTCCCAGGGCGGCTTTCCAGCGATGAGCTGACCTCGAATTTCACCGATCTGCATCCGCCACTGGCCCCGCATGAGGCTGCGGTGGCTGCGGATCGTTGCTATTTCTGCTATGACGCCCCGTGCGTGACGGCCTGTCCGACGGATATCGATATCCCGCTGTTCATCCGTCAAATACAGGCGGGCCAGCCCAAGGCGGCGGGGCAGACCATTCTGGAACAGAATATCCTTGGTGGCATGTGTGCGCGGGTTTGTCCGACCGAGACATTGTGCGAAGAGGCCTGCGTGCGCGAGGCCGCCGAAGGTAAACCGGTCGAGATCGGACGGCTGCAGCGTTTCGCGACCGACGATGTGATGGCCTCGGGCGCGCATCCGTTTGAACGTGCTGCCGCGACGGGCAAGACGGTTGCGGTTGTTGGGGCCGGGCCTGCCGGTTTGGCCTGTGCGCATCGCCTGGCGATGCTGGGGCATGATGTGGTGATCCACGAAAGCAAGCCCAAGGCGGGCGGGCTGAACGAATACGGAATTGCGGCCTATAAATCGACCAATGATTTTGCGCAGGCCGAGGTGGACTGGCTGTTGAAGATCGGTGGGATTGCCATCGAGACCGGCTCGGTTCTGGGTGAGGCAATCTCGCTGGACGGTCTGCTGCAGAACTATGACGCGGTGTTTCTGTCGATCGGCTTGGCGGGTGTGAACGCGCTGCGCGCCGACGGCGTTGATAAGGATGGCGTCCGGGCTGCGGTCGATTTCATCTCGGATGTGCGTCAGGCCAGCGATCTGGCGGATCTTCCGGTGGGCCGGAACGTCGTCGTGATCGGCGGCGGGATGACGGCGGTGGACGCGGCGGTGAAGTCAAGGCTGCTTGGCGCCGAGCATGTGACCATCGCCTATCGCCGGGGCCGCGACGCGATGGGGGCCAGCCGGTATGAACAGGATCTGGCGGCGTCGCACGGCGTGCGCATCCTGTGCAACGTGCAGCCCTTGGCCATTCATGGCAATGGGGCAGTGGCAGAGATCGAGCTGGAGTATACTGCCAGTGAGGACGGTCGTCTGACCGGTACGGGCGAGACCGTTCGGGTGCCGGCGGATCAGGTTTTGAAGGCCATTGGTCAGACGCTGGATGGTGCGCCCGAAGGACTGACGCTGGACGGCAACAAAATCGCTGTGACCGGGGCCGGACGCACGTCAATGGACGGTGTCTGGGCTGGCGGAGATTGCGCCGCCGGGGGTGAAGATCTGACCGTCACTGCAGTGGCCGAGGGGCGTGATGCGGCGATGGACATCCATGCCAGCCTGAGCGCGTAATGGTCGGGCGGCGCAATGAGTATTTATGAAAAGATGAAGATGCACATCTGCATCAGGGAGGCCGGATAAATGGCTGATTTGACGACAAACTTTCTGGGAATCTCAAGCCCGAATCCGTACTGGCTGGCGTCTGCGCCGCCGACGGATAAGGAATACAACGTGCGCCGCGCTTTTGAGGCCGGATGGGGCGGTGTTGTGTGGAAGACGCTGGGGGCCGAGGGGCCTCCGGTCGTGAACGTGAACGGGCCGCGTTATGGGGCGATCTATGGGGCCGACCGGCGGTTACTGGGCCTCAACAACATCGAGTTGATTACCGACCGTCCGCTTGAGGTGAACCTTGAAGAGATGGCGCGGGTCAAGGCGGATTACCCGGATCGGGCGCTGATTGCGTCCCTCATGGTGCCGTGTGAGGAAGAGGCTTGGAAAGCCATCCTCCCGCGCGTGGCCGAGACCGGCGCGGATGGGATCGAGCTGAATTTCGGCTGTCCGCATGGGATGAGCGAGCGGGGCATGGGGTCTGCCGTTGGGCAGGTCCCGGAATATATCGAAATGGTCACCCGGTGGTGCAAGCAGTATTATGACCGCCCGGTGATCGTAAAGCTGACGCCGAATATCACCGATATCCGCAAACCGGCGGCGGCCGCGCGAAACGGTGGCGCGGATGCGGTGTCGTTGATCAACACGATCAACTCGATCACCAGCGTCAATCTGGACACGTTCAGCCCCGAGCCCTCGATTGATGGCAAGGGAAGTCACGGCGGTTATTGTGGTCCGGCGGTGAAGCCGATTGCGCTGTCGATGGTGTCCGAGATTGCGCGGGCCGAGGCGACACATGGTCTGCCGATCTCTGGCATCGGAGGGGTAACGACATGGCGAGATGCGGCTGAGTTTATCTCGTTGGGCTGCGGCACCGTTCAGGTCTGTACCGCCGCTATGACCTATGGGTTCAAGATTATCGATGAACTGACCGCTGGCCTGTCAGAATGGATGGATGAGAAGGGCTATACCAGCATCGATGAGGTGATCGGGCGTGCGGTGCCCAACGTGACGGACTGGCAGTATCTGAACCTGAACTACATCGCCAAGGCGAAGATCGATCAGGATCAGTGCATCAAATGCGGCCGCTGCTATGCCGCCTGTGAAGACACCAGTCATCAGGCGATTTCGATGTCGGCGGATCGGGTGTTCGAGGTGATCGACGAGGAATGCGTGGCCTGTAATCTCTGCGTAGATGTGTGCCCGGTCGAAGGCTGTATCTCGATGGTGCCGATGGCTGCCGGAGAGGTTGATCCGCGTACTGGAAAGGTCGTTGAACCCGAATACGCGAATTGGACAACGCATCCGAACAATCCGATGGCTAAGGCGGCTGAGTAGAGGGAGATTTTTCTTCGAAAAATCTTGGGTGAGAAAATTCGACGAATTTTCTCAGAACAGGATGTCGATGGGGCCGTTGTGGCAGATGACGATGTATTGGTTGGCGGTGCGGATCAGGTGGTATCCGCGCCGTTTGACTTCGCTCTGAAAGGCCGTGTGGCCCACTTCGCGCTCGACCCACGCTACCGAGCGGCGCACGACTGCGCCTGAACGTGCAGCGCGGGATGCAAAAAGTTGGGTGATCCAAGGATCGGGGTTTGGCCTGCGGGTTATCATGCCGGGAGCTTTGCCCAACAGGGTTAATCCTCCCTTAAGGGGTCAGCAGTTTTCTGTAGAGGGTTTCGACAAAGGATCCGGCACCGTCGAAGGGGTCTTCCTCTCCCAGAATGGCGCGGACCTGGACGTCGAAATCGGCGTAGTGCTGGGTCAGCGCCCAGATCGAGAAGATCAGGTGATAGGGATGAACACGCGCAATTTTTCCCTGATCCATCCAGTCGGTCAGGATCGCGGTTTTTGCATCGACCAGTTTCTTCAGATCCGTTGACAGCGACTCGTGAATGCGCGGCGCGCCCTGAACCAGTTCATTGGCAAACAGGCGGCTTTCGCGGGGCAGATCGCGGCTCATCTCAAGCTTGCGGCGGATATAGGACAGGATCTCTTCGAGCGGGTCGCCAGTCTCATCAAGCGTGTGCAACGGGGCCAGCCAGACCTCGAGCAGGCCGGACAGAAGGGCGGTGTGAATCGCCTCTTTCGAGGGGAAGTAATACAGCAGGTTGGGTTTGCTGAGGCCCGCCTCGGCCGCGATCTGGTCGACGGTTGCGCCGCGAAACCCATGGGCTGAGAACACGTTCAGGGCGGCATCCAGAATAGCTGCGCGGTTTTTCTGCTGGATCCGGGTTGGGGCGCGGTCTTTGGGCATGTTCACCTGATGTCTCTTTTTCGGCCAGTCGGGTGCTGAATATGTCGAAAATTCCGGCAGGGCACTGCAATTTCTTGACTGATATCGAACCCGTGATAGCGTGAGTTTGACCAGATGGTCAAATCAAGACATCAAAAGCGAGCCAAATCGCAAGCGACAGGGAAGACAATGATGGCAGCTCCGGCGCAGAACCTCAGGATTAATGGCGACAGGTTGTGGGACAGCCTTATGGAGATGGCCAAAATTGGCCCGGGTGTTGCGGGCGGCAACAATCGTCAAACACTGACGGATGAAGATGCCGAGGGGCGTGCGCTTTTTCAGCGATGGTGCGAGGACGCTGGCTGCACCATGGGTCTGGATCAGATGGGGAATATGTTTGCCCATCGCGAGGGGACGGACCCCGAGGCCCTGCCGGTTTATGTGGGCTCGCATCTGGATACCCAGCCTACGGGCGGTAAATATGACGGCGTGCTGGGTGTGCTTGGCGGGTTGGAGATTATTCGCACGCTCAATGATCTGGGCATCAAGACCAAGCATCCTATCGTGGCTACGAATTGGACCAACGAAGAGGGGACGCGATATGCCCCGGCGATGTTGTCATCAGGTGTGTTCGCCGGAATGCACACTCAGGACTGGGCTTACGCGCGAGAGGATGCCGAAGGCAAGACGTTCGGAGATGAACTGAACCGTATTGGCTGGCGTGGTGATGAACAGGTCGGTGCGCGCAAGATGTACGCTTTCTTTGAGTTGCACATCGAACAGGGGCCAATTCTTGAGGCTGAAGGTAAAGATATTGGGGTCGTCACCCATGGTCAGGGGTTGAGCTGGACCCAAATCACCGTGACCGGCAAGGATGCGCATACCGGCTCCACTCCGATGCCGATGCGCAAGAATGCCGGACTGGCGATGGCGCGTATTCTTGAGAAAGTGGATGAGATTGCGTGGTCTCATGCGCCTCATGCGGTTGGGGCCGCGGGGCATATCGATGTCTATCCGAATTCGCGCAATGTGATCCCGGGGAAGGTTGTGTTTACGGTCGATTTCCGCTCGCCCGAGTTGGAGGTGATCACTGATATGGAGAACCGGTTGCGGGTTGCGGCGGAGGATATTGTCAATGAGATGGGTTTGCAGATCGAGTTCGAGAAGGTCGGCGGCTTTGATCCGGTGAAATTCGATGAGGGCTGCGTGGCCGCCGTGCGCGATGCGGCCGAGAGGTTGGGGTATTCGCATACGGATATCATCTCGGGCGCAGGGCATGATGCCTGCTGGATCAACCGGGTCGCGCCGACGGCGATGGTCATGTGCCCTTGCGTGGATGGATTGAGCCACAATGAAGCTGAAGAGATCAGCAAGGAGTGGGCTGCAGCCGGTGCGGATGTTCTGTTTCACGCGGTCGTTGAGACGGCTGAGATCGTGGAATAGGGGGCTCTGCCCCCGTCGCCCAAGGGCGACTCCCCCGGGATATTTTTGGCCAGATGAAGCAAGCGGCGCAGACCGCATCAGGGAGTTTAAGATGAGCACTGTGATCAAGAACGGAACCGTTGTGACCGCTGATCTGACCTATAAGGCGGATGTGAAGGTTGAGGGTGGGGTGATTACCGAGATTGGCCCAGACCTGCGGGGTGACAAGGAACTGGATGCGACCGGCTGTTATGTGATGCCGGGGGGGATTGATCCGCATACGCATTTAGAGATGCCGTTTATGGGGACCTATTCCAGCGACGATTTTGAAAGCGGGACGCGCGCGGCTTTGGCGGGTGGAACCACGATGGTTGTGGATTTTGCGCTGCCCAATCCGGGTGAGAGTCTGCTGGATGCGTTGAAGCGTTGGGACAACAAATCGACACGGGCGAATTGTGACTATTCCTTCCATATGGCCGTAACCTG
Source organism: Ruegeria sp. G10 (assembly GCF_056533645.1). Classification (NCBI taxonomy): domain Bacteria; kingdom Pseudomonadati; phylum Pseudomonadota; class Alphaproteobacteria; order Rhodobacterales; family Roseobacteraceae; genus Ruegeria; species Ruegeria sp. G10. The sequence continues at coordinate 97,966 of NZ_JBQFOQ010000005.1, read as the reverse complement.
GTGGGGCGAGCAGGTGTTTGATGACATCAAAACCGTCATCGAGACGCGCGGTATCAACACGTTCAAACATTTTATGGCCTATAAAGGCGCTCTGATGGTGAATGACGATGAGCTGTTTGCATCGTTCAAACGTCTGGCGGAGTTGGGCGGTACCGCGATGGTGCATGCCGAGAATGGCGATGTAGTGGCTGAGTTGAGCGCCAAGCTGTTGGCCGAGGGCAATACGGGCCCCGAGGCGCATGCCTATTCGCGCCCGCCGCAGGTTGAAGGTGAGGCGACCAACCGCGCGATTATGATTGCCGACATGGCGGGTGTGCCGCTCTATGTGGTGCACACCTCTTGCGAAGAGGCGCATGAGGCTATTCGGCGGGCCAAGATGCAGGGCAAGCGGGTTTGGGGAGAACCTCTGATCCAGCACCTGACCTTGGATGAGAGTGAGTATTTCCACCACGATTGGGAACATGCGGCGCGGCGGGTCATGAGCCCTCCGTTCCGGAATAAGCAGCATCAGGACAGTCTTTGGAATGGTCTGCAATCGGGGACGCTGAGTGTGGTCGCCACGGACCATTGTGCCTTTACGACCGAGCAGAAACGCTATGGTGTGGGCGATTTTACCAAGATCCCGAACGGCACCGGAGGGTTGGAGGATCGGATGCCGATGCTGTGGACCTATGGGGTGAATACCGGGCGGTTGACTCCGAACGAGTTCGTGGCCGTCACTTCGACGAATATCGCCAAGATATTGAATTGTTATCCGAAAAAGGGGGCGGTTCTGGTCGGTGCTGATGCGGATCTGGTGGTTTGGGACCCGGACAAGGCCAAGGTGATCAGCGCGGATACTCAGCAGTCGTCGATTGATTACAACGTGTTTGAGGGCAAAGAGGTGCGCGGTTTGCCCCGGTTCACTCTGACCCGAGGCGCGGTGGCGGTGCATGATGGCGAGATCAGAACTCAGGAAGGGCATGGGACGTTTGTGGCACGTGAGGCGAATACACATGTGAACAAGGCGCTGAGTACCTGGAAGGAGCTGACGGCTCCGAGACCGGTAGAGCGGACGGGGATACCGGCGACGGGGGTTTAAGGTCTTTGATCCAACCGTTTGGTGATCCGGGTTCGGGTTTCTTCAAGGCAATGGAATGAATACAGAAAATACTACTCAGCCGGTCGTTGAGGCAAGCCAGCTCGATCTTACGTTTCAGACGAATGACGGGCCCGTCCACGCGCTGAAAGACGTAAATCTGACAATCGACAAGGGTGATTTCGTCAGTTTCATTGGCCCTTCGGGCTGCGGCAAGACCACCTTCTTGCGCTGTATCGCGGCGCTTGAGCATCCGACCGGCGGGTCCTTGACCGTCAACGGCATGACCCCGGATGAGGCGCGTCGGAACAGGGCGTATGGGTATGTGTTTCAGGCCGCGGGCCTTTACCCGTGGCGGACGATTGCGAAGAACATCAAACTGCCGCTTGAGATCATGGGGTATTCTGCTGCGGAACAGGACGAGCGGGTGAAGAGTGTTCTGGAACTTGTTGATCTGAAGGGATTTGGTGGCAAGTTTCCGTGGCAGCTTTCGGGTGGGATGCAGCAGCGGGCCAGTATCGCGCGGGCGCTTGCGTTCGATGCGGACATCCTGTTGATGGACGAACCCTTTGGTGCGCTGGATGAGATTGTGCGCGACCACCTAAATGAACAGCTTCTGGATCTATGGGCGCGCACGGAAAAGACCATTGGGTTCGTAACGCACTCGATCCCCGAAGCGGTATATCTAAGCACCAAGATCGTGGTGATGAGCCCACGGCCCGGGCGGATTACGGATGTGATCGACAGCCCTCTGCCGAAAGAGCGGCCCTTGGACATTCGGGATACGCCTGAGTTCATCGAGGTCGCGCATCGGGTGCGGGATGGGTTGCGGGCAGGGCACTCCTATGACGACTGATGAGGCCTCATACCAGATCAGGCGTGCGGCGCGCCATGAGGTGCCAGCCTGTGCCAAAGTCGTGCACGATTGGCTGTGCCAGACGGAATGGATGCCTGATGAACTGTCCGTCGGACAGTTGACGGCCCTGATCGAAGAAGCCTTCGATGCACGCGATATCTGGGTCGTCGGAGATTCGGTAGAGGGTTACATGTCGGTGGATCCAAAAGAGCATAAGATTGGAGCGCTGTACTGCCGCCGAACCGGGCAGGGGCTTGGCAAGCGCTTTGTTGACAAGGCCAAGGAGGGGCGTGATTTCCTGTGGCTGACTACGCATATCCCGAACCGGGGTGCGCAAAGGTTCTATCAACGCGAGGGGTTTGAGATCATCGCAGAGGAACCTCCGGTGCCGCCCGATACCGTCGCTGTTTACCGGATGGAGTGGCGCGCATGAAGCAGTTCCTCTCGGTTATGGCGGTTTTGTGTGCGATTGCTGTGCTTTGGTATCTGGCCGTTGCGCCGATGAATATCCGCGTCTCGCTGGATCAGGCACAGCGGGCGGGGGAAACCGTGACACCCGAAGCCTCGCGAGATCGTCAGCAGATCTCGGTCTGGGTTCTGATGGCGCAGAACCCCTCGCAGATCGCGCTGGGGTATGCGTTGGATCGCCCACGTTTGCCGACGCCGGTTCAGGTGGGGCAGGAGCTGTGGAAAACCACCGGAGAGATGGCGATGAAAGGTCGCGCGATGTCGAAGCGGTCGTTGATCTATCATAGCTGGATCACCTTGCAATCGACGCTGTGGGGCTTTGTGCTTGGCACGACTGTCGGCATTCTGGCTGCCGTTGCGATCGTGTATTCCCGCGTGGTTGATATGAGCCTGATGCCATGGGCGATCATCAGCCAGACGGTTCCGATTGTGGCCTTGGCCCCGATGATAATCGTGCTGAGTTCCCAACTGGGGATACAGGGACGCGGCGTTCCCAAGGCGATCATTTCGGCCTATTTGTGCTATTTCCCGGTTCTGGTCGGCATGGTCAAAGGGTTGCGATCCCCCGCTGTGTCGCAGCTCGACTTGCTCAGGACTTACAACGCAACCGGATTGCAGGCGTTCCTGAAACTACGCCTGCCGTCTTCGGTGCCGTATCTGTTCACCTCGCTCAAAGTTGGAATCGCGGCGGCTTTGGTCGGGACCATTGTGGGTGAGCTTCCAACCGGAGCGATTTCGGGCCTCGGCGCGCGCATCCTGATCGGTGATCAGTTTGGTACGCCTCTGGCGATTTGGGCGGCCCTTTTCGCGGCGGCCATCCTGGCGGGTCTGTTGGTGACCTTGCTGGATATTCTGCAGAGGATCACCCTGAAGCGCATGGGGATGAGCGCATGAGCTGGCTGATTTTTGCGCTGATCTTCTGGGCGGGTGCTTGGGCGCTGAATGCTTGGCTGGCGCGTTCGATCTACCGTGACTCGAAAGGCGTGCGCGTCTTTGTGCCTGTGCTGTTTGGCGTCACGCTGCTGATCCTGTGGGAAGGGGTGGTCCGTGGGCTGAATGTCTCTCCGGTCATTCTGCCACCGCCTTCGATGGTGGCGCAAACCTTTGCAAGCTCGACCGATATTCTGTGGCAGGACTTTAAGCAGACTGTGTTCAAGGGGGCCTTTACCGGCTTTGCCATCGGCAGTGTCGCCGCCTTTCTGACTGCAATCCTGATAGACCGCTCTGTCTTTCTGACCCGTGGGCTGCTGCCCATCGGCAACTTCGTGGCCGCATTGCCGATCGTCGGCATTGCCCCCATTCTGGTCAGTTGGTTCGGGTTTGACTGGCAATCCAAGGCCGCGGTGGTCGTGGTCATGGTGTTCTTTCCCATTCTGGTGAACACTGTTCAGGGCCTGCGTGAGGCGGACGCGATGCAGCGCGACCTGATGCGAACCTATGCGGCCAGCTATGTGCAAACGCTGCTGAAGCTACGCTTGCCTGCGGCGATGCCGTTCATTTTCAACGGGCTCAAGATCGCGACGACGCTGGCGTTAATTGGTGCTATCGTGGCCGAGTATTTCGGCTCACCGACCCGCGGTATGGGGTTTCGTATCTCGACCGGTGTGGGCAGTTTGTCGATCGACCTTGTCTGGGCCGAGATCGTCGTGGCCGCGCTGGCCGGGACGGCATTTTATGGGCTCGTGGCTCTGCTCGAAAAAACGGTGACCTTCTGGCACCCATCGCAGCGAGGATAAGAATTCAACAGACCCCGCCAACGGGGCGATAACTAGCAACTAGGAGACTTGAAGATGAAGAAGCTACTTAGCGGGGCGGTTGCCGCCTTCAGCCTGGCCGCCACCACGGCCTGGTCGGCGGATGAGGTTACATTGCAGCTGAAATGGGTGACGCAGGCACAGTTCGCGGGCTACTACGTGGCCAAGGACAAAGGGTTCTACGAGGAAGAGGGGCTGGACGTCACCATCCTGCCCGGTGGCCCTGACATCGCACCCACTCAGGTGATTGCAGGTGGCGGTGCGGACGTCACCGTGGAATGGATGCCCGCTGCGCTGGCGGCGCGGGAAAAGGGCCTGCCGCTGGTGAATATCGCGCAGCCGTTCAAAAGCTCAGGCATGATGCTGACCTGTTGGAAGGATGCCGGGATTTCCTCGCCCGATGATCTGAAGAACCGCACGCTGGGCGTCTGGTTCTTTGGTAACGAGTTCCCGTTCATGAGCTGGATGAGCCAGCTTGGCATCGACACCGGCGGCAAAAGCGAGAACGGTGTCGAGGTGCTGAAACAGGGATTCAATGTTGATCCGCTGTTGCAGCGGCAGGCGGATTGCATCAGCACCATGACCTACAACGAATACTGGCAGGTCATTGATGCTGGCGTCGCGCCCGAGGAACTGGTGACGTTCAAATACGAAGATCAGGGCGTGGCCACACTTGAAGACGGCCTGTATGTGCTCGAAGAGAATCTGAGTGATGCGGCTTTTGTCGACAAGATGCAGCGTTTCGTACGTGCCTCGATGAAGGGCTGGAAATACGCCGAAGAGCATCCGGATGAGGCCGCCGATATCGTGCTTGAAAATGACGCGACCGGCGCACAGACGGAAGAGCACCAAAAGCGCATGATGGGTGAGATCGCCAAGCTGACCGCTGGATCGAATGGCGCGCTGGACCCTGCGGATTTCGAGCGCACGGTGGCGACACTGCTGGCGGGTGGCTCTGATCCGGTGATTACCGCCCAGCCCGAGGGGGCCTGGACGCATCAAATCACCGATGGGGCGCTGAACTAGCGGCGGCGCGCATCGACTTCTTAGGCGCGGTCCCCTCAGGGGCCGCGTTTTTCTTTGGGGTGTCGGTTTTGTGTCTGTACTTGTTTGGCTGATGAATTAGTATTTCTATGTAATTTAAGGCATTTCGCGATGATATGCCAGATTATTGGAATGAAATGCAGGGATTTGCATCGGAATTCAGTCACGCGTTGGCTCTGATCCTGAACGGGGATGCAGAGCTTTGGGCGATTGTCCTGCTCTCTTTGCGGGTCTCGGTGTTTGCCGTGTTGATTTCGGCTGCGATCGGGATGCCCGTCGGGGCGGCGCTGGCGGTTGCGCGGTTTCCGGGGCGGCGGGCGCTGATCATCCTGATGAACGCGCTGATGGGCTTCCCCCCGGTTGTCGTCGGGCTGCTGGTCTATCTGATGCTGTCCCGCTCAGGTCCGCTGGGGGTGTTGGAATTGCTTTATACGCCAACAGCCATGATCATCGCGCAAGTGGTTCTGGTGACGCCCATCGTAGCGGCCCTGACCCGGCAGGTGGTCGAGATGCTGGCCGAGGAATATTCCGAGCAGTTGCGCTCACTGGGCGTATCCCGTCTAGCTTCGGTCCCGGTGCTGCTGTGGGATGCGCGTCTTGCGTTGGTCACGGCTCTGCTGGCCGGGTTTGGGCGCGCCATCGCCGAGGTGGGCGCGGTGATCATTGTCGGCGGCAACATCAACCATGTCACCCGCGTGATGACCACGACGATTGCGCTTGAGACCTCAAAAGGCAATCTGGCGCTGGCATTGGCTTTGGGGGCGATCCTGATCGGCATCGCGGTCGCAGTGAACGCGATGGTCAGCGCGCTGACCCTGCGGGCCGAGCAGGAGGGGCTGCGCCATGCGTGACGTCGTCTCCGAAATAACCGGCACGCTTGACGTGCGCGATCTGTATATCAGTCGCAACGGCACGGCATTGCTGGACGTCTCGCGCCTCAGCCTGCGGGGACCGGGTCCGACTTTGATACTGGGACCGAATGGTGCGGGCAAAAGCCTATTGCTGCGCTGCCTGCATGGTTTGATTGTGCCGGATCGGGGGCGCGTGTGTCAGGATGGGGAACCCCTGGGCGCGAGTCACAAGGCGCGTCAGGCGATGGTGTTCCAGAACCCTGTACTGCTGCGGCGTTCGGTTGCAGCGAACCTTGATTTTGTGCTGAAACGTCAGGCCCTGCCGCGCAGTTTGCGTAAACAGCGGATCGCCGAATTGCTCGCGGAAGGCGGCCTTGAGGGCAAGGCGCGCCAGTCCGCCCGCTCGCTCTCGGGCGGTGAGGCGCAACGGCTGGCGATCTTGCGCGCGCTGGCCATCGGGCCCGAAACTCTGTTTCTGGACGAACCCACCAGCGCGCTGGATCCGAATGCCACACAGATGATCGAGCGGATGATCCTGCGCGCCTCAGAGCGCGGGGTACGCATCGTTATGGTCACGCATGACATCGGACAGGCACGGCGACTGGCAGCGGACATCGTCATGATGCAGGCTGGCCATGTGGTGGAACAAGGACCGGCCCGGCAGGTGCTTGAGGCCCCCCAAAGCAGCGCGTCGCGCCGGTATCTGGCAGGCGGCTTAATCACTTGATTTATGTAAAACGGAGATTTCGGATGATCCGGAAAACTATTCTGGCGTCGTTGGTTTCGCTTGGGCTGGCCGCTTCGGCTGGGGCTGAAGAGCCCTTTATCGTGCTGCAATCCACGACATCTACGCAAAACTCGGGATTGTTGGATTACATACTGCCGGGGTTTGAGGCCGAGACCGGCATAGATGTACGCGTGGTCGCCGTTGGCACCGGTCAGGCAATCCGCAATGCGGTGAATGGGGATGGTGATGTGTTGCTGGTGCATTCCAAGCCTGCGGAAGAGAAGTTCGTGGCTGATGGCTGGGGCGTTGAGCGGCTGGATGTCATGTATAACGACTTTGTTCTGGTCGGTCCGAAAGCCGACCCGGCCGGGATCGGAGGCGGTGACGATATCGTCGCCGCGCTGGATGCCGTGGCGCGGGCGCAGGTTCCGTTTGCATCGCGCGGGGATGACAGCGGTACACACAAGGCGGAGATGCGTCATTGGCAGGCGACGGGCGTTGATCCGACTGGCGCCTCGGGCACGTGGTACCGTGAAACGGGTTCGGGAATGGGGGCGACGCTGAACGTCGCCAGCGGCATGGACGCCTATGTTCTGACCGACAGGGCGACGTGGCTGTCGTTCGGGAACCGGGGCAACCTGCAAATCCTTGTTGAAGGTGATCCGCGCCTGTTCAATCAGTATGGCGTTATCCTAGTGAACCCCGAAAAACACCCGGGCGTTCGCGCCACCGCCGGACAGCGATTCATCGATTGGCTCACTGGGCCTGATGGTCAGGATGCAATTGCATCCTATCGGCTGGAGGGCGAGCAGCTGTTCTTTCCAAACGCGCAGTAGTTTCGCCTTCGGCGAGAGTATTTGGAAAAAGATGAAGTTCTAGCCACTGGCGCCATTATGGTGGATCTGTCCCAGATCGCTCAGGTCATATCCTCCCAGTTCGGTTGCCCGTTCGCTGAAGCGCTTGGATTGCAGGAAGTGTATCAAAGTCTGCATGGGAGCCTCGAAGTAAGCGCGACGCCAGATGGCAAGGTCCAGACGCTCGGAATGGGTGGGAACGAAGCTGAGGTCATAGGGGCGCGCGAGCGCCCCAAGCCCAAATCCGGCCTCGGCCTTGCCATCGCGCAGGGCGGTGGCCAATTCCTCTTCGGTCCTTGCGCAGACAGGCAGGGCGTTCAGGTCGTCGCGGCTTAGCTCATGGGCGCTAAGTTCGGCATCGAACAGCCGTTGGCTTGCGGCGCTGTCCTGACGCAGGATCACCCGTCTCTCTTTCAGGTCTTTGAAGCCAGCGATGCCAGAGGTACCGGGGGCCAGTAGCAGGCCGCGTTGTCGGTGCGCGATCTGATAGAGGATCACCGGGGCCTCGCCCATTGCATCGCTCAGGGCCTGCGTATTGAACCCGTTGGCTTCATGAATGTGAAGCGCCGCCGCTTGTGCGCTGCGGTCGGCAAGACGGCTAAGGCCATCGAAAGACCCGTCGTAGTAAGTCGCCAGCCCCGAACCGCTTTCCCGCAGCGCCCAGTCCAGCAGCGGATCGTGGCTGCCTGCAACAATCGGGGGCAGGGGCGGCTCGGCGACGTCCGGTCCAGAGCGCGAGGCGTTGAGCCAGGCGATGATCTCGGCCTTCGGGAAAAGCAATTTGCCCATCGCACGCACGCAGGGAATCTCGCCCGAGGACGCCAGATCATAGGCCTTGCGCTCACCAATGCGCAGAAGATCCGCCAGCTCGCGGGTGGTCAGGTATTGTGGCATTCAGTCGAGGCGTACAGCTGAACCGGACGTTTGGTCCTGCGCACTGAACCCGAACTGATCCAGGGTATAGGGCGCCGCGACAGTAATTACGACCATCGCGACGACGGCTGTCAGAAAGGCTTTCATAGTCTCCTCCGGCTCAGTCCTGTGATGCGGTGGCGCTGCGCAGGAACGCGATCAGATCGATCCGGTCCTGTGCTTGCGTGATCCGCTGCATCGGCATCTTTGACCCCGGAATGTAGTGGTCCGGACCCTCGTCGAAAAGAGCATTTATGGTCTCTTCATTCCAAATGATATCAGAGTCTTGCAACGTGTCCGAGTAGAAATATCCGGGCAGGCTGCCGGCGCGGCGTCCGAAGATGGCGTGCAAGGTCGGACCGGCGCGCCGTTCGCTGTCTGGCGTCAGGCTGTGGCAGATCGAGCATTTACGGGCGAATTGCCGTTCGCCATTTTCCATCTCGTTGGGGTCCTTGAGAAAGCTTGGCTCGGTAGCGGCCATCTGTTCCTGATCGCGCAGGGCGGCAACTGGCCAGCTGTACATCGCCTCATCAATACCTCCTGCATGGATGTTCTGCCCGTCTGCAGAGAAGGCCAGCGCCCAGACCGGTCCGCGCAAGGTGGCGCGGAAATCCTGTGCGATGCGCCAGTCGACCGTGTCGATGATCATGATGTAGCCTTCGCCGTCGCCAACCGCCAAACGCCTGCGGTCGGGGCTGAGCGCCATGGCGAGGATGGGCCTGCGGTCCAGTGTGAAATCACGCTCGTCCCCGGTGGCCGGGTGCAGGATGCGCGTTACCCCGTCAACCGCCCCATAGGCGATCCAGCCGTCTTGTGTGTTGAGCACCAGTTCGTTGATACCGAACCCATGTTCGACCAGTCGATTCGTTTCCTGACCGCTGTCGATATCCCAGATGCGCAGCGTACCATCGACCCCTGCCGAATAAAGCCGCGCGCCGTCTGGTGCGAAAGCCACCGCATTTACACCGCTGCCGGTAGGACCAAGCAGGGTAGGCTCTGATCCGTCTACGGGCCACAATCCAATAGTGCCGTCCCAACTTGCCGTTGCAATGTGGGTTTTCGAGGCTGCGATGCCCACGATTTTGCCCTTGTGCCGTCCAACCACCGCGCCGCCCGGCCAGCGTCGCAAGGTGAAATCATCCCCTGCGGAATAGATCGCGGTGCCATTGAACGTGACCGAGTTCACGGCGGCTTCGTGCCCTTCCAGCCACTCGGGCTTCTGGTCAGTCCACAGGCCGATTGAATTGTCGAAACTTGCAGTGGCGATGCGCCCGTCCGGTGCTGTGGCGATCCCCATGATAGGACCGCCATGCCCCTTGAGCGTGAAGAACTCGGACCACGCGGGCAGGGGGATCAGGGCAAGCGCGACAGCGATCCAGCGCATCTATTCCGCGGGCGAGGCCGCTGCCTTGCTGGCCTCTTTGTCCTGCACCTCTTCCAGCCATAGCGAGTGATGTTCGCGGGCCCATTGCTCTTCGACCTCGCCTGATCCCATGGCATCAAACGCGCCCTCCATCCCGACCGAGCCAAGGTATATATGGGCGATGATGATCGCGATGAACACATAGGCCACCATCACGTGCCAGACTTGGGCATACTGCATTTCTTCTTGTGGTGACATCTGCACCGGCAGGTTCAGTCCCAAAGCCTGCGGAATACCCGTGGAATTGGCGACTGCGAAGGTCTTTGCGAACATTGGCAATTCGAATGGGAACAGCAAAGACAGCCCCGACAGGCTTATCGAAACGCCCAGCAGAATGCAGGCCCAGAAGATTACCTTTTGGCCCGCGTTGAATTTCTTGGCGGGCGGGTGGCTGCCTTTGGTGAACAGCCCCCCTCCGGCGGCCAGCCATTTCAGGTCGGTCCGGTTGGGGATGTTATGGGCGATCCAGTTCACGGTGACGATGATCAGGCCCAGCATAAAGGCCCAGGCAAGGTTGTTGTGCAGCCATTTGCAGGCTTGCGCAATCGTGGCAAATCCTTCTTTGCCGAAAATCGGGATCAGGAAGTCGCGACCATAGAGCGTGAGCAGGCCAGTAACCCCCAGGATCAGGAACGACCCGGCAAACAACCAATGACCGAAGCGTTCGAAACTGTTGAAGCGCAGTACGGTACGGCCCGTCTTTTCGCCGTCTATGCGGATTTTTCCGCGGAGCAGGAAGAACAGCACGATGATCGCCACCATTCCTGCAATGATATAGCTGCCGTATTCGCGCAGCGGCCCGGTGCGGAATTCCCACCACCACATGCCGCCGTCCTGGATCAGGACACTGTCGGCAGGGCCGTGTGAGGACACGGTGACGTCCGCCGATCCAAAGCGCAGCGCGCGATATACGTCACTGTCCGAGGACACACCGCTGGGCCCAAACTGGCCCAAAAGACCTTCGACATTACCCTGGCCGGTGTTTTCCGAGCGAAAGGTATTGTCAACTTTCTCGCCGCGTTGCCGGGCCAGAATATCTTCAAGCGTTGTTGCACCGCCGGTCGAGGCGCGCTCATTTGCAGGGGCCTCGGCCCCATCGGTTTGTGCGACGGTGGCTTGTGCCAGCCCGATGGTGAACAGCAATGCGATGAGTAAGCGGAGCATCTGAACCTCGGTCAAAATCCCTGTTCAGGCGACCCACATCTGCAGGTCGCCTGTTTAGGTCATGGAAAGCTGGCTTAGCCGTCTTTCTGGTCGTAGGCCGTGCCCCAACCCCATGCGCCCGAGCCAAAGCCGCGGGCGACGACGCGCTCGCGATAGATGGCCGAGACCACGTCGCCGTCTCCGGCGAGCAGGGCCTTGGTGGAACACATCTCGGCGCAGATGGGCAGTTTGCCCTCGGCGATACGATTGCGACCATATTTGGCGAACTCTGCGGTCGAGTGCGTTTCCTCGGGGCCGCCGGCGCAGAAGGTACATTTGTCCATCTTGCCGCGCGATCCGAAGTTGCCCGCCTGCGGGTATTGCGGCGCGCCGAAGGGGCACGCGTAGAAGCAATAACCACAGCCAATGCACAGGTCCTTGGAGTGCAGGACGACCCCTTCTTCGTTCTGATAGAAGCAGTCGACCGGGCACACCGCCATGCAGGGCGCATCCGAGCAATGCATACAGGCCACCGAGATCGAGCGTTCGCCCGGGTCACCGTCATTGATCGTCACCACCCTGCGGCGGTTCACGCCCCACGGCACCTCGTGCTCGTTCTTACACGCGGTGACGCAGGCATTGCACTCGATGCAGCGTTCGGCGTCGCAGAGAAACTTTGCTCTTGCTGCCATTTTCTCTTCTCCTCCTTACGCTGCCCAGATCTTGCAGAGAGTCGCTTTGGTCTCTTGCATCTGGGTCACTGAATCATAGCCATAGGTCTGGGCAGTGTTGGTACTTTCACCCAGCACATAGGGGTCAGCACCGGCAGGGTATTTGTGCCGCTGATCTTCGCCCTGGAAATGGCCACCAAAGTGGAACGGCATGAAGGCCACACCGGCACCGACCCTGTTGGTCAGCATCGCCATAACCTTGACCTTGCCGCCCTCAGGACCTTCGACCCAGACCTGTGATCCGTCCCGAATGCCAAGGTTGTTGGCATCGCGCGGATTGATCTCAACGAACATATCCTGCTGCAGCTCGGCCAGCCACGGGTTCGACCGTGTCTCATCGCCGCCACCTTCATATTCGACCAGACGACCTGACGTTAGGATTATCGGATAATCCTTTGAAAAGTCGTTCTTTTGGATCGAAGCATAAAGGGTGGGCAGGCGATAGGCCTGACGGTCGTCGTAGGTCGGATAGTCCTCCACCAGATCGCGCCGGTTCGTATAGAGCGGCTCGCGATGCAGTGGGATCGGATCCGGGAAGGTCCAGACGACCGCGCGGGCTTTGGCGTTCCCGAAGGGCGCACAGCCATGCTTGATCGCAACCCGCTGGATACCGCCGCTGAGGTCGGTTTTCCAGTTGGTCTCTGGCCCCGCAACAGCGTCGATCGCTGCGCGTTCCTCAGCCGTCAGGTCGCCATCCCAGCCAAGGTCCATCAGCATCTGCATCGTGAATTCCGGATAACCATCCTGAATTTCCGATCCAACGCTATAGACCCCTTCGGCCAGCAGGTTGTCACCATCGCGTTCCACGCCAAAGCGCGCGCGGAAGGTCAGGCCACCTTCGGCCACCGGTTTGGACATATCATACAGGTTCGGTGTCCCCGTATGACCCATTTCGGGCGTTCCCCAGCAGGGCCACGGCAGGCCATAATACTCGCCGTCGTTGGGTCCACCAATGGCTTGCAGCGTGGTTCTGTCGAACGTGTGCTGGTTGGCCATGTGGCTTTTAAGACGTTCAGGCGACTGACCGGTATAGCCGATAGTCCAGAGGCCCTTGTTGAACTCACGCGTGATGCTTTCAACATTCGGGGTTTCCGGGTCGTCCATCTCGATGTTGCGGAACAGACGATCCGCCCAGCCGAACTTGTTGGCGAACTTGGCCATGATGACCTCGTCCGGCAAGCTTTCGAACAGTGGTTCGACGATCTTGTCGCGCCACTGTAGCGACCGGTTCGACGCCGTGACCGACCCACGGGTTTCGAACTGCGTACAGGCGGGCAACAGGTAAACACCATCGGTGCGGTCATGCAGAACGGCCGAGACTGTGGGATACGGGTCGATCACGACCAGCATGTCCAGCTTCTCCATCGCCGTCTTCATTTCCGTCATCCGGGTCTGCGAGTTGGGCGCGTGGCCCCACAGAACCATGGCGCGGACGTTGTTGTCCTGATCCATGTTGGCCGGGTCTTCCAGAACACCGTCGATCCAGCGGGAAACAGGGATACCGCGCTCATTCTGCAGCGGTTTATCCTTGCCTTCCTTGTCCTTGATCGTGGCGAACTGACCCGCCAGCCATTCAGGATCTTCACCCCAGACACGGGCCCAGTGACCCCATGCACCCTTCGACAGGCCATAATAGCCGGGCAGGGTGTGGGACAGAACACCAAGGTCCGTCGCGCCCTGCACGTTGTCATGGCCGCGGAAGATGTTGGTGCCACCACCCGAGGTGCCCATGTTGCCCAGCGCAAGCTGAAGCACGCAGTAGGCGCGGGTGTTGTTGTTGCCGTTGGTATGCTGCGTACCACCCATGCACCACACAACGGTGCCGGGGCGGTTGTTCACCATGGTCCGGGCAACGCGGCGCAGCTGCGAGCCGGGCGTGCCGGTGACGCGCTCAACCTCGTCGGGGTTCCACTTGGCAACCTCTTCGCGGATCTGGTCCATACCCCAGACACGGGTGCGGATGAACTCTTTGTCCTCCCAACCGTTGTCGAAGATGTGCCACAGGATACCCCAGACCAGTGCTACGTCGGTGCCGGGGCGGAAACGGACATATTCATCCGCATGCGCCGCGGTGCGCGTAAAGCGCGGATCGCAGACGATCAGAGGAGCGTTGTTCTGCTCTTTCGCACGCAGGATATGCAGCAGCGAGACGGGGTGCGCCTCGGCCGGGTTACCACCGATGATAAAGATGGCCCGGCTGTTGTGCATGTCGTTGTACGAGTTGGTCATGGCGCCGTAGCCCCATGTGTTCGCAACGCCCGCAACAGTAGTCGAGTGGCAGATACGCGCCTGATGGTCCACGTTGTTCGTGCCCCAGTAGGCGGCGAACTTGCGGAACAGATAGGCCTGTTCGTTGTTATGTTTCGCAGAACCCAGCCAGTACACACTGTCCGGCCCGGATTCCTGACGGATGTTCATCATGCCGTCGCCGATCTCGTCGATCGCCTGTTCCCAGCTGATGCGCTTCCACTCTCCGCCTTCCTTTTTCATCGGATATTTCAGGCGGCGTTCGCCATGAGCGTGCTCGCGGACCGAGGCCCCCTTGGCGCAGTGCGCACCCAGGTTGAACGGGCTGTCCCAGCCGGGTTCCTGCCCGACCCAGACACCGTTCTGCACTTCGGCAACGACAGTACAGCCGACCGAGCAGTGGGTGCATACGGATTTGATGTTTTCAACGGCGGTGTTCGCCGCTGTCTGGGCACTGGCTGGCGTCACGGTTCCACCCGTGGCGCTGATCGCGGCAAGGCCACCGATCGTCAGGCCCGAGCCACGCAGGAATGCGCGGCGATCGACGGTTTTCTCGCCGACCTGGGACAGGATACTTGTCCGCTGGGGGCGTCTCGCAACCCCGTTGGTCTTTTTCCTAAGCATTTCTTACCTCCCTTGCGCGCCGTGTCAGTCACGGCTGGCTTGGTACTTCGCGAAACCGACGTCAGGGCCAATCGCAACCGTCAGTCGGGTGTGACAACGTCCGGCTTAGAACCGGGCGCTCTCCAGATAGGCGCGCGTATGCGCGGTATCCTGCATCCGGGTTTCGTCCGTAGGCAGCTCGGCTGCTTCGGCCTGTCCGGTCAGGCTGGCGGCGGCGACGGCAGCGGGTGCTGCAGTTCCGGCCAGTTTGAGGAAGTCGCGGCGGGTTGCGCCTTCTTCCTTGGTCTTGCTCATGGGGGTCTCCTTTCCCATTTGCAGTTTAACGCCCAGGTCTGGGCGCTGGCGAATGACAGCGCGTCACGCTGTCGTCATCCGGAAGGCCTCGCGCTCGATCTCCATGAACGCCCGACCGGCTGTGCCGACCGAGGCATAGAGAACCGAGTTCTCGGCACCTTCCAAATCAGAATAGAAATGTGCGGCCCATGGGCCGATATGCTTGTTCCAGAACGTTTTCTGATCCTCAAGCGGAGCAGGCGCGCCGAACCGACCGACGATCATGCCCGCCATCATCTCCATCAGCGAGGCGATGTTGTCCTCGGGCTCATAGACATTCTGCGCCCGTGTGATCCCGCGTGCGGCCATATCATTGCGCAGCTGCGCCAACGGTTTCTCGTTCAGGAAACCAGTCAGGTAGAAACTGGCATAGGGCAACAGCTCACCACGTCCCAAGCCGATGAAAAGCGCGTTGAACTCACGCTCGGCGGCGGCGGGTTTGGTGACCTTTGCGACCCGCGCCATCGCCTGAATCGCCTGACCCAGATCGCTGTCATCGCCGTTCAGACCGGCCATTTGGTCCAGCAACAGCTGATCGGGTGGACCAGCCAGTAGCAGCCCCAGAAAATTGTAAAAATCCGCGCGCAGACGATCCTCGGCCGAGATATCCATGTGTTGCGCTTCGCTTGCGGTCATCAGGTCATCCTTCAAATTCAAACTTCATGCGGCGAGGGGCAGGGGCGATGTCCTCTTCCTCGGGGCCTTCGGTCTCTGCCACCAAGATGGGTTCCGGGGGTACGGCGACCGGGGCTTCAGGATCTTCCTCCGCTTCTTCCAACTCGGGCGCGGCGACGTCCGGCTCGACCTCTTCCGCCTCGGCCGCCAACGCTTCGACATGAGCCAACATGCCTTTGCCCACCTGATAAGCAGTTTGCAGGTTTTCGATCACGCAGGCGGCGTCGGTATAGTCTTCTCCGTAATCGACCAGCCCATCGACATTGGCCAGAACGGGATTCAGTCGCCATAACTTTCGCAAAGCACGACGGCGCAGACGATCCGGCACGGCCTTGGCCATAAAGCCCGAAACGTCATCTCCGGCCTGCAGCGTGTCAGGATCGGGCAGGTTGAATTCGGCCAGGATCTCGGCATCGCTCTTTTCGTCTAACTCGGCTTGCTGTGTCGCGACGATCTGTTCTTCGGCGGCCAGCGCTTCGGCCTTGGCTTCGGCCTGAACGGCGGCCTTGCGGCGGGACCAGAAATCGCGTGGCTGGCTCATTGCAGCACCCTGCGCGGCGCGCGATAGACATCCGAATCCTGACGAATGCGCGCATCGCCCTTGCCGTCCTCGACCAGATCGGTGCGTTTCTTGTCGCGGCGGCGTTTGACGAAAACCTCGTCCTGATGATGCTGTAGGGTGAAATCCCGCAACCAGGCAATCAGCCCTTCGGTCATCGGAATTTTCTCGACAATCTCTTCACCGGTATCAGCGTAATCCTGACCCTCGAAGGGTGATGCCGTGACCAGCACCGCATCCATCGGGCGCTCACCATCCAGCGCGTCGCGCAGTACCAGATAGATCGAGGGCTGACCGTCCGAAAGGTTGACCATATAGGCTTCGGTCTCATCCGCCCAAAGGGTCAGTGGTAAGGTGGCCGCGTGGTACTCGACTGCTTCGCCTTCACGGCGCAGTTCAACCCAGTCTGCGGGGCCCGCGCCAGGCAACACGGCAACGGCACGCCAGTTCCATTTGGCCCAGCGAGTTACCCCCGGGGTCTTGCGCACAACGACGCCAACCGGCATTTCGATCTGGCTTGCGGCCTTGGCCACTGGCTCCTCCCCGGAAGGCTCTCCCCTGCCTTCGCTTTGGTGTACTATGGTACATAAAAGGGGCCTGTGCCAAGCCCAGTTTGATCGCAATATGTCGCATTCACTAACTCTTTATTCGTTTGTTTCCATCGCCCAAACGTCAAAGATGTAAAATAATGCACGTTTTCGGGATTTCGCACCGCAACCGCATTGTCTCTGCGCCGATAAGGTCTAAGGTGCTGCGTTACCAAGCAGCGCCGGGAGGGGACATGGCCAGCAAGCTCGTATTATGTGACTGCGAGGGAACACAGAGCCTTGACGGGGAAGGAATCTCTGCAGCCTGTGACACCGCCTGCTCGAAACTACACACCGCGTTGTGCACGCGAGAGCTTCAGGCCGCCGCCGAACTGCTGAAAGGCGATGAACAGGTGGTGATTGCCTGCGGACAGGAAAGCGCCGTTTTCACGGAACTTGCCGAAGAACTTGGGGTCGATGTGCCCGGGTTTGTTGATCTTCGCGATCGGGCTGGTTGGTCCGAGCAAGGCGCAGATGCAACGCCCAAGATGGCGGCGCTGGCGGCTGAGGCCCTGCTGCCCCAGCCTGTGACGCCCAGCGTTGATGTTATCAGTGAAGGTACATGCTGCATCATCGGGGCTGGTGCGGTCGCCTATCCATTGGCTGAACAGTTGTCCGACGTGTTGGCCGTGACGGTGCTTGTGACGGACGGGGCGGACCCTCTTAGCCGTTCGTATGATGTCGCAAAGGCCCGGGTGCGCAACCTGACCGGCGCACTGGGTGGATTTACCTGGCATTTGGATCAGGTGCAGCAACTTGAGCCCGGCGGGCGCGGGAATTTCAGTTGGAGCGCGCCGCGCGACGGCGCCACATCACGCTGCGATATTGTCGTGGATGTGACGGGTGGCACGCCTTTGGTTGCCGCCCCGCAAAAACGCGAAGGTTATTTGCGCGCCGACCCTCGGGATGCAGTGGCCGTTGCACGCCTTGCGTTTGATGCGGCGCAACTGATCGGGACATTTGAAAAGCCGCTTTATGTCCGGCTGGATGAGACGCTCTGTGCGCATTCACGGGCCGAACAGACGGGGTGTACGAATTGTCTGGATATCTGTCCGACTGGCGCGATCACTCCGGCAGGCGATCACGTCGCGATTGATCCGATGATTTGTGCCGGGTGCGGCGCATGCTCCGCGTTGTGTCCGTCAACTGCCATTACCTACGAAGACCCTCCGGTATCGGCGGCCCTGTCGCGGATGCACATTCTTGCCCGGACGTTCCGGCGCGCTGGCGGTACGGCGCCTCGGCTCCTGGTGCATGACGCGCATGGGGCCGAGATGATCCGCATGGCGGCCCGGTTCGGTCGCGGTCTGCCTGCGGATGTCATTCCGCTGGAACTGAATGTGGTTTCGGGATTTGGCCATGCCGAAATGCTGGCCGCTCTGGCGCATGGTTTTGCCCGTGTCGATGTCTTGGCGGGGCCGAAAACCGAGCGGGATGCTTTGGATCGGGAACTGGTGCTGGCGCAGGCCATCGCCGGGGAGCAGGCGCTGAGCCTGATTGATGAGGGCGACCCAGATGCGCTGGCCGATCTGCTTTACGCACAAGAGGTACCAGCGCCTTTGACGGATCCGGTGCTGCCGCTTGGCAACCGCCGTCAAATCGCACGGCTTGCGGCTCAGGCGCTGAACCCGGATGCCGAGGCGCCGTTGACCTTGCCCGAAGGCGCACCCTACGGCGCGGTCGCGGTGAACACCGATACCTGTACGTTATGTCTCAGCTGTGTGTCGCTGTGCCCCTCGGGCGCGCTGATCGACAACCCGGACAAGCCGCAGCTGAACTTCCAACAGGACGCTTGCCTGCAATGTGGAATCTGCCGCACGATCTGCCCCGAACAGGCGATCACGCTGTTGCCTCAACTTGATCTGAGCGATCAAGCTCTGTCGCAGCAGGTGTTGAACGAAGAGGAGCCGTTCGAGTGCGTCGAATGCGGCGCGGCCTTTGGTGTCAAATCAACCGTTGAACGGATCATGGAGAAGCTGTCAGGCACGCATCCGATGTTCGCCACTTCGGATCAGGCGCGGATGATCCAGATGTGCGACAATTGCCGGGTGAACGCCCAGTTCCATAGCACTGACAACCCGTTCCAGTCGGCCCCGAGACCAAAGGTTGTCACCACCGACGACTATTTCTCAAAGCGCAAGGATCACTGAAGTTGCAGCGGAGCGCCCAGATCGGCGGCGCTGAGGGCGGCGACGAAGGCCAGTATCGCTTCGAGGTCATCAAGGCTCATCTCAACTGGATGGATGGGCGAGGGGCGCTCGGGCGGGAAAGGTGGCGTCACGCCTTCGATCTGCGTGAAGGCGGGATGCGGGTTCAGCGCGAAAAAAGCCTGAAACCGCTCGGACCAGTCTGGCATTGCGCGCAGCACCGCAAAAGAGGGGGTCGAGCCCAGACCATTCATACGGTTCCGCGGACCGATCACATGGCAGCGGCCACAATGGGTCATCGACAGGTCTTCGCCCAACAGCGCGTTGCCGTCGATTTCGACGTCCTTGGTGACAACGGCGATCTCAAAGCTTGCGGTGAAGGGCGCACCTTCGCTGGGCGTAAAGCCCTCGACCGTGCGTTTGCCGATATCGGATTGCAGCCAGTCGCGGAACCGCTGTTGCTTGTCACTGTCATCGATGCGCAGGTGATAGATCACGCCGTCACGGGCAAAGACCGGATCGCCGGGTGCGGACGGGGCCAGTGACATGACACCACTTTCATCTGCAACAACGCGTATCCCGGTCTTGAGAGAGAAGCGCGGAAGAATATGTTGCAATAAGCCCGAGTCTGTCACCTCATCCGGGGCGGCAAGGCCCAGCGTCTCCTGCGACCAAGAGGGGCTGGTGGTGAGCGTCAGGCTGAGGCACAACAGGACAAAGCGCATGCGCAACCCTAACGGCGACCAACGTAATGCGTCAAATAAACTGAATGAGACGGAGAGACATGCAATGAAAATCAACCACATGGTTGGACACTTCGACGGGGCCAAGGCATGAGTATCCGCGACGCAGTTCTGGCGAACCTGAAGAAGATCACTGACCCGGTGTCCGGGCAGGATATCGTCAGCGCTGGCATTGTGCGCGCGCTGAATGTCGAAGGCGACACCGTGCGGTTCGTGCTGGAGATCGATCCCAAGCAGGCCGAGAAGATGGAGCCCGTCCGCGCCACGGCTGAGAAAGCAGCGCAGATGGTGGATGGGGTTGCCAATGTCTCGGCGATGATGACAGCCCATTCGGACAAGGCCCCGCCGGATCTGAAGCCGAAACCCAAGCCTTCGCAAACCGGCCCGCAGGCCGTGCCCGGTGTGGACCGGATCATCGCTGTGGCGTCCGGTAAGGGCGGCGTCGGCAAGTCGACCGTTTCTGCGAATCTCGCCTGCGCCTTGGCAGCCGAAGGGCGGCGCGTGGGTCTGCTGGATGCGGATGTCTATGGCCCGTCGCAGCCCCGGATGCTGGGCGTGTCGGGTCGTCCGGCCAGCCCGGATGGCAAGACGATCCTGCCGCTGCGCAATCATGGCGTCACGATGATGTCGATGGGTCTGATGACCAACGAAGGGCAGGCGGTTGTCTGGCGCGGTCCGATGCTGATGGGTGCGTTGCAGCAGATGATGAGTCAGGTGCAATGGGGCGCGTTGGACGTGCTGATCGTCGACCTGCCGCCCGGAACCGGTGACGTGCAACTGACGCTGAGCCAGAAGTTTCAGGTGGATGGGGCCATCGTCGTCTCGACCCCGCAGGATGTGGCGTTGATCGACGCCCGCAAGGGTATTGATATGTTCAACCAGCTCAAGACGCCCATTGTCGGGATGATCGAGAATATGTCGACGCATATCTGTTCCAACTGTGGCCACGAAGAACACGTCTTCGGCCATGGCGGCGTGGCGTCCGAGGCTGAATCGCTGGGCGTGCCGCTGTTGGGGGAAATCCCGCTGCACCTGGATATCCGCGTGGCCGCCGACGGAGGCGCGCCGATCGTGGTCAGCAAACCCGACAGCCCGCAGGCCGAGGCCTTCCGCAAGATCGCCCGTGATCTGATTGCTAAGGGCAGCGCATGACCCAGCCGGTCTTTCCACCCTTGCTCAGCGGGCACCCCGCCAAAGCAGCAGAAGACCCGTTCGAGCAGGCCCAAGCCATGGCTGCGCTTGGCTGTGACGGGGGGACGGTGGTCTACAACATTCAAGCGGATCGCCTGCGCGTGGCCATCATTTTTGCGCCCGAGGTGCCGCTGCAGGATGCGATGGCGATGCTGCCGCTATGTTCGGTTGGGTTCCAGAACGCACTGGGCGCGCTGGCCCCGCCCGAGGTCGCGGTGCATCTGGGCTGGGATGGGCTGATCTGTGTGAATGGCGCGAAATGTGGGGTGCTGAAGGTTGCAGCCTCGTCGACTGAGCCGGATGAGGTGCCCGATTGGCTGATCGTCGGTTGGGAACTGGCGCTGCTGCAAACCAGCGAGGCGCCGGGCGAAAACCCGGACGTCACCGCGCTCTATGACGAAGGATGCGCCGAGGTGTCGGCGACGCAGCTGGTCGAAAGCTGGTCGCGTCACACTCTGACCTGGCTGAACCGCTGGCAAGAGGACGGCAATGCACCCTTGCACGCCGAATGGATGGGCCTGCTACGCGGTGTCGGAGAGCCAATCGGCGACACCGGCGTCTTTCTGGGCACCGATGAGCGGTTCGGTATGCTGATCCGCGACGGGGCCGACACCCACCTGCGCCCGCTGACCGATTTGTTGGAGACCACCTGATGAAACTCGCCCGTGCAATCCACTTCGATGAAAGCGACATGAACGTGTTTCATTCGCCCGCAAGAACCGGCGAGTGGTGCATCTCGGGCGGGTTCGAGTTCTCGAACTGGGGCGAGGGCGATCTTGAGGGTAAGTCGCGTCAGGCCTTCGCCAATGGCTGGTTGGGGCTGGAAACCTTCGGGCGCGTGACCTTTGTTGCCGTCACGCAGGTCGAGCCAGCCGAGATTGACCAGATCACACAGTATCTGGCCGAACATTTCGTGCAGTTCTATGGCGCACCCTCGGTCGAGGCAGCGATGGAAGTGGCGCAGACCGAAATCGCGCATATGGCCGAAATGTGCGAGGATCACGCGCCGAACACGCTGCTGACCGTTGCCCGCGAATTGACCGGGGCAGGGGTGCACGAGGCGTTTCGTGTGATCACCCCGCAAGAGACCCAGCTTGAGGCTTTGGCCGTTCACGGGTCGCTTGATGATTAGATCAGATCTGCGAAACCGCCAAACTGACCGCGTTTGAAGATCAGCCCCTGACCGGGGCGGTGCATGACCTTTTCGACCTTACCGACAAGGATCAGGTGATCCCCGGCCTCGTGTCGGGCCGAGAGGCGACAGTCAAACCGGGCGAGGCACTCTGCCAGCCGGGGTCGCCCGGCGTCATCCTCTTGCCAATCCGCATGGGAAAAATCGAATCCATTGCGCGCAAACTGCAGGGCCTGATCATGCTGATCCTGCGCCATCACGTGGATCGCGTAATGCTCGCAGGTGCTGAACGCATCATACCGGTTCGAGTTCTGATCCAGGCACCACAATACCAGCGGCGGGTCCAGCGAGACCGACGCGAACGAATTCACCGTGATCGCAGCAGGCCCTTGCGCGGTATTGGTGGTCACCACCGTCACGCCGGTGCCGAAACAACCCAACGCCTCGCGAAAGGCAAGGCTTTGTTCGGGGCCGGGAATGAATGTCTTTTCGGTCATCGCGCGCTTTCCACTGGGCCTGTCTCAGGTGCCACGCGGCGCGGGGATTGTCCACGAAAAGCTGACGCGATTTCGGGAATTTCCGGTCAGTTCAGATCTTCCAGCAACCGCCCGTGTTTGCGGGTCTCTGCGATGACGTCGCCAAAGGTCACCATGCCGCGCGCGTTCAACATTGGCAGCATCAAAACCAGCACTTCGGCGGTGGCGACAGCATCGCCCAATGCCGTGTGTCGCAAGGCTTCGGGGATGGTTATGCCCAGTCGCTCACAAACCGCATCCAGGGTGTGCGTTTCGCTGGCTCCGAACAGCACCGCCGACAGCAGGACCGTGTCCAGAATGGGGTGAGTCCACTCTACGCCCATACGCTCGGCATGGCGGTGCAGGAAGGCCATGTCAAATGGTGCGTTATGCGCAACAATTACCGCCTCGCGGGCGAATTGGTGAAAGCTGCGGCCGGCCTCTGCAATATCAGGCGCGCCCTGTACCATGTGGTCGCTGACCTTGTGCACTTTGGTCGAAGCGGGGGGGATCGGGATGCCCGGATTGACCAGAGTATCCAACCGCTCCCCCTCGACGATCTTGCCTTTTACGACGCGCACCGCACCGATCTGTACGATTTCATCTTTATGCGGCAAAAGCCCGGTCGTTTCTGTGTCGAACACCACGAAACACAGATCCAGCAGGGGTCTTTCTTCAAACGCATCATCGCCCGGTGTCTCAAGCAACTCGAAATCATAGACCAGCGGGCGGGCCTCGTCAGGTTCGATCTGGGCGGCACTGTCGTCGAAGACCAGCATGTAACCGGGCGCATCGCCCAGCGGCTTCATCCGTGCCGAATAGGTTTGCCTGCCGTCAACGCTGGTCAGGGTGCAATGCACGTCCTTGCCGGTCTTGGTCAGCTTGGCATAGGCATCCGTCAGGCCCGTCGCTTCGAGGTAGTCGAACAACGAAGCATTCAGGCGCGGATGTGCGATCTGGGCCAGCACTTCGGCGGCCTGTGCATCGTAAAGAACGATCTGGTGTTTTGGCCCGGCCAGTAGCATGGCGACCGGGATCTCGGTCAGCAGCGCCGTCAGGCGTTGTTTTTCAGCGGCCAGATGGGCAGTTTCCGAGGCGACGGCCTCGGCCGTGCTCATCGCGTTGGCCGCCAGTTGTTCGGCCAGACCAGCCGCTGCGGGGGCCAGATCGCCCAGATAGCGGGCGGCCTGCAGGTCCAGATCGGTACTGACCCCGGCATGGGCCCGCGCCCGCAACTGGGCCGAGAGCCGCTCGATCGGTTTGGCGACATTGTCGTCGAACAGCAGCCAGACACCGACGATCAGGGCCAGCAGGCCGAAGGCGATCAGAATCTCGGCGAAGATGTATGCCCCGATCAGGTCAGGATTATCAGCCCGTTCATAGCTGATCCACAAAGCCAGAGCGCTGATGACCAGCCCGCCCACGGCAAGCAAAAAGAAGAACAGGAATATTCTCAGGCGCAGGCTTAGATGGTTCAGCATGATCACACCCCGCAGGTCGCGTCGATCACGGGATCATCGGCGTCTATCCTGACCCAGCTGGCATTCAGGACCCGCCCGTCATCGGCGAATTCAGCGCCATCGACCAGGTTGGCGCGGGCATTTTCGGCGCAGTTTACGGCGACAGGCACTTTCGAGACCGGGGCCCAGCGACCAAAGAAGTAAAGATCGACCAGCCGTTCGTCGGGTACGCTGGAGTTGGTGCGCACCGATGCGGCGTCGATCGCGGCAAAGCGGTCCACGAAGGGGACAGCATAAGTCCACGGACGATAGAAGGCGCGGCTTTCAACCTCTTGTACGATAGTCAGGCTTTCGGGCAGTTGTTCACGTGTGCGGTCATACCACGAATACTCGCTGGTGATCGTCATCCCGATCATACCGGCACCTGCCGCAACCGGCGCAGCCCAGCGGGGCAGGCGGCCTCCGGTCAGTTTGTTCAGCACCATCACGACGCCCGCGCAGGCGAAACCTGCAAAAATCGTGCCGATCAGTTCCAGAAACATAGTGTCTCTCCGTTCGTTCCTGCGGGGTTAGCCCAGCATGCCTTTGCCATGCCCGACCGCCGATTGCATCGTTTTTACCACGACAAAGGCATCGCGGAGATGACTTCGCTCAAAGTCGGACAATTCACTTGGCGGCAGGTAGTTGTCTGGTGCGTCATTGGATTTGACAAGTCTGACCTGATGTTCCAGCCGCGTCTCGGCGATCAGATCATATGCGTCCAGCAGATCGCGCGCGCCAGACGCGCTGAGGACGCCAGCCGCTTCGGCTGCGCTCAGGCGGGCGCGGGTGTTGGCTTCGGTCAACTGTCCTTGCAGGCTGTAAACGCGCGCCAGATCCACGATGGGGACCACGCCATTGTGCTTCAGGTCCAGCGTGTTGCGATGTTCGCCCGACCGGATGGTCGCGAAGCCGCGCAGAAGGCCCAGCGGTGGCGTGTGTTTCAGCGAGTTTGCGATCATATGCGCCACGAAGATCGAATTCGCATTGGCCGCCGCCAACGTATCCGCTTGCAGGTCAGTGAACAGATCAAACGCGCCCCCGATCGGGCGCAGGTCAAACATCACCGAGGCCAGCATCTGCGCCTCGGGGTTTGGCTTGGCGATCCAGCTTTTGAAATAGTCGCGCCAGACACGTACCGGCTGACACCAGCGTGGATTGGTCGCCATCATGTCGCCGGGGCAATAGAAATACCCGCAAGTGTCCAGCCCGTCCGAGACGAATTTGGCCAGCGCCGCGAAATAGGCCATGTCGTCTTCGGTCGCACTGTCATCCAGCATCAGGCAATTGTCCTGATCCGAAACACCCGTCTGTTCCTGTCGTCCCTGCGAACCGCAGGCCAGCCACAGATAAGGGACGGGCGGTGCCCCAAGTTCGGCCTCGGCCAGGGTCAGCAGGCGTCTGGTGGCGGTGTCGGCAATATCGGTGATCAGTCGCGTCACGATTTCATGGCGGTTGCCACCCGCGACCAGTTGGACAAGCAGTTGTGGGATTTCAGCTGTGACCACAGCCATGTCTTGCGCCGTGTCCGCGCGTGCGATCCGGCCCACCAGTTCGGCGGAATTGACCGCCTGGTAGCGTGTAAGATCGGTTTGAGTCACGATCCCGACCAGACGACCGGCCTCGGAGATCGGGATATGCCCGATGCCGCGTTCCATCATGATATGCAGCACATCCGACCCGATATCGGTGGGCGCCAGCGTAATCGGATTAGCGGTCATGATGGCCGAAACCGCCGTATCCGCAGGCATCGCTTCGGCGACGAATTTGCCCGAGATATCGCGCAGCGTCGCGATACCCAGCAACCGCTCGCCCTCGGTCACGCACAGCGATGAGATATGCCGGTCGCGCATGATCTGCGCGGCGGTCCGAACCGGAGTTTCCGGTGGGCAGGTGGCTGGTTTCTTCGCCATCAGTACATCGACAGCACTGGTGGCCAGGCTATCGGGCCCGGTCCGCGTGCTACGGGTCCGGTCGAAGAATTTTGCGATGACGTCGTGCCCGTCAATCAGCTTGCGAACCAGATCGGGCGGCAGCAGGATCAGGACCGAAGGTGTATGGGCACGCGCTTTGGTGGCGGCTTTGCCGTCTTTCAGCAATCCACGCTCACCAAAAGAGTTTCTGAGCCCCAGATGCGAGACGACTGCGCCATTCTCATCCGTGATCTCAACCTGACCTTCATAGATCACGAACACGCCGGGCATCGCGTGGCCGACTTCGTAGACCGCGCTGCCTTCATCCAGTTCCCAGACGTCGATCTCATGTGCCAGATCGTCCAGCACCTGCGCGGGCAGGGCGTCATAGGGGTGTACGGATTTCAGGAACCGGGTGATTTCGGTGTGAGACAGGGGCATCTGCGTTCTCTGGTGATCTGAATGAAAAGTCCCGCCCGGTGGTATGCCAGGCGGGAACAGTAAGTCGAAAGACGCGGTCGAAGGCAAGGGCCGTCGACCGCATCACACTCAGTGATCCTGAGCTGCGCCCGCACCACGGGGAATACGCACGCTTTCGACCAGATCTTTGATCTCCTGCGGGGTTTCCTTGGTCGCACCGGCCACCACGTAGGCGACGGCGAAGTTGACCATGGCACCGATTGCGCCGAACGAGGTCGACTTGATCGGACCCAGCAGCGGGTCAGCATCGGTGAACGAGTTGGTGCCCGGAATGAACAGCCAGCCCTTGTGCAGGAAGATGTAGACCAGTGTGACGACCAGACCAGCCAGCATACCTGCAACCGCGCCGGTGTTGTTGATGCGGGTCGAGAAGATCCCCATCATCAGCGCCGGGAAGATCGAGGCAGCCGCCAGACCAAAGGCCAGAGCAACGGTTTGCGCCGCGAAGCCCGGGGGGTTGAGACCTAGCCAGGTTGCAACCGCAATCGCCACAGCCATCGCGATACGCGCCGACAGAAGCTCGCCTTTTTCCGAGATCTG
Source organism: Ruegeria sp. G10 (assembly GCF_056533645.1). Lineage (NCBI taxonomy): Bacteria > Pseudomonadati > Pseudomonadota > Alphaproteobacteria > Rhodobacterales > Roseobacteraceae > Ruegeria > Ruegeria sp. G10. The sequence goes on along the minus strand of NZ_JBQFOQ010000005.1, from coordinate 70,940 downwards.
CGGGTTGATCGCGCCCTTGATAAGGTCGTGGGACACAGCCGACGAGATCGCCAGCAACAGGCCCGCAGCGGTCGACAGAGCAGCCGCAAGACCACCGGCAGCGACCAGACCGATCACCCAACCCGGCAGGTTGGCAATCTCGGGGTTGGCCAGAACCAGGATGTCACGGTTGAATTTGGTCAGCTCGTTTCCGACCCAGCCTTTTTCTTCCGCGATTGCAGTCATCGCTTCGGATTTGTCGTTGTAGTACTGGATCTTGCCGTCGCCGTTCTTGTCTTCCCAATCCAGCAGACCGGTTTTCTGCCATGTGGCCATCCAGTCATAGCGCGGATCGTTGTCGATTTCCTCGACCGAGACAGCGCCACCTTCGATGCCACCATTGGGCCACATCATGTCGGTGATGTTCAGGCGCGCCATGGCACCAACAGCCGGAGCCGTCAGGTACAGCAGGGCGATGAAGACCAGTGTCCAACCCGCCGACCAACGTGCGTCAGACACTTTGGGAACGGTGAAGAAGCGCATGATGACGTGTGGCAGACCCGCGGTACCGATCATCAGCGACAGCGTGAACAGAACCATGTTCAGCGTGTTCGAGTGGTGGGCTGTATACTCGTTGAAGCCCAGCTCGGTCACGATGGCGTCCAGCTTGGTCAGCAGAGGCTCACCGCTTGCGGTGTCGCCGAACAGACCCAGTGCCGGGATCGGCGTGCCGGTCAGCTGCAGCGAGATGAAGATCGCCGGGATGGTGTAGGCTGTGATCAGCACGCAGTACTGAGCAACCTGGGTGTAGGTCACACCCTTCATCCCGCCAAACACCGCGTATGCAAACACGACACAGGCACCGATCAGCAGACCGGAAGTGTTCGAAACCTCAAGGAAGCGGCCAAAGGCCACGCCAACGCCGGTCATCTGACCGATCACGTAGGTCACCGAGGCCACGATCAGACAGATCACAGCAACGATACGTGCAGTCTGGCTGTAGAAGCGGTCGCCGATGAATTCCGAGACGGTGAACTTGCCGAACTTACGCAGGTAAGGTGCAAGCAGCAGCGCCAGCAGCACGTAGCCGCCGGTCCAGCCCATCAGGAAGGTCGAGTTGTCATAGCCGGTAAAGGCGATGAGGCCAGCCATCGAGATGAACGAGGCCGCAGACATCCAGTCCGCCGCTGTCGCCATACCGTTGGTGACCGGGTGAACGCCGCGACCCGCAGCGTAGAATTCAGATGTGGAACCCGCACGGGCCCAGATCGCGATGCCGATGTATAGCGCAAAAGACGCGCCAACAAACAGCAGGTTGATGGTAAACTGATCCATTATCCCCGCTCTCCCTTAATCTTCTTCCACGCCGTGTTCGGCGTCCAGCTTGTTCATGCGCCAGGCGTAGTTGAAGATCAGCACGAGAAAGACCAGAATCGATCCCTGCTGAGCGAACCAAAAGCCCAGATCGGTGCCGCCAACGGCGATCCCCGACAGCAACGGACGCAGCAGAATGCCGAATCCAAACGACACCAGCGCCCAGATCGCGAGGCTGATGTAAATGAGGCGCAGGTTGGCCTGCCAATAGCCCTTGTCGGCCTCGGCAGTCTGCGCGGAGTTTGTTGATTGATCCGCCATCGCGGGTTCCTCCTTCGCTTCCTCGTTGGGCGGCCCGTTGCCCAACTCCTCCAGTGCGTTGGGCCGCTTCTCGAATGTACCAGACGCCCCGTGACGTCAGGCAAAACTTCTCTGGTCCGCCAAGGCGGGTCCATTGAAGTATTCTGTTATAAGGATCAAAGCCCTGGGGGGCTTATCTCCTCCCCTTAATTCATGACCTCACCGACCAGACCTTGCAGGTCGCGGGCGATGTCGTCGATCTGTCCCATGGCGTCGATGCCCTTCAGCACGCCCTGGCTCTGATAGTAGTCGATCAGAGGTGCGGTCTGTGCGTGATAGGCGGCCAGCCGCGAGGCGACCGTCTCGGCATTGTCGTCGGCGCGGCGTTTGAACTCGGTATGGCCACACTTGTCGCATTTGCCTTCAACGGCGGGTTGCTTGAACGTGTCGTGAAACCCTTCACCGCATCCGGCGCAGGTGTACCGGCCTGAAATCCGTGTCACCATCTCGGCGTCTTCGACCTCAAGGCTGATGGCCGCGTTGATCTTCTGATCAGCCGAAGCCAACAGTCCATCCAGCGCCTCGGCCTGAACCGTGGTGCGTGGGAAGCCGTCCAGAATGACGCCTTTCGAGCAATCGGGCTCGGCCATGCGATCACGCAGGATGGCGATGACGATGCCGTCGCTCACCAAATCTCCGGCCTCCATCACCGCCTTGGCGGCCAGACCAGCCTCGGTGCCTGCGGCGACCGCTTCGCGCAGCAGATCACCAGTGCTGAGTTGAACCAGCCCGAACTTGTCTTCCAGCATACGGGCCTGTGTACCCTTCCCGGCGCCCGGAGGGCCGAGAAGGATCAGAACAGCGGGGGTTGTGGTCGTTGCAGCGTCCATTACTTTACCGCCCGGTTCTGGATCAGGTCATCGACAACCGACGGGTCAGCCAGCGTCGAGGTATCACCCAGCGATCCAAAGTCATTCTCGGCAATCTTGCGCAGGATACGGCGCATGATCTTGCCCGAGCGGGTCTTGGGCAGGCCCGGAGCCCACTGAATGACATCTGGGCTGGCAATCGGGCCGATCTCGGTCCGGACCCAAGTGCGCAGCTCTTTCAGCAGCTCATCCGAAGGCTCACGATCATTCATCAAAGTGACATAGCAATAGATACCTTGTCCTTTGATATCATGAGGATAGCCGACCACCGCGGCTTCGGCCACGGCAGCATGTGCCACCAGCGCGCTTTCCACCTCGGCGGTGCCCATGCGGTGGCCAGAGACGTTGATCACGTCATCGACACGGCCAGTGATCCAATAATCACCATCTTCGTCGCGACGGCAGCCGTCACCGGTGAAGTAATAGCCTTTGTAGTCCGAGAAATAGGTTTTCTCGAACCGTTCATGATCGCCCCAGACGGTGCGCATCTGGCCAGGCCAGCTGTCCTTGATGCACAGAACACCCTCGACGCCGTTGCCGTTGATCTCGACACCCGATTGCGGGTCCAGAACCACCGGCTGAACGCCAAAGAACGGTTTCTGGGCCGAGCCGGGCTTCAACGCATGCGCGCCGGGCAGGGGGGTCATCATGTGACCGCCGGTCTCGGTCTGCCACCATGTATCGACAATCGGGCACTTACCTTTGCCGACCACGTCATTGTACCAGTTCCACGCCTCGGGGTTGATCGGTTCACCGACGGTGCCCAGCAGGCGCAGATCGCTCAGGTCGTGCTTTTCCACAAACTCGTTGCCCTGACCCATCAGAGCGCGGATCGCAGTCGGGGCGGTGTAGAACTGGTTGACCTTGTGCTTGGCGCAGACCTCCCAGAAACGACCGGCATCGGGGAATGTCGGGACGCCTTCAAACATCAGCGTGGTCGCGCCATTGGCCAGTGGCCCATAGACGATATAGCTGTGGCCGGTGACCCAGCCGACATCGGCGGTGCACCAGTAAACGTCACCTTCGTGATAGTCGAACGTGATCTCGTGCGTCAGCGACGCATAAACCAGATAACCACCCGTCGAGTGGACAACACCCTTGGGCTGACCGGTCGAGCCAGAGGTATACAGGATGAACAGCGGGTCCTCGGCGTTCATCTCGGCGGGGGCGCAGTAGTCGTCTGCTTCCAGTGCCATTTCGTTGTAGTCGAAGTCGCGATCGGCGACCCATGTGGTCTGACCGCCGGTGCGCTTGACCACGAGGCATTTCACGGTGTCCTTGCAGTGCAGCAGGGCGGCGTCCGCGTTCGATTTCAGCGGGGTCTTGCGGCCACCGCGCGGCGCTTCATCCGCGGTGATGATTACCTTGGCGTCACATCCGTTGACCCGTGCCGCCAGCGCATCAGGCGAGAAACCGGCGAAAACGATCGAGTGGATGGCACCAATGCGGGCGCAAGCCAGCATGGCATATGCGGCCTCGGGGATCATTGGCAGGTAGATGATTACACGGTCGCCCTTGCGCACACCCATGGATTCCAGAATGTTGGCCATCCGGCAGGTGCGGCGGTGCAATTCGGCATAGGTGATGTGCTGGGCTTCGTCCTGAGGATCGTCGGGTTCCCAGATGATCGCAGTCTGATCGCCGCGCGTTTTCAGATGACGATCCAGGCAGTTGGCCGAGACGTTCAGCGTGCCGTCGGCATACCAGTTGATTTTGACCGAGCCGAAATCATAGTTGACGTCTTTGACCTGACTATAAGGTTTGATCCAGTCTAGGCGCTTGCCTTGCTCATCCCAGAACACCTCGGGGGTGTCGGTCGAGGCCGCGTACATATCTGCGTATTTGTCGGCATCGACATGCGCACGTGCAACGGTTTCTGCAGATGGCGGATAGGTCTTGGCATCTGCCTGGGCAGCGTTGGTCATGGTTGAGGCTCCTCCCTCTAGAACTGGATTACATTGGATTGATATCGCCGCCGATCAGGCAATGTCGATCCGGTTCCTCCCCAACTCGGATAATACGGGGTTTGGAAAAGAAAGAAATAAATTGCCGTAATCTATGGATTAGTTTGTAAAGAAATTTTTAGAATGCCTCAAATTTTGTAAATAAATGAGAGTATGTCTGGTAAAAGCGGTTAAAAAACAAATGCTAAACTGTCATGCCTTCATTGCGCCTCGGAAGGTGCCGCGCCGCCTTGTCATGACACCGCGCAAGATCGGCGGAGCAATGCCGGCTGGTTCGCGGGGGTTGGCACATTCGGGACTTAGCGCTAGCTTCGATTTCAAGCGCCTCGCCAAGGGGTGCAACAATGGGAGGAAACACTATGAAAAAGATGTTGAGCGGTGCAGCCGTCACCGCGCTGAGCTTTGCGTTCGTCGCCGAGGCCGCAGCGACGGAATGGAATGCCTCGGTCTGGGGAAAACGCCGCGCTTTCACTGAGCATGTCGAGAAGCTGGCCGAACTGGTCAGCGAAAAGACCGGCGGTGAGTTCACCATCAATGTCAGCTATGGCGGTCTGTCGAAGCCGCGCGAAAATCTGGACGGGATCGAGATCGGCGCGTTCGAGATGGCGCAATTCTGTGCAGGCTATCACCGCGACAAGAACCGTGCGATCACCGTGCTCGAACTGCCGTTTCTTGGGGTGAGCACCCTCGATGAGGAGGTCGCGGTCAGCCACGCGGTCTACGACCACCCTGCGGTCCAGGACGAGATGGCGCAATGGAATGCGCGGCTTCTGATGACCTCGCCCATGCCGCAGTATAATCTGGTCGGTACTGGCGATGCTCGCGATAAGCTCGCCGATTTCGACGGCATGCGCGTCCGCGCGACAGGTGGTCTGGGGCAGGCGTTCGAAGCAGTGGGCGGCGTTCCGACCTCGGTCCCGGCGACGGAAGCTTACAATGCGATGGAATCCGGGGTCGTCGATACGGTGGCGTTTGCACAACACGCGCACCTGTCCTTCGGCACGATTAACGAGGCTGATTGGTGGACCGCGAACCTGAACCCGGGCACGGTCAATTGTCCGGTCGTGGTTAACATCGATGCCTATGACTCACTTTCGGATGCGCATCGCGAAGCGTTGGACAGTTCCGTGGACGAAGCTATCGCGCACTATCTGGCCAACTACGGTGGTTTGTTAGAGCAGTGGGACAGCGTGCTGGAAGAAAAAGGCGTGCAGAAAGTCATGATCGAGGATGCCGTGATCGAAGAATTCCGCGCCAAGGCTGCAGATCCCATTCGCGAACAGTGGATTGCGGATATGAGCGCACAGGGTCTGCCCGCGCAGGAGCTTTATGATCTGGTGCAGGCCACGTTGCAGCAGCAACGCGGTGGTAATTGATTGCACAGGCTGGGCATCATCCGATGCCCGGCTTTTCCTGACAGCGAGGTAAAACCAAGATGGCAGGCCATGCCACAGTGCTGCAGGACGGCAGCCTGATCAGCCGTCTCGACCAGCAGCTATTGCGACTGGAGCGTAGTCTTGCCTTGATCAGCGGATTGGCAGTCTTTGGGCTGATGGTGCTTGCTGTGGTCTCGGTCAGCGGTCGCAACGCCGCCAATGCACCGCTGCCGGGCTATGTTGACTGGATTGAGCAGGCCATGCCGCTGATCGCGTTCTTGGGCATTTCTTTTGTTCAGCGCGATGGCGGTCATATTCGTATGGATATCGTGATTTCGCGGCTGAAGGGGCGCGCGCTCTGGATGTTCGAGCTGATATCTGTCCTTTTGATCCTTCTGCTGATGGTGGCCCTTGTCTGGGGCAGCTGGTCACATTTCGATCGCTCTTTTGATTTCGATGCGCCGATGTGGAGCCGCGACAGCTCGATTGATATCGGCATTCCCTTGTGGCCCGCCAAGCTGCTCGCTCCGGTGGCGTTCTCGGTGCTGTGTCTGCGGCTGCTTTTGCAGATTTGGGGCTATGGCCGGGCGCTTATCACGGGCGAGGCGCACCCGGTTGCTGTCCCGCTGATTCAGGACGCGGCGGCGCAGGCAGCCGCCGAAGCCGAACAGTACGAAAGGCAAAACTGACCCATGGACACGATCGACATCGGCCTGTGGGTCACCGGAGGGCTGCTGCTTCTTGTGGTCACCGGAATGCGCGTCGCCTTTGCCGCCGGTCTGGCAGGCCTTGTGGGTCTGATCTGGATTTTCTGGGCCAAGTTCGGCTACGACCCTGACCGGTTTGGCCGGGCCGTCACGGTGGCGGTCAAGACAGCCGGACAGGTGCCGCATTCGAAAGTGGCGTCGCATACGCTCAGCCTGATCCCGACCTTCATACTGATCGGCTATCTTGCTTATTATGCCGGTCTGACGCGGGCATTGTTCGAGGCAGCAAAGCGCTGGATCGCCTGGGTGCCTGGTGGTCTCGCAGTTTCGACCATTTTTGCCACGGCCGGTTTTGCGGCGGTCTCGGGTGCCTCTGTTGCGACATCGGCGGTGTTTGCGCGTATTGCGATCCCCGAGATGCTCTCGGTCGGCTACAACAAACGCTTCGCTGCAGGTGTGGTTGCGGCAGGCGGGACGCTCGCATCGTTGATACCGCCCTCTGCGATCCTGGTAATCTATGCCATCATCGTTGAGCAAGATGTGGGCAAACTGCTGCTCGCCGGGTTCATCCCGGGTGCATTTTCGGCTGTTGTCTACGGTTTGTTGATCATTGGAATTGCAGTGGTGTTCAAATCAGTCGGCCCTCCCGTCACCGGCTTCAGCTGGAAAGAGCGATTTACAGCGCTACCGGGCGCCATCCCGATCGTCGCGGTGATCCTGATCATCATCTGCTTTGTCTATAACCCGTTCGGTGACAAAGCCTGGGGTACACCGACCGAGGGCGGTGCGATTGGTGCATTCATCGTGTTCTGCTTTGCCCTGTTCCACGGCATGCGCTGGCCCGAGTTTAAGTCGGCGCTGCTGGAGACAGCCAAGCTGACGGCCATGATATTCTCGATCATCTGGGGAGTGCTGATCTACGTCCGTTTTCTGGGCTTCGCCGATCTTCCTGGCGCGTTTTCGGATTGGATCACCTCACTTGAAATGTCACCGATGCTGATCCTGATCTGCATTCTCCTGGCTTACGCGGTACTGGGGATGTTTATGGATGCAATTGGGATGCTTCTGCTGACACTTCCTGTCGTTTATCCCGCGGTCATGGCCCTGAACGGAGGGGAAACTGTCAGCGCCGCAGACAGCGCCTTTGGCATGTCAGGTCCGATGTGCGCAATCTGGTTCGGCATATTGGTGGTGAAGATGGCCGAGTTCTGTCTGATTACACCTCCCATTGGCCTCAATTGCTTTGTCGTCGCCGGGGTGCGCTCTGATCTGAGCGTTCAGGATGTATTCAAGGGCGTCACTCCGTTCTTTATTGCCGATGCAGTCACCATCGCGTTGCTCGTGGCCTTTCCGGGAATAGTGCTGTACCTGCCATCGCTCGCCGGATAGCGCAGGGATTCTGCGAGGCTCTGCCTCGCGCTCCGGGATATTTTTGGCCAGATGAAGTAACGGACCCTTAATCATTTCGTTGGGTCAGGAGTGGGGATTACAGGCGGGACGCCGATGACCGCGCCAGATGAAGCCCCTGGCACGCGGTCAGGGGTGGACCGATCCGTTTCATCTGGCCAGAAATATCCCGGGGGGCCGCCGAAGGCGGTGGGGGCAGAGCCCCCTCCAGGATTTTGGTTTTCTGGGGTTTGAAATGGGCGCGATGCCTAAGTCGCGCGCATCAACATGCCAAACAGGTCGCGCGGGTCATCCGGGTCGGCCAGCATGTCCAACGGCTCGAAGAAATCCGTGCCTTCGATGGCGCGCTTGATGTAGCGCAGGGCTGAAAAGTCCTCGATGGCGAAGCCAACACTGTCAAACAGCGTGATCTGGCGGTCATCGGTGCGGCCCTTGGCTTTGCCGCTGATGACCTCCCACATTTCGGTGACCGGATGATCCGATTCCAGCGCCTGAATCTCACCTTCGATGCGGGTCTGTTCGGGGTATTCCACGAAGATATCCGACCGCATCAGGATATCGCGATGCAACTCGGTTTTGCCGGGGCAGTCGCCGCCGATCGCGTTGATGTGTACGCCCGGGCCAACCATGTTGTCGGTCAGGATCGTCGCGTATTTCTTGTCGGCCGTGCAGGTGGTGATGATCTGCGCGCCTTCGATCGCGTCTTCCGGCGTCTTGCATGAGATCACCGTCAGCCCTTTGCCTTCGAGGTTTGCTGCGCATTTCGCCGTAGCCTGCGGGTCGTTGTCATAGAGGCGGACGGTGCTGATCCCGCACATCGCCTTGAAAGCAAGACACTGGAACTCGGATTGTGCACCGTTGCCGATCATTGCCATTACCGTGGCCGATTTCGGGGCAAGATAGCTGCCCACCAGCGCCGAGGTTGCTGCCGTGCGCAGGGCGGTCAGCATCGTCATCTCGGTCAGCAGTGTCGGATAGCCGGTGTAGACATCGGCCAGCAAGCCAAACGCAGTCACGGTCTGAAGTCCCTCGGATGTGTTCTTGGGGTGACCATTGACGTATTTGAACCCATAAGCCTCGCCATCCGAGGTGGGCATCAACTCGATCACACCATGGGGCGAGTGTGCCGGGATACGGGGTGTTTTGTCGAAGCTTTCCCAGCGCTTGAAATCAGCCTCGATCTGCGCCGCGATCTGGATGATCATCTGCTCTAGCCCGATGTGATGGATCAGGCGCATCATGTTGTCGACGGATACAAACGGCACAAGGGCCTTGTCAGAGGGTTGGGTCATCAGAAACTCCGGGTCGGGCGGTCAAAGATGCGGCGGCCCATCAGCGAGGCGGCCAGATCGACCATCAGTTTTGCGGTTCGGCCACGTTCATCAAGGAACGGGTTCAGTTCGACCAGATCCAGTGAGCAGACAAGGCCGCTTTCGTGGAGCAGTTCCATCACCAGATGCGCCTCACGCTCGGTAGCGCCACCGGGGACAGTGGTGCCGACGGCGGGCGCAATCGACGGATCCAGGAAATCTACATCCAGCGAAACATGCAGGAGGCCATTTGCTGCGCGTACCTTGTCGAGGAAGGCCAACAGCGGAGCCTTAATGCCGTGCTCATCAATGCTGCGCATGTCGGCCAGCATGGCCTTGTCTTTCTCAAGCGCCGCGTGCTCTGCCGGATCGACCGAGCGGAGGCCGATCATGCCGACGCGATCTGTAGGGACGGGGGTGGTGAGGGGGGGGAAGGCCTCGAACCCCGGCTGTCCAGTGAAATACGCGACCGGCGTGCCGTGCAGGTTGCCGCTGGCAGTGCTGCCGGGGGTGTGAAAATCGCTATGCGCATCCAGCCACAGTACAAACAAGGGGCGACCTATACTGTGCGCGTGCGTCGCCATGCCCGCGACCGTGCCCATCGACAGCGCGTGATCCCCGCCCATGAAAATCGGCAGGCCGTGCTGCGCGGCCTCTTGCGCCGTACGACTCAGGGCGCGGGTCCAGCCGACGCATTCGGGCAGCGCGAACAGGTGTGCGTGCTCGGCCATATCGACCTGATCGGGGACGGTGTCACCAATGTCTGTGACGGTATGTCCCAGATCGGTCAGCGCCTGCGCCAGCCCGGCCACGCGATAGGCGTCGGGCCCCATGCGGCAGCCTTGACGGCGTTTACCGGAATCCATCGGGGCCCCGGCCAGAATGAGAGTTTTCTTGTCCATAAGGCTGTATATGAATGCAGGATGGGTTGAGAAAAGAGGTCAAAATGATCAAACTGGATCAGTGAAATTCGATTTGGAAAGGTTCTATGGACGAACTGGATAGCCGATTGCTGAATGCTCTGCATCGGGACGCCCGTGCCTCATTATCCGAGTTGGCCGAGCTCTTGGGCGTGACCCGCACCACTGTGCGCAGCCGGTTGCAGCGCCTCAAGCAGTCGGGTGAGATTGTGGGCTTCACGGTGGTGACCCGTCAGGGCGTCTCGGAAAGCCCGGTTCGCGGGTTGATGATGCTTGAGATCGAGGGTCGGGGGACTGAACGAATCCGGTCTCGGATCGCGGCCTTGCGCGAGGTAGGGGCGGTGCATTCCACCAATGGCAGCTGGGATCTGATCGTCGAGATCGGCACCGATACTTTAGCCGAGTTCGATGATGTTTTATTCGCGATCAGGCGGATGGAGGGCGTTACCCGGTCCGAGACCAACCTGTTGCTGTCGACCCGCAAAGGCCGGACGTAAGACCAGACGCAACATGCTTTGATCGCTTGCAAATATGTGCAAAGCTTTGATCTGACGCCGGAACCGGCAGCAGGGCAGGGACATTTCAGAATGACTTCAGAAGCGACAAATGACGAGTCGCGGGCCCAAAGGCTGGCCGAGCGCTTAACCGGATTGCTGGAAAAGCCTCTGGTCCGGGTCGCGGTGCCGGTGTTGATCACGTTGATTGCGCTGTTTGTACTGCATGATCTGTCGGCGCATGTAAAATGGGCGGATGTGAAGACGGACATTGCCGCGACCTCGTGGAAGTTAATGTTTTTTGCGCTGTGCTGGACCGCGTTCAGCTTTCTGTCGCTGTCCTTCTATGACGTTTTCGCAGTTCAGAGCGTTGCAGATGGGAAGGTTCCGCTGCCTATTGCGGGCATGGCAGGGGCCAGCGGTTATGCGGTGTCGAACTGCCTTGGTTTTTCCTACATCACCGGCACGGCAATCCGGTATCGGATCTACGCGTCGCTGGGGCTGGATCTGGGGCGCGTCGCCGGGGTCATCGCGACCTCGTGGGTGGCGTTCTGGATGGGGCTGATCCTGATTTTGGGCATCCTGTTGACCCTGCATCCCGATGGGATATCCAACGTGCTGCCGATCGGAGAGACCACCGAAACGGCGATTGGCCTGTGCCTGCTGGCCGGTCTCGCCGCCTTGTTCGTGTGGTTGTCCAGCGGGGGGCGGCGTCTGGCCTATGGCGGCTTTGGCTTCAACTTGCCCGGTGGCAAGCTGGCCAGCCTGCTGACCATCGCAGCGATTGGGGACCTGTTCGGGGCATCCATGGCGCTTTACGTGCTGATGCCGGATGATCTGGGCGTCGGCTATCCGTATTTCTTCACCATCTATATCGCGGCGATTGCGGCGGGTATCCTCAGCCACGCGCCGGGCGGGATCGGGGTGTTCGAGGCGACGCTGATCGCTGGCCTCGGCGCCTCGGGGCGTTCGGATGTGATTGCCGCGCTGCTGCTCTATCGCATCGTCTATACGTTCTGCCCGTTTGGCATAGCCAGCCTGTCCATTGCCGGGGCCTCGGTGCTGACGCAGCGGCACAAGATTGGCGGCGCGGCGACGTGGGTCTATCGCGCCATCCGCCCCATCGTGCCAATGGTCGCTGCGGGGATTGCGGCGGTGGCTGGGGTGATCCTGCTGGTCTCGGGCGCGCTACCTGCCGGGTCGCAGAACCTGAGCGTCTTGCGCGAGGTACTGCCGCTGTCTTTTGTCGAAGCCTCGCATCTGGCGGGCAGCGCTGTGGGCGTGCTGTTGCTGCTGGTGTCGCGCGGGCTGTTCCGCAAGCTTTACCGTGCGTGGGTTGTGGCGATGCTGCTGATGGTGGCGGGCTTCTTCGCATCGCTGGCCAAGGGTCTGGACACACATGAGGCCGTCTCGCTGCTAGGGACCATCGCTCTGCTGGCGATGTTTCGGGGCGCGTTCTACCGTGTCAGCGGCGCGTCGATTTTCCGGTTGAATATCCCGTGGCTGGTCAGCGTGATGGCCTTGCTGCTGGTGATCTTCTGGGTGGGGTTATTTGCCTATTCCCATGTCGAATACCAAAACGCGCTATGGTGGGAATTCGCCTGGAACGGTGATGCATCACGCTTTCTGCGTTCCAGCCTCGTAGTGGCGGTGATCCTTGGCGTGGTGGCGGTAAACTCACTGTTTGGCCGCGAGATTCCAACCCCAATCCGCACCGAAATCCCCGAAGTGGTCGAGCGGCTGGTGATGGAATGCGAGGACACCGAATCCCAAATTTCGCTGACCGGCGACAAGCAATTCCTGATCTCGGACGATGAAACCGCCTTTCTGGCCTATGCCGATACGGGCAATGCCCTGATCACCAAGGGAGAGCCAGTGGGGGACGAGAAAGCAGGCCAGCAGTTGATCTGGCAACTGCGCGAAATGGCGGATCGCGAAGGTAAGCTGTGTGCGTTTTATAGCGTGTCGACCAAGTATCTACCGACGTTTCTGGACCTCGGCCTGTCGATCCTGAAAATAGGTGAGGTCGCGCGGGTGCCGCTGACCGATTTCTCGCTGGACGGCAAGCCGCGCAAACGATTCCGGCAGGCCAAGAACCGGGCCGAGCGCGAAGGCTATGTGTTCGAGATCATTCCTAAAGAGGAGCTGGCCCCGGTGCTGCCCGAGCTGCGCAAGATCTCGGACGATTGGCTGGCAAAGAAGGCGGGTGAGGAGAAAGGTTTCGCTCTGGGTGGCTTTGACGAAAAGTACCTGTCTTACTTTGACCATGCGGTTCTGCGGGATGAGACCGGCAAGATCATGGCCTTCGCGAACCTGTTTCAAGGCGGCCACAAGTCCGAACTATCGCTGGACCTGATGCGCTATGAGCCCGACAGTCCCAGCTTTGTCATGGATGCGTTGTTTGCCGAAATGATGTCTTGGGGGGCCGAACAGGGGTTCCACTGGTTCTCGCTGGGTGCCGCGCCGTTTTCGGGGATCGAGAACCGGCAACTGGCCTCACTGTGGAATCGCATCGGCGGGTTCGTCTATGAGCATGGCGAGCAGTTCTACCACTTCGAGGGTCTGCGCAGCTTCAAGCAGAAGTTCGAACCGGAATGGAGCCCGAACTACCTCGCCAGCCCCGGCGGACTGGCTGCGCCGCGCATTCTGTATGAGGTGAATATCCTGATTTCGGGTGGCCTGCGCGGGCTGACGAAGTAGCGGTCAGTTCAGGCTGGCCTGCGTCGGCGTTTTCTCAAGCAGATCACCCCAATCGGTACGGTACGCCATCTCGGCCAGTACCGTTTCGGGCAGGAATTCCTGATTTTGACGAATCTGCCAACCGCCGCCCAGACCTTTGTAGATCGCGACCAGATTGGATGAGACCTCCTGCCGCGCTTCGATCAGATTGGCCTGCGACCGCAGCAAAGCGGTCTGCGTGTTCAGGATACGCGAATAGCTGGCGATGCCGTCACGGTACTGGTCGACCGCGATATCGGCCGCCTTGCGCGAGGCCTCGACGCTGCGTTGGTAGAAGGTGACTTGTTTGCGCGCCTCGGTGTACGCGACCATGGCGCTTTCAACCTCGGAATAGGCGGTCAGAACGGTGTTCTGATAATTCGCAATCAGCGCCTGATATGCGGCGTCCTGCGCGCGCACATTGTTCTTGATGCGGCCATAGTTCAACACGTTCCAGACCACGCCTGCATTGGCCAGACCCGTCGCGCTGTTGGTGCTGAACAGGTCGCGCCCGCCCGAGGCTTGCAGCCCGATCGACCCCGAAAGGATGAATTGCGGATACAGATCAGCCAGCGCAATACCCACCTGCGCCGATTGCGTCGCGGCGGCCAGTTCGGCGGCGCGCACGTCGGGGCGGCGGCGCAGCAGTTCGGCGGGGACGCCCACTGCGACGTTCGAGCGCGCCGACGGAATGCGACCCGAATTGCCCAAAAGCCCCGCCATTTGCGACGGGGTTTTCCCCAGCAGCACCGCCAGCGCGTTTTTGGCTTGTTGCAGGTCACTTTCCAACTGCGGCACCAGCGCCTTGGTGTTGTTCAACAGCGCGGTGGATTCCTGCACATCCAGTTCAGTGGTCACACCATTGTTGAACCGCAACTGCGTCAGATCCGCCGAGACCTGCTGAATCTCAATATTCTCACGCGCGACGGCCAAGGCCTCTTGCAAGGAGCGTATGTTGATATAAAGCGCCGCCACATCGCCGGTCAGCGTCACAAGCGCGTCGTCGTAGTTGGCGACCTGCAACGCGAGGTTCGAGCGTGCTGCCTGCACGCCGCGCCGTTGCTGGCCCCAGACATCCAGTTCCCACTGCGCATCGAATCCCACTTGCGAGGTCGAGAACTCGGTATCCAGCGGAATGATGCGCCGGACGTCCGCGATTGGCCCCAGATTGTCACTGATCTGTCGCCGCTCCAGCGATCCACCAATGGCTTGTGATTGGGGGTAGAGCTCTCCGAAAGCGATGCCAAGCTGCGCGCGGGCCTGCAACACACGGGCCCCGGCGACTTGCAGAGTCAGGTTCTGCGCGTAGGCCTCGGCGATCAGCTTGTTCAGGGTGGGGTCGTTGAACGTCTCCCACCAGCGCACCACCGGCGCGCTGCGCGACGTCAGGCCGCTTTGACCTGCGCTGGGGCTGTTCACCTCGATCCACTGTTTCACGACCGGAGAGTTCGGGCGCACGAAATCGGGCCCCACCGGGGTGCAGGCCGCAAGGGTGGCGGCGCACAGGGCGGTGCCCAACAACCGGCGGAGTGTCATGGCACGCATCCTCAGATATCCAGCGGTCGGATGAAGTTGGCAAAGGAGTAGAGGCGGATGTTGATGCGCCTCAGGAACTCGAAACTTTTCCCCATGCCGGTATAGATCGCCACCGCCCCATGACCGCCGGCGGGGAAGGTATGACCCTCGGGTACATCGACCGAGATTTGCACCGCGATGCGGCCGGGCAGTTTGGGCAACTCGAAACCGGGCAGGCGGCCCGATGGCAGGTACTGGCCCTGACGGGTGGCCCACCAGATCGCCTCGACCTTGCCGGTCAGAATCTCGCCGGGATAGAGATCCAGTGCGACCTCGACCGGCTGCCCGACCTCGACGAATTTCAAGTTCTGCTGGCGGAAGGTGGCAAGAATATAGGGGCTGTCCTCGGTCACGAAACTGGCGATGGCCCCCAGCCGCAGGTCACCGACGACAAGACCCGGACGCGCCTGCTGCGACACGATCATGCCGTTTTCGGGGGCGTAGATCGTGGTGTTGTTCAGGAAGTATTCGGCCTCGGCCAATTGCGCCTGCGCCTGCAGGATGCCGGTGTTCACGCCGTCGATCTGCGAGGACTGCGCCAGCTTGGCTTTCTCAAGATTGGCCTCGGCCTCGTTCACCAGCGCCTGATCCTCGGCCACCTGTTCGGTCCAGCGATCCAGTTCGTCCTGCCGCGCCCCTCCGGCGGGGACAAGGTTTTCGTACCGCGCCTGCTCGGTCAGGGCATAGGCCAGCTTGGCATTTGCGCGCTCGACCGCCTCGGTCGCGGCAATGACATCCTGTTCCAGAATCTTGGCATTTTGCTCGGCCGCAACCAGCTGCGCCTTGGCCTTATCGACGGCCAGCGAAAACACCGTGTCGTCAAAGCGATAAAGTGGTTCGCCCTTAGTGACCCATGTGTTGGGCTCGACCAGCACCTCGGTCAACAGCGTGGGCTGGGTCAGCCGCGGCAGGATCTGGATGGTCGAACGCACCACATGGCCGTCGATCGAAAAGGGCTGAAAGAACCGCAGCGCGACCAAAAAGATCAGCAACAGATGCGCCCCAACCCAGAACGAGACGATCCCCCACATGATGTTGAACTTCAGCCACTGGGCCTTGAAGAACACGAACCAGACAAAGATGATGTAAAACAGCGTGATGCCGAGGGCGACAAGCATGTGTATTGATTTCCTCTGGCCTTAGCTTTTCTGCGTGTCGTCTATATCAAGTGGATCCTGATACTCGGGCTTTACCTTGCCGCCCAGCCGCTTGATCTCATCCCGGATGGCTTTGCGCTCATCTTCGGGGCCGCGGCGCATGTCCACGGTCACACCGTCATGAAAGGCCCAGATGAAGGCGTGGACCCATGGCACGATAGCCAGAAACCCCATCCAGCCCATCATCTTGACGGCCTCGGCATGGGGATGGTTGCGCTTGATTGCGATCCGGCCGGGCAGGCCCATGATGAACAAGAACAGCGCCATCACAGCCGCCAAAAGCAGGATCAACGCCACAAATGTCAGATAGTCGTAATAGCCCAGCGGCTGCCCCAAAAGTCCCATGCTCGCGCCTCCTGTTGGGAAGGTTACTGCATCCTCAGTTGTGCGCTGCGCTTCGTCAATCAGTTTATGGGTGTTTTGGAGAAAGTGATGACCTATTGCCTGTCGCCGCACATGACGATCTGTGTCTGCCATTCGGCACATTTCGCGGGCAGGTCTGCGGGCAGGGGCGCGTCAGTATAGATCGCATCCACATCCGCCAATGAGGCAATGCGGGCGGGGGCGGTGCGGCTGAACTTGGAATGGTCCGCCACCAGACTGGTGCGCCGCGCCTGCGCGATAATGGTCTGGCTGACCAGCACCTCTTGCAGGTCGAAATCCATCAGATCACCATCGGCATCCAGCGCCGAGCATCCGATGATCGCATGATCGAACTTGAATTGACGAATGGTCGACACCGCCAGATTGCCCACAAGACCACTGTCTGACCGGCGCAGAACGCCGCCAGCAACCACGATTTCGCAATCCGGGTTCTCGGCCAGAATGGTTGCGACGTTCATATTGTTGGTGACCACCATCAGGTTCTTGTGCTGCAGCAATTGGCGCGCGACCGCTTCGGTCGAGGTGCCAATATTCATAAAAACCGAACTGCCATCCGGGATATCCGCAGCACAGCGCGCGGCGATGCGCGTTTTGACCTCGTGGTTCAGGGCGCGACGATCCTCATACCCGATATTCGAGACGCCCGAGCGTAGAACGGCCCCGCCATGCACCCGGTCCAGCACGCCCGCATCCGACAACTCGGACAGATCGCGCCGGATGGTCTGGACAGTGACCTGAAAGCGCTCGGCCAAGCCATCGACTGTGACCCGGCCTTCGGTTCTGGCGATTTCAAGGATGTCCGATTGACGAAAGGACAGGGACATTGGGCGCTCCGCAGATGATTGTGTTCGTTTTTGCTCTTTTTGGTCAGTTTGGCAAGGCCATTGGGTGCGATGACGCGCATAGCAGCGGTATAAGAGCAAAAACGAAAGAATATATTGACGAAACGAACATCCGCAGGGTTAATGCGCGCAACGCTGCTAAACCAGGGAATCACGCGATATGTCATCGGATACCAATCAGGTCACCGATCTGTTTATCATTGGCGGAGGCATCAATGGCTGCGGCATCGCACGCGATGCGGCGGGGCGGGGGCTGTCGGTGGCTCTGGCCGAGATGAACGACCTTGCGTCGGCTACGTCTTCAGCCTCGACCAAGCTGTTCCATGGAGGGCTGCGCTACCTGGAATTCTTTGAATTCCGTCTTGTTCGCGAGGCGCTGATCGAACGCGAGACTTTGCTGCGCGCCATGCCGCACATCTCGTGGCCGATGCGCTTTGTGCTGCCCTATCACGGCGATATGCGGTTCGATGCGGAAACACCCACATCCAGATTGCTGAGCACGGTGATGCCGTGGATGCGTGGGCGGCGCCCGGCTTGGCTGATCCGGCTTGGCTTGTTCATGTATGATAACCTCGGAGGGCGGAAGATCCTGCCCGGCACCCGATCTCTGAACCTGCGGAGCGTGCCCGAAGGAGGTCCGCTGCAGGACAAGTTCGAAACCGCATATGAGTATTCCGATTGCTGGGTCGAGGATTCGCGCCTTGTGGTCCTGAACGCCCGCGATGCCGAGGCGCGCGGGGCGCAGATCATGGTGCGGACCGAGGTGATCTCGGCCGAGCGTGTGGATGATCTGTGGCAAATCACGCTGCGCGATCGCGACAGGGATGAGACCAGCACAGTTCATGCCCGGATGCTAATCAATGCCGGAGGGCCGTGGGTCGGCGACATCATCCAGACCAAGATCCGCATGAACTCTCGTGAAGGTGTCCGGTTGGTGCGCGGCAGCCATATCGTGACGCCGAAGCTGTATGATCACGACAAATGCTATTTCTTTCAGGGTGAGGACGGACGGATCATCTTCGCCATTCCTTATGAGCAGGACTTTACCCTGATCGGAACCACGGATCAGGATCATGCGGACCCGTCCGAGCCTCCGGTCTGCACCGAGGCCGAGCAGGAGTATCTGTGCGCTTTTGCTTCGAAATACTTCGAGAAGCCGGTGACACGCGAGGATATCGTGTGGACCTATTCAGGTGTGCGGCCTTTGTATGACGATGGGGCCAGCAGCGCCACAGCGGCAACGCGGGATTACACGCTGAAAGTGGATTCCGAAGGCGGCGCGCCGGTCCTCAATGTCTTTGGCGGCAAGATCACCACCTATCGCCGTCTGGCGGAAAGCGCGCTTGAGAAGGTGGGTGAGCATCTCTCGGGTGTGTTGGGGCCGTGGACAGCGGGTGTGCCATTGCCGGGGGGCGACTTTCCGGTCAATGGGGTTGATGCGCTGATCGAAAGCCTGATGGCGGATTATTCGTTCCTGACGCAGACATGGGCGCGGCGGCTGGTTCGGGCATACGGGACCGACGCGCGCGCCATATTGGGTGCGGCACAGGATCAATCCGATCTGGGTGAGGATTTTGGAGCCACTCTGACAGCGGCAGAATTGAACTGGCTGATGGACAAGGAATATGCGCGCTCGGCCGAGGATGTGATCTGGCGGCGCAACAAGCTGGGTCTGCGGCTGACGCCCGAGCAGGTTGCACGGATTGATGAGTGGATGAGCAATCGCTAGAAGCAAAACGCCCCGCTCAGTTGCGGGGCGTTTTGTTTTGTCTGATCAGGCGGCCTCTTCCGACGGGCCCGGATCGTTTTTGCTACCTTTGATCCGCTCGCGCAGCCCTTGCATCACGGCATAGAGGACGGGCACGAGGATCACCCCGAACAACGTCGCCGCCAGCATGCCGCCAAAGACCGCCACACCGATGGCCTTCTGGCTGGCCGCGCCCGCGCCGTTCGCGGCCAGTAGGGGCACAACACCCAGCAGGAACGAAAGCGCGGTCATCATCACGGCGCGAAAACGCTGATGCGCAGCCTCGGCTGCAGCCTCTCTGATCGACAGGCCCTTGGCGCGCTGCTCCATCGCGAATTCCACGATCAGAATCCCGTTCTTCGAGGCAAGCCCCACAAGCATGATCATCCCGATCTGCGTATAGAGGTTGATATCGCTGCCCACGACGGCCACCGCCGCCACCGCGCCAAACAGCGCGACGACCACGGACATCAGGATCGACACGGGCATCGTCCAGCTTTCGTATTGCCCCACAAGGAACAGATAGCCGAACAGGATCGCCAGGCCCAGGATCACGACCACCAGCCCGCCCGAGGCGAGCTGTTGCTGCGCCGTGCCGGTCCATTCGAACGCATAACCGGGGGGCAGGGCGGTTGCCGATTCCTCGGTCATGACATTGATCGCGTCACCGGTGGACAGACCGGGAGCAGGCACCGCTGTCACCGTGGCCGAGCGGAACAGGTTATGTCGTTTCAACAGAACCGGCCCCAGCACGTTCTCGACATCGATCAGCGTGCCCAGCGGCACCATCTCGCCCTTGGTGGAGCGCACATAGAGGTCCGATATATCCTCGACCTTGTTCCGGTACGAGCCTTCAGCCTGAATCATCACGCGATAGACCCGACCAAACAGGTTGAAGTCATTCACGTAGTAGGACCCAAGCTGCGCCTGCATGGTCTGGAAAATCTCGGCCACCGAAACCTGCAGGGTCTTGGCCTTTTCCCGGTCCAGATCAACGAACAGCTGCGGCACGTTTGCGCGGAAGGTGGTATAGGCCTGCGCAATCTCGGGCCGCTGGTTGGCTGCATAGACGTAAGAGCCAACCGCCGAAGCCAGATCCTGCGGTGAGCCGCCACCGGTCTGCTGCACCTCCATCTCAACACCGGCGGACATGCCGAGGCCCTGAATGGGCGGCGGGTTGAAGGCGACGATCGAAGCCGCCGATTCCTGGTTCGCAATCGCCAGCACTTTGCCCAGAATGGCATCCGCGCTCAGGTCGGGCTCTTGTCGTTCCTCCCAATTGGTGAGGTTGACGAAGATGGCGGCACCGTTGGTCGTTGTCCCGTTCAGCAGCGAGAAACCGTTCACCAGAACAGTGCTGGCAACACCGGGGATTTCCTGCATCTGCGCATCCAGTCGCGCCGAGACGGTCTCGGTCCGTTCGAGCGTTGCCGCGTCGGGCAGTTGGATGTCGACGAATAGATAACCATTGTCCTCAAGCGGGATGAACCCTTTCGAGGTATTCCCCATGATCGTACCGGTTCCCGCAGCAAAGGCGGCGATGATGCCAAGCGAGATGACCGGCAGGATCAGCAGTTTGCGCACCATAGCTGTATAGCCGCTGCGCATCGTACCGATGAAACCTTCGAACACCGCCAGCAAACCCTTAGGTGGCCCCGAGCGCGCCTTCAGCACCAGCCCGCACAAGGCCGGAGACAGCGTAAGCGCGTTGATCGATGAGATCACAACAGCGGTCGAGATCGTTACTGCGAACTGCGAATACAATCGCCCAGAGATGCCGGGCATGAAGGTCACCGGCACGAACACGGCCAGCAGAACCAGCGTGGTCGCGATCACCGGGCCCGTGATCTGGCCCATAGCCTTGCGCGTTGCTTCGGGCGGGGACAGCCCCTCTTCCGCGATGATGCGCTCGACGTTTTCAACCACAACAATGGCGTCATCAACCACAATCCCGATGGCCAACACCAATGCAAACAACGAGATCGTGTTCAGCGACATTCCGAAGGCCAGCAGGAATGCAAATGTCCCGATCAAGGACACCGGTATCGCCACCGCCGGAATGATGGTCGCGCGCCAACTGCCGAGGAAGATGAACACAACCGTGATCACCAGAATGAAGGTCAGGATCAGGGTCGAAACAACGTCGTTCAGGGACTGTTCAACAAAGTCCGTTGTATTGAACGGCACTGCGTATTCGACATCGGTCGGGAAAGAACGTGACAGGCGATCCAGCTCGGCCTGCACACGCTCGGACACGGCCAGCGCGTTGGCGCCGGGGGCTTGGTAGATACCGATCACGGTGGCCGGGACGCTCTGGAAAAAGCCCGAGGCTGAATAGAACTGCGCCCCCAGCTCGGTGCGCGCGATGTCTTTTACGCGCACAATCGCACCGGCATCTCCGGTTCGGATCACGATGTCCGAAAACTCTTCGGCCGAGGTCAGGCGGCCTTTGGTCTTGATCGTGTATTGAAAAGCTTGCCCTTCGGGTACCGGCGGCGACCCGATCGAGCCTGCCGAGACTTCGATGTTCTGTTCGCGGATGGCGTTGATCACATCACCCGGAGTGATGGACAGCGCTGCCATCTTATCGGGGTCCATCCAGATTCGCATGGCGTATTCCAGATTGGTCAGAACGTCGGCCCTGCCGACACCCTGAATCCGCGCCAGCGCATCTTTCAGGTTGATCGAGGCGTAGTTCGACAGAAACACGCTGTCATATGTGCCATTGGGCGAGGTCAGCGTGACCAGCAACAGCATGTTTGTCGACGCTTTCTGCGTCACAACGCCGGACGATGTGACCTCGGACGGAAGCGAGGCCATGGCCTGCGCCACCCGGTTCTGTACGTTCACTGACGCGATGTCGGGGTCGGTTCCGACCTCGAACGTCACGTTCAAAGAATAAGATCCGTTGTCGGACGAGGTGGACGTCATGTAGATCATATCGTCTACGCCGTTAACCTGCGCCTCGATGGGCGCGGCAACGGTGTTTTCAACGGTCTCGGCGTTTGCACCGGTATAGGTGGCCGTCACACTGACGACCGGGGGTGTGATGTCCGGGAACTGCGCCACCGGCAGCACCAGATAGCCGATCCCGCCCAGAATGGTCAGGACCAGCGAAATGACAAGCGCCAGCTTGGGCCGGCTGATGAACAGGGCTGAGAACATCGGTTACTCTCCCGGCTGCTCAGAGGCGACAACCGCGTCTACAGCCACGCCGGGGCGCACCCGCTGCAGGCCCTCGACAATCACGCTTTCGCCTTCACGCAGGCCGTCGGAGACGATGATCGCCGATCCGACCGTATCTCCGGTGGTGATATATCGCTGTTCGACCATCTGTTTGTCATTGACGACCAGAACGAATTCACCCCGCTGGTCACGCTGCAGCGCGGCCTGTGGGATCAGTACCTGCAATGTGGGTTCCAGTGCCTCAATCTGAACATTCACAAACGCACCGTCGATGATGAGACGATCGGTGTTTTCGAACTGCGCTCGCACGGTAATTGCGCCGGTCAGAGGGTCGATCCGGTTGTCGACAAAGACGATCTCGCCGGTCTCATCCAACTCGGTTCCATTGGGCAGCGTAACGTGAACGTTCGGGCTGTTGTTGCTTTCGGCCAAAGACGCTGCGTTCTCGCCAACCTGTTGAAGAACTGTGGTGAATTGCTTTTCGTTCAGCGAAAAGTTCACATAAATCGGAGCTTCGCTGACAAGATTGACCAAGGGTGGGTTGTTTGGTCCTACGACATCTCCGACGCTGGTGGCTACGCGCCCAAGACGCCCGGTGAATGGGGCGTGGATCTCGGTGTAACCCAGATCCAGTTCAGCCTGCTGTATCGCGGCGTTTGCGGCTTTGACCTCGGCTTCGGCAACCAGTTCGTTGGCGCGTGCAATGTCGCGCTCGGATTCCGGGGTCGCCTGCCGCCGGAACAGCTCTTCCTTGCGGGCCAGATCGACCTTGGCCAGCTCAAGATTGGCCTCGGCCCGATCCAGATCGGCCTTGCGGGCCTGCAAGGTGGCCTCGTAGAGGTCTGGTTCGATCTTGAACAGCAGATCGCCCTCGTTCACCAACGCACCGTCTTCGACGTCCTGGCTTTCCAGAAAACCGCTGACCCGTGCCACGATGTCGACCTTGTCGATGGCCTCGGCCCGCCCGATAAAGGTGGCCTGATCGGTAATTTCCTGGGAATAGGCTGCCGCGATGGACACTTTCGGCGCGGGCGCGTCACCCTGATCCTGCGCGGCTGCAGAATGCCAGAACCCAAGACACGAGAGTAGGGCCAGGGTCGGACCAAGCGCCGTGGCGGGTCTGCAGCGACGGGGGGAGGTGGGAACAAATTCAGGGGACATAACACATGCCTCGTTCAGACGATAAATATGCGCCGCGGCATAGGCGCACCGCGACGAGTCGATCACATTGAGATCAGGATGGCCGCTTTGCGGTCATTTCTCAAGCATGTTGACGACCGGGTTGTCGCCAACAACCGATAAAATTCTCAGGCGAATGGCAGAGTTACACCGCAAAGCTGACGATTGTGGCGCATAGTGCAAGGTTCAAGCGAGAACACTGAAAGACCGGAGGCAGCTAAGCCCCCGGTTCGAGATTTCTGAACGGTCGTGGTTCAGGTGCGCGTTCCGGCGAATTTCGCCTGCCAGTCTTCGCGCTGCTCATCGGTGATCTTGGCAAACAGCACATCGGGCACCGAGAATTGATGGCCGGCGGGCAGGGCGCTCAGCGCGGCCTCAACATCGTTGGGCCATCCGGTATCCAGCGTGTTCATCGCGCTCAGCATCCGGGCCGAGGTTTCGGGGATGAACGGCGCGCTGAGCACGGCATACAGCCGGATCAGGTTCAGGCCCAGACGCACCTGCGCGGCGGCCTGTTCGGGGTCTTCCTTGAAGGTGGACCAAGGTGCTGCGGCCTGCAGATATTCATTGCCCGCGACCCAGATCGCCCGCAATTCCTGCGCGGATTTGCGAACCTCCATCGCCTCCATATGGCCTTCATAGGCGCGGATGCGTTTGGTCAGATCTGCAATCAGGGCCTGCTCGCGCTCGCCAAAGGTACCGCCCTCGGGCACGGCCTCGCCGAATTTCGAGCGGCAGAACTTGGTGATCCGGCTGACGAAGTTGCCCAGAACATCGGCCAGGTCCTTGTTCACCGATTGCTGGAAGTTCTCCCACGTGAACTCACTGTCGCTGCTCTCGGGCGCATGGCTCAGCAGCCACCAGCGCCAGTAGTCGGCGGGCAGGATCTCCAACGCCTGATCCATGAACACGCCACGGCCTTGGCTGGTCGAGAACTGGCCGCCGTCGTAGTTCAGATAGTTGAAGGATTTCAGGTGATCGACCATCTTCCAAGGCTCACCCGAGCCCAGAATGGTGGCCGGGAAGCTGAGCGTATGGAAAGGCACGTTGTCCTTGCCCATGAACTGGACATAGCGCACGTCATCCGCGCCCTTGTCGGTGCGCCACCAGCGCTCCCATTCGGCATCCGGTTTGCCGGTAGAATCCGCCCATTCCTTGGCGCAGGCAATGTATTCGATGGGGGCATCGAACCAGACATAGAAGACTTTGCCCTCCATCCCCGGCCAGTCCTGATCGCCTTTCTTGACGGGCACACCCCAGTCCAGATCGCGGGTGATGCCGCGATCCTGCAGACCGTCGCCGTCATGCAGCCACTTCTTGGCGATAGAGGTGGTCAGGATCGGCCAGTCCGTCTTGCTGTCGATCCACGCGTCCAACTGATCTTTCATCGCCGATTGACGCAGATACAGGTGCTTGGTCTCGCGCACTTCAAGATCGGTCGAGCCGCTGATCGCGCTGCGCGGCTCGATCAGATCAGTCGGGTCCAACTGTTTGGTGCAGTTCTCGCACTGGTCGCCGCGCGCACGGTCATAGCCGCAATTGGGGCAGGTGCCCTCGATATAGCGATCCGGCAGAAACCGGCCATCGGCGTTGGAATAGACCTGTTTTTCGCTGACCTCACGGATCAGGCCTGCCTCGTCCAGCTTGCCCGCAAAATGCTGGGTCAGGCGCTTGTTTTGCGCGCTGGACGAGCGGCCAAAGTGATCGAAGCTGAGGCCAAAACGCTGCGCGATCTCGGCCTGAACGGCATACATATCCGCGCAGTATTCGGCGACGGGCTTGCCCGCTTTCGCCGCTGCCAGCTCGGCCGGGGTGCCGTGTTCATCCGTTGCACACAGGAACATCACCTCATTCCCCCGGCCACGCTGGTAACGTGCATAAAGATCGGCAGGCAGTTGCGAGCCGATCAGGTTGCCGAGGTGCTTGATCCCGTTGATGTAAGGGATCGCCGAGGTGATGAGAATTCGGGCCATTTTTGCGTTTCCACGTAACTAACTGCGCGCCCGTCTACAGTATGTGACCGCTCAGCAAAAGCCCGGTTTAGGTGTTGGTGCCTTATTCTCACCCGGAAACGCCGCCTTCGCGAAAACTCCGGACGGTGTGTTACGATGGTCAAAGCAGTTTTGCAGGGGGGATTTATGTATTGCTCTTATTTGGCGCGTGTATTTCGCCTCTCCGCCATCGTTGCAATGACCCCAGTTCTTTCACCGACCAGCACTCTGGCCGACCAGGAGCAAGCGCTGGCCGATTTTGTCGGCTATGAGCGTATGCAGCGGCATGTCGGGGCCTGGGTCTTCGGTAATCCGCGCGGGGCTGGAAATCGACCCGCTGGGGTATGAAGCGGGCTCTGTCCTGGATGAGATGGTTCAGTCGTCGCCGCCTGTAGAATAAGCCTTTAATCCTCGCGTGATCGTTTCAGAAGGCGGCCGATGGTGAATGAAGTTCGAGGAGCATAGACGTAGTTCGTTCTTTCTTGGGGCGTTGGGCGCGACCGCATCCGGGCAAGGCCAAAAACGATCAGCCCCAGATGCCCGACGGCGACAAATGCAAATAGCGCGCCCGGCCCGAATTGCTGGATCAGCGTCGATGAGACATAGGGCGAGGCGATTGCCCCCAGCGCGTACCAGAACATCAATGCGGCAGACAGTTCAACGCGTTGTTCAGTTGTTGCGAAGTCATTGGCGTGCGCAGACGAGACCGAGAAGATTGGAAAGGTGGTCAGTCCGAAGAAACCGGCAGCCAGCATGACACCCAGCGCGCCTGCACCGCTTGCGGCCATCGTAATGGCACAGCTTAGCACGGCGGCGGCGGACAGCCAGATCAGCACCCAGCGGCGGTCGTATTTGTCTGCCAGCCACCCCAGCGGATATTGGGCCAGCGCGCCGCCCAGAACAAACGACGCCAGAAAAAAGGCGATCTGGTCCACGCCCAGACCGACCTCTTGGCCGTAGACCGGGCCCACCATGCGGAACGACGCCGAGCTGAGCGCTGCAACGATGACCCCGGCGACCGCAAGTGGCGAGTTTTGCCAAGCCATTCTGGGCCGCAGGCGCGGGGCGTCCGGTGTTTTGGGTTGGCTGGCGCGCGTCAGCGCCAGCGGCAGCAGCGAGGCACAACACAGGATCGCCAGCAGATTGTAAGAGATGTAAGATGCAGGTGGCAGAACCGCGATGATCAACTGGGCGCAAAGCGACGCCCCAAGGTCTGCGATCCGATAGCTTCCCATGACCCGCCCGCGCGAGTCGTTGGTGACCTTGGCATTCAACCAGGCCTCGATCACAGTATAACACCCTGCAACGCAAGTGCCCGAGGCGATGCGCAACACGGCCCATATGCGGGGGTCCTCGGTCAGTGTGTGGCCCAGCAATCCCATCGCACCCAAAGCGGTGCAGACCGCAAACGCACGCGAATGACCGACACTGCCCATCAGGCGCGGCGCCCACCAGCAGCCGATGAAGAAGCCGAGGAAATGCGCAGATCCCAGCAGACCGATCTGTTCCGTCGAAAAGCCCAGCGTCAGCCCCGAGATCGCGTCCAACGGGCCGACGCCGCCGGTCGAAAGCTGCAGCAGAATGACGGAAAGAAACAAGGCGGCAAAGGAAATAATCGTGCGCATGATGGCCTCAGCTTGACGTCACGCGCCGGTATTTCGCGCGACTATTCGACCTGCGCGCGTCGTTTTTTGCCTTTCTGCCTCATCCTTCGCGGACGATCTCGGCATGGATGTTCAGACCCACCGTCTCTTGCACCAGATCTGGGTAACCCGAGGCACCGAACTCGTGCCGGTTCAATGCCCCGATCAGTCTGATGCTCAGAGCATCCAGGTCATCCACCGCGCTGCCCGGCTTTCGGTAAAGGTTGGCCATCAGCGTGACAGGACGTGTCACGCCACGCACAGTCAGATCACCCGTCACGGTTGCGCCTTCGGATATTCGACCCGACGGGCCCAGTTGAATCTTGGTCGAGGTGAACCGTATCGTCGGGTGCGTTTCGGCGTTCAAGACACTTTCGCCCAGCATCGGGCCACGGGCAAATGGCAGTCTGGTGCGCGCATCGGCCACGTCAAGCACCACGTCCACTGTGCTGTTCTGCAGACGTTTGGTGTCGATCCGTATGTCGGCAGACCGGATCGGCATCGTGCCGGATTGCGCCACGCCTGACAGATCAAAGGTAAAGCCAACCGAGGTGCCCTTGGGGGCCAGCACATAGGGGATCAGCCCGGTTTGCGCGGCGCTTGCCAGGGGCAGGGCGGTCAGCCCCGCGATCAGGGTGCGTCGGGTCAGATATGTCATGCCAAAACCTCTCTACCCCGCGGGCGTGATCGTTTCATTAGGGTCAGCAGAATGACGATGTTCAGGCCGTTCCAGAGGATGCCGTTGATAAAGGCCAATTGATAATTTCCGGTTACGTCGTAAATCCAGCCCGACATCCAGCCGCCCAAAGCCATACCCATGATGGTCATCATCATGACAAAGCCCACCCGCGCACCAGCCTCTTGTGGGGGCATGTATTCGCGCACCACAAGGGCATAGCTGGGGACGATGCCGCCCTGTGCCAGACCAAACAGCATGCTGATGACATACAGCGAGACCATCCCGTCATAGGGCAGGAACAGAAACAGCGCGATACATTGCAGGATCGACCCGATCAGCAAGGTGGTCAGCCCGCCCAACTTGTCGGCCACAAGGCCCGAGATCACGCGGCTGACCACACCACCCAGCAGCATCAGCGAGAGCATCTCGGCCCCGACCGCCGGGCCGTAACCCAGGCCGACGCAGTAGGATACGATATGGACCTGCGGCATCGACATCGCTACGCAGCAGCCGATTCCGGCGATCCCGAGGATGTATTGCAGCGCGCGCGGCGACAGGCCGACGCTGTGCGCGCGGGTCTGGGCGGCAGCTGCGGCGGTGCTGTGCGCCTCAATCGGGACTTGACGGCGCAGCAAGAGGGACAGGGGGATCACCGTAACGACAGTGATCAGCGCAAGGCTCAGGTAGACCTGTTGCCAGCCCTCGCGCG
Source organism: Ruegeria sp. G10 (assembly GCF_056533645.1). Taxonomy (NCBI): domain Bacteria; kingdom Pseudomonadati; phylum Pseudomonadota; class Alphaproteobacteria; order Rhodobacterales; family Roseobacteraceae; genus Ruegeria; species Ruegeria sp. G10. The sequence goes on along the minus strand of NZ_JBQFOQ010000005.1, from coordinate 42,430 downwards.
CCAGAATGCCCGACAGCAACGTGGGCCAGATCGCACCGGACAGGTAGTTCCCGCTGGCCACCAGCGCCACGGCGATCCCGCGCCGCCGCATGAACCAGTGCGAGATATCGGCGATCAGAGGGCCGAACCCCACCGCCGTACCCAGCCCCAGCAGCAGATGCGCCAGCGACAGCAGAAGCATGTTCGGGGCCAGTGTGGCCAGCAGATAGCTGACAGCACTCAGGGCGGCGGCCCCGATCAGCGCTTTGGTCACGCCCAGCCGGTCCACCAGTTGACCCAGCCACATATTGCCCAGCGCAAAGCCGATCATGGTCAGGACATAGGGCAGCGACGCTTCGGCGCGTCCGGCCCCGAACTGTGTTTCGATGGCGGGCATCACCACGATCACGGCCCACATGCCCACATTGACCACCGTGGCAATGGCCAGAGTGATCAGCAGGCGCAGCCAGGAATAGCGGCTATCGTGGATCGCGTGGGTCATCCCGGAACGCTAGGGCGCGGCTGCCGCTTTGACCAGTCACAAGTTGCGTGACCGCTGTGCTGTCACTCAGTCGTGTCTTTGGTTTCGACCCGTTGCAGGTGCAGAGCCTGACCCGCAGCCCGGGTGGCCAGCCAGCTGGCAGGCGGTTGTGCGCGGGCACGGCGGCGGGTCAGGGTCCAGCTCTGGCCTGCGTCGCAATAGGTGGCGGCCATATGCCAGCGCGTCTCGATCCCTTGTGCGCCGCCGTCATCGGGGGTCAGCAGCAGCCCCAGCGGTGCTTGCCCCGCCGCGCCGCCCTGTTCTGCGGCCAGATGCATGCGCCGGACCGGGGTCAGCCCCGGCGGGCCGGGCAGATCACCGATGACAAGGGGGGCTGTCCCGCTGCGCAGCGCCTCCTCCATACACCAAAGCAGGTCTTCGGCTTTCGATGGGCGCACCAGCAGAAAGCGCGCGGGATCGGCGAACGGCAGCATACCCTCGGGGTGCAGGTGTTCGATCTGCCAGTCCGGGGCGATCCACATCACGGGCCCTTGGGTCTGCCCCGCCAGCCACAGGGCAAAGCTGCGCCGTGCGGGGCCGCAGGCCTCGTGGACACGGGCCAGTTGCAGGCTGATCTGTGAATGCAGGGTCACACCGGGCGGGGTGCGCGCGGGTTTGCGGTCAATAAGCTGAGTGGACATGCCGACAAATTAGCATGTTCCCACTTTGTTCTCAATCGGGGAATCGCTGTCAGCGCGACAAAATCAGGCGTCCATCTGCGAACTGAATGTTCGAGAAGCGATGCAGATACTCCATCCCCAGCAGCGACTGACTTAACTCGCCTTCAGTGATCGAAGCCGGGACATTGCTGTCGGTGATGGGCCCCAACGCAAGGCTTTGCAAGCGAACCGGTGCTGTACGCACCATGCCGTTGGCGGTCGAGGCGCGCCCAACATAGTTCAGCTGTGCCGTATCTATCCCGGCACGCTCGGCATCCTTGTCGCTGAGAACGATTTGGCTGGCACCGGTGTCGACCAGAAAGGTCACGGCTGTGCCATTGACCAGCATGGGCAGATAATAGTGACCATCCCGCGCGCGCGGCACCTCGATCGCGTCACCGGTGATCGCCATCTGCGGGGCGGGGCTGACTGACGAACGGATATCCTCCCACAGGCCGATCACGGCGATGGCGCCCACGAAGATGAACACCCAGGCCATGATCTGCTGCAAGGTCTTGTTCAGCGATTGGCGGTTTTGCGAGACAAACCAGAGTGCCACGGCCGAACCAAGCACGACCAGATATACCAAACGCCCGATGCTGTCGCCGTCCATACCGCAATCCTCACCACAGTCACTTTGGTATATATGGGGATTCAGGACGCGAAACCAAAGGCCTTCAGGCCATCCAGAATGAACTGAACCGACAGCGCGGCCAACAACATACCCAGCAATCGGGTCAGTACGTTCAGGCCGGTCTTGCCCAGTATGCGGGCGATCAGACCTCCGGCGAGAAAGAACACAAAGACGACGATCATGACCGCCAGCATAACGGCGCAGGCTGCAGCGATGCCCTGAATGCCGGGGTTCTGGCCTGCCAGCAGAATGATCGTCGCAATCGAACCGGGGCCCGCGATCAGGGGAATGGCCAGAGGGAAGACGGACGGGTCGGGGTGCTCTTCCTCTTCGGCCCGGTCCTCGCGGCGCTTGGTGCGACGGTCGAACAGCATGTCGAGCGCGGTCAGAAACAGCAGCGCGCCACCGGCTACACGAAAGGCTTCCATTGAAATGCCGACAAAGCCCAGAACCGCTTCGCCAAAGGCTGCAAAGGCGATCAGGATACCGGCTGCGGTCAGACAGCTGCGGATGGCGACCTTGCGGCGCGTTGTTGCGTCCATGTCCTGTGTCAGCGCCACGAAGATCGGCGTGGTGCCGAACGGGTCGATCACCACAAACATGGTGGTGAACGCCGTTATGAAAAAGGCCAGTTCAATCATGCTGCATTCTCTGCCTGTTCAAGTCGCTCTGCGGCCGCGACCCACAGGGTTTCGGCTTTTTGCATTGCCTCGGTCACCTCGGCGAACTTCCGGTTCCAGGTTTCCAGATCGTTGATCCTGTCATCCTCGTACAAGGCCGGGTCCGCCAGCTTGGCCGAGAGCTTGTCGTGCATATCGGTCAGTTTCTCGATCCGCTCCTCGCATTTACGCAGATCGGCGCGCAAGGCCAGCATTGTATCGCGCGATGGGCGCTTGGGCTTTGCGGACTGTGGTTTGGCTTTGACGGGTTTGTCTCTGGCAAGCAGCATGGCCCGATAAGCCTCAAGATCTTCCTCGAACGGTTTGACCGTACCGTCCGAGACCAGCCACAAACGGTCGGCCACCAGTGACAGCAGGTGCATGTCGTGACTGACCAGAACCACCGCGCCGGAATAAGCCGTCAGCGCCTCGACCAGCGCCTCGCGGCTTTCGATATCAAGGTGGTTGGTGGGTTCGTCGAGGATCAGCATATGCGGCGCGTCGATGGTCGCCAGAAGCAACGACAGGCGGGCCTTCTGACCCCCGGACAAACGCCCGACCTTGGTTTCGGCCTGATCCGCGTTCAGGCCGAAACCAGCCAGACGCGATCGCCACTTGCCCGGCGCCTCATCGGGGCGCAAACGGCGCAGGTGATCCAAAGGTGTTTCGTCTACATACAGCTCATCGACCTGATGCTGCGCGAAATACCCGATGCGCAGCTTGGAACTGCGCGTCATCTTGCCCGCCATCAGGGGTAGGCGGTCGGATAACAGCTTCGAAAGGGTTGATTTGCCCTGACCGTTCTTCCCAAGCAGCGCGATGCGGTCATCCTGATCAATGCGCAGGTTCAGGCGGCGCAGCACCTCGGTCTCGCCATAACCGGTCACACCACCTTCGATCTGGATGATCGGCGGCGACAGTTCCTCGGGCTCGGGGAACGAAAACGCGCGCAGCGCGGCCTCTTGCGGGGTCGAGACCAGCTGGATGCGCTCGATCATCTTTAGCCGCGACTGGGCCTGAACGGCTTTCGACGCCTTATAGCGGAAGCGATCCACAAAACTCTGCAGGTGCGCGATGCGGGCCTTGGCCTTGGCGTTCTCGGATTCGGCCTGCGCCAACCGTTCGGCGCGACGCTCGGCGAACTTGTCGTAGGGCACGGCGTAGTAGGTGAGCTTGCGATCTTCCAGATGCAGGATCGAGCCCACGGCACGGTTCAAAAGCCCCCGGTCGTGGCTGATGATGATCACCGTGTGCGGGTACTTGGCCAGATAGCTCTCGAGCCACAGCGCACCTTCAAGGTCCAGATAGTTGGTCGGCTCGTCCAACAGCAGCAGATCGGGCTGGGAAAACAGCACCGCTGCCAGCGCCACGCGCATCCGCCAACCGCCGGAGAAATCGGAACAGGGGCGCAGCTGATCCGCGTCGTCGAACCCCAGACCTTTGAGGATCGAGGCCGCGCGCGCTTCGGCCGACCAGGCGTCGATATCGGCCAGACGGGTCTGGATATCGGCAATGCGGGCGGGATCTTCGGCACTTTCGGCCTCGGCCATCAGCGCGCTGCGTTCGGTATCTGCAGCCAGAACGGTATTGATCAGTGACACATCGGACGAGGGCACCTCTTGCGCCACACCGCCAATCCGGGCGCGTTTCGGGATCGAGATACCGCCCGATTCAAGCGCCAGTTCCCCGCGGATCAGGCGGAACAGCGTGGTTTTCCCGGTGCCATTGCGGCCCACAAGGCCAACCTTGTGGCCGTCCGGGATGGTCGCGCTGGCCCCGTCAAACAACGGGCGGCCCTCAACGGCGTAGGTGATGTTTTCGATCCGTAGCATGACGCGCTCTTAGCAGAGCCGTGATGCCGCCGCCAGCGGCTTGGCATGTTCAATCCAAAAGCGATGTGTTAGCGCTGGTCCGATTGGATTTCAGTTGGTTTTGACCCATGCGCGCGGCCCGGACGCCCCCATCTTTGGCGACACTGATTTTTGCAACGGCGCTGTCGGTGCTGTCGCTGAATATGTTCCTGCCGTCGCTGGCGCGGATGGCAGAAGATTTTCAGGTCGATTACGGGTTGGTGAATTTCTCGGTGGCCGGTTACTTGGCGGTTTCGGCCTGCTTGCAGCTGATCCTTGGGCCTTTGTCGGACCGGTTTGGACGCAGGCCTATCCTGTTGATCGGGATGGGTGTCTTTGCACTCGCGTCTCTTGGCTGCGTATTGGCTGACTCGATTTGGGTCTTCCTTGGGTTTCGACTATTGCAGGCCGCGGTGGTTGCGGGGCCTGTTCTGTCCAGCGCGTCGATCCGCGACAGATATGCCCCGAATGAGGCTGCCAGCAAACTTGGGTATGTGGCGATGGCCATGGCCTTGGCCCCGATGCTGGGGCCAATGCTGGGCGGCGCATTGGACATGCTGTTCGGGTGGCGCGCGGGATTTGTCCTGTACACGGTATTCGGGGTGGGAATGTTCGCCTTGCTTTGGCTCGATATGGGCGAGACCAATACCAACCGGTCTGCAACCTTCGCCGCACAGCTGAGAGAATACCCACACCTGTTTCGCGCCCGCCGGTTTTGGGGCTATGCGTTATGTGCCGCTTTCTCGATCGGTGGTTTCTACAGCTTTATCACCGGCGCCCCCCTTGTGGCAGCGGCATGGTTTGATCTGAGCCCGGCGATGTTGGGTCTGGGCATCGGGATCATCACCGGCGGCTTCATGGTCGGCAATTTTATCACTGGCCGCTTCGCCAGGCGCACACAGTTGACAACGATGATCCTTGCAGGCCGGATCGTGGCCTCAACCGGACCATTTGTCGGCTTGTTGTTGTTTCTGGCTGATCTGGGGTCGGTCTGGGTGTTCTTTGGATCCGCTATTTGCGTAGGGTTCGGAAACGGTTTGACCAATGCCAATGCTTCGTCTGGGGTGATGTCAGTGCGACCTAAGCTGGCGGGCAGTGCGGCGGGGCTGTCGGGTGCAATGATTGTCGCGCTGGGGGCAATTCTGACGACCATGACCGGCGCTTTTGTCAGCCCCCAGAACGGCCCGTTCCTTGTGCTTGGAATGATGAGTGCCAGCAGCTTCGCAGGTCTTCTGGCCATTCTCTATGTGCGCAGGCTTGATCGGATCGACCCGTTGCCCGACGCGATCTGAGGCTTAGGCCATCATAGTGCTTTTCTTGTGCCGCATACCGTGTTAGGCGGCGCGCGATGGATTTCGGCGCACATCTTGCGCCACATTGTAAGGAGAGGCCGACATGGCACTGGAACGCACATTCTCGATCATCAAACCCGATGCAACCCGCCGCAACCTGACTGGCAAGATCAACGCCAAGTTCGAAGAAGCTGGCCTGCGCATCGTTGCGCAAAAGCGCATCCAAATGACCAAAGCGCAAGCAGGCAAGTTCTATGACGTGCATGCCGAGCGTCCGTTCTATGACGAACTGTGCGAATTCATGTCGTCGGCTCCGGTCGTTGTTCAGGTTCTGGAAGGCGAAGGTGCCATTGCCAAGAACCGCGAAGTCATGGGCGCAACCAACCCTGCAGACGCAGCCCCCGGCACCATCCGCGCCGAGTTCGCTGAATCGGTTGGTGAAAACTCGGTCCACGGCTCGGACGCACCGGAAACCGCCGCGGTTGAGATCGCGTACTTCTTCTCGGGCATCGAACTGGTCGGCTAAGCTGCCGCTTCGGTGACAAGATTGGGCCGCTCCGGACCGGGGCGGCCTTTTTTTGTACTCAGAGGGGTTTCAGGTCTGCCGGAGTCACGCGCACGCCCACAGCATCCAAATCAGAGATTATCTGGCTTTCCGGTGCCCGGCTGACCTCGGCCTTGATGGCGTCAAACCGTTCACGCAGCTCCTTCTTCTCGTCGCCTTTGCAATCATTCCATGGGCGGCCCTGCAGCCCCATGACCAGCACATAATACCCGATGAAATGCGGGCGCGAGCCCGATTGCAGCAGGCGCGCATAGGCCTCATCCGCTCCTAAGTCCCGCAGTTGCTGCGCCGAATGAATGCCCGCGCGGGCACAGGCCTGTTCGAAAGCGGGGCCAAGGTTGCGGATAGAAGAGACCGGGTCAGACATGCCTCTGACATAGCCTGCCTCGTGGCCGCTGTCACCTGCGCAGAGTTGTTTGATCTCGCCTCATGCGTTAGGCAATTGAAGGGGCAGGGAGGATGCGATGAACAGCGTAAGCCGCGAAGATATGGTGCAAAATCTGGATTTGATGAATCCACCTGATGGCTTTGTGGATGATCCGTTCCCTTTCTATGATACGCTGCTGCGGCACGCACCAGTCCTGCCGCAGCCCGATGGCTCGATCCTGCTGTCGCGCCACACTGATCTGGACAGGATCTATCGCGACACCACGCTCTATTCATCCGACAAGAAAGCCGCCTTTGGTCCGAAATTCGGAGTAGGTTCTCCGCTGTTTGAACACCACACCACCTCGCTGGTCTTCTCGGATCCACCGCTGCACACGCGGGTGCGCAAGATCATGACATCGGCCCTGACGCCGCGTGCCATCGCCCGGATGGAGCCGGGGCTGATCGAAACCGTTGATACGTTGCTGGACGCGATGGTCGGTCGGGCCGAGGTGGATCTGATCGAGGATTTCGCCTCGACCATCCCGATCCAGATCATCGGCAACCTGCTGGATGTGCCAATGTCCGAACGCGGGCCGCTGCGCGATTGGTCTCTTGCCATTTTGGGCGCTTTGGAACCCGCGCTGACCGAGGCACAACTGGCCAACGGGCACAGGGCCGTGACTGAGTTCAAGGCCTATCTTGAAGACCTCGTTGCGCGCCGTCGCGCCAGCCCGGGTGATCCGGAAACGGATGTCCTGACCCGCCTGATCCGGGGAGAGGGCGCGGATGCGCAGCTCAGCGAAGTCGAATTGCTGCAGAACTGCATATTCATCCTGAATGCGGGGCATGAAACCACGACCAATCTGATCGGCAATGGGCTGGCCCTGTTGCACGACTACCCGGATCAGCGGCGGCGACTTCTGGACGATGACAGCCTGATCAATTCCACCATCGAAGAGGTCCTGCGCTTTCGTTCGCCAAACCAGTTCGGCAATCGCGAAACAACGGCCGATATGGAGCTAGAAGGCCTGCGCGTTCCGAAAGGCACCAACTTGCATCTGTGTATCGGGGCGGCCAACCGCGATCCCGCCGTATTCGATGATCCGGGACGCTTCGACATCACCCGCAAACCCAACCGTCATCTGGCCTTTGCCGGAGGGCCCCATGTCTGCGTTGGCCTGACCCTCGCACGGTTAGAGGGGCGGGTTGCGCTGGGACGGTTCCTGCAACGGTATCCGCGCTATCAGGTGCTGCCACTGCGCAGGCGCGGTGGCAGAATCCGCTTTCGAGGGTATGCATCTTTGCCCGCTATACTCTGATTGAAAACAATGCAGTGCACGGCGTTCTTGATCTAAGGGTTTCGCGCCAGTCTCAGAGTAGTCTCCAACCCGGGTTTGCGATTGCGCGCCAGGAATTTGCCGCCATGCATATGTGAGATCGCGGCGACCAGCGCCAGGCCAAGCCCTGCATTGCGTCCGGTTCTTGCAGGGTCCAGGGTCACAAAGGGCATCTGCAGTCTGGGCAGATCGCTTTCCGGTACGCCCGGTCCCCGATCGCGCACGCTGAGCAGCGTATAGTCACCGTCTTCGCGGATTTCGATGGTAATGGCCGTGCCCGCCGGAGCGTAACGCATCGCATTTTCCAGCAGGTTGGACAGCGCCTGAGACAGCAAGGGGCGGTGGCCTTGGATCGGGCCAGCGCTGCCCTTGACCTCAAGCCGGATGTTCTGATCAGCCGCGACGGGCTCGTACAGCTCGACCACATCGCCCACCAGTTGCTGCAGTTTCACCGGCTCGAATTGCTCGCGCCCAAGACCGGCCTCAGCCCGTGAGATCTCGGTCAGTTGGCTGAGAACACGCAGCAGATGGTCGATCTCACCGGTTGCGCGGGCCATGTCGATGTCACGCTCCTGATCGGTCTTGCCCGGTTCGGCCAGCGATTCGACCCGCTGGCGCAGACGCGACAGAGGCGAACGCAGATCATGCGCGATCGAGTTCGAGGTGGTCCGCAGATTGCTGACCAGCTCTTCGATCTTGTCCAGCATGTTATTGAGCGTCCCCGAAACCTGGTCGAACTCGTCCCCCGTGCCACGCAAAGGCATCCGCAGGGCCAGATCGCCCGAGACTATGTTGTCTGCTGTATCGGCAATTTCCCTGAGACGCGAAAACACCAGCCGGGTCAGCAACCAGCCGGTCAGCAAACTCAGGACCAGAGCGGTCACAAGGGCCAGCGCAACGGATCGAAACAACGCGCGGTCGAATTGCTGCCGCGCCAGTGCGTCGCGGCCAACCAACAGACGCTCACCAGCGGGCAGTCGCACCGAGGCGGCCGAGATCGGAACGGTCTGCTCGCTGCCTTCACGGCGCAGTTGCAACTCGACCCAGCCGCTGCCGGGCGAGATGCCTTCGGGCCAACGGGTCAGATTGCCTGCAAGCCGCGTGCCTTGCCGCCCTGTCAAAAGATACAGGGCATCGCGCTGTGCTGCGGTCGGCAACCGGCGTTCGATCGCGTTGATCAGCCCGATTATGCCAAGGCGTTCGTATTCGTCCGCCAACCCCGTCAACTCCGCTTGCACGACCGAGCGGGTCTCTGCCGAGATCGTCCGATTGGCGGTCACATAGACAGTCGTCAGCACCGCAGCGGTCAACAATGTGCTGAGCACCATGCTGGCGATGACCAGCCGGGTGCGGGCATTTCTGAGCGACAGCCGCAGGTCAGCCATCCGAAACCATGTATCCAGCACCCCGAACCGTCTCGATTATCGGGTCTGCTCCATCCTCGTCCAACTGACGGCGCAGCTTTGAAATATGGACGTCAACCACGTTGGTGTTGGGGTCAAAGTGATAATCCCAGACGCCCTCCAACAACATGGTGCGCGAGACGACGCGGTTCTTGCGGCGCAGAAAGAACTCCAGAATCTGGAACTCACGCGGGGTGAGGGTGATCTCGCGCCCGCCACGGGTGACTTTGCGGGTCAGCAGGTCCATTTCCAGATCGCGACAGGCCAGTGTCGGCGTCTCTTCGGATTCCTGCGGGCGGCGCAGCAGTGCCTCGATCCGGGCGTGCAGTTCCTGAAACGAGAATGGCTTGACCAGATAGTCATCCGCCCCAGCGCGCAGGCCCTTCACCCGCTCGTCGACCGCGCTCATGGCGGTCAGCATCAGGACAGGCGTTTTCAACCCCGCCGCGCGCATCGACTTGATCAGCGACAGACCGTCGAGCCCGGGCAGCATCCGGTCCAGAACAACCGCGTCGAAACCACCGTCGGTGGCATGATAAAGCCCCTCGCGGCCATCCGAAGCGACCTCGACCACGTAGCCTTCTTCGTTGAAACCCTTGGCTATGAAATCGCGGGTCTCTTGGTCATCCTCAACAATCAACAGGCGTCTGCTCATGGCCGGGGCTCCTTTCCCAATCGGATATAAACACAGATACTCTTTCAAAAAAACAGGCCGGGTGCGAAGCCGCACCCGGCCGTCCCGTCAGTGCGTGGACAATCCGCACTTTCGGGGATAAGCGCACCAGATTTCCCCATCATGTGGCGCGCTTTGGTGTTGTAGGTCAGGCGATCTCGACCGCGACAAAGATCTGGTTGCCGCCGCGATTGATCAGGACCAGCGCGGGATCAGTCTTTTCGCTTTCCAGCGCGCTTTTCAGTGCATCCGGCGTCACGGTGTCCAGATTGCCTAGACGTACGATCACATCGCCGCGCTGCAGACCGGCCTTTGCGGCAGGGCTTTCGGGCTTGAGATCGGTGACGACAACGCCATCCACAGTCTCGGCCACGCCCATTTCCGCGCGCGCGGTTTCGGTCAGCGGTGCGACCGTTACGCCCAGTGAGGTACCTTCGAACTTGTCCTCGACCACGCTGTCGGTCGCAGCCGCAGCGGATTGATGCTGGCCGATGGTCAGTTCAATCTGTTCCTCCTTGCCGTTGCGCAGTACGGTCAAAACGCTGTCGGTACCCACCTTGGTGGTGCCCACAAGGATCGGCAGATCGCTACTGGATTCAACGGGTTCTCCGTTAAAGCTGAGGATGACATCGCCTTGCTGCAGCACCCCGTCAGAGGGGCTGTCGGCCACGACGTCGGACACCAAGGCACCGGTTGCCGCATCGACACCCATCGCGGCGGCCAGTTCCGGGCTGACGTTCTGGATCGACACGCCCAGCCAGCCGCGGCTGACCTGACCGTCATCCCGCAGGTCGGCGGTGATGTGATCCACGATGTTGGAGGTAACTGCAAACCCCAGACCCACCGAGCCACCGCTAGGCGAATAGATGGCTGAGTTCACACCGATCACCTCGCCTTGCATATTGAACAGCGGACCGCCCGAATTGCCTTTGTTGATGGCGGCGTCGGTCTGGATAAATTCCGCGTAGGGCCCTTCCGAGATATTGCGGCCTTTTGCCGAGACGATGCCAGTGGTCACGGTCGAGCTGAGCCCGAACGGGTTACCGATGGCCACGACGTCCTCACCCACACGGATCACGTCGCTGTCACCCAATTGTACCGCCTGCAGGTCCTCGCCCGCGTCGATCTTCAGAACTGCGATATCTGTCAACGGATCGGTGCCGATGACTTCGGCCTCAAAGCTGCGGTCGTCGCTCAGGCGGACGGTGACTTCGCTCGCGTTATCAACGACATGGTGGTTGGTGACGATGTATCCAGCCTCATCCAGAACAAAGCCGGATCCAAGGCCTTGGGCCGGGCCACGCTGCGGCGTCTGGAACCCTTCGGGTCCGCCGAAACGCTTGAAGAACTCTCCAAACGGGTGGCCTTCGAAATCGAAGTCCTGTCCCTGCGCCGGGGCTGGCGCGGCGTCCTGCTTGGCGATGATCGTGACGACCGAGGGTGATACACTCTCGACCAGATCAGCCAGCGCCTCGTCTGCCATGGCTGGTAGGGCGGTGGTGGCCAGCATGGCCGCGCCCAACGCGCTTACGCCCATCCAGTTCGATGTACGGGGGAAAAGCAATGAGGATTTACGGATGCTCATTTTGACTCCTGTCTGTGTTTGGCGGTTTTGCCCGCGCTTGTGACAGGAGATGCCTCTCAAACCTTTGGGGTTTCTGACAGAAAGATTAAGAAACCTTAATTTTGCCACTTTCTGCCATTTCTATGCCACGGGTCGGCACGGGCGCATGAGCGGGAATCAGCCTGTCTGCCCCCCGGCGATTCGGTGAATTGTTGCCGATCTGGTCAACAGTCCGAAAAAAGTGTCGAATTGATTCAGTTTTGTTAACAAACGAACCAGGTGTCGGATCAAAGTGACACCTATCATCCTAAGGTTGTGTTTCGAGTGTCGGCCGGATGCGCGGAACCGCGGGAAAGCTTCAAAAACAAATCGAATTGCAAAGCAACGAAGGAAGGGTCGCATAATGTGCGCGGCAAGCCCTGATCTGCGCGCAACCCAAAGGAGATTTCGGGTTGTTGCATTTTTGCGCAAGCCAGTCTTCGATTTCGGGGAAATTTACCATTTCTTCCAATTTTACGTTGTTTGAACGCATTGGATCGGCAACGATGTAATTGCCCAAGTGAGGGGGGCCCGAGACACTAGGGGGTGTCGAAGGCACATCTTCAGTCTCCATAGCGCTGAGCGGCATGTTAACGAGGGGGTCTTGTTTAGGTTCGGCAGCAGATAGTCAGGAAACCAGTTTGGTGATCTGACCGCGCTTGCGAGATTGGTGAAAGTGGTAGTCCTGTTTTTTGGGCAAGCGGCCCGGTCTTTAACGACCGGGCCGTGTCTATTCTGAAGGGCGGTTTGACTGCCAGTTTTGCCAATCTGCCGGGGTATCCAGATCCAGAAGTGCGTTCCGCGCGGGCAGGGGGTGAAGGTGGACCTTGCCTTTGCATTGCCTCACGACATCCTGCGCCCCGGTGTCCCCGGTCAGTTGCGACAGGGCACCGAAAACCGACCGCGTGAAGATGACCGGATGACCGGGCTTGCCATCTGCGGTCGCGCCGCGCCAGACAAGGTGGTCGGGGTGATGGGTTTTCGATCGAAGGACAGCGTTAAGGTCATCGGATGTAAGATCTGGCAAGTCCGCCAGCAGGATCATCACGGCAGGTGCGGTTTCAGGGACCATCGCCAACGAACCGCGCAAGCTGGCATTCATCCCTTCAGCGGCATCTTCGATTTCGACAATTTCGACATCCAGCGCCTCGAGGGCGCCGTGTCGCGGATGGGGGGCTGGGGGCAGCGCAACGATCACCGGACCAGCCGTCTGCGCGATCATGGCCGAGCGCCGCAGCAATGGCATGCCATCGACCGGTTGCATCAACTTGTCGATGCCGCCCATGCGGCTGGACTGTCCTGCAGCCAGCAGGATGATGGGAATCGCGCTCATGCCCCGACCATGCATTCTTTGCTGCCGCGCGTCATCCCCGCATACGGGTTCCATCGGCGTCGAACAACGGGATCGAGATGACCCACGCAGGCCGCATCTGCCCAAGGATTTCGATCTCGACCGCCTGATCAGCCTGCGCATGTTCAATCGGCAGGAACCCCATCGCGATGGATTTCGAAGCATAGTGGGAGTAGCCGCCAGAGGTACAGAAACCGACGACTGCACCGCCAATCCAGATAGGCTCATAGGCGTTGACGTCGGCATCATCGGCGTTGACCTCAAAGGCGACCAGCTTGCGGTTGGGGCGGTCCGCCTCGGCGGCTGCGCGCCCGATGAAATCGGTAGGCTTGGCGAACGAGATGAACCGGTCCAGCCCGGTCTCGGCGGCGGTGTAATCGGGCGAGAACTCACGCATCCACGAGCCAAAGAACTTATCCAGCCGCAAGCTCATCATCGCGCGCATGCCAAAGGGCACTATCCCATGCGGTTCCCCGGCCTGCCACAGCGTCCACCAAAGCTGTCGCTGCGCCATTGGATCGCAGTAGATTTCATACCCGAGATCGCCAGTATAGCTAACGCGCTGCACGATGCAGTCGGTCATGCCGACCGTCATACGGCGCACGTCGAGAAAGCGCAGCGCGCCGACATCATCGCGCGCGCAACTGGCCAGTACCTCAGCCGCCTTTGGCCCCGCAATCTGGAACCCGTTCAGCCGGTCGCTGATATTGTCGACCGCCACGCCGTCCTGCGCGTTCTGCTGGAACCAGCGCATGTGAAAGGCCTGACTGCCGTAGGAAGCTGTTAGCTGAAATTCAGTCTCACTCAGGCACGAGATGGTGAAATCGCCGATCAGTTTGCCCTTGGGCGACAGCATAGGTGTCAGCGATAACCGTCCCGGCGATGGGATGCGGCCTGCCATGATCCGGTCCAGCCAGTCTCGTGCACCGGACCCGGTGATGCGGTACTTGCCGAAATTATGCACCTCGTTGATGCCAACGCCTTCGCGTACCGCCCGGACCTCGCGTCCGGTGGCGTCGAACGCGTCCGAGCGGCGGAATGATGGCGTTTCATATCCGGGCTCCTCGCCTTGGGCGAAGTAGTTCGGCACTTCCAATCCATATTGCTGCCCCCAGACCGCGCCAAGATCGCTGAAGATGTCGTACATCGGCGTGGTGCGGTTGGGGCGAGCGGCCGGCAGTTCTTCGTTCGGGTAGGCGACGCTGAATCGTTTCTGATAGTTCTCGATCACCTTGGGGCGGGTGTATCCGGGGCTGATCCAGTCGCCGAACCGGGCGACATCCATGGCAAAGACGTCCCGTTCCGGTTCACCTTCGATCATCCATTGCGCCAGTGTCAGGCCAACGCCGCCGCCCTGACTGAACCCCGCCATCACCCCGCAGGCGGACCAATAGTTGCGCACACCCGGCACCGGGCCGACCAAGGGATTCCCGTCTGGCGCAAAGGTAAACGGCCCGTGGATGACCGACTTTACACCAGCCTCGGCCAGAACCGGGAAGCGGCGATAGGCAAACTCGATGCTGTCGGTGATCTTGTCATAGTCGTCCGGCAGCAGTTCATGGCCAAACTCCCACGGCGTGCCATCGACGGCCCAAGGCTTGCAGGGCTGCTCGTAGAATCCGATGCATAACCCGCGCCCTTCCTGCCGAAGGTAGCTTTCGCCAGCGGGGTCCATCACATGCGGGTGCTCTCCGCCGGCATCAATGATCGCCTCGATTTGGGGGATGGCATCGGTGACAAGATATTGATGCTCCATCGGGTGCAGCGGAAAGTAGATGCCTGCCATCGCCCCGACCTCGCGCGCCCAGAGGCCGCCTGCGTTGACGATATGCTCGGCATGGATGGTGCCCTTGTCGGTCACCACATCCCATGTGCCGTCGGGTCGCTGGTTGGTTTCGCGCACCATGCAGTGGGTTTCAATCGTGGCGCCCCCCATCCGCGCGGCCTTGGCATACGCATGTGTGGTGCCCGACGGATCAAGATGCCCGTCGAGCGGATCGTAAAGCGCGCCGAGGATGCCATCGGTGTTGGTGATCGGGGCGATCTTTTTGATCTCGTCCGGGCCAACGATTTCAGTCTCAAGCCCCATAAATCGATGCTTGGCCCGTTCGGCCAGCAGCATGTCAAAACGGTCCTGATTGTCGGCGAGCGTAACACCGCCCACATGATGCAGGCCGCAAGACATGCCGGTGATCTCTTCCAGCTCTTTATACAGCCGGATCGTATAGCCCTGCAGCGCGGCCATATTGGTGTCGCCGTTCAGCGTGTGAAACCCGCCTGCCGCGTGCCACGTGGACCCGCTGGTCAGTTCAGAGCGTTCCAGTAGCATCACATCCGACCAACCCAGCTTAGTCAGGTGATAGAGAACCGAACAGCCGACGACGCCGCCGCCGATCACTGCAACACGGGTGGTGGTTTTCACGGCTGATCTCCCTTGGGTTTTGGCCAAAGCCTGCAAGGGCCGCCGCGCCAATACTGTTCCGTTCGCGACATGAGCTGTCGTTGGTCGGGCCTAAAGGGGACGCACTTTCAAGCCGGTGATCCGGTTGCCTTCGCGCGCCGTGACCTCGAACCGGAAGCCGTGGAACGAAAACACCTGACCCACGGTCGGGATCATCTGCGCTTCGTGGATCACCAGACCGGCCAGTGTATTGGCCTCTTCATCCGGCAGCGACCAGTCGAGTGCACGGTTGGCATCACGGATGGTCATCGCGCCTTCGACAAGGAACTGGCCGTCGTCTGTACGGCTCACCGGCACCTCTTCGTCGATATCGAACTCGTCCGCGATTTCGCCCACAATCTCTTCCAGAATGTCTTCAAGCGTGATCAAACCACGCAGCGAGCCATATTCGTCGACAACCAAAGCAAAATGGCTGTGCATTCGAAGAAACTCGCGCATCTGGTCGTCCAGCGTGGTCGTTTCGGGAACGAAATAGGGGTCGTTGGCCACCTTGGCGATATCAAAGGTCTTGAGCCGGTCAGCATCGCCATCCGCGCCCCCGACCTGCGCATACATCGCGCGAAACAGATCTTTGGCATGGACAACGCCCACAATGTTTTCATGCTCGTCGCGGTAGACGGGCAGGCGAGTGTGCGGGCTTTCCAGACACTGCTGCAGGATCGCCTCGGGCTCGGCATCCGCGTCGATCATCTCGATATTCGAGCGATGCAGCATGATCTCTTCCACCGCTCGGTCGCCAAGGTCGAGCGCGCCCAGAATGCGGTCTCGGTCTTCCTTTTCGACCACGCCTTCGGAATGGCCAAGCTGCAGGGCCCCCGCGATTTCCTCGCGTACGGCCAGAATGTTGCTGTCGGGGTCGATCTGCACACCGAACAGGCGCAGCACGCCGCGCACCAGAAGACGCACTGCCGCAACGACCGGCGAGAATACCGTGACCACTATACTGATCACCGGCGCAACCAGCGAGGCAGCCTTTTCGGCATTGGTGATGGCGTAGGTTTTGGGCAGCACCTCAGCAAAGATCAGGACCAGCAAGGTCATCACCAGCGTCGCCAACGCAACACCGCTTTCACCGAACAAGCGGGTAAAAAGAGCGGTCGCAAGCGAAGCCGCCAGAATGTTCACCAGGTTGTTGCCCAGCAGAACCGACCCGATCAGACGTTCATTGTCATCGGTAATATCAAGGGCTTTTTGCGCCCCCTTTGATCCCTTGTCTGCCTGTGCCCTGAGCTTACCGCGCGAGGACGCCGTCAGTGCCGTTTCCGAGCCAGAGAAAAAGCCCGACAATACGAGCAGAAGAAGGATAGAGCCTGAGGTGATCCAGAAGGCACTATCAAGCAGAGAAGAGGTGGGTTCCATCGGTCCTTGGATATGTCTGTTGCTGCATCCGTTATGGGGGTGCGGCCCCGTCGGATCAAGGGGTTAGCCCTGATCGGTTGTGTCGTCTTTTGCCAGCGGGTGGTGTTCCAGCACCAGTTCCGACAGGCGTTCATCCAGCACATGGGTGTAGATTTCGGTCGTCGCCACATCCGCATGCCCCAGCAGCGTCTGGATTGAACGCAGATCTGCGCCGTTGGCCAGCAGGTGTGTGGCAAAGGCGTGGCGCAGCGTGTGTGGCGTGACTTTCTCGGGCGGGACGCCGCCCTCGACCGCCAAGTCCTTGATCAACAAAAAGAACATATGCCGGGTCAAATGGCCGGAACGCCCGCGCGAGGGAAACAGAAAGCGCGATGTCTGACCCCCTTTGGCGACTGATTGTTCCTCGGTCTCGTCCCGGACCTTCAACCAGACGGCCAGCGATTTGCGGGCATCGGGCGACAGAGGCACCATCCGCTCTTTGCCACCCTTGCCCAGCACCAAAAGCATGCGCGGGTCGCCACGCGCCGAAGAGACTGGCAACGAGACCAGCTCGGTCACGCGCATGCCTGTGGCATAAAGCAGTTCCATCAGGCATGTGTTGCGCAACTTGTCGGCTCGTGTCCGCCCTGTGCGGCGGGCAGCGGCCAGCAGTTGGTCAACCTCGGCCACGTCCAGCGTTTTGGGCAGCCGTTTCGCACGCCCAGGGCCTTTGATCTGGATCGCCGGGTTGGCGTCGCGCCAGCCTTCTTCGAACGCAAAACGATAGAGCTGCTTGATTGCCGACAGACGACGTGCGCGCGTCGAACGGGACAGCCCCTGAGCGTCACAATCGATCAGGTAACCCTCGATCAGGTCGCGGTCCGCACTGGCAAAGCTGGTTTTGCGACGGTCCAGCCAGCCTGCGAAATCCTTGAGGTCGCGCCCATAAGCGAGCAGCGTATTGGTGGCCGCGCCCAGTTCGGCGGCCTGCGCTTCCAGGAAGGTGGAAATCCACAACTCTTGTGAGGCGGGCGCGGTCATGGTCAGGCCCCGTTGAGGATCATCAACTGCAACGCCGCACGACGCGCCGTGTCTTCAAGGCCGACACGGCGGAAGGCGGCGAGTGCCGCGGTCAGGTCGACCAGATTGCCACGTGCGCCATGCGCGAACAACTGCATGGTTTCCAGAATGGCCTCGCCCAGTTGGTCATTGCTGAGCAACGCGTTGATATCTGACGGAATCGGGGCGGACCACGCAAACCCCTCGGAAATCGCATCAGCCAGTGGTGTCGGTGCCTCGGCGCGACCGGGGTCTCCCATTGCAAGCGCGGCCAGGAAAGCGTTTGCAGCTGAGCCATCCGGTGCCGCCCGCGCCGCGTCCTCGTACAGTTCGGACAGCAACACGATCCGCCAGCGCAAGTTCTCGGCATCGTCGGACGGCAGGGTCAGAGACGCAAGACGAGGGGCGAACAACTCGGCAAAGGCAACTTCAAGACCCACGGTTTGCATCTGAGACCAAGCAGCCGTCAGCGATTGCCCGATGGCGTCTGCGGAGCCTGAATTCAACGCCGTTTCGAACTTCTGAATGGCCGCGACGCGATCCCAAACGGCGCCGGACGCGGCCGGAGACCGTTCGGTGTAAAGACCCAACAACTGGTTGGGGGTGAGCGCTCCGATGCGGGTCAGGCGTTCCGCAGCTTCAACCTGCGCTTTCCAGCCAGCGACATCCCGCAGGTCGGCATTGGCGAAGGCGCGGGGCAGCGAGGCCGTGGGCAGGCGCTCTCCGATGGCTTCGAACAGACGGAAGGTCAACGGGTTCGGATCTTCGGGCTGCGGCAGGTACTCGGCATCCTCGAACAGTTCCGGGCTCAGAAACCGGTCGAGCAGAGCAAGCTGATCCTCGGGCAGAACCTGAAGTGCATGCGCCGCTTCCAATGTCAGCGCCGCCGAAGCCCAGTCGCCGCGCCGGGCCTTGCAGAAGATCTGCGCCGCATAGTCCCGCGACAGATGCGGTTGCGCGATCAGTGCGGTGCAGCTGCGGTCCTCGTCCCCGGTCAGCAATGTGGCGTCGAACCAGCGCTGAAACCTCTCTTGCGAGTCGGTTGGACCGGCCAATTGCACCAAAGATTGAACCGGGTCGGACGCGCCAAGTTGCATGAGGCGATCCAATCGTGCCATCAGCAATATGTCATGCGACTGCGTTCCCAAAGGCGGTCGCGCCTCGGTCAGAAGCAGAGTGAACAGCAGGCGCTGCATCGCGGGGTTTGCTCTGACGGGGACGCGGGCGATCAGTTCTGCAAGCCGCTCGGGCGCACTGCTTTGCCACAAGTCTACGGGCAAGCCGGTGACCGAAGATGCAACCAGACCCAACGGTGGGGAAAGCGCTTCGAGCGGGGTGACCTGCACATCGGGCTGCAGACCGGTCTGGCTTACCGGTGGCTCCAGCAGCACAGTGCCGGGCAGGTTCTGGGGCGGATCTGTCAACCAGTCGATGGCAGACAACGGTTCGGACGTTTGTGCCTGCGCCGTCCCGGCCAGAAGAAGCGCCAGCAAAGTGGCTTTAGTCCGCATTCAATGAGACCGGTTCTCGTATTTCGCTTTGCGGTGCAGAAAAGTCTGCGCCAAAGAATGGCCCGACATAGGCATACCCGACCAGCCCGATGAAGCTCAGGCAAATGAGGTATATCAGGAACTTGATCAAACGACCCATGGGTGAACGCTGCCTCAAATTTTGCTTTTGCCCAAGTTATAACTGGCATTTTTTCCAAGATCACGTCATTCACGATGAAATGAGCGAAATTAAGCATAACGCGTCACGCCCCGGCACCGCTGAGCGGTTTCGATTGCACAAAACCGTCGTCCTTGTGGGTATGATGGGCGCAGGGAAGACCGCCGTAGGGCGTGCGCTGGCCGCGCGGCTGGGTGTACCGTTTCTCGATAGCGACGCCGAGATCGAATCGGCTGCCAACATGACGATCCCCGAGATTTTCGCCCGCGATGGCGAGACCTTCTTTCGCAGCAAGGAAAGCCAGATCATTGGGCGTTTGCTGGATGAACAGAAGGGCATTCTGTCAACCGGTGGCGGGGCGTTTCTGGCGGAAGGGAACCGCCAAATGATCTCGGACCGGGGGGTGTCGGTCTGGTTGAGGGCTGATCTGAATGTGCTTTGGAACCGGGTCAAGCATAAGGACACACGTCCGTTGCTACGCACAGCAGACCCTTATGCGACATTGCGCGATTTGTATCAGGCGCGGGTGTCCGTCTATGAACAGGCAGATCTGGTCGCCGACTCGGACGGCGAAACCGCGATTGAGGATATGGTGGGCCGGGTGGTCTCAGCGCTTGAGACGCGCCCGGATGTTTTGGAACGGATTTAATGCATCAGACCGTACATGTAGACTTGGCCGAACGTTCCTATGATGTTGAGATCGGGCCAGACCTTCTGGCGCAGGCCGGCGCGCGTATTGCGCCTTTGTTGCCGCGTCCGCGCGTCGCAGTTCTGACGGATGACACGGTCGCGGGCCTGCATTTGGACGCTTTGCGCGACGGGTTGGCGACCACTGGCATCGAGATGACGGCGCTGACGCTGCCCGCTGGCGAAGCCACCAAAAGCTGGCCACATTTCGAGCGCGCGGTCGAATGGCTGCTCGCCGAAAAGGTCGAGCGCCGGGATGTGGTCGTCGCACTCGGCGGCGGGGTGATTGGCGATCTGGCCGGATTTGCGGCGGCAGTGATGCGGCGTGGTGTGCGGTTCGTGCAGATACCAACCTCATTGCTGGCGCAGGTCGACAGTTCAGTGGGCGGGAAAACCGGGATCAATGCGCCGCAGGGTAAGAACCTGATCGGCGCATTCCATCAGCCTTCGCTGGTGCTGGCCGACACGACTGTTCTGGGCACGCTGACTGCGCGCGACTTTCTGGCCGGATATGGCGAGGTGGTGAAATACGGCCTGCTGGGGGATGCTGAGTTCTTTGAGTGGCTTGAACAGAACGGCCCGCGCTTGTCCTCGGGCGATATGGCAGCGCGGGTTCAGGCGGTCACACGGTCAGTTCAGATGAAGGCCGATATCGTCGCCCGTGACGAAACCGAGCAAGGTGACCGCGCGCTACTGAATCTGGGCCACACCTTCTGCCATGCGCTTGAGGCCGCGACTGGTTACTCGGACCGGCTGCTTCACGGCGAAGGCGTCGCCATCGGTTGTGCGCTTGCGTTCGAGCTGTCGGCCCGTTTGGGTCTGTGTTCTCAGGAAGACCCCAGCCGCGTACGGGCGCATCTGCGCGCCATGGGGATGAAAACTGATCTGGCCGATATCCCCGGAGAGTTGCCGGGCGCCGAAGCTCTGGTCGACTTGATGGCGCAGGACAAGAAGGTTGTGGATGGACAGCTGCGTTTCATTCTGGCGCGCGGGATCGGGCAGGCGTTTGTGACATCGGATGTCCCGAGAGAGGCGGTTGTTTCGGTCCTCGACGATGCGTTGGAGATGTCCTGACAGGGCCGGCTAGCGCCCCTGTATCACCATCAACTCACCGATATTCTCACGCGTGATGTAGCCCACCATCTTTCCGGCCTTGGTGCAAACAGCAATCGCGGGCGCGCCCGAATGCAGCCCATCCAGAACCTTGTTCAAACCAGCGGTCAGTGGAACCTGTGGGATGCCGGTTTCCATGATCGACACCGCAAGGTCCGAACGTGGGTGATCCCCAGCCAGCGCAGCGAACAGGCGATCGCGGGTGACAAAGCCCAGAAGCTCGCCTTCGAAATCCAGAACCGGGAATTCGTGTTGCGTGGTATGGATCACCGCCTGCGCAGCAGTGGCCAGCGTGTCCTCGGGCGTAAGCGCGCGGAATTCGGTGATCATAGCGTCGCGTGCCTGAACCCGCCGGGCCACCGAACGCATCGCCACGTCCTGGCTTTCGCTATTTGCGGCAACGAAGACAAACACGGCGATCAGAACCAGAATGGGATTGGCCGATGTCAGTCCGAGAAAGCCTAGACCTACGGCCACGATCTGTCCCGCGATAGCGGCAAAACGAGTCGCCCGGACCCGGTCCATTCGCAGGCACAACAGGGCGCGAAACACTCGCCCGCCATCCATGGGAAAGGCCGGTATCAGGTTGAAGGCGGCCAGCAGCAGGTTCACATTGGCCAATCGGTTCAGCAAACTCGCCTGCGCGGAGTCAATTTGAACCAACGACTCCAGCCTCAGACCGCCCCCAAGCACAACCAGAATCGCCCAGATCACCACATTCACCGCAGGCCCGGCGAGTGCTACCCAAACCTCTTGCATCGGTTTTTCCGGCATGCGTTCCAGTCGGGCCAGACCGCCGATGGGCAACAGAGTGATGTCAGGAGTGCGGATGCCATAGCGCCTTGCCATCAGCGCATGGCCAAACTCATGAGCGACCACACAGGCAAACAGGGCCAGAACGAATAGCAGGTTGTTGAGCGCGGCGTGCCAACCCCCGTTGGAATAGGCCGCAAATCCGACCCATGCCAGAAGCAGGAAGAAGGTGACATGGACCCTCAGTTCCGAACCGAGCAATCGGCCGAGCGAGAAGGACCATGCCATGTTCTATCTCCGTTTGGGCTTAGAACGGAATCTCGTCGTCATCGATTCCGCCCGATGCCGGGGCAGGTGCGCTGGAGGGGCCGCCATAGGGATCGCCATAGCTGCCGCCGCCCTGACCGCCGCCATAGCCACCACCGCCGCCGCCGCCTTCACCGCGGCTGTCCAGCATCGTCAGTTCGCTGCGATAGGGGCGTAGCACGACCTCGGTCGTATACCGGTCCTGTCCGGACTGGTCCTGCCATTTGCGGGTTTCCAGCTGACCCTCGATATAGACCTTGCTGCCCTTGCGCAGATATTGCTCGGCCACACGCACCAGAGGTTCCGAGAAGATGGCGACCGTATGCCACTGGGTCCGATCCCGACGCTCTCCGGTGTTGCGGTCTTTCCACGTTTCCGAAGTGGCGATGCGCAGGTTACATACCTTGCCTCCGTTCTGAAACGACCGCACCTCGGGGTCGGCTCCAAGATTGCCGATCAGAATGACCTTGTTGACTGAACCCGCCATAAATTCCCTCGTTCTTTTTGACTGGATCGCGCCCGAATCTGGCGCGCTGTTCTGCTGCTGACCCTATACGGGCTGGGTCTTGGTTAAAACATGATTGATGGTGCAACTTTGATCAGCAAAATATTAGCACCGTCTTTACCAAGCTTTCATTTCTTACGGTTTTAACTATAATTCGTCTGGTTGTTGAGCGTGCAGGATTGGCTTTAATGCGTTTTCTGATTGGTGGACTTTCGGTTCTAAGCCTTTGTCTGGTGACTGTGTCGGCACAGTCTGAAACCCTTTCGACCAAGAATCGAAAGGCGATTTTCCTGAAACAGTCCAAGGTGCTGGACGGTCGAGCCGCCTCGCAATATCGCGACTCCGAACGCCTTAAGCCCAAAACCGAACGTGGGAAATTCGCCAAACGATACACCGGCAGCTACAAGGGCCAGTATCTGGATCACGCAAGACGGGTCGCGCGACAGCATAACGTTCCGGAAGAGTTGTTTTTACGGCTCGTTCAACAGGAAAGCGGCTGGAATCCGGGTGCCAAATCGCACAAAGGGGCCTTGGGCCTGGCGCAGCTAATGCCGCAGACGGCGCAACTTCTTGGTGTGAACCCTCATGATCCCATCCAGAATCTTGAGGGGGGCGCACGGTATCTTTCCTGGCAATACCGCAAGTTCAAGTCCTGGCCGTTGGCGCTTGCAGCATATAATGCGGGGCCGAAAGCGGTTGAGAAACACGGCGGTATCCCGCCCTACAAAGAAACCCAGAACTACGTGAAAGTGATCTGGGGCGGGTAGTACCAAAGAAAAGGCCGGTTGAATTCCGGCCATTTCTTCTGTTTCTGCCGCGCTTTATTCCGCGGCAACTTTGATAACCGGTTCCATCCGCGCCAATATGTCTTCTGCCAGATGGCATTTGACTTGGTGACCATCTGCCAGTGTCTGAACCGGCGGCACATGAGACTCGCAGCGTCCATCCGGCACTTCGGATTTCCAGCGGCAGCGCGTCTGGAACGGGCAGCCCGGCGGTGGGTTCATGGCCGATGGGATGTCGCCTTCCAGCACGATATGCTGCTTCTCGACCGAGGTATCGGCAATAGGCACGGCGCTTAGCAGCGCTTCGGTATAGGGGTGGTAAGGGGGCGCAAAGACCTGGTCAGTCGTACCCAGCTCGACCACATGACCCAGATACATCACCATCACCCGGTCGCTGAGATAGCGCACAATCGACAGGTCATGGCTGATGAATAGCAGGGTGGTTTTGTGTTCGCGCTGAATCTCCATCAGCAGATCTGTCACCGCCGCCTGCACCGATACATCCAAAGCCGAAACCGGCTCATCCGCCACTACGATCCGCGCGTCACCGGCAAAGGCACGGGCGATGCCAACACGCTGCTTCTGCCCACCGGAAAGCTGGCGTGGCATTCGGTCTGCAAATGCGCGAGGCAGTTTGACAAGGTCCAGCAGCTCCAACATCCGCTTCTTGCGCTCGGCCTCCGAGTTGCCGACGCCGAAGATTTCCAGCGCACGGATAATCTGCCGACCTACCGTCATCGACGGGTTCAGCGTATCGAACGGGTTTTGGAACACCATTTGAACTTCGCCAACGGTCTTGGCATCGCGTTCCTCGATCGGTACGGCTTCGATGTTGCGGTTATCCAGTAGAATCTGACCATCGGTCGCCGTTTCCAGCCCCATCAATACTTTTGCAAAGGTGGATTTGCCGCAACCGGATTCGCCTACAATCGCCAACGTCTCGGATTCGTGAGCCTCAAAGCTTAGAGTCTCATTGGCCTTGACCACCTTCGTCTCGCCGCCACCGAACAGGGCATTGGCCGCCACCTCATAGTATTTCTTGAGGTTGTCCATCTTCAGAACGGTCCGGCCAATCTCGGCCTTTTCTTTCTGCTCGCCCACGGTGATCGGCGCGTTCCAGTCGATCTCTTTAAACTTCAAACAGCGGGTGTGATGGCGGTCATTGCCGGGCACGGCTTCCATCAGAATGTCCTTGGCATCACAGCGACCTTCCTCGAAATAGTCACATCTTGGGCCAAAGTTACACCCCGGAGGGCGCTCATGGGGCAGGGGGAAGTTCCCTGGGATCGCCACCAGCGGGCGTGCGTTCTTATCGGCCCCCGGCAGAGGGATCGACCGGAACAGCGCCTGCGTATAGGGGTGTTGCATCTCGTCGAACACATCCTTGATCGAGCCGCGCTCGACCGCTTCACCCGAATACATCACACACAGCCGATCACAGGTTTCCAGCACCAGCCCAAGATTGTGTGAGATGAACAGCATCGAGGTGCCATACTTCTTGCCCAGATCCTTGACCAGCTCGACCACCGCGGCCTCGACGGTCACGTCCAACGCTGTCGTGGGCTCATCGAGGATCAGCAGCGCCGGTTTCGACATCAGCGCCATCGCGATCACGATCCGCTGCTGCTGACCACCTGACAACTGGTGCGGGAAGGAATTCAGCATCCGCTCGGGGTCGGGCAGGCGTACATCGGTGACAACTTCCAGCGCACGGGCATAGGCCTCTTCCGCGCCCACACCTTCGTGGATCATCGGCACTTCCATCAACTGCTTGCCGATCTTCATCGCCGGGTTCAGCGAAGCCATCGGCTCCTGATAGATCATTGCGATTTCATTGCCACGAATGTCGCGCAGTTCCTCGGTGGTCATCTCGCCCAGATCACGTCCCTTGAACTTGATCGACCCACCAACGATGCGCCCGTTCTTGCCCAGATCCTGCATGACACCCAAAGCGACCGTGGATTTGCCACACCCGGACTCACCCACCAGACCCACGGCCTCACCCGGTTGGACACTGACCGAGAAATCCATAACGGCAGGAATCTCTCTCAGCCGGGTAAAAAACGAAATCGACAGTTTATCGATCTCCAGAATAGGCCCGTCATAATCCGCCATTTTGCTCATCTTGTTACTCCTCGCGAGAGTCCGGGGGATCCCCTTCATCTGGCTAAAAATATCCCGGGGGGGCCGGGGGGCTGGCCCCCCGGCCTACGATCACATCAGTCCTTCAGGCTTTCTTCGCGCAGACCGTCTGCCAACAGGTTCAATCCAAGAACCAGCGACAGCAGGGCCAGTGCGGGCGGAAGGGCCGGATGCAGGTAGATCGAAAGCAGCTTACGCCCCTCGTTGATCGTCGATCCCCAGTCCGGGCTTTCGGGCGGTAAGCCCAACCCGAAGAAGCCCAACGTCCCAAGAAGAATGGTGGTGTAGCCGATGCGCAGACAGAAATCGACGATCAGCGGGCCACGTGCGTTGGGCAGAATTTCCCAGAGCATGATATACCATGGACCTTCGCCTCGGGTCTGGGCTGCGGCCACGTAGTCGCGCGTTTTGATGTCCAGCGCCAACCCGCGCACGATGCGGAACACCGTGGGTGAGTTCACGAAGACCACCGACACGAACACCACCAGAATACCGCCGGGGATGTCGAACAGGTCCAGATATGTTGGCAAACCCCAGATGCTGTAGTTGTCGGTGTTGATGATGTAGCCACCGGTCGAAATCAGCGACAGGTATAGCCACAGCGCGACTCCCAAAACGCCGATTAGCAGCGGTGTGCGGAAGCTCGGACGTGTATAAAAGCGCGAGTTCAGCAGGACGCCGAGGAAGATGATCGGGAATACGAACAGGATTGCGGCCATATAGTTCGGCACGCCAGTCGCTACGATCTCGGGTGTCACCAGCAGGTAGAACAGCAGGATCACCGGGAAGGCCAGAATCAGGTTCGCCAGGAACGACAGAAGCGTATCCAGACGACCGCCGTAATACCCGGCAGGCAGACCCAGAGTGATGCCGACCATGAAGGCAAACATCGTTGCCAGCGGAGCAATCTGCACCACGATCCACGCGCCCTTGACCATCCGGCTGAAGACGTCGCGGGCCAGGTTATCTCCGCCCAGAAGGTACCAGGCGTACTGGCCGTCTTCCAGATTGGGCAGGGGCGTCCCCGGCACCTTGTTTTTCATGCCCGAGATCTGCGAGAGCGGATCATGGGTCACGATCAGGTCGAGCGCGCCGAAGATCCCAGTGAAGACCCAGAACATCACAAGTCCAAAGCCAATCATGCCGATGGGGCTGTCGAACAGCTTGCCATAAAGGCCCAGCTTGCGTTTGAACGCGATCGACATCGCATAGAGGATAACGAGCGACAGCCAAACGGGCAGGAACTGCTGCGAGATCGCACCAATGATTCCGGCGCTGGTACCCATCAGGATGCCCAGCACGACATAGGCGACGGCGATCCCTACGCTCGCCAAAAAGCTGTAGCGCAACGCGGCCTGGATCATGTTTCGCAGGCCCGAGCTCGAGGTCAATGTGCCGTCAGGGTTCACCGTCATCTGATCTTCGGGCAGCACAATGCTGGCCAGCATCCAGACGACAATGGACAGGGCCATCAGCCCCAATGCCAAAGCGAATAGCGGGTTGAGGAAGGCGATAGAGCCGGTCCAGGTAAGTGGTTCCATGATCTGACCCTCCCTTAAGAAATGCGAATGCGCGGGTTGAGGTAGACATAGCCGATATCCGAGATCAGCTGCGTCACCAGCACCACAAAGACTGACACGACCGAGATCGCCAGCAACAGCTGGATGTCATTGTTGCCCGCCGCCTGCACCAGCGCCCAGCCAAAGCCCTTGTAGTTGAACAGGGTCTCGACGATCACCACGCCATTCAGCAGCCATGGGAACTGCAGCATGATGACGGTGAACGGCGCGATCAGAGCATTGCGCAGCGCGTGCTTCATGACGATGTTCGGGAACGACACACCTTTAAGGCGCGCGGTCCGAATATATTGCGCTGTCATCACCTCGGTCATTGAGGCGCGGGTCATGCGGGCGATATAGCCCATCCCATAAAGCGCAATGGTCAGTACCGGTAAGAAGAAGTTCTCGAACGTAGGGTTCTCCATCGCTTGGGTCGCCGTGCCCTTGAACCACTTCAACCCAACGGCTGAGGACGTGAAGATCGCGATAAAAATCACGCCCGAGACATATTCCGGTGTCGCAGTGGTTGTAATGGCAAAGGTCGACAGGGTGCGGTCCGTGGCCGAACCCTCTTTCATCCCCGCCAGAATGCCCAAAATCAGGGCCGAGGGGACCATCAGCAGCATTACCCAGAACATCAGACGTCCGGTCAAGGCCAGCCGGTTACCAACGACAGTTCCGACCTCTTCCTTGAAAACGGTCGAATAACCCCAGTAACCTTGCAGGATGCCGCAGAAGTTGGGCGACTCTTCAGCGGTCTTCCCCGGCAGAATGCAGCGACCCTGAACGGTGCCGTCTTCATTCGTATGCCGGTACGAGGGCAGAACCCCCAGCCACTCGCCATATTTCACGGGCGTAGATTGAAGGTATCCGCCCTTTTCCAGAAAACTGGCGACCTGTTCATCCGACATCCGGAAATTGCCTTGCGTCTTCGCAAGTTTTTCCAGGTTCGGGTAAAGGTTGGTCAGAAAGAAGACCAGGAATGTCAGGCACAATGCTGTCAAAAGCATGATGCCGACGCGCCTTAGAATGAAAAGTCCCATGATAGCCCCTGTTGGTCGGCCAGCGTGAAAGGTATCGGATTTCACGCGTCGCTGTTTTTATGTCGCCACAGTCAGGACGAAAGGGCCGCGCCTGATTGGCGCGGCCCGATGTCTGTTAAGCTCAGGAAGTAAGGCCAAACTTATACAGTTGCGGCAGGTCGGCGATGTGCTTTTCAACCCCTACCATATTGTCGCGGTGGTGGCGCATCGCCGTCCGCCAATAGGGCTGAATGACCACGCCTTCTTCGATCATGATCGCCTGCAACTTGCCCATGACCTCGCGACGCTGGTCCACATCTGCCAGCGAGTTGGCTTCGGCCAGCAACGTATCAAACTCTTCGTTCGAGAAGCCGGATTCGTTCCAAGCCACGCCGGACTTGTAGGCGAGCGCCAGAATTTGCGTGCCAAGCGGACGGTGGTTCCAGTTGGTCGAAGAGTAGGGATACTTCGTCCAGTCGTTCCAGAAGGTCGAGCCGGGCAGAACCGTGTGCTTGGCCTTGATGCCCGCATCGTTCAGCTGAGCGACAACCGCAGCGGTGGTATTGCGGCGCCAGTCATCGTCGATCGACTGCACTTCGTGCTCGAAGTCACCCATGCCCGCTTCGTCCATCAGCGCCTTGGCGCCTGCCGGATCATAGGGGATACGCGTGATGGACGAGTCATATTCGGGGTGCATCGGGCCGACATGGCTGTTTTCTGCGGCGATGCCGTAGCCGGACATGCCAAGTTCAAGGCAGACCTCGTTATCCACGGCCATGGCAAGCGCCTGACGCACCCGCTTGTCGCCATAGATTTTGTTGCCATCGGCGTCTTCGGCCAACTGGTTCGGACGGATCACGATGGTAAAGCCCGAAGGGATTTCCGAACGCACAAGGCCGATGCTGTCAAAGATATCGACGAATTCACCAACCGATTCCCAGTTCATGTCGATTTCTTCGGCCTCGTAAGCCGCCAGGAAGGCGGCCGGATCGGTGCCGTAGTCGATGAACTCGATCCGGTCGATATATCCGCCCTTGCCGGCGTCATAACCCCACCAGTCGAAGCCTTCGTTGCGCACCAGAACGCCCTTCACGCCGACTTCATGGCTTTCAGGCAGCATGAAGCCGGTGCCAATCGGGTTCGAAAGCATGTCGTTGGGGTCAAAGCTGCTGTGTACAATCGCAGCCGGGTAGTCGGCCATGCCCGGAATGATCGTGATGTCGGGCGCGTTGCACTTCAGCTTTACGGTGTGAGAGTCGACAACCGTGATCGCGCCATCGGCCGCTTTCTGGGTGCTTTCGTCCACCAGAGACGCCATGCGGGACGCCATCGAGTTGCCTTCAAGCGATGCGTCACACCAGCCTTCGATGTTGCGGGCGACGTCTTCGGCGGTGAAATCATCACCGTTGTTCCACTTTACGCCCTGACGGACGTTCAGGGTGTATTCGGTCGCGTCGTCATTGGCCTCCCAACTTTCCAGAAGCATGGGTTTGAACGAGCCGTCATTGTTGTATTCAACAAGGTATTCGAGCCAACCTGCGGTGAAGGTCGCGATCTGCGTCCAGTCATAGGTGCGCGGATCTTTCAGCGCGCGCACTTCCATCTGATAGCGGATGGTGCCGCCGCGCTGCGCTTCTTGCGCAGCCGCTGGCGATTGCAGGCCGATCATACTGTAGGCCGCCGGTACAGCGACTCCCAAAGCGGTGGCGCGCGCGATGAATTCGCGACGGTTCAAATGACCGTCACGATATTCCTGCGCATGCATTTCTGCCGCCCAATGCATCGGCTTTCCGTTGATTGTCTGGTTTTCCATAGATGTCTCCCTGTGACACTGTATTTTTTTGATGTGTTGTGTGTGGATTGATCAATCCGGGCCCTATTGCGAACGGTTCCTACGGGTTCGCCGGGCTGAAAGATCAATTTCTGGATTTCTAAACATCCCCATAGCAGCATTCGGCACCAGTTTTTGGCCGCCGTCAATGATCGAAATCGTCATCATTTGTACAAAAACGACATCCCTGAGGAAAGTGGAAGCCACGGACCGCCGCACCGAAACCCACACGAATGACAGCCTCGGACCTGCCGAACCCGCGTTCGATCACGCGCAAGCGCCGTGATCAAGATTTTGTTATTCATATATTATTGGCCGGTTGCCACTAGGACGATGCGTTCAGCCAATGCCAGGATTTCATGCGGGCCCGGAACCATGTGCGCTGCCGCTTTGCGAATTGGCGTGTTGCGACCGTCGCGCGTTCACGCGCCTCGGCCAGCGACATGCGCCCCTCGATGCAGGCCATCAACTCGGGCACGCCTATCGCTTTGAACGCAGGCAGCGTGGGATTGTAATGATCACGCATTGCGGCGACCTCTTCCATCGCGCCCTGATGCAGCATCTGATCAAAGCGGCGATTGATCCGATCCAGCAACCAGTCTTTTTCGGCATCAAAAACCACGGGGACGGTACCATCAAGCGCCAGCGTCGGCGGCGGTGTATCTGCCTGCCAGGCGGAGAGGGGGCGACCGGTGGCGCGCTGAACTTCCCATGCGCGCTGAACACGCGCGCGGTTCAGGCGGTCCAATCCTTCCAGTGTCTGCGCGTCGACGCCCTCGGTCAGTTCAGTCAGTGACAGGCGGTCGGCCTGGGCGCGAATCTCCGGCGGCGTCGGCGGGATGTCCGCCATCCCCTGAGTCAGGGCCGAGAAATACAGCCCCGTACCCCCCACGATGATGGGCCGCTGCGCGCCCGACAACAAAGGGGTGACCTCGCGCATCCAATGACCGGTGGAATAGTCCTGATCGCACGCGACATGCCCATAGAGCATATGCGGCGCCCGGGCCTCTTCTTCGGGTGAAGGCCGCGCCGATATAACGCGCCAGCAGTCATAGACCTGACTGGCATCGGCATTCACAATGACGCCGCCGCAGCGTTCTGCAATCAACAAGGCCAGCGCGGATTTTCCCGAAGCGGTCGGCCCGGCGATCAGAACAGGTTTGTCATCAGGGATCGGGGGCAGGAGGTCCCAAAGCCGCTCGGCAGTCGTGTCGGCCATTTATACTTGCCCCATTCCTGTTGATCCGCATTGAACCTGCGGAGGTTTTGCTTCATTTTGCGCCGGAAAATAACCCCGTGCCAGCCCGGAGCGCAACATGACCCTTTCCCAATCCATCGAGACCGCCGAGACCCCGAAAACAAAGTACAAACGTGTCATGTTGAAGATCTCGGGTGAGGCTCTGATGGGGGATCAAGGATTCGGCCTGCACCCGCCCACCGTTCAGCGCATCGCACAAGAGGTCAAATCGGTCCACGATCTGGGGGTCGAGATTTGCATGGTCATCGGTGGCGGCAACATTTTCCGTGGCCTGAGCGGGTCCGCGCAGGGGATGGAACGGACCACGGCCGATTACATGGGTATGCTGGCCACGGTTATGAATGCGCTGGGGATGCAATCGGCGCTGGAAGAGGTCGGAGTGTTCACCCGTGTGATCTCGGCCATTCGGATGGATGAGGTCTGCGAGCCCTATATCCGTCGTCGCGCCGTGCGTCACCTTGAGAAAAAGCGGGTTTGCATCTTCGCGGCAGGAACCGGCAATCCCTATTTCACCACCGACACCGCTGCGACACTGCGCGCCAACGAAATGGCCTGTGAGGCGATTTTCATGGGTAAGAACGGTGTCGATGGCGTTTATGACAAAGACCCCAAGACCCACGCTGACGCGGTCCGCTATGACACCGTCAGCTATGATGACGTCCTTGCCAAACGGTTGCGCGTGATGGATGCCTCGGCCATCGCACTTGCGCGGGACAACAATCTGCCGCTGATCGTCTTCGGATTGGACGAACCCGGTGGGTTCCGCGGCATTCTCGCGGGCGAAGGCACCTATACCAAAGTGCAGGGATGATGCGCGCTCGTGCTGGTTGACCAAACGTAATAGCGTTTGTTTTCCAGCGACTTGTATGACGATCCTGTGTCTCATACCCACTTGACGGGGGGCCGGCGCGTCGGCTTACTGGCGCGGTATCAGGGCTACGGGATCAAATGGGAGGGCGCGCGGCGTCATGAGCACTCTGGACATCGAATTTGTGCGCGCACAGTTTCCAGCGTTTTCCGAGCCCAGCCTTCAGGGACAGGCGTTTTTTGAGAATGCGGGCGGCTCTTACACCTGCCGACCTGTCATCGATCGGCTGCATCGCTTCTATACCCAGCGCAAGGTACAACCCTATGCCCCCTATGAGGTCAGCCAGTTGGCCGGGGCCGAGATGGATGAGGCGCGCTTGCGCCTGTCCGCGCTGCTGGGTGTCGAGGCCGATGAACTGAGCTTTGGTCCGTCGACCACCCAGAACACCTATGTGCTGGCGCAGGCGTTTCGCCAATGGATGCAACCCGGAGACGCAATCGTTGTGACCAATCAGGACCACGAGGCCAATTCCGGTCCGTGGCGCAGACTGGCGGACGAGGGGGTCGAGATTCGCGAATGGCAGATTGACCCCGACACCGGAACATTGGACCCGCAAGTTCTGGAAAACCTGTTGGATGAGCGGGTCCGGCTGGTCTGCTTTCCCCATTGCTCGAACGTGGTTGGCGAGATCAACCCGGTGACCGAGATCACCGCGATCGCCCACGCGGCGGGTGCGTTTGTCTGCGTCGATGGCGTTTCCTATGCCCCGCACGGTCTGCCGAATGTTGGCGATCTGGGACCTGATGTCTATCTGTTCTCGGCCTACAAAACCTATGGTCCGCATCAGGGCTGCATGGTGATCCGGCGCAGTCTGGGCGAGCTGCTGCCCAATCAGGCGCATTATTTCAATGCTGGTTCGCTTTACAAACGGTTTACGCCGGCGGGACCGGATCACGCGCAGATTGCGGCCAGCGCGGGTATGGCGGATTACTTCGAACAGCTTTGCGACCACCACGGCGGCCCGGCTTCGGGCACAGCCGCGCGCGGTGCTTTTGTCCACGATTTGATGCGCGCGCATGAGGTCGCTTTGCTGCAACCGCTTTTGGATGCGGTGAAAGATCGCAAAGCGCTGCGGTTGCTTGGGCCGTCTGACGCCATACGGCGCGCGCCTACGGTTGCTTTGGCCCTGAACCGGGCTGCGGAACCCGTGGCCGCCGAACTGGCCAAGCTTGGCGTCATGGCAGGGGGCGGTGATTTTTATGCGGTGCGCCCGCTGCAGGCGATGGGGGTCGATCCTGATCAGGGCGTCCTGCGTCTGAGCTTTACGCACTACACTTCGGAACAGGAAATTACCCAGCTTATCGAAGCGCTTGATCACGTTTTGTGATCCAGATTCTGCCCGGTTCCGTAAACGAAAGAAAACACAGGTCGGATATGGCAACCGGGCAGTCTGCAGTCATTTTGTGGTTTCGTCGTGATTTGCGCCTCAGCGATCACCCCGCGCTGTGTGCGGCGGTGGCGTCAGGTGCACCGATCATCCCCGTTTTCATTCGGGATGATCAGGTGGAGGCGCTCGGGTCCGCACCCAAGTGGCGTCTAGAACAAGGCTTGGTTGCTTTGGCGCAATCGCTGGAGGCGTTGGGAAGTCGTCTGATCCTGCGCCACGGCGATGCGAAAGAGGTAATGCAGAGCCTTATCGCCGAGACAGGAGCGTCGTCTGTCTATTGGACGCGCGCCTATGATCCCGGCGCGATTGAACGGGATAAGCGGATCAAATCCACGTTGTCGGATCAAGGGATCGAGGCGCGATCCTTTCCCGGCCATCTGCTGTTCGAGCCCTGGACGGTCGAGACCAAAGCGGGTCAGCCGTTTCGGGTGTTTACGCCCATGTGGCGCGCAGTTCAGGGCCGCGACATCACCACGCCGGAACTCCGTCCAACTCGGATTACGAGCCCCGCAAGCTGGCCGCACTCTGATCGTCTGTCGGACTGGCAGATGGGGCAACAGATGCAACGCGGTGCCGCAATCCTTGCGCCCTATGTCCACGCCGGAGAAATGGCGGCGCTGGATCAGTTGGATGCCTTTATGGACCGGCTCAGCCGCTATTCGGATCAGCGCGATCGGCTGGACGACACCGGGACGTCGGACCTGTCCGAGTATCTTTCGCTGGGCGAAATCAGCCCACGCATGATCTGGCACCGGGTACAAACGGCGGCGCAGACAGGCACACCCGGGACAGACGCTTATTTGCGCCAACTGGTCTGGCGCGAGTTTGCTTATCATCTGATGTACCATTGGCCACACCTGTTGCACGCGAACTGGAAACCGGACTGGGATGCCTTCCCCTGGAGTGTCGACCCCGACCAGCCAGAGGTGCAGGCCTGGAAACAGGCCCGGACCGGCGTGCCGCTGGTCGATGCTGGGCTGCGCGAGATGTATGTAACCGGCAGAATGCACAACCGCGCGCGCATGATCGTCGCAAGTTACCTGACCAAGCATCTGACAACGCACTGGAAAATCGGCATGGACTGGTTTGCCGACTGCCTGATCGACTGGGATCCTGCCGCTAATGCAATGGGCTGGCAATGGGTGGCCGGATCGGGACCGGACGCGGCACCTTACTTCCGGATTTTCAATCCTGACACGCAACGCGAGCGCTTTGATCCCAAGTCCGAGTATCTGGACAGATGGATCGCCGAGGGACGAGCCGATCCGTCGGCAACCGCGCTGAGCTATTTTGATGCGATACCCCGGTCCTGGGGGCTGTCCGCGCAGGATACATACCCCAAACCCGTCGTTTCTTTGGCCGAGGGGCGAAGCCGCGCCCTGGCGCTCTATGAACGCAGCAAGAACCAGTAAGGAATTGAAAACTTGCCAGAAACCGAATCCCGTCCTAGCCTGACCCCGCAACCGCAGAGGGGAGAGCGGATGTTTCTGACGTCCACAGATGGGCAGGAAAACCTGCCAAGGTATTTCGCACAAGTCTTCAAGATGGTGAAGCGCATGGAGGCGGGGCGGCTGGATATCGCGCTGCCCGATGGCCGTGTGTTCCGCGCCGAGGCGGCAAAACCGGGGCCCGTCGCGCATGTGGACATCCACGACCCCGAGGTCTTTGCCCGGCTGGTGCGCGAGGGTGAACTTGGGTTCTCGGATGCTTATCTGGAGGGCGACTGGAGCACGCCGGATCTGCGCAGTTTCATGGATCTCGTGCATATGGGCACGGAAACAGTCTATGACGATTTCACCGGAAAGTTTCTGGTGCGCGCCTATGAACGTTTACGGTTCTGGTTACACCGAAATCACAGGTCCCAAGCGAAAAAGAACATCTCGTACCATTATGATTTGGGCAACGAGT
Source organism: Ruegeria sp. G10 (assembly GCF_056533645.1). Classification (NCBI taxonomy): domain Bacteria; kingdom Pseudomonadati; phylum Pseudomonadota; class Alphaproteobacteria; order Rhodobacterales; family Roseobacteraceae; genus Ruegeria; species Ruegeria sp. G10. Next base: position 6,865 of record NZ_JBQFOQ010000005.1, on the reverse strand, counting down.
TCTATGGTCTGTGGCTGGATGACACCATGACCTATTCCAGTGCGATTTTTGAAACAGGACAGGAAAGCCTCGAAAAAGCGCAAATCGCGAAATACGCCAGTCTGGTTGATGAGATGGGTGCCAAACCGGGTGATCATATCTTGGAAATCGGCTGCGGTTGGGGCGGCTTTGCGGAATATGCTGCCAAAGAACGTGGCCTACGTGTTACGGGCCTGACCATCAGCCAAGAGCAGTTGAGGTTTGCGCAAGAACGCATTGAAAAGGCAGGACTTTCCGATCTCGTTGAATTCAAGTTGCAGGACTATCGTGACGAGCAGGGCCAATATGACGGTATTGCGTCGATTGAAATGTTCGAGGCGGTGGGCCAGAAATATTGGCCCGTCTACTTCGATACCGTGCGCGAGCGCCTGAAGCCCGGCGCGCACGCGACCCTGCAAATCATCACCGTCGCTGATCAACGTTGGGATGTTTACAAGAACGGCGTTGATTTCATTCAGAAATATATCTTCCCCGGCGGTATGTTGCCAGCCCCGACGATCCTCAAACAACAGATTGCGCAAGCTGGTCTGAGCGTGGTTCGATCGAAAGAGTTCGGCAAGAGCTATGACCTGACCTTGCGGCGCTGGTATGAGACGTTCAACGACCGATGGGATGAGATCTCAGAAATGGGGTTTGATGAGCGTTTCCGCCGCATGTGGAATTATTATTTGACCGCCTGCGGCGCAGCCTTTGACACCGGCAATTGCGATGTGACACAGATCACTATAGCCAAACCGAGTTAAAGACGGAAAAACCGAATGCCTACAGCCTCGCGTCTTATTGCAGCCATCTGTCTGCTGGTGGTGGCGTTCCTCGTATCGACGATGGTGATCGCGAACGGAGAAGAGGGCAAGAATTACGGCAATTTCACCTATGTAAACATGGCACTTGGGGCCATCTGTGGTTGGGTGGTCATGGGCAAACGTGCAGGGCGCGGTTGGACCGCGGGTATAAACAACGGCCTGACCGGCGTTGCGTCTTTGGTGTTCTGGGGGCTGTTCGTGCAAGGCACCTACGAAATGATTAGCCTTGCGATGCGTCAGCGCTATGGCGGCCCGTTCGAGGCGTTGCTGGCCATCTTCAAGATCGGGGTCGAGTTCGGAGAGCAGTTGATTGTGCCCGAAATCCTGTGGACGCTTGCGATCGGTGCGGTCGCCAGTGGCTTGCTTACCGAAATCGCCTTTCGTCGTTGGCGATAGCTACCTTCGTCCCCATGGCTGACCTGTTCTTCTACGGCACATTGCGGCACATACCACTGTTGGAGCTTGTTCTGGGACGGTCCAGCGCCGATCTGACATTTTCGCACGCAGCACTGTCTGATCACGCAGTTTATGGCGTAAAGGATCAGATATTCCCGATGATTGTCGAAGCCCCGCGCCAAACGGCGAAGGGTCTGCTGGTTCAAAATCTCAGCAGCGAGGACCTGCGGCGGCTGGCTTTTTATGAGGGTGGATTCGACTATGATCTGCGGCCGCAGACGATTGAGCGACCCGATGGGACAACCGCACGAGCCGAGGTGTTCTATCCTCAACCCGGCCTTTGGGCACCGGATCAGCTGTGGACGTTAGAAGATTGGATCGCACGTTGGGGAGAAATGAACCTTCTGGCCGCGCAAGAAGTAATGGCGCATTTCGGAACGTTTGAGGCCGAGACGGTCGCGCGCAACTTTTCCTCTATTCGAATGCGCGCATGGGCGCGACTGGCGGCGCGGGGCCGGACGGGGCCGGATCAACGCGATCTGACACAGGATGTCGTCGTCCACCGTCGCGCGCGTGCCTATACCGGTTACTTCGGAATGGACGAGATTGATGTGCAGTATCGTCAGTATGACGGCTCGATGGGCCCGGTCCTGCCGCGCAACAGCCTGATGCAGGGGGCAGCGACCATTGTTCTGCCCTATGATCCCGTGCGCGATAGCGTGCTGCTGGTCGAACAGTTCCGCGCGCCTGTGTTCATGATCGACGATCCCGACCCATGGATGTGGGAACCCGTTGCCGGCATGATCGATCCGGGTGAAACCCCTGAGCAGGCAGCGCATCGCGAAGTCCGCGAAGAGGCTGGAATCGCGCTGAAGGCTCTGGAGTTTGCTGGCGGGGCCTATGCCTCGAGCGGATCGTCGACCGAATATGTTTACCTGTATGTCGGGCTGGCCGATCTGACCACAAGTGTCGAAGGCGGAGGTTTGGCCTCGGAAGGGGAAGATATTCGCAGCAAAATCATGCCCTTTGACCATTTCATGGATCAGGTGGATGCCCATGCCTTCAAGGACCTGCCGCTGTTGACCCTGGCACATTGGCTGGCACGGCACCGGGATCGGCTGCAGGACGTATGATCGCGGCTTGTGGTTGCGGCGGGGCGCCTGTAAATCTTCTGCGATACCAAACGACAAGAGGGTGCCATGCGCATTGCACGAGACCTTGCCGACGCGGTCGGTAAAACACCTTTGATCCGGCTGCGCCGCATCAGCGAGGAAACTGGTTGCGAGATCCTCGGCAAGGCCGAATTCATGAACCCGGGCCAATCGGTCAAGGATCGCGCGGCGCTCTACATCATCCGCGACGCCATTGCGCGCGGAGATTTGAAGCCCGGTGGGACGATTGTCGAAGGCACGGCGGGCAATACCGGGATCGGTCTGGCGCTGGTTGGGGCCTCGATGGGCTTCAAGACCGTGATCGTGATCCCCGAAACCCAGTCTGAAGAAAAGAAGGACATGCTGCGTCTTGCCGGGGCGCAGTTGGTCCAGGTGCCTGCTGCCCCGTACCGCAACCCCAACAATTTTGTGCATTATTCCCGTCGTCTGGCCGAAGAACTGGCACAGACCGAGCCCAACGGCGCGATCTGGGCAAACCAGTTCGACAATGTGGCCAACCGTCAGGCGCATGTGGAAACCACCGGCCCCGAAATCTGGGAACAGACAGGCGGTAAGGTTGATGGCTTTATCTGCGCCGTTGGTTCAGGCGGGACATTGGCGGGGGTCGCCGATGCGCTTCAGCCCAAGGGCGTCAAGATCGGTTTGGCCGATCCGATGGGGGCCGGGCTTTATTCCTACTACACCACTGGTGAGATCGCGATGGAGGGTGGCTCGATCGCGGAAGGCATCGGGCAGGTGCGCGTGACCAAAAACCTTGAAGGATTCACGCCTGATCACTCCTACCAGATCACCGATAACGAAGCGCTGCCCTATATATTCGATCTGCTGCGGGAAGAGGGGCTGGTGATGGGCGGCTCGACCGCGATCAACATGGCTGGCGCGGTCCGGCTGGCGAAAGAAATGGGGCCGGGGCATACGATCGTCACGATCCTGTGTGACTATGGCACCCGCTATCAGTCGAAACTGTTCAATCCCGAATTCCTGCGCGAAAAAGAGTTGCCGGTGCCGGATTGGATGACTGAAGCACCCCGCAGCATTCCGGGCGTGTTCGAGGACGTGTGATGCTTCGGCAGGTCCGTCTGTTACTGGTTCTTGTTGTATTCAGCCTGTTCGGACTGGGCGAGATGGCCTCGGCCCAGTTAACCGACCGGCAAAGCGAATATTATCAGGGCTGGATCAGTACAGCGGACCGTGCGGAATCTGTGATCAGCGCGAACCGGGCATCGAATGCGGCGCTCGAAAACTTGCGTTCTGAAATAAATGGTTATCGCGAGGACTTCAACAGGGCTCGGGGCGCGAATACCGACCGTATCCAAACTCTGGAAAGTCAGATCAACGCGCTGGGTGCAGCGCCTGCCGACGGCGAAACCGAACCCGAAGATATCGCAAGGCTGCGCGAGCATCTTGAAAGCCAGCTGAACAGCCTGCGGGTTCCGCGTATCATTTCGGAAGAGGCGTTCAGCCGCGCGAATGGTCTGATCAGTGAAATCGACCGGATCATCCGCGATCGTCAAGCCAAAGAACTGCTTGAACGTGGTCCATCACCGCTCAATCCCGCATATTGGGGCCCTGCGTGGAGCGACGTGAAGAATGCGACGCAAAGCCTGATAAACGAAATCTCGAAAAACCTGCGCACCGATGTTGTGCGCGAGCGGATTCGGGAACGTGGTCTGGGCATCTTCGCCCTGCTGGCGGCTTCGGCCATTTTGTTGCTTTATGGGCGCTCTTGGTCTGAAAAGGGTGGTGCATATCTGCGTTCGCTGGGTGGCAGCGGCAGCGGCGTGTGGACTTTCATCGTTTCTCTTCTGCGCATTCTGCTGCCTTGGCTGGGGGTGTGGGCCCTGGTCGAGGCCGTCATGCTGACGGGCGTACTTGGTCTGCGCGGGATGCTTCTGTTTGACAACATCCCTTATTGGGCGGCGATCATCTTTTATTTCGACTGGATCGGACGTCAGATATTCCTGATGGGGGCGGCGCAGAATTTCCAGCGCCTGTCCGAGGGTAAGATCCGTGAGGTGCGGTTCTACATCGACCTTTTGGCGATTACGCTGATCCTGCATGAGTTGGCGCTGCTGTTCGAGCAGATCGAAAACATCTCGGACGCGACGCGTGCGGTGGTTGGTTTTCCGATCATACTTGCGACCGCGCTGCTATTGCTGCGCTTGCGCCAGATCCGACAGAACGAGCCCACGCAGCAGGGGGCCGAGCAGGACACGCCGCGCCGCGCAGCCGGTTTCAGCCAGCTGGTTGAGTTCTTGCGCCGTGCGCTGTTCTTGCTGGGGATTGCCACACCGGTGCTGGCAGCAACCGGATATATCAACGCGGCCGAGGCGATCGTCTTTCCCGCGGTCAAGACATTGGTCCTGATTGCCGCACTGGTGATCGTGCAGCGGTTCTTCAGCATGGTCTATGGCTGGTTGTCCGGGCAGGGTGACGCCGCACGCGATTCATTGTTTTCGGTGCTGGTGGGCTTTGCGCTGGCGATCGTGGCGCTGCCAATCCTGGCCATATACTGGGGTGCGCGCGAGACAGACCTGCTAGAGGTCTGGTCGCGGATCATATTGGGTTTTGACATTGGCGGCGTGACAATCTCGCCCAGAAATTTCCTGACCTTTGTCGCTGTCTTTGCGATCGGCTTCGCATTGACCCGCCTGCTGCAAAGCGGCCTGCGTAATTCGCTTTTGCCCAAGACAAAAATTGATCCGGGCGGCCAGAACGCAATTGTGTCGGGGACCGGCTATGTCGGCGTCTTTCTGGCGGCGCTGATCGCCATCGTCATTGCGGGCTTTGATCTGTCTTCATTGGCAATCGTTGCAGGGGCGCTGTCGGTCGGGATTGGCTTTGGGTTGCAGACGATCGTGTCGAACTTTGTTTCGGGCATCATCCTGTTGGTCGAGCGCCCGATCTCGAAAGGCGACTGGATCGATGTAAACGGGATGATGGGGTATGTCCGTGATATCTCGGTCCGGTCGACGCGGATCGAGACCTTTGACCGGTCGGACGTGATCGTACCGAACTCGGACCTGATCAGCGGTGTGGTTACGAACTATACCCGCGGTAACACGATCGGTCGTTTGATCGTGCCTGTCGGCGTCGCCTACGGCACCGATACCCGGAAGGTCGAGAACATTCTGAGCGAGATTGCAAATGCGCACCCCATGGTTCTGGGGAACCCGGCCCCAAGCATTGTGTTCCAGGGGTTTGGCGCGGATTCCTTGGATTTTGAAATCCGCGCGATTCTGCGCGATGTGAACTGGGTGCTGTCGGTCAAATCTGACATGAATCACGAGATCAACCGCCGGTTTGTCGAAGAAAACATCGAAATTCCCTTCGCTCAGCGCGACGTCTGGTTGCGAAATGCGGAAGTCTTGCGAGATACTGCAAAGGATGCACCTGAGGCCAAACCTGGGGCGCAAGAAGGCAGCGCTCAGCGCTCTGACAAAGCCGTCGATCTGACTGAAGGCGATGTGGGTTCTTCAGATGCGGATGAGCTGTAATTCAGCTGTATTCTGGCCTTGCAAATCCCGTTTCGATGGTCCAAATAACGCCGACACGGAGAGGTGGCCGAGTGGTCGAAGGCGCACGCCTGGAAAGTGTGTAGGCGGGAAACCGTCTCCAGGGTTCGAATCCCTGTCTCTCCGCCACTCATACCTGTCTCACTTCAGTTGTGTTTTCTGACCCGGAATTGTGCCGCAATTCCCGCACGTTGGCCCGTACGCTTTCAATCAGAGACGGAGCAGATCGTACACTCAGAGCGCAATTTCGGCCGCAGTCTCACTGCCGCACTTTGGCGGGGTCGCTTTGGGTTGGATTTCCCTGATAACTTGCATTTTACAGGGAATTTCCGTGAAACAGGTCTGAGTTTCGTCATGTATCCTGTCGGAACTGTTTGTTTTAAAACGGTTTCTGTCGGGTTTTCCCTAAAAGGTGGAACAGGGAATTTTCTCGCGGGAACAGGGAATTTTCCTGACGGTTCAGGGAAGGCGAATGCAGTATCAGGGAGTACGGAATTCGCGGTGTCAAAAGCCGAACAGGTTTTCCTGTTCGGACCAATCAAGTGGGTGGGTCACGCTGACCAGGCGCTTGAGGGTGAGTTCCGGCGGCTGCGTGCCGTCGAGAATCGCGGCCTGAATTTTTGGTGACAGAAAGGCGAGCTGGGCGCGGGTACGGATGAAGGCGCCGGGGAGGTTTTCCCGTCGCGCAATTTCCATCAGTTGAACTCCGGCTTTTAGATCACGGGCCCAGCCATGGGCGCGGGTCAGCATGGACCGGAGGTGGGGATCGGGTTGGGGTGCCATGTCTCCGGCGATGACCTTGGTCTCGACGCCGCGTCGGCGTAGATCGAAGGATGCGGTGATGTGGGTTGTCCGTCGTCAGAGATTTTGGGACAGATGGCGCTCTGATCTAAGAGAGAGTGTGGCTCATCTGGTTAGATTGATTATGCGGCGGTTTTGC
>NZ_JBQFOQ010000004.1:0-320080 GCF_056533645.1 Ruegeria sp. G10 | reverse complement strand
CAACCTGGCGGCCCAGCAGGATGTGCTCGCGGGTCTGCGGCATCGGGCCGTCTGCGGCGTTCACAACCAGGATCGCGCCGTCCATCTGAGCAGCACCGGTGATCATGTTCTTGACGTAGTCGGCGTGGCCGGGGCAGTCGACGTGCGCGTAGTGGCGGTTGTCGGTCTCGTATTCCACGTGAGCGGTCGAGATGGTGATGCCGCGCGCTTTCTCTTCCGGCGCACCGTCAATCTGGTCATACGCTTTGAAGTCACCAAAATACTTGGTGATTGCTGCGGTCAGCGTGGTCTTGCCGTGGTCAACGTGGCCAATCGTACCGATGTTGACGTGCGGTTTTGTACGCTCAAACTTTTCCTTTGCCATGATGGCCTCCTTTTTCGGTAATGAAGGGAGCGTGATACCCACGCTCCCTCAAATTGTCGCTTATGCGTATTTCGCCTGAATCTCGTCCGAGATGTTCTGCGGAACCGGATCGTAGTGGTCGAACTGCATGGTGAACTGGGCACGGCCCGACGACATCGAACGCAGGGTGTTGATGTAGCCGAACATGTTCGCCAGCGGAACAAACGCGTCAATCGCGATGGCGTTGCCGCGCGGTTCCTGACCAGAGACTTGGCCACGACGCGAAGTCAGGTCGCCGATGATACCGCCGGTATATTCTTCCGGGGTGATCACTTCGACCTTCATGATCGGTTCCAGCAGCTTCGCGCCAGCTTTGCGCATACCTTCACGCATACACATACGGGCCGCGATTTCGAACGCCAGAACGCTCGAGTCAACGTCGTGGAACTTACCGTCCAGCAGGGCAACCTTGAAGTCGATCACAGGGAAGCCAGCCAGCGGGCCGCTGTCCATGACCGAGTTGATGCCTTTTTCAACACCCGGGATGTATTCCTTCGGAACGGCACCACCAACGATGCGGCTTTCGAACGAATAGCCTTCGCCTGCCTCGGTCGGCTGAATCTCGAGCTTGACTTCCGCGAACTGACCCGAACCACCCGACTGTTTCTTGTGGGTGTAGGTGTGTTCGACCGGCATCGAGATAGTTTCGCGATAGGCCACCTGCGGCGCACCAATGTTCGCTTCCACCTTGAACTCACGCTTCAGACGGTCAACCAGGATGTCCAGGTGAAGTTCGCCCATGCCCTTCATGATGGTCTGACCGGATTCCAGATCAGTTTCCACACGGAAGGACGGGTCTTCGGCGGCCAGACGGGCCAGACCCTGAGACATTTTTTCCTGGTCGCCCTTGGTTTTGGGCTCAACCGCGATCTCGATTACCGGATCGGGGAAGGTCATGGTTTCCAGAACCACCGGGTCCTTCGCGTCACACAGGGTGTCACCGGTAGTGGTGTCTTTAAGACCCGCCAGCGCGATGATGTCGCCTGCAAACGCTTCTTCGATCTCTTCCCGGTTGTTCGAGTGCATCATCATCATACGACCGATGCGCTCTTTCTTACCTTTGGTCGAGTTCAGGATCGAGTCACCCTTGTTCATGGTGCCCGAGTAGATCCGGGTGAAGGTCAGCGAGCCAACAAAGGGGTCGTTCATGATTTTGAACGCCAGACCCGAAAACGCCATCGCGTCATCGGCACGACGTGCGATGTCACGAACTTCTTCTTCGTCGCCGGGTTTGAAGCCCATGTAATCAACAACGTCCAGCGGGCTGGGCAGATAGTCGATCACAGCGTTGAGCAGCGGCTGAACGCCTTTGTTCTTGAACGCCGAACCACCCAGAACCGGAACAAACGCGATGTCCAGAGTGCCTTTGCGCAGCAGGGCGCGCAGGGTCGGAACGTCGGGCTCATTGCCTTCCAGGTATTCCATCATCGCGTCGTCGTCCATTTCGACGGCCGCTTCGATCATCTTGCCGCGCCATTCGTCAGCCATGTCTTTCAGGCTGTCGCGGATGGGGGCTTTGATCCAGCTTGCGCCCAGATCTTCGCCCTGCCACAGCCACTCTTCCATGGTGACCAGGTCGATCAGACCTTCCAGCTCGGACTCGGCGCCGATCGGGATACCAACCGGAACAGCGCGTGCGCCGGTGCGGTCTTCGATCATGCGAACGCAGTTAAAGAAGTCTGCGCCGATCTTGTCCATCTTGTTGACGAAAACCATACGCGGAACCTTGTAGCGGTCAGCCTGACGCCACACGGTTTCGGTCTGGGGCTCAACACCGGCGTTTGCGTCCAGAACGCAGACGGCACCGTCGAGAACCGCCAGCGAACGTTCGACTTCGATGGTGAAGTCAACGTGGCCGGGGGTGTCGATGATGTTCAGGCGGTGCTTGGGGGTATCGGCGGTCTGACCGTCTTCGGTGCGTTCCCAGAAAGTGGTGGTCGCAGCCGAGGTGATGGTGATGCCGCGTTCCTGCTCCTGCTCCATCCAGTCCATGGTGGCTGCACCATCGTGCACCTCACCGATGTTGTGGGATTTGCCAGTGTAATACAGGATACGCTCCGAGCAGGTGGTCTTACCTGCGTCGATGTGCGCCATGATACCGAAGTTACGGTATAGTTCGAGCGGATATTCGCGTGCCATTTTTGATAAGCCTCTGAATTACCAACGGTAGTGGCTGAAGGCTTTGTTCGCCTCGGCCATCTTGTGGGTGTCTTCGCGCTTCTTCACGGCGGTACCGCGGGACTGTACAGCGTCCAGCAGTTCGCCGGCGAGGCGTTCTTCCATGGTGTTTTCGTTGCGGCCACGCGCAGCAGTGATCAGCCAGCGGATGGCCAGTGCTTCGCGGCGCTCGGGGCGCACTTCGACCGGAACCTGATAGGTTGCACCACCAACGCGGCGCGAGCGAACCTCGACCGACGGTTTGATGTTGTCGAGTGCTTCGTGGAACACTTCGACAGGTGCGCGCTTGATTTTGTTCTCAACGCGGTCAAAGGCGTTGTAAACGATGCGCTCTGCGACCGACTTCTTGCCGTCGATCATCAGGTTGTTCATGAATTTGGTCAGTACCTTGTCGCCAAATTTGGCGTCAGGCAGGACTTCGCGTTTTTCGGCGGCGTGACGACGTGACATATCAGCCTCTCCTTCTTACTTGGGACGCTTCGCGCCGTATTTCGAACGACGTTGCTTACGATCTTTGACGCCCTGAGTATCCAGAACACCGCGCAGGATGTGGTAACGCACACCGGGAAGGTCTTTTACACGGCCGCCACGGATCAGAACAACCGAGTGTTCCTGCAGGTTGTGGCTTTCACCGGGGATGTACGAGATGACCTCGAACCCGTTGGTCAGGCGCACCTTGGCAACCTTACGCATAGCCGAGTTCGGCTTTTTCGGTGTGGTTGTATATACACGTGTGCAGACGCCGCGTTTCTGCGGGCACTGCTCCAGGTGCATGGACTTCGAGCGTTTTACTTTGGGCTGCCGCGGTTTGCGGATCAGCTGTTGAATAGTTGGCATTCCGGTTTCTTCCCCGTTTTGCAACACACATGACATGCACGCGGGTTGCGTGCGGTTAAATTCGCTGCACTCATGCGTCCACAAGCGCAAAACCCGCGAGCGTTCCCATTCCGAGGTGAACGTCGCGGTTTGTTATCAGAGGGCGCGAACGATAAAAGTGTCCGGGCCTTGACCAGTTCATTACTGAAATCGGTTGTGGGGCGGCCCCCGGTACCGAGATGACGCGCGTAATAGGGGGAGTCGGCCCAAGTGTCAACAGTAACTCCCTGTCAGAAAGTTACGCCACCTGTTCCCCTATCTACGCGCCGGTTCTTGCAGTTTCCACCCCCGATGCCCGTTGCGGGTTTCGGGGCGCGCGGGCATAGTCACAGCGACGGTCTGAACCACGGATGAACCATGCAAATTCTCGGCCTGTGCCGCTTTTCCTACCCCGCCCTCGGAGGGTTTCAGACCGAACATGAAACCGTCGAAGAACGCCGCCGCTATCTCTATAACCCCGCCCGTCTTGAGGAACGGTTCCGCCTGTTCGAGGCCTCGACCCTGCCCTGTTTCCGTGAACAGACCGATGAGGATTTCAACTTCCTGATCGTGATCGGGGACTGCCTGCCCAAACCTGCCTTTGACCGGCTGCACGACCTGACCGAAGGCATAAAGCAGGTTCGGATCATCCAGAAATCCGCCGACACCCAGATGAGGCCGCGTCAGGTCATGAGATCGGTACTGAATGCGGCCCGCACCGATCCCGATCAGCCCTGTATCCAGTTCCGGCATGACGATGACGATGCGGTGTCGGTCGATCTGGTCGAGCGCCTGCGCATCGCAGCGCAAGACAGTGCGGGGCTGTTGGCGAATAATCAGATGGTCGGGATCGACTACAGCCTTGGGTATTTTGCCCGGTTCGGCCCCAACGGCGTCCGCGCGTCAGAGGTCTACAAACCCATGCTGGGGGTTGCGCAGGGCATGTATATCGCGGGCGGGTGTACACAGTCGGTCATGAATTTCACGCATCACCGCATCGCACGGTTCATGCCTGTCATCAGCTACTCGGATGCGCCGATGTGGGTGCGCACGCTAAACGGGTTCAACGATTCAAAACACGCGCGGAACAACAAGGATGAATTTGAGGCTCTGACGCCCGAGCTAGAGGGCGAATTCATCGCGCGCTTTGCCATCGATCAGGACGTGGTGCGGCGGGTTCACTCGGCCTGAGTGGACCTTTCCCGGAACAGCGTAAACAGCCCTGCCCCGACAACCAAAGCCGCCCCCAGCATCGTCACTGCATCAGGCCAGTCACCAAAGACCAACCAGCCCAGTACCAAGGCCCAGATCAGGCTGGAATAGCGGAACGGCGCGACAAAGCCGACCTCGCCCACGCGCATCACCATGACGCTGAACAGATAACCGCTGAGGACAAAGACCGCAGCGGATACCGTGAGCACGCCGGCAGTCAGCGGAACCGGCACCCAGCCCTCGAAGATCGAGACCACTGCCGCGGTCAGCGTGATCGTCAGCGATGTGGCCAGTGTGACCACCATCGACGGCACCTCGGCCGACATCCGCCGCGTGATCAGGTCCCGCAGGGTGACCGACGCAACCGCAATCAACGCGTAGACGGCGTAGAGGCTGAACCCATCCGGGCCGGGGCGCACGATCAGCAGCATTCCGGCAAAGCCCAGTGCGATCGCGGCGATCCGCCGCCAGCCGATACGCTCGCCAAACACCAAGGCCGCCCCGAGCGTGACCGTCAGGGGCAGCGCCTGCAGCACCGCGGTCACATTCGCCAGCGGCATATGCTTGAGAGCGGTCAGAAAGAAGAAAGTGGCGGACAGCTCACTAAGGCAGCGCAGGGCGATCAGCCCCTTGTCATGGCGCGGAAAGTTCAGATGCAGCGCGCCCAGATGGCGGGCCAGCAGAAAGACCAAAGCGGTCGCCACTGCGCCCCGGATCGCAACCAGTTGAAACAGCGGCAAATCCTGCAGCGCAACTTTGACCAGCGTGTCATTGACGGTAAAACCCGCCATGCTGCCCATCATCAGCAGCGCGCCTTTCATATTCGGGGTCATTCGGTCCTGATCCAATCGCACGTGAACGGGGCCATTGGCGGGCCAGCTCCGCCCGATGTCAACGTCTCAATGAAGACCCTCCTGACAGAGCCCTGCGCTCTGCTATGGTGAAATCCAGCCAAATCAAAGAGGTACACCGTGATCGAAGGCCTAAGTCATATGACGTTCATCGTAAAAGACCTCGACAAGATGGAGGAGATGCTGACGACCGTTCTGGATGCCAGAAAGATCTATGACAGCGGCGACACGACGTTTTCCCTGTCGAAAGAACGCTTCTTCGACATCGGCGGCATTTGGGTTGCCGCGATGGAGGGCGACCCGCTGGCCGAGAAAACTTACAATCATGTCGCCTTCAAGATGAGTGAATATGAATATGACGACCGGTTGCAGCGCATCCAGTCCCTCGGCCTCGAAGTGCGAGAAGGCCGGTCGCGGGTTTCGGGCGAAGGGCACTCGATCTACTTCTATGATCACGACAATCATATGTTCGAGTTGCACAGCGGCACACTGGAAGAGCGGTTGAGACGTTACGCCCAAGGCTGACTTTGGGGCCTGAAACTTGAAAAGTTTCAGGGGCGGTTTCTTTTCAAGAAACCGGGCACCCGCGAAAGAAAAAGGCCCCGCAAAACTGCAGGGCCTTAATCGGTTTACATCGTGATGCTTACTCGCGGCTTTCCGGGGTTTCCACCAGAACGTCCAGCTCATCCCCGACCATGTCGTCGTCAAAGCTCGGCGCGGCCAGAGCAGCGGCTGCTTCGGCCTCTTCCCGGCGGGCTTCGATGACCACATTGTCGCGCGACTGCGCGATGTGGCGGACGGCCTGCGTGGCCCCACCGGTACCGGCGGGGATCAGACGGCCAACGATGACGTTCTCTTTCAGGCCAACCAGTTTGTCCTTCTTGCCCTGAACCGACGCCTCGGTCAGAACGCGGGTGGTTTCCTGGAACGAGGCCGCCGAGATGAACGAACGCGTTTGCAGCGAAGCCTTGGTGATCCCCAGAAGGATCGGCTCGCCCTGTGCCGGACGACCACCGCGGGCGATGGTCTTCTCGTTGGCCGCGTCGAACTCCTGCTTGTCGACATGCTCGCCTTTCAGCAGGGTGGTGTCGCCTGAATCCAGGATCTCCCACTTCTGCAGCATCTGGCGCACGATGACCTCGATGTGCTTGTCGTTGATCTTCACGCCCTGCAGTCGATACACGTCCTGCACTTCGTCGATCATGTAATCCGCCAGCGCTTCGACACCCATGATGGACAGGATGTCATGCGGAGCCGGGTTACCGTCCATCAGGTATTCACCCTTCTGGATGAAGTCCCCTTCGGCGACCGGGATGTGCTTGCCCTTGGGCACCATGTACTCGATGGTCTCCATGGACTCGTCAGCCGGTTCGATGCTGATGCGGCGCTTGTTCTTGTAGTCGCGGCCAAAGCGCACGTAACCATCGGCTTCGGCGATGATCGCGTGATCTTTCGGACGGCGGGCTTCGAACAGTTCGGCCACACGCGGCAGACCACCGGTGATGTCCTTGGTCTTGGCACCTTCACGCGGGATACGCGCGACAACGTCACCGGCTTCGACCTGCTGACCGTCTTCGACCGACAAGATCGCATCCACCGACATCGGATAGTGAACCGGGTTGCCCGCATCGTTGCGGACCGGCTCGCCATCTTCGCCGACCAGAATGATCTCGGGCTTGAGGTCGCTGCCTTTGGGGGCGGCGCGCCAGTCGATCACGATCTTCTGGGTCATACCGGTTGCTTCGTCGGTCTCGTCGCGGACAGCCAGGCCCGACACAAGGTCAACGTATTTCGCAGTACCGGCTTTCTCGGCGATGATCGGCAGGGTGTAGGGATCCCATTCGAACAGCTTGTCGCCACGGGCCACTTTGGTGCCGTCCTTGACGAACAGCTTGGAGCCATAGCCCAGCTTGTGGCTGGCACGCTCTTCGCCGTGTTCGTCGCTGATCACCAGCTTCATGTTCCGGCCCATGACCAGGCTTTCGCCTGCGGCATTGACCAGAATCTGCGGGTTCTCGAAGGAAACAACACCTTCCTGGCTGGCTTCCTGGAACGACTGCTGGCCACCTTGCGCAACACCACCGATGTGGAAGGTCCGCATCGTCAGCTGTGTGCCGGGTTCACCGATGGACTGGGCGGCGATGATGCCGACAGCCTCACCTGTGTTCACCATGGTACCGCGTGCAAGGTCACGACCATAGCAGGTTGCACAGACGCCTTCCTCGGACTCACAGGTCAGAGGCGAGCGGATGCGCATCGACGCGATACCGGCCTCGTCAATGGTGTCGGCCATACGCTCGTCGATCAGTTGACCAGCGGCCACGATCACCTCATCCGTGCCCGGACGCAGAACATCGTCTGCGGCCACACGGCCCAGCACGCGTTCGGCCAGCGAGGCGACAACCTCACCGTCGTTCACAGCTGCTTCGGCGGTGATGGCGCGTTCGGTTCCGCAGTCGATCTCACGAACGATGCAGTCTTGTGCCACATCCACCAGACGACGGGTCAGGTAACCCGAGTTCGCCGTCTTCAGAGCGGTATCCGACAGACCCTTACGGGCACCGTGGGTCGAGTTGAAGTACTCGAGAACGGTCAGACCTTCTTTAAAGTTCGAGATGATCGGCGTCTCGATGATGTCACCGTTCGGCTTGGCCATCAGGCCGCGCATACCGCCCAGCTGTTTCATCTGAGTGACCGAGCCACGCGCACCCGAGTGGGCCATCATGTAGACCGAGTTCGGTTCCTGCTCGGAACCGTCCTCTGCCCGATCCGACGACGAGATCGTCGACATCATGGCTTCGGTGACGCGGTCGTTACACTTCGACCAGGCATCAACAACTTTGTTGTACTTTTCGCCCTGAGTGATCAGGCCGTCCATGTACTGCTGTTCAAAGTCTTTCACCTGACCGCGGGTGTCATCAACGATGCCCCACTTGTCATCCGGAATCACCATGTCGTCCTTACCGAACGAGATGCCCGCCTTGAACGCTTCTTTGAAGCCCATCGACATGATCTGGTCACAGAAGATAACCGACTCTTTCTGACCGCAATACCGGTAGACGGTGTCGATCACCTGCTGCACTTCTTTCTTCCGCAGCAGGCGGTTGACCAGCTCGAACGGCGCTTTGTTGTTCATCGGCAGCAAGGCACCCAGACGCAAACGGCCCGGAGTGGTCTCGAAACGCTTCTGAACTTCGTTGCCTTCGTCGTCGATCTGCGTGATCCGCGCGGTGATTTTCGAGTGCAGATGCACCTCACCCGCGTCCAGCGCGTGCTGAACTTCTTCGATCGAGCCAAAGACCTTGCCTTCGCCCGGCATGCCTTCGCGTTCCAGGGTCACATAGTACAGACCCAGGATCATATCCTGCGACGGAACAATAATGGGCGCGCCGTTTGCGGGCGACAGAACGTTGTTCGTCGACATCATCAGAACACGGGCTTCCAACTGGGCCTCAAGGCTCAGCGGGACGTGCACAGCCATCTGGTCACCGTCGAAGTCGGCGTTAAAGGCCGAACAGACCAGCGGGTGCAGCTGGATGGCTTTACCTTCGATCAGGACCGGCTCGAACGCCTGAATGCCAAGACGGTGCAGCGTCGGCGCACGGTTCAGCATGACAGGGTGTTCGCGGATCACCTCGTCGAGGATATCCCACACCTCGGGACGCTCTTTCTCGACCAGTTTCTTCGCCTGTTTCACGGTCGAAGACAGACCCTTGGCTTCAAGGCGCGAGTAGATAAACGGCTTGAACAGCTCCAGCGCCATCTTTTTGGGCAGACCACACTGGTGCAGTTTGAGTTCCGGACCGGTCACAATGACCGAACGGCCCGAGAAGTCGACGCGTTTCCCCAGAAGGTTCTGACGGAAGCGACCCTGCTTACCCTTCAGCATGTCCGACAGCGATTTCAGCGGGCGCTTGTTGGCGCCGGTGATCACGCGACCACGACGGCCGTTGTCGAACAGAGCATCCACGGATTCCTGCAGCATCCGCTTTTCGTTGCGGACGATGATGTCAGGCGCGCGCAGCTCGATCAGACGCTTCAGACGGTTGTTCCGGTTGATGACGCGGCGATACAGATCGTTCAGATCCGAGGTCGCGAAACGGCCACCATCCAGCGGAACCAGCGGACGCAGTTCCGGCGGGATGACCGGGATCACGGTCATCACCATCCATTCGGGGCGGTTGCCCGACTCGAGGAAGGATTCAACAACTTTCAGACGCTTGATGATCTTCTTGGGCTTCAGTTCACCAGTCGCTTCGGCCAGATCAGCGCGCAGCTGCTCGGCTTCGGCTTCCAGATCGATCTGGGCCAACATCTCACGAATGGCTTCAGCACCGATATTGGCGGTGAACGCGTCCATGCCATAGGCATCCTGCGCATCCATGTACTCTTCTTCGGTCAGCATTTGGCCGTAAGTCAGGTCGGTCAGACCGGGCTCGATGACGACGTAGTTTTCAAAGTACAGAACGCGTTCCAGATCGCGCAGCGTCATGTCCAGCATCAGACCGATGCGGGACGGCAGCGATTTCAGGAACCAGATATGTGCGACGGGTGCTGCCAGTTCGATGTGGCCCATACGCTCGCGGCGGACTTTCTGCAGGGTGACTTCCACGCCACATTTTTCGCAGACAACGCCGCGATACTTCATCCGCTTATATTTGCCGCACAGACATTCGTAGTCTTTGATCGGGCCAAAGATACGCGCGCAGAACAGACCGTCACGCTCGGGCTTGAACGTCCGGTAGTTGATGGTTTCGGGTTTCTTGATCTCGCCATAGGACCAAGACAGAATCCGCTCGGGCGATGCCAGCGAGACCTTGATCTCGTCGAAAACCTTCGGGGGCGTCAGCGGGTTGAACGGGTTGTTGGTGATTTCCTGGTTCATTTGTTACCTCAAATCTTGCGGAAGGGGGGAGAGGGGAGCGGAAACTTTAAAAGTTTCCGCCCAAGAATTTTTTCAAAATTCTTATTCCTCAACCTCCGCATCCAGGAGTTCCATATTCAGGCCGAGGCCACGGACTTCTTTCACCAGAACGTTGAACGATTCCGGTACGCCCGCTTCAAAGTTATCCTCGCCCTTGACGATCGACTCATAGACCTTGGTCCGGCCGGCGACGTCATCCGATTTCACGGTGAGCATCTCCTGCAGGGTGTAGGCGGCGCCGTAAGCTTCCAGAGCCCAGACCTCCATCTCACCAAAGCGCTGACCACCGAACTGCGCCTTACCACCCAGCGGCTGCTGGGTAACCAAGCTGTACGGACCGGTCGAACGCGCGTGGATCTTGTCATCCACCAGGTGGTGCAGTTTCAGCAGGTACTTGATGCCCACGGTCACCGGACGTGCGAATTGCTCACCGGTACGACCGTCGAACAGAACCGACTGACCGCTTTCCGAGAAGCCCGCACGCACCAGCGCGTCGTTGACATCCGCCTCTTTGGCACCGTCAAAGACCGGGGTTGCGATCGGAACACCGCGGGTCACGTTGCCCGCAGCCTCGATCAGGCCATCCTCGTCCAGACCGGTGATGCCTTCTTCGTAGACATCCTCGCCATAGGCCAGCTTCATCGCTTCGCGCACCGGGGTCAGATCGCCGGACCGGCGGTATTCACCCAGAGCGTCGTCGATGTTCAGACCCAGACCGCGCGCGGCCCAACCCATGTGGGTTTCAAGGATCTGACCAACGTTCATACGCGACGGCACACCCAGCGGGTTCAGACAGAAGTCAACCGGCGTACCATCGGCCAGGAACGGCATGTCTTCCATCGGAACAACCTTGGAGATCACACCTTTGTTCCCGTGACGACCGGCCATCTTGTCGCCCGGCTGCAGCTTACGCTTCACGGCGATGAAGACTTTGACCATCTTCATCACACCCGGCGGCAGGTCGTCGCCACGGCGGACTTTCTCGACCTTGTCTTCGAAACGAGCGTCCAGAGCACGCTTTTGCACTTCGTACTGCTCGTTCAGAGCCTCAACGATCTGTGCGTCCTGCTCGCCTTCCAGCGCCAGCTGCCACCACTGACCACGGGTCAGGGTTTCCAGCAGATCCTCGGTGATCACCGAGCCTGCCTTGACACCTTTCGGGCCTTTGACAGCGGTTTTACCCAGGATCAGACCTTGCAGACGCGCATAGATGTTGCGGTCCAGGATCGCCAGTTCGTCGTCCCGGTCACGGGCCAGACGTTCGACTTCCTCACGCTCGATCTGCAGCGCACGTTCGTCTTTTTCCACACCGTGACGGTTGAAGACGCGGACCTCAACGACCGTCCCGTAATCGCCCGGCTTCACGCGCAGCGAGGTGTCACGCACGTCAGATGCTTTTTCACCAAAGATGGCGCGCAGCAGCTTTTCTTCCGGGGTCATCGGGCTTTCGCCCTTCGGAGTGATCTTGCCGACCAGAATATCGCCCGGCTCAACATCCGCGCCGATGTACACGATGCCCGCCTCGTCTAGGTTGCGCAGCGCTTCTTCACCGACGTTGGGGATGTCGCGGGTGATCTCTTCCGGGCCCAGCTTGGTGTCACGGGCGGCGACTTCAAACTCCTCGATATGAACCGAGGTAAAGACGTCATCACGCGCGATACGTTCCGAGATCAGGATCGAGTCTTCGTAGTTGTAACCGTTCCACGGCATGAACGCGACGACCACGTTCTTACCAAGCGCCAGTTCACCCATATCGGTCGACGGACCGTCAGCAATGACCTCGCCCTTCTGGACGGTGTCACCCACCTTGATCAGCGGACGCTGGTTGATGCAGGTGTTCTGGTTCGACCGCTGGAATTTGCGCAGACGATAGATGTCAACGCCAGCGTCGCCCAGTTCCAGATCCTCAGTCGCGCGGATAACGATACGCTGGGCATCGACCTGGTCGATGATACCGGCGCGTTTCGCCTGAATCGCAGCGCCTGAGTCGATCGCAACCTTTTCCTCGATACCGGTGCCGA
Organism: Ruegeria sp. G10; assembly: GCF_056533645.1. Classification (NCBI taxonomy): domain Bacteria; kingdom Pseudomonadati; phylum Pseudomonadota; class Alphaproteobacteria; order Rhodobacterales; family Roseobacteraceae; genus Ruegeria; species Ruegeria sp. G10. The sequence continues at coordinate 307,636 of NZ_JBQFOQ010000004.1, read as the reverse complement.
CCAGCGGTGCCTCAGCCCGCAGCAGCGGAACCGCCTGACGTTGCATGTTCGAGCCCATCAGAGCGCGGTTGGCGTCGTCGTTTTCAAGGAACGGGATCAGCGATGCAGCTACTGACACCAGCTGTTTCGGCGACACGTCGATCAGGTCCACATTCTCGCGCGGAGCAAGCGTGTAGTCGCCGGCCTGACGGGTCGACACCAGATCGTTGATGAACTTGCCATCTGCGTCCAACGTCGCGTTCGCCTGAGCCACGGTGTGACGCATTTCCTCGGTCGCGGACATGTAGTGAACCTCATCGGTCACCTCAGCGTCTTTGACAACGCGGTAGGGTGTTTCGATGAAGCCATACTTGTTCACGCGGGCGAAGGTGGCCAGCGAGTTGATCAGACCGATGTTCGGGCCTTCGGGCGTTTCAATTGGGCACATCCGGCCATAATGGGTCGGGTGTACGTCGCGCACCTCAAAGCCTGCACGCTCACGTGTCAGACCACCGGGGCCAAGCGCCGAGAGGCGGCGTTTGTGGGTGACTTCCGACAGCGGGTTGGTCTGGTCCATGAACTGCGACAGCTGCGACGAGCCGAAGAATTCACGAACAGCAGCCGCAGCCGGTTTCGCGTTGATCAGGTCCTGCGGCATGACGGTGTCAATCTCGACCGACGACATACGCTCTTTGATCGCGCGCTCCATACGCAGCAGGCCAACGCGGTACTGGTTTTCCATCAGTTCGCCGACCGAACGCACACGACGGTTGCCGAGGTGGTCGATATCGTCCACGTCGCCTTTGCCGTCACGCAGCTCGACCAGAGCCTTGATGCAGGCCACGATGTCTTCGCGACGCAGGGTGCGCAGGGTGTCAGGCGCGTCCAGAGCCAGACGCATGTTCATTTTCACACGGCCAACGGCGGACAGGTCATAGCGCTCGCTGTCGAAGAACAGGGTGTCGAACAGGGCGGAGGCCGCTTCGACGGTGGGCGGCTCGCCCGGGCGCATGACGCGGTAGATGTCCATCAGCGCGCTTTCACGGTTCAGGTTCTTGTCCTGAGCCATGGTGTTGCGCATGTAGGGGCCAACGTTGACGTTGTCGATGTCCAGAACCGGGATGTCGGTGATGCCCGCATCCATCAGGTCCTTGACGGTGCCACCGATCAGGTCGCCGTCTTTGTCATACTCAAGGGTCAGCTCATCGCCGGCTTCGACATAGATCGCGCCGTTTTCCTCGTTGATGATGTCCTTGGCAACGTACTTGCCGACGATGTTGTCGAAGGGCACCAGCAGGTCGGTGACGCTGCCTTCGTCGATCAGCTTCTTGACCGCGCGCGGGGTGACTTTCTTGCCGGCTTCGGCAATCACTTCACCGGATTTCGCGTCGATCAGATCATATGTCGGACGGGTGCCGCGCACACGCTCGGGGAAGAACGGCGTGACCCAGCCTTTCTTCTTATCCAGCTTGTAGGACACGGTGTTGTAATACGCGTCCATGATCGCTTCCTGATCCAGACCCAGCGCATAAAGCAGGGTGGTCACAGGCAGTTTGCGGCGACGGTCGATACGGGCGAACACGATGTCCTTGGCGTCGAACTCAAAGTCCAGCCAGCTGCCGCGATACGGGATGATGCGGCAGGCAAACAGCAGTTTGCCCGAGGAATGGGTCTTGCCCTTGTCGTGGTCAAAGAACACACCGGGCGAGCGGTGCATCTGGGAGACGATCACACGCTCGGTGCCGTTCACGATGAAGGTACCATTCGGCGTCATCAGGGGCATATCGCCCATGAACACGTCCTGTTCTTTGATATCTTTGACCGATTTCGCGCCGGTGTCCTCATCGACATCAAACACGATCAGACGCAGAGTGACCTTGAGCGGCGCGCTGTAGGTCATGTCGCGCTGCATGCACTCTTCGACGTCGTATTTGGGTTTTTCCAGATCGTATTTCACGAACTCCAGCACGGAGGTTTCGTTGAAATCCTTGATCGGGAAAACCGACTGGAACACGCCTTTGATGCCTTCGCCGTCTGTGGGCTGTTCTGCATCGCCGGAGCGCAGGAAAAGATCATAAGAAGATTTCTGGACCTCAATGAGGTTCGGCATTTCCAAAACTTCGCGGATTTTGCCGTAATATTTACGAAGACGTTTCTGGCCAAGGAACGTTTGAGCCATGTCAGATGTCACCTTTCGATGTTCTCAGCGGGCAAAGACACCGTCGGGCCCCGGCATCTTGCACAATCGAGACAACACGTCCGGATCAATTCGTGGCCACCGTCCCGAAGGCGGCCTCCCGATCCGAAAACCGTGTCTTAGAAAACGCCCCTGCGAATGAGGCCCTTTCTAAGACAGGTTCGGCTGGACCCGGATTTCTCCGGACCCAGCCAAATTTTGCGGCGCATCAGCGATGCACCTGTCGGTTGGCTTAGGCCAGCTCGACTTCGGCGCCAGCTGCTTCCAGCTTGCCTTTGACTTCTTCGGCTTCGTCTTTCGACACGCCTTCTTTGATCTTGCCGCCAGCTTCGACCAGTTCCTTGGCTTCTTTCAGGCCCAGACCGGTGATGCCGCGAACTTCTTTGATCACGTTGATTTTCGAAGCGCCGGCGTTCTTCAGAACGACGTCGAATTCGGTTTTTTCTTCCTCAGCTGCGCCACCGGCGTCGCCACCGGCTGCAACCATTACGGCGCCGCCAGCTGCGGGCTCGATGCCGTATTCGTCTTTGAGGATGGTTTTCAGTTCTTGTGCTTCCAGCAGGGTCAGACCCACGATGCTTTCTGCGAGTGCTTTCAGATCAGCCATTTTATCAGCTCTTTCCGTTTACAGTGTGTGTTCCAACGTCAGGGGCAATCCCCTACGCAGATCATTCAGTGCCAACCGCTTACGCAGCTTCCGCCTTCTCTTCGATGGTGGAAAGGATGCTTGCGATGTTGCTTGCAGGTGCGCCAATCGCGCCGGCGATGTTCGAAGCAGGTGCGCCAATGCAGCCCACGATCGAAGCAATAAGCTCCTCGCGAGACGGCATTTTCGAAACTGTTTCGACGCCTTTGCGGTCCAGAGCGTTCTCGCCCATTGCACCGCCAAGGATTTCGAACTTCTTGTTTTCCTTGGCGAAGTCCTCGGCCACCTTGGCTGCTGCCACGGGGTCCTCGGAATAGGTCAGAACGGTCATCCCTGTCAGCAGGTCGGCCATGCTTTCACACGGCTTACCCTCAAGGGCGATTTTGGCGAGCCTGTTCTTGGCAACACGCACGGAACCGCCCGCGTCACGTGCACGTGCGCGAAGGTCCTGCATCTCGGCAACTGTCAGACCGGCGTAGTGAGCAACCACTACGACGCCAGAGCTTTCGAAGATTTGGCCGAGTTCCTCGACCACTTTCTCTTTCTGGGCTCTATCCACAGTTCTCTCCAAGTTAGGGGCGATATCTCACCCCGGCTCATATTTGCCGCAGCTTTCGCTCCGGCGTTCAGGTCCGTTGTTACGGGATTGGCCAAAATGCGCCCGAGGGTGGGACCCTCAGAATTCTTTGGTCTTACCCGTCTCAGGCAGGGAATTAAGGGGCCATATGGCACCACCCACCGTCTTGGACGAAACGAAATAAAGCGCACGACGAATCGCACGCTTTACTCCGCAAGTCTCTTTAGGGCAGACGCGCGGGGTTTCCAAGGGGTAAATTGTCCTTTTCAAAGGCTTCGCAGGATATCGCGCAGCGAGCGGGATTGACATGCCTGCGCCTGTGGTGTCCCGTCACACCAATGTATGACGAACAACGCTGCAATCCCACCCCGGCATGCTGACCCTCACACCTGACGAAACGCAGCGGGCCACGCAATATAGCGAAGAATTTGCGCAGGCCACCCGCTCGGGGCCAGTCACCTCTATTGTCGGCGTCAAGCGCTCGCACGACTTTCCGGGCAAGCGGCTGGTTCTGCGCCTAACCACCGACAATCGCGATTTCGCGCTCAAGATCGATCTGGACTCGCCCGAAACCGGTCGCTTGCAGCACGAATACAGCGTTCTGACCGACCTGAGCGCGCATTTTGCAAAAACTGCAACGTCACGGGTCGTAACCCCCACCTATCTTTCGCCATCGGGTCAGTTCTTTGTCACCGAGTTCGTCGACCGTACCACAGCACTGGACGTGATCTATAACGAGCCCGACGACAACAGGGTTGCGCAGGTTTATCGCCGGGCGGGGGCGTGGCTGCATGACCTGCACAGCGTGCAACCGGCGCAGCCTTACGCGTTCTGGCCACAATGGATGATGGAGCGCATCCGCAATTCCTCGGACACCATCAAGTCGCATGTCCGCAATGATTATCAACGGATGATGAACATCATGCGCGCGGACGCGGTGCATCTGCGCGGGCGCGAAGACACACGCGTGTTCTCGCACGGAGATTTCCACGGCCTGAACCTGATCCTGGGTCAGGGCACAGCCATCGGGCTGGATTTCACCGAAGCGCGGGACAAGCTGGCGGTCTACGATATCGTCGATTTCCTGAAAGCCGATGTATTTCGCCCCGGAGATGCCGAAGATTTGGACCGCAGCGGCATCTTGCGTCGCAACAAAGCGATGTTCTTTCGCCTCTATCGCCATCCGATAAACATCGACATCCTGGACTTTTGCCTGCGCGGTCGGCTGATGCGTGACTGGTTGCTGTTGTGCCAGCAAGACCGCGACTACAGCGACTATGAACGCCATCGCGCAGACCGCCTGCGGTTGCGGCTGAAACTGACCTTGACCGATACGTTGATCTGAGGCGCGCTCAGATATAGCCGCACAAGACCGACGCATCGCGCGCACCCAACGTCGGCGCGACGGTAGGGCCGAACCCGGCCCCGGCACTGTCCAGTTCAGGGAACAGCGCCATAATCTCGGCGCGTTGCCGCATGTTCAGCGCACCCACCGAATTGCTTGCCAGAAAGAAGCTTTCGGTCAGCGCGCCGTTCGAGCGTACCAGATGATGGCGGTCGAACATGAAATGAGTATAGCAGACACTGTCCACCTCACGGATTTCCACCCCCGGCAACCCACACAGATGCTTGGCCGCCACCAACACTTCGGCCGTGCCAAACAGCATCTCTGCGGCAGAAGCCTCGACCAGAACCCGGTGCTGCTGCGACAGCACAAGCTGCGTGCTGTTGCCGATCACATCGGGGGCAATGAAAACAGGTGCAAAAGCACCGGCCCCTCGAACCTCGGTATGACCTGCCCAAAGCACTGGTTGCAGGCCCCCATCCCGGGTCCAGACCCTTTGGCCCGCGCGGATATCTTCGACCGGCAGATCGCCCGCGGCGGTCTTGATCAGAGTCCCCGCGGCAAAACATGGAATATAATCGGTATAAGCCGAAGCGCCGGCATTCGACCCACTGACCTTGATATACTGCGTGCCGTCAACCAAAGGCTCGGATGTGCCATAACCCCAGACATCGGAAAACACGCCGCCCTGCGAAAACACGTAGATCGTGATCTCGGGGCCAGTCGGATTGCCGTCAGCATCCAGCGCCCGCACAACTATAAGGGATTCAGATTCAACCCCCTGACCATCGGCAACAAGACCGCCCCCGTCCGTAATGGTGTGACTGCCCGGCAGGTCATCGTTGAAGACGTCCACATCAAATGTGTCGTCCAACGTGATGGTGGTTCCGCTTCCCGCAGAATACTCGAAGATCGTGCCATCCGGAGTATCGGAGTTATTGACAATCGGACCGCCGACAATCGCCCCATTGTCGCTTGAGATAACCTCAAGACTTTCGCTGTCCTGAGCAAAGAAACTTCGTAAAACCATAGTGACCCGTATACTGCGAACAAACAAACAAGCGCCATCCGAGCATCACCCCTGGTCACTCCCCTTCCGGTATCGACGAAATCACAAAAACGATCAATCCCACTTGGCGATCACTTTTTTGCCCGCTGCCACAGCGGCTGCCAAAAAAGAAACCCGGGCAGCCTGCGCTGCCCGGGTCTGAACTGCTACAAAGTCAGCGGGCTTTATTCGCCCGCTGCCTCTGCCACATCGACAGTCACGCCCGGGCCCATAGTCGAGCTCAGCGCGATTTTCTTCATGTAGGTACCTTTGGCGCCAGACGGCTTGGCCTTGGCAACGGCCGAGACAAAAGCACGGACGTTTTCGACCAGCTTGGCTTCGTCAAAAGACGCTTTGCCAACACCGGCATGCACAACGCCACCTTTTTCCGCCTTGAACTGAACTTCACCACCCTTGGCTGCTTCCACGGCTGCTTTCACATCCATGGTCACGGTGCCGACCTTGGGGTTCGGCATCAGATTGCGGGGGCCCAGAACTTTACCCAGACGGCCAACGATGGGCATCATGTCCGGGGTGGCGATGCAGCGATCGAATTCGATGGTGCCGCCCTGAATGGTTTCCATCAGGTCTTCTGCGCCAACGATATCCGCGCCGGCTTCTTTGGCTTCGTCGGCCTTGGGGCCGCGTGCAAAAACAGCAACGCGCATCGCTTTGCCGGTGCCGTTGGGCAGGCCGACTACGCCACGAACCATCTGGTCTGCGTGACGGGTGTCGACGCCCAGGTTCATCGCGATTTCAATGGTCTCGTCGAATTTCGAGGTCGCGTTGCCTTTTACCAGGGCAACCGCTTCTTCAACCGACAGGTTTTCCTTGCCGGCGACAGCTTCGCGCGCAGCGCGGGTACGTTTACCGAGTTTTGCCATCTTACTTCACCTCGATGCCCATAGAGCGGGCCGAGCCCAGGATGATCTGCATTGCGCCTTCGACGTCGTTGGCATTCAGATCTTTCATTTTGGCTTCGGCGATTTCACGAACCTGCTTGGTGGTCACGGTGGCCACGGTCTCACGACCGGGGTTTTCCGCGCCACGAGGACGGTTCCGCTTACCAACCGGCTTCAGACCAGCGGCTTTTTTCAGGTAATAAGACGCGGGCGGCGTCTTGATGTCCATGGTGAAGGACTTGTCCTGATAGTAGGTGATCACGGTCGGGCAAGGCGCGCCTTGCTCCATGTCTGCGGTCTTGGCGTTGAACGCCTTGCAGAATTCCATGATATTGATGCCGCGCTGACCCAGCGCCGGACCAACGGGCGGCGACGGGTTCGCCTGACCTGCAGGAACCTGCAGTTTCATTGTACCAGCAAGCTTCTTAGCCATTTGGTTTTCCTTTCAACGTAGGCAGGACGCGTCCCACCCGGTTTATGTTGCGTGGTCCGATCCGGGATCGCGATCCCTGCAATCTCCCACGAGAGAATCTCGCCCGAAGACGATAGAGGCGGCGTTTACAGGGGAACGGCGGGGTTGGCAAGTGGTCGACGCGCTTTCACCGGCGACCACTATGGATGCAGTCTTTTCAGGCGATGCAAAACTGGCAAATGCCCAAAGCCGCGCACGATCCGACCAAGGGATGCCTTATTTCTACTTCTTTACATCGCTCGCAAATCGCGCGGCGTTCTCTTTCGAAAACGCACTGGCATCTGCGTTTTCGTCCCAGAACTGCGGGTTGCTTTTCGGGATGGTCAGGGCTCTTTGAACCGCCGGGCGCGCATCAATGCGATCGAACCAAGCCTGCAGATGCGGAAGGCCTTCAACGCTTGCCCGTGCCCACACATAGGCACGCGCCCAGGGATATGTCATCATATCTGCGATCGTATACTCATCCGCGGCAAGCCATTGGCGGCCGTCCAATCGTGTGTTGAGAACTTCAAGCAGCCGTCGCGACTCATCAACATAGCGCTTGATCGAAAACGGCTCTGTATGACCGTTCGGCGCTGCGATGTGTTGAAAGTACATGGCCTGCCCCATCATTGGTCCAACGTGACCAACCTGAAAAAACATCCATTGCATCACGTCCAAGCGCTTTTCCGGATCATCAGGAAGAAATTTCCCATATTTCTCGGCCAAATGCCAAAGGATCGCACCGCTCTCGAAAATTGCGCGGTCCTGGTCGCGGTCAACAATTGTCGGGATTTTCCCGTTTGGGTTCAACGATAGGTATTCAGGCGTTTTCTGTTCCTGTTTTGAAAAGTCGATGGCGGTCAGATCGTAGGGAATACCAGCCTCTTCCAGAAAAATGACTGGTTTGTATCCGTTCATGGTAGCTGCGGTGTAGAGGTGAACTGCGGGTTGCGACATCTAGGTTCTCCAATAGAGATCGTTAGTCCAGTGGACCCAACAAATGCTGCGCACTAAATATCAAAAATCAACCAGTATACTTTTTGTAACCTGGTTGAGGGAAAGGGGCACCCATGGACGCGCATATTCACGAAGATCGACATGGCCGTAAAACGGTAAAAGACGCATGCCATGCACCCTGCGCAATCGAACAGGGTATGCGCATCATCGGAGGTAAATGGACAGGATCAATCCTTTGGCATCTCAAGGATGGCCCGGTGCGCTTTAACAACCTGTCCAGAATGATCAGTGGCGCCAGCAAGAAAATGATCACAGAGCGGCTGCGACAGCTTGAGCAACAAGGCTTGGTTCGCCGCAACGTGCTGGATACGAGCCCCCTGTCTGTGGACTACGAGATGACCGACTTCGGACGTACGGCGCTTGGTTTTCTCGATGAACTCCGCAAGTGGAGCGAAAGCCTGCCCGCTGAAAGGACCAACGCAGAAAACCGATCTCAGGTCTAACTGTGCATGCACGTAGCGGGTGATCAGCTCTGCTTGGTAACCTGCGTAAAGTCCAGCTCGACCGGTGTTTCGCGACCAAAGATCGAAACCGAGACCTTCAGCTTCTGCGCTTCGTCGTCCACGCCTTCGACCATGCCGTCGAAATCCTCGAACGGGCCGTCGTTGACCTTGACCTTCTCGCCGACTTCGAAAGTGATCATCAGCTTGGGTGCTTCTTCACCTTCCTGAACGCGGTTCAGGATCTGGTTCACCTCGGCGTCACGCATCGGCATCGGGCGCCCTTGCGGGCCCAGAAAACCGGTGACACGGTTGATCGAGTTCACAAGGTGATAGCCCTGATCCGACATCTCCATGTGCACCAGCACATAACCGGGCATGAACCGACGTTCGGTGGTGACCTTCTTGCCCCGGCGCACTTCGATCACCTCTTCGGTGGGCACCAGAACTTCGTCGATATCGTCCTCAAGGCCCTGCTCAGCCACCGACGTGCGGATCTGCTCTGCGATCTTCTTTTCGAAATTCGAAAGAACGCTGACCGAGTACCACCGTTTCGCCATGAACCTGTCGTCCTTGTTTGCCTTTGGGCCGCGAACCCTCGCGCCCCTCGTTGAAATCCAATTGCGTCACCCGGAATAAAAAGCGGCGCGCAGCCCGATTCGCCGCACGCCCATTCCGAATAGTTACGTCACCTACTCTGACATGACAGGCTGTGCAAGGGGGCAGTGGCGTTTCCGCAGCCCCAAGCCGCCTTAGCCGAACGCGCCCAGAATCAGTTGCAAGCCGCCTCGAATGCCCAGATCGACCAGAGCAAAGAACACAGCCGTCAGCGCCGCCATGATAAACACCATGACCGTGGTCAACAGAACCTCACGCCGGGTCGGCCAGACGACCTTTGCAACTTCGGCGCGGACCTGCTGAATGAACTGGATCGGGTTTGTCATGGCCATGAGGCGTATCTCTCTGCTAGCGGTTGCGCCGGACATAACCGGGCATTGCGGCAATTTCAAGGGCGGTCAGGGCTTGGGCTTGTCGTCCCATTCATCGCTCAGGATGCGGCGCGAGTCGCCTTCGGGGTCGTCATACTGGTTTGATCGGACCGTGTAGATGAATGCCACCAATCCCACACCGCCCAAAAGCAGTGAAATCGGAATGAGATAGGCCAGAACTTCCATCAGCTTACCTCAATCGCAAAGCGTTCAGGGACACGGTGATCGACGAGGTCGACATGGCCAGCGCGGCGATCAGCGGGGTCGCGAGACCCGCCACGGCCAAAGGTACGGCGATCACGTTATAGATGGTGGCGATGCGGAAGTTCTCGCGAATCCGCTTGGTGGCTTTGATAGCCGTATCGCAGGCATCCGCGATCGGAGACAGGTCGTTGCCCAGCAACACGATATCCGACGCCACACGTGCCGCATCCAGCGCCGAAGCCGGAGAGATCGACACATGCGCCGCCGCCAGCGCCGCCGTGTCATTCAGCCCGTCGCCCACCATCAGCACACGATGACCCTGGTCGGTCAGCGCCTGCACTTTGGTAGCTTTGTCTTGGGGCAAAGCCTGAGCGATCCAGTTTTTGATGCCCAGCTTGCCCGCCAAGGCGCGAACCGCGCCTTCAGTGTCACCCGAGATCAGGATGACCTCTTTGCCAGCGTTGCGGAACGCGGCGACGGCCTCGGCCGCACCAGCCCGCAGGCTGTCGGTAAAGGCGAAGCGCAAGGGCTTTTGCGAACCGATGGCCAGCCAGGCACAGGTCTGCGCACCATCCTCGCCACCAGCCCAGGCCGCACGACCCAGCCGGACACGCTGATCACGATAGAGGCCCTCAGTGCCATAGCCCGGTACTTCGGTCACATCGCGCAAGGTGGCAGGCTTGATCCCAGCCGCGCGCGCGGCTTTCGCAAGCGCTACCGACAAGGGATGCGACGAGGCCTCGGCCAGCGCCAAAGCAACCTCAAGATCAGCACGGGAATGGTCGCCCAGATTGGTCAGCTCGGGCGTCCCGGATGTCAGCGTGCCGGTTTTGTCGAAGACGACGGTATCGACCTCGGCCAGACGCTCCAACGCGGTGGCGTGTTTGATCAGCATACCGCTGCGGAACAACCGCCCCGAGGCTGCGGTGGTGACAGCGGGCACCGCGAGGCCCAGCGCGCAGGGGCAGGTGATGATCAGCACCGCCGCCGCAATGTTCAGCGCGGTGCGGATGTCGCCGGAATAGATGTACCAGCCCAGAAAACTGAGCGCCGAGAGAATATGAACCCCCGGTGCGTACAGCTTGGCCGCCTTGTCGGCCAGCGAGGTATAGCGGGACCGACCCGATTCAGCGATGGCCACCAGATCGGCCATCCGGTGTAGCGAGGTATCTTCGCCAACCGCGGTCGCGCGGATGGTCAGGGGGCCGGTCAGGTTGACCTCACCCGCGCTGACGCTCAACCCTTCTTGCGCGAAGACAGGCAGGGTCTCGCCCGTCAGCAAGGATCGGTCGAGTTCGGATTGTCCGGAAACGATCTCCCCGTCCACTGGCATCCGGCCACCGGGGCGGACGAGGATCAGGTCACCGACGGTCAGAGACGACACCGCGATCTCTTCTTCCACGCCGTCGACAAGACGGGTGGCGCGAGGCACCTCCAACGCGGTCAGCTCTTCGGCTGCGGATCGGGCCACCGCGCGGGTGCGATAGTCCAGATACCGCCCGGCCAGCAGGAAGAAGGTCAGCGTCAGGGCGGCGTCGAAATAGGCGTGCTTGCCGCTGAGGGCGGTTTCCCACAGCGATGTAACCAGCGCCAGCAGGATCGCCAACACAATCGGCACATCCATGTTCAGACGGCGTACGCGCAAGGCGCTCCAGGCATTGGCAAAGAAGGGCTGCGCCGAGAAGGCAATCGCGGGCAGTGCGATCGCCGCCGAAATCCAGTGGAACATATCGCGCGTTGCGTCCGTCGCCCCGGACCAGACAGAAACCGACAGCAACATCACGTTCATCGACGCGAACCCGGCCACGGCCAACCGCATCAGCAGATCGCGACCCGCCTTATCCGATTGCGTCGCCGAAAGCGCGCCGGGATCAAGCTCATGCGCCTCGTAGCCTGCCTGTTCCAGCACCGGAATCAGATCGACGGCGCGGATATCCGGATCGGCTTTGACCATTGCACGCTTGAGGGTCAGGTTGACCCGTGCATCCGCAACACCGGGATGAGCGTTCAGTTCCCGCTCGACTGCGGCGATACAGGCCGAGCAGTGGATGCCCGGTAGCGACAGCGCGATCTGCGCGTCTTTGGGCGCGGCGCGGGCCGGTTCAGCCGGGGCTGCGAGGCAACCCGGACATGCGGCGGTGCCGGTGGGGGCCTGCGCCGTCATGGCTTAGCCTTTCACATACAGCGGCACGCGCTGCGCAAACTCGGCCCCGTCCTTGGCCTTGGCGACCAGACGGATATTCCAGTTTCCCTTGCCCAAAGCCGCGGGGGCAGCATAGGCCAGACCGTCAAAGGTGAAATCCGGCGAGAAATCGTCTTTGACATGGGTCGCCCGCCCAACAACCGCCTGCAGTTCAGCCACCTCGACGGGGGTGCCGGTCTGATCGGTGATGTGCAGGACCAGCAGGCCGCCCGTGACCTCGGCCTTGATATCCCAGCCCAGTGCCTGGTGTTCCTGCAGGCGTTCGTTGAACTCCTGACTGGCCACATAAGAGTTCTTGACCTCAAGCCCCGGAAAGGTCTTCACCGCGCTGTAGGCCAGCACAAGGTTCACCGTGATGATCACGCCAAAGGCGGCGACAAACACCGCAAGCGCATGTTTTCCAGTAAATTTACGCTCTGCCATTTTCAGTTTCCTCGTCCGTTGAACGTGGTGTCTTTGTAGGCCCGCTCACCGCTTTCAAGGTCTTCCACCCAGATGCGGACCGAGGTGCTGTCTGCCGCCGCTGGACCGGTGCCCTGCGCTGCGGTGATATAGACGCGAGTCAATTGTGCCGTATCCGCGGTGACATTGACAGTATCACCTTCGATGCCTTCGATCTCGACCTGCAGCGCTGGATCACCCGCCAGCGTCAGCTTGAAGGGCCGCTCTTCACCATGTTTGTTGCGTAGGCGCACGTCATAGGTGTTGCGGATGGTCCCGTCCGAGAGGGTCACGAAAGTCGGGTTCCGGACCGGAGCCACCGTCAGATCGATATCCGAACGGATGAACAACGCGAACAGCAGCGCAAAGCCCACCAGCGACCACAGTGAGGTATACATGATGGTGCGCGGGCGCAGGATGTGTTTCCAGATGTTCTTGGGCGGATGGCCCTCGCGTTCACGGGTCTCATCGCTCAGCGCCATATAGTCGATCAGGCCACGCGGCTTGCCGATCTTGGCCATCATGTCGTCGCAGGCATCAATGCAAAGCGCGCAGGTGATGCACTCCAACTGCTGACCGTCGCGGATATCGATCCCAACAGGGCAGACATTCACGCAGGCCATGCAATCGATGCAATCGCCAAGCTCACTGTCGGCAGTCCGCTTGCCCTTGCCGCGCGGCTCGCCCCGCCATTCGCGGTAGCCAACGACAAGGGTGTCCTCGTCCATCATCGCCGCCTGAATCCGAGGCCACGGGCAAGCGTAGATGCAGATCTGTTCGCGGGCGAAGCCACCAAAGAAGAAAGTGGTCGCCGTCAGGATCAACATGGTGGTGTAAGCCACCGGATGCGCGTTGCCGGTCACCAGATCGCGCGCCAGTGTTGGCGCATCGGCGAAATAGAACACCCAGGCCCCGCCGGTGGCCAGACCGATCAGAAACCAGACCACCCATTTCGTCAGTCGCAGGCGTATCTTGCGCGCGTCCAGTTTCTTCTGGTGATGCAGACGCAGGCGCGCATTGCGATCACCCTCGATCCAACGCTCGACCAGAATATAAAGGTCCGTCCACACGGTCTGCGGGCAGGCATAGCCGCACCAGACGCGCCCCAATGCCGAGGTGAACAGGAACAGCCCCAACCCGGCCATGATCAGCAGACCGGCGACGAAATAGAATTCATGCGGCCAGATTTCGATCCAGAAGAAATAAAAGCGGCGGTTTGCCAGATCCAGCAACACCGCCTGATCCGGCAGGCTGGGGCCGCGGTCCCATCTGATCCACGGCGTGATGTAGTAGATACCCAATGTCACCGCCATGATGATCCACTTGAGGTTACGGAACGGACCGGACACCCTTCTTGGGAAAATCGGTTCTCTGGCGGCGTAGAGACTCGGGGTGGGGTTGGAATCGCTCACAGGCTGGCTCCGCAACTGGCTTTTCTGAGTGTGTGTTCTTCCAGATCACGGGGCGAGAGACTTTGACATGGGTCAAAACGCGCATCGTACAGACACCTTTTCGCAAAGTTGTTACTGTGTGCTTCGAGCCTGCCTCTTCAACCAGGCAATAAAGGTCTTCACCGAGGGCCTAAGTGCCGATTTTTGCGTCACAATATGATATCCGCGCAGATCGGGCTCGGCAAACAGCTCGACAATGCGACCCGACTTGATATCGGCCTCGACGAATTGTCGCACGGTGACCGTAACCCCCTGCCCCGAGCGCAACCCGTCCAGCAGCAGATTACCCGGCAACTGTGTGCGCCCGGCACCGCGTTCGGGGCCGACGCCGCGTTCGGTCAACCATGTCGTCGCTTCGGTCGTGCCGATCTCTTCCAGCCACGGCAGTAGCGCCAGGTCCGCTGGCGACCAATCGGTCTTGTCGCCCAGCAGCTTGGGCGACACGACAATGACCATCGGCGTCTGAAGCAGCATCTCGCAATCGACACCGGGCCAGCCCCCCGCACCATAGCGGATCGCCACGTCCACCCCGCCCGGGCGCAGTTCGACGACTTCGAAGGTGGGATCAAGGATCAAATTGACCTCGGGGTGCGTCGCGCGAAAGCTTGGCAGGCGTGGCATCAGCCACGACGCCGCAAAAGATGAGGTCAGCGAGACATGCACCGGACGGTCCTGCCCGGACCGTGCAAGATCACCCACCGCCGCCGCGATCGCGCCAAAGCCCAAATGCAGGGCGCGGGCCAGATGCTCTCCGTCAGCGGTAAGGGTCAGTGCCTTACCCGAACGGTCCAGCAGAGCGACACCCAGGTGCTTTTCCAGCGCCCGCAATTGCTGGCTGATGGCAGCATGACTGACATTCAGCGCCGCCCCGGCATCGACGACATTGCGCTTTTCCGCAAAGGCCGCAAAGGCCCGGAGGGATGCGAGCGGCGGGAGACCGAGCCAATCCATATGTAATTCCTACTTACACATTAGAATGGTTATTGAGTCGCATTTCACATCGCAAACGTCAATCTTTCAGGGAGAAACCTCATCACCTAGGAGAAGTTCCATGCTAATCGTTTTCGCCCGATCTTTCATGACCGCGACCCGGCTTGACAGCCCGCATATCCGTGACGCGCGCAAACCGCCCAAGCGCACTAAGCGCTGGTTGCCCGAACATCACTGGTGGAGAAAGCATCCGCGCGCAGTGGACCTGAACGACCTTTGAGGCAGCTGGGTCAGCTTTGCTGGACCGGTTGCGGCCTGGTCCTATACTTGGAAAAATCGGCACCGGCTGTTCTGGAAACGCGCGAACAGATGGAACAGCCGGTGCCGCAGCCTTCGGGCGGAAGACCGCCCGGAGGTATTCTTTGACGTTTACTGACCGCCACCCAGCTGGTGGACATAAGCGGTGACGGCGCGGATTTGCGCGTCGGTCAGGCGGTTTTCCCATGGGGGCATAACGCCGAAGCGGCTGTTGGTGACCGTCTCGGTCAACGCCTCTTCGCTGCCACCATACAGCCAGATCGCATCGGTCAGGTTTGGCGCGCCCTGGAAGACATCGCCCTTACCGTCTTCACCGTGGCAGGCCGCACAATTGTCTTCGAAGACAACCTTGCCCGCCTGCGCCGCTGCGTCGTCGGTCTGCGCGTTGGTCAGGGACATGACGTACTGGACCACCTGAGTAATCTCGTCCTGTTCGAGCAACTCGCCAAATGCCGGCATCTCGGAATAGCGCGCATCGTCGCTTTCCTCGTTCCGGATACCGTGTGCGATGGTGTATTCGATATCCTCGAGTGTACCACCCCACAGCCACGCATCATCCAGCAAGTTCGGGAAGCCCGATGCGCCCTGTGCGCCTGAACCATGACACTGCGCGCACCATGTCCGGAACACCGCGCCGCCTGCATTTACCGCGTATTGCTGCAGTTCAGCATCGGCCGAGATCTCTTCCAGCGGCGTTTCCACCAGCTTCGCATTCCACGGCGCATTCGCCTCTTCGAACGCGACCATGTCCTGCTGCACCAACTCGCGCGAGGACCAGCCCAGCACACCGGCGGTTGCCGACTGCACCAGCGGCCATGCGGGATACATGATCGTGTAGATCACGCCCCAGAAGATACAGGCATAGAAGGTCCACAGCCACCAACGCGGCATTGGGTTGTCGAATTCCTCGATACCGTCCCAGCTGTGACCGGTGGTATTCGGGTCACCCGGCTGTTTTTCAGGTGTCTTGCTCATGGCCGCGCCTCCTTGGATGTGGCGGGTTTGTCTTCATGACGGAACGGGATGTTGGCGGTGTCCTTGTATTCCTTGCTGGCGCCCGGGCGGAAAACCCAGATCACGATGCCAAGGAAAAAGGTGAACAACAGCAGCAGCATCCAGCTATCCGCGAATTGTCTGAGGATCGTGTATTCTTCCATCTCACCCTCCTTAGCGGCTTGCATCGGGCGTAAAGGTCGAGAAATCGACCAAAGTGCCCAGCATCTGCAGATAAGCGATCAATGCGTCAGCTTCGGTCAGCTCGGGCTGACCATCGAAGTTGCGCACATTGACCTTGTCACCATAACGCTCCAGCAAACCATCAAAGTCGCTGTCGGGATCGGCCTGAGCGCGGAAGTCGGCCAGCGCGTTCTCCAGCATCTCTTCGGTATAAGGCGTACCGACCAAGGCGTTTGCCGCCATGATGTCGCCGATATACTCACCGTCCAGCTTGCGTTTCTCGAGGAAGCCATATTTCGGCATCACCGATTCCGGCACCACGGATTGCGCATCACGCAGGTGGTCCACATGCCACTGGTCGGAATACCGGCCACCAACGCGTGCCAGATCAGGCCCGGTCCGCTTGGAACCCCACTGGAACGGGTGGTCATACATAGACTCAGCCGCCAGCGAGTAGTGGCCATAGCGTTCGACCTCATCCCGCATCGGGCGGATCATCTGGCTGTGGCAGACATAGCAGCCTTCGCGCAGATAAATCTCACGACCCGCCATTTCGAGAGGGGTGTAAGGGCGCATGCCCTCCACCTTCTCGATGGTGTTCTCAAGATAGAACAGCGGCGTGATCTGAACGATGCCACCGATGGTTACGACCAGGAAGCTGAAGATCAGCAGGAGGGTCGCGTTGGTCTCGAGGATCTTGTGTTTTTCGAGAATTGCCATTGCTCCGGCCCTCCTTATTCAGCCGGGACCGCGACGGACAGGCTGGCCTCTTTGGCCGGCGCTTTCCGCACAGTCATCCACAGGTTGTAGCACATGATCACAGCACCGGCGAGGAACAGGACCCCACCCAGACCGCGCACCACGTACATCGGGAACTTGGCAGCCACGGTGTCAGCGAACGAGTTCACAAGGAAACCGTTTGCATCGACTTCGCGCCACATCAGTCCTTCCATGATACCGGTGACCCACATCGACGCGGCGTAGAGCACGATGCCGATGGTGGCGAGCCAGAAGTGCCAGCTGACCATCTGCAGCGAGTACAGACGCTCGCGCTTCCACAGGACAGGTACCAGGAAGTACAGCGCACCAAAGGTGATCATGCCGTTCCAGCCCAGCGCGCCCGAGTGCACGTGACCAATGGTCCAGTCGGTGTAGTGGCTGAGGCTGTTCACGGCGCGAATTGACATCATCGGACCCTCGAACGTGGACATGCCGTAGAAGCCGACCGAGATGACCATCATGCGGATGATGGGGTCGGTGCGCAGCTTGTCCCATGCGCCCGACAGGGTCATCAGACCGTTGATCATACCACCCCACGAGGGCATCCACAGCACGACCGAGAACACCATGCCCAGAGTCGAAGCCCAGTCAGGCAGCGCGGTATAGTGCAGGTGGTGCGGACCAGCCCAGATATACAGGAAGATCAGCGCCCAGAAGTGGATGATCGACAGCTTGTAGCTGAAGACCGGACGTTCGGCCTGTTTCGGGATGAAGTAGTACATCATGCCCAGGAAACCGGCGGTCAGGAAGAAGCCCACAGCGTTGTGGCCGTACCACCACTGGATCATGGCATCTTGCACGCCAGACCAGACGATGACCGATTTCGAACCCCAGATGCTGACCGGGATGGTCATGTTGTTGACCAGGTGCAGCATGGCGACGGTCACGATGAAGGCCAGATAGAACCAGTTTGCCACGTAGATGTGGGGTTCTTTCCGCTTGATGATCGTGCCCAGATAGACGGCCAGATAGGCCACCCAGACAACGGTCAGCCACAGGTCAACATACCATTCAGGCTCGGCATATTCTTTCGACTGGGTTCCGCCCAGCAGATAGCCGGTTGCGGCCAGAACGATGAACAGCTGATAGCCCCAGAACACAAACCATGCCAGATTGCCGCCCCAAAGGCGCGCGGCGCTGGTACGCTGTACGACATAGAACGACGTTGCGATCAGCGCGTTGCCGCCAAAGGCAAAGATCACCGCAGATGTGTGCAGCGGCCGCAGACGGCCAAAATTCATGTACCCTTGGGCCCATTCGAAGTTCAACACCGGAAACGCCAGCTGGAATGCGATGAAGGTTCCTGCAAGAAACCCGACCACACCCCAAAAGGCGGTCGCGATCACGCCATAGCGGATCACGCCATCCATGTATTCGCCAGAGCGGTCTACAAGAATATCTGGCTCGTCTGTGTTTCTAAGCGTCCAGATGAACAGACCGCCGGCGATCAACATCACCAGAATCGCATGCACCTGATACGCCAAATCTCGTGCGTAGTTGGACCCGATCGCGGCGAACACCACAACCAGTCCAAGCACGATCAGCTTGATGTAATTTGACATATTGCGTCCCTTTGCCGTGCCCCGCCCGTGTTTTTACACCGCGCGAAACCTTTTTGACTGCATGCTGTAATGCAGCGAGCCCGGTTTGGCCGCTTTGATCTGTGTCAAGACAAACCGTTGTTTTCTGTGACAGGTATCCTTCAAGAAACCGGTGTGCGCGCCGCACAAAGGCCGCGCCGAAATCACGAGGGCGACATGGCATATAAATCGCTATTGACGGTGATGACCGAAACCGGCCTGTCCAAGGCTGCGCTGGCGCAGATGGTGGAACTGGCCGAAGTTCAGGACGCCCACGCAGAAGCCCTGTGCTTGGGTGTGGATCGCAGCCAGACCGGGTACTACTATGCCGGTGCCAACGCGTTGATCCTGCAGGAGACGCTGAGCCGCGCAAATGCCGAGGCCGATGAGATTCTGGCCTTTGCCAAGGACTATCTGGGCAAGTCAGGCGTGCGTTGGTCTGCGGAGAACGGCGTGGCGCAGATCGCGGATATCGGGCGCCACGTTGCCCGGCGCGCGCGCTTCTCGGATCTGGTGGTATTGCCGCGCCCCTACGGCAAGGACCGGGCCGCCGAGGCGGAGCCGATAGTCGAAGCCGCGATGTTCGAAGGTCACGCACCCGTCCTGTTGGTGCCGGACAACGCCACCCCTGTCTCTCGGCCCGGCACGGTCATGATTGGCTGGAACGAAAGCGTCGAGGCAATGCGGGCCATCCGCTGCGCCCTGCCATTTCTGAAACAGGCCGAACTGACTCGGATCGTCGTCATCGACCCGCCGCGCCATGGACCCGATCGGTCCGATCCGGGCGGGCTGCTGTCGCAGATGCTGGCCCGGCACGGCGTGAAATGCGAGATCGACGTCTTGAGCAAAACCATGACCCGCGTCTCGGACATCCTGAACCGTCACGCAGCAGACACCGATACCGACATGATTGTTATGGGCGCTTACGGGCATTCCCGCTTTCGCGAGGCCATACTGGGCGGGGCGACCCGCAACATGCTTGAGCAGTCGGACATTCCCGTCTTCCTCGCTCATTAAGTCGGCATCACGACCCTTGTGCATGCAGCCCGCCCCCTTACACGGGGTGGATTATGCTGAGTCAGGCCTTTCGGATCAGCCCGATCACAAACAGCAAAATCACCGCGCCGACAGTTGCAAAGAAAATCGAGGAGAATAGGCCTCCGCCAACGGCGAAACCCAACGCCGGAAAGATCGTACCCGCCAAAAACGCGCCAACGATCCCGACAATCACGTTTCCAATCAGGCCGAAACCTCGGCCCTCCATGATCTTGCCGGACAACCAGCCGGCAATCGCCCCGATGAAGATCATAGCCAGGACGCTGCTGAATACCATGCGTTGCTCCTGCAATTCTTAGGGTTGGTACGGACGTCCTCAGGCGTCAGACCAGAAATCCACCATCCGAATCGTCGCCTGCTTCTTCCATCAGGCGTCCCATATCCGGTATGGTCACGTGGCGTTTGCCTTCCAGCGTGATCACCTGATCTTTTTTCAACGCCGACATCTGACGGCTTACGGTTTCAAGCGTCAGGCCCAGATAGTCTGACATCGCCTCACGGGTAAGCGGCAGGTCGAATACAATCGGCCCGGAACGTCCGGATTTATTGATCGACGCATCCCGGCGGGCGATGATGGACAGAAGGCTGGCAATTTTCTCGCGCGCGGTCTTCCGGCCCAAAACCAGCATCCACTCGCGCGCCGCGTCCAACTCGTCCAGCGTCATCTCCAGCAAACGCTGGGCGATATGTGGGGTCGTGACCATCAGCTCTTCAAATGGCTTCTTCCGAAAGCAGCACATCACAACATCGGTGGTCGCGATCACATCATAGGGCGCCGCATCACGCCCCGGTCGGCCGACAAAATCGCTGGGCAGCAACAGCCCGACCATTTGCGTCCTGCCATCCTCCATCGTCTGCGTCAGAGAGGCGATCCCAGACACAACAGAGCCCACAAAGCTCATGGGGTCACCAGACCAGATTATGGTCTGCCCAGCCTCGAAGCTTCGATAATATTTAATACCTTCAAGCTCATCGAGCTCATCTTTTTCGCAATGGGCGCAGACGGCACGGTGGCGAATCGGGCAGTCTTCACAATTCCCATGCTCATACATGGCTTTTACGTTCATTCGCGCGTCCACTTGATCTCTGTCAAAGTATGCAAGCAGTTCCCGTTATACCGGTAGCTGCATGACAATCAAAGCTCAATTGGCGCGGCTTGGACTTTTTGACGCGAAAGTACCGCGTTACACCAGCTATCCAACCGCCCCCCACTTCAGCAACGACGTGGGCCCCGACACGTTCGGCAACTGGATCTCCGGCATCGCGCCCGGCAGCTCCATTTCGCTTTATATCCACGTCCCGTTTTGCCGCAGGCTGTGCTGGTTTTGCGCCTGTCGCACGCAGGGCACGCAGACCGACAATCCGGTCATCGCCTATGTGGATGTCCTGAAGGCCGAGCTTGATCTGCTGGCAGCGCGCCTGCCTCAGGGTGTCACCCTCTCGCGCTTGCACTGGGGTGGTGGAACGCCAACCTTGTTGAATCCCGATCTGATGCGGGAACTGGCGGCCCGGGTTTTGGACGTGGTTCCACTGGGCCCGGATGCCGAGTTCTCGGTTGAAATCGATCCGAACGAGATTGACGAAGCACGGCTGGACGCGCTGGCCGAAGCGGGCATGAACAGGGCCTCGATCGGTGTTCAGGATTTCGACGACGACATCCAGAAAACGATCGGGCGCATTCAGGGCTATGACGTCACGCGCAACGCAGTGGACATGATCCGTGCGCGCGGCATCACCAGCCTGAACGCAGATATCCTTTATGGTCTGCCCCATCAAACCAAGGCCCGGATGACCGAGAGCGTGCAAAAGCTGCTGTCGCTGTCACCCGACCGCGTCGCCCTGTATGGTTATGCGCATGTTCCCTGGATGGCCAAGCGCCAGCAGATGATCCCATCGGATGCTCTGCCAACGCCCGAACAGCGCCTTGAATTGTTCGAAACTGCCCGCAGGCTGTTTTTGTGGGACAATTATGCCGAAATCGGCATCGACCACTTTGCCACCAAAGAAGATGGCCTGACGAAAGCGCTGAACGCCGGAACACTGAAGCGGAATTTTCAGGGTTATACCGATGATCAGGCGCAAGTTCTGATTGGCGTCGGCGCCAGCTCGATCTCGCGGTTCCCGCAGGGCTATGCCCAGAATGCCTCCGCCACGTCGGCACATACCAAGGCCATTCGCGACGGTCAGTTTTCGACAGCCCGCGGGCACCTGTTCAAGGGACAGGATGTTGTGCGTGCGCGCCTGATCGAAGCCTTGATGTGCGACTTCCAGATCGATACGGCAGAAATTCTGCGCGATCACGATATCTCGGCCAGCGAATTGCAGCAGATGTATCAATCGACAAATGCTGTATTCGAGAACCTTCTGCAGATCACGGACAAAGGTCTGTTCATCCCACCCGAAGCCCGTGCGTTGACCCGTATGATCGCACGAAGTTTCGATGCGTATGACCTGAGCAAGGCAGGACACAGTTCGGCGATTTGACCCCGATCAAATTGCCCGTTGCGTCCATGCTTGCATCAAGGGCTTGACGCCCGCCTTGGGTTTTCTCCAAACTCACGGGGCAGAGAGGCACCCCTCTCTTCCGCCCGAGGCAGGCCAAGTATCAGACAGACCCGTGCCGACGCTGAACCAGCCGGCAGCCCTTTTCGTGCAGGCAAGTTGCAACTGAAAAAGGGACAGCACCCATGCGCGTTTTCACCGTCCTCGGCCCCAGCCAATCGGGCAAAACCACCTTGGTCGAAGCGATCAGCCGCCTCGACGGACGGCCCACCACTTTCGATGTCGCCGGAACCGTGCACTTGCACGGTTTTTCTTATTTGGACGAGCCCTGGTGCGCGATCGACGTGGATGGGGGCGGCGATGCGCTGGCCTATGTCGGCCCTGCAATGGCGATCTCGGACGCTGCCGTTGTCGTGGTTCCGCCCGACCCGGACGCCGCCGTTCTATGTGCCCCTTATCTGCGGCTGGTCGAAGAGGCCGGTATCCCCTGTTTCCTGTTCATCAATCGCATGGACAGCCCCAATGGGCGCATCCGAGATATCGTTGCCGCCCTGCAGACCTATTGCACCCACCATATCGCCCTGCGACAGGTCCCGATCCGCGACGGCGACACTATTATCGGCGCGGTCGACCTGATCTCGGAACGGGCGTGGAAATATCAGGAAGGGCAATCCTCGGCCCTAATCGAATTGCCGCAATCGGTCGAGGACCGCGAACAGGAAGCCCGTACCGAGCTGCTGGAGACGCTATCGGATTTTGATGACCACCTTCTGGAGCAGCTGATTGAAGACAAGCAGCCCCCCAGCGATGAGGTCTACGAACTGGCTGCGCAGGTTCTGCAGAACCATCAGCTGATCCCGGCCTGTCTGGGCGCGGCCAGCCACGGCAACGGCCTGACCCGGCTGATGAAGGCGCTGCGGCATGAGGCGCCCGAGTTCAACATCGCCGCCGACCGGGACGAGGCGGAAGAAACCGCGCGCGCCATTGCCGGTTTCGCGGATGTGAAAAAGCATATCGGCAAGATCACCGTACTGCGGGGTCTGGGCGATGGCGTGAAAGCACATGAATCCCTTGGCGGTGAGACCGTCGGAAACCTGACCACGCTGGATGCCAAGACCCAGATCGGGACGCTTGAGGCCGGGCAGATTGGGTTGGCGGTGAAATCAGATCACCTGAACCCCGGTTTCATCTATGACAGTGGTGCGGCCACGCCGTTGCCGGAATGGGCCTCATCGCATCCGGCGGCGCATCGTCAGGTGGTATCGCCCGCGCATGAACGCGACGATGTGCGCCTGTCGAACGCGTTGACTCGGTTGGTCGAGATCGACCCCGGTCTGCATCTGGAACAGGACGATCTGAGCGGGCACTCCATTCTGGGCTCGCAAGGTCCGCAGCACATGCGGCGCGTCACAGCCAAGCTGGCCGAGGATTTCGGCATCGAAATCGAAGCCGAGGCCGCCGGAACCGCCTATCGCGAAACCATCCGCACCAAGGTTGAACACCGCCACCGCCACCGCAAGCAATCCGGCGGGGCGGGGCAGTTTGCCGACGTGGTCATCTCGATCGCGCCCCTGCCGCGCGGCTCCGGGTTCCAGTTCGAAGAGGTCGTCAAAGGCGGTGCGGTACCTCGGAACTATATCCCCTCGGTGGAACATGGGGCCAAGGACGCGTTGGTCGAAGGACCCGAGGGCTTCCCGGTGGTGGACGTAAAGGTGACGCTGAGCGACGGCAAACATCACAACGTGGACAGTTCCGATTTCGCCTTCCGCACGGCGGGTAAGAACGCCGTGCGCGAGGCGCTGCCCGAGGCGAAACCGGTGGTCCTGCAACCGATCCTGAATGCCGAGATTCACCTGCCCTCGACTTTCGTGGGCGATCTGGTGCCGACTATTAGCTCGCTGCAGGGTCAGGTTCTGGGCTTCGAGGGCAACCCGAACGCATCAGGCTGGGAAATCTTCAACGCCCAGTTGCCGGCGGTGGCCGAGGACGAATTGCACCGGACGCTGGCCAGCGCAACCCGTGGCACCGGTTGGGTCAAGCTGCAGTTCGATCACTACGAAGAGTTGCGCGGGCCGGTACCCGCATCCGCCAAAAGCAAGGAAATGGCCTAACAACCAAGGCGCGGGCGATCCCTCAGCCCGCTGCCGCAATCAGTTCCCGAGTATAATCGGTCTGGGCGTGTTCGAACAAATCCTCGGCCGCGCCCATCTCAACCACATCGCCGTTACGCATGACGATGACGTTGTGGGACATCGCCCGCACGACCTTGAGGTCGTGGCTGATAAACAGATAGGCCAGCCCGTATTTCCGCTGCAGATCCCGAAGCAGATCGACGATCTGAACCTGCACCGTCATGTCCAACGCACTGGTGGGTTCGTCCAGAACCAGCAGCTTGGGCCGCAACACCATGGCACGCGCGATGGCGATCCGCTGGCGCTGCCCGCCCGAGAATTCGTGCGGATAGCGATCCATTGCAGCAGGATCGAGCCCCACCTCAGTCATCACTTCGGCCACCAATTCGCGCGGGGCGCGGTGGGGATCGACTTTGTGGATCGCCAGCCCTTCGGCAATGATCTGCATACAGGTCATGCGCGGGCTGAGGCTGCCGAACGGGTCCTGAAACACGATCTGCATGTCCTTGCGCAACCGCCGGAGTTCGCGCGTAGACCAGCGTCGCACATCCTGATCGCGGAAGGTGATCCCACCCTCTGACGCAATCAGCCGCATGATCGCCAGAGCCAGCGTTGTCTTGCCCGAGCCGCTTTCGCCCACGATCCCCAGCGTCTCACCCGCGCGGACGCTGAGCGTCGCGTCGTTGACCGCCTTCACATGGCCGACGGTGCGTTTAAGAAACCCGCGCTGGATCGGGAACCAGACCTTCAGGTGATCGGTACGGGCGACCTCTTCGGCGTCGGTCGCAACCGGATCGGGGTGGCCTGATGGCTCGGCCGCCAACAGTTTGCGGGTATAGGGGTGCTGCGGATTGTCGAAAATTTCGGTGGTCACCCCGGTTTCGACAATCTCACCATCCTTCATCACACAGACCCGGTCAGCAATCCGGCGCACGATGCCAAGGTCGTGGGTGATGAACAGCATCCCCATGTCTTCGGATTTCTGCAGCTCGGCCAGCAATTCCAGAATCTGCGCCTGGATGGTGACGTCCAGAGCAGTCGTCGGCTCATCCGCGATCAAAATGTCGGGCTTGTTCGCCAGCGCCATCGCTATCATGACCCGCTGACGTTGGCCGCCAGACAATTGGTGCGGATAGCTGTCCAGCCGGTCCTGCGGGTCACGGATGCCGACCTTGGTCAGCAGTTCAATGATCCGGTCCCGCGCCGCATCACCGGTCACGTTCTGATGCAGCGCCAGCGATTCCGCCATCTGCTTCTGGATCGTGTGCAGCGGGTTCAGCGAGGTCATCGGCTCTTGAAAGATAAAGCTGATGTCGTTGCCGCGCACATCCATCAACCTGTCCTCGGACGCGCCGATCATCTCTTGCCCGTCATATGTGACGGACCCTTCGACAATCGCACTGTCGCCCAGCAGCGAAACGGTACTGAGCGCGGTCACGGATTTGCCCGAACCGGATTCGCCCACCAGCGCTACGGTCTCTCCTCGGTCGACAGTAAAGGACACGCCCTTGACCGCCGCCGAAACCTGCCCGTCCTGCCGGAACGAAACCTTGAGGTTGTTCACATCCAAAAGGCTCATGAGAAGGTCTTTCTGGGATCAAACGCATCGCGGACGCCTTCGAAAATGAAGACCAGCAGCGACAGCATGATGGCAAAGGTGAAGAACGCGGTGAAGGCCAGCCACGGGGCCTGAAGGTTCTGTTTTGCCTGCAAGGTCAACTCGCCCAGCGACGGGGCTGACGATGGCAGGCCGAACCCAAGAAAATCCAGCGAGGCCAACCCACCAATGGTGCCTGTGACGATAAAGGGCATGAAGGTCAGCGTGGCAACCATCGCGTTGGGCAGCATGTGGCGGAACATGATGGTCATGTTGCCCAAACCCAGCGCCCGCGCGGCGCGGACATATTCAAGGTTCCGCGCCCGCAGGAATTCGGCCCGCACAACACCAACCAATCCGGTCCAACTGAACAGGATCATCAGGATGACCAAAAGCCAGAAACTTCGCCCCAGAATCGCGAACATGATGATGATGACGTAGAGCGATGGCGTGGAGGACCAGATCTCGATAATGCGCTGGAAAATCAGGTCCAGCCAGCCGCCGAAAAAGCCCTGAATGGCCCCGGCGAAGATGCCGATCAGACTGGCTGCTCCGGTGACGATCAGCGTAAAAAGGATCGACAATCGGAAACCATAGATCACCCGCGCCAGCACGTCGCGTTTGGTGTCATCTGTGCCCAGCAGGTTCTGACCATTGGGCGGCAGCGGCGCGGCCCCCGGACGATCCACACTGGTATTGAAGGAATAGGGGATCAGGGGCCAGATCGCCCAGCCACGTTCAAAGCCTTCGGCCTCGAACGTGCCTGCCTTGATCTCGTCGATGATGCCTTCGGGGTCGTCGAAACACTGATCCAGACCACCGCTGTCGATCAGGCACATCACCTCCGGGTCGCGATAGATGGCTTCGGTCTGGAAATCGCCGCCGAACTCGGTCTCGGCGTAGAAGTTGAAGACCGGTGTGTAAAACTCACCCCGGTACTTGACCAGGATCGGTTTGTCATTGGCGATGAATTCGGCAAACAGCGATATCCCGAACAGGACCGAGAAGATGATCAGCGACCAGAACGCCCGGCCATTGCGCCGGAAGTTGCGCCAGCGGCGCTGATTGAGGGGGGAAAGCGCCATTTACCCCTCCCGCTTTTCGAAGTCGATGCGCGGGTCGACCAGCACATACATCAGGTCGCTGATGATGCCGACAACCAGCCCCATCAGGCCGAAGATAAACAGCGTGCCGAAGATCACCGGATAGTCGCGCGCCACTGCGGCCTCAAACCCCAGACGGCCCAGACCGTCCAGCGAGAAGATGGTCTCGATGATGATCGAACCGCCAAAGAACACGCCGATGAACACCGCCGGGAAGCCAGCGATCACGATCAGCATCGCGTTGCGGAAGACGTGACCATAGAGCACCTTGCGCTCACTCAGGCCCTTGGCGCGGGCGGTCATGACGTATTGCTTCTTGATCTCGTCCAGAAACGAGTTCTTGGTCAGCAGGGTCAGCGTCGCGAAGGCCGAAATCGTCAGGGCGATGATCGGCAGGGCAATGTGCCAGAAATAGTCGGCGATCTTACCGAACAGGCTTAGGCTGTCCCAATTGTCCGAGGTCAGGCCGCGCAGCGGGAAGATCTGCCAGTAAGAGCCCCCGGCAAACAGCACCAGAAGCAGAATGGCGAACAGGAAACCGGGGATGGCATAGGCGACAATGATGGCCCCGCTGGTCCATGTATCAAAGGTCGAACCATCCTTGATCGCCTTGCGGATACCCAGTGGGATTGAAACCAGATAAGCAATCAGGGTCGACCACAGGCCCAGCGAGATCGAAACGGGCATTTTTTCCAACACCAGATCAATCACGCTGATCGAGCGGAAATAGCTCTCACCGAAATCCAGCGTCAGATAGTTGCCCATCATCGACAGGAAACGTTCAAGGGGCGGTTTGTCAAAGCCGAACTCTTTCTCAAGCTCAGCAATGAACTCGGGCGGCAGGCCACGCGCACCGACATATTTGTCGTCAAAGGCTCCGCCTGCGGGCTCGGCACCCGCCCCGGCGTCACCACCGCCACCGGCAAACCCGGCAAAGACATCACCCTGACCTTCAACCTGCGCGATGATCTGTTCGATCGGCCCGCCGGGCACGAACTGCACCAAGGTGAAGTTGACGATCATGATGCCCAGAAGGGTCGGAATGACCAGCAACAGGCGTCTTAGGATATAGGCGCCCATATTACCGCAGCGCGCCTTTCGTCTTCAGATCGGCCTCTTTCTCGGGGTTGACCCACCACAGGTCCAGATAGCCCAGCGTGAACGGGGGCAGGTTTTCGGGGTATTCATACATATCGTAGTAAGCTGTCCAATAGTCCGCCACATACCCATCGGGGATGATGAAGAACTCATAACGCAGCACGCGATCCAACGCCATAAGCGCCGCGTCCTGTTCGGCCTGATTTGTTGTGTCAAACGACGCCTCGATCACTGCATCCACAAGCGGACTGGCAAGGCCTGCAGGATTGAACAGGCTGAACTCGGCCTCTTCCGATCCATACATCTGGCTCAGCCCACCACCCGTGGACAGGAATGAGCCGTAGCGGGTCGAATACACCATGTCATAGTCCCGCTCGCGCCGGCGTAGGGTAAACTGGGAGGGGTCCACCTTTTCTGCTGTCGCATCCACGCCTATCGATTGCAGGTTCTGAACAAAGGTCTCGATCATCGTCGCGGTCGAAGTCGGAATACTGGAGGCATAAGGGATATTGACCTTCAGCGTTTGACCCTCTGCATTTCGACGCAGATTGCCATCTCCCACGGGCCAACCCGCCTCATCCAGCAGCTTCGAGGCCTGGCGTAAGTTGCGGCGGTCGTTCAACCGCGCCGAATTGGATTCGTGCACCACCAGCGCAGGCTCATTCATCACGGCGGCCGGAACGACATCGCCCAAAGACTCCAGGAATGCACGTTCCGCGCCTTCTGGTACGCCCTTTGCTTCCAGATGAGTGTCCTGCACAAAAGAACTGCGCGCGGAATTCAGGCCGAACATAAGCGATTCATTAGCCCATTCGAAATTGAAGGCCAGCGCAATCGCCTTGCGTACATTCTTGTCTGCGAATTGCGGCTTGCCCAGGTTGAACACAAACCCCGATGGCGTCGGCGGGCTGCCATCCGCAATCTCGTCCTGCACCACCGAGCCTTCATTCAGTTTCGGAAAATCATAGCTCGAGGCCCATAGCTTTGGGTCGCTCTCGATCCGCATGGTGTACTCACCCGCCTTGAACCCTTCAAAGGCAGCGGTCTGATCCGCGAAATACTCGATCCGGATGGCATCATAGTTGTGGCGGCCAACGTTGATCGGAAGGTCCTTGCCCCAGTAGTCATCACGCCGTTTGTACACGATCCGGCGATTGATATCATAGCTGTCCAACTTGTAGGGGCCCGAGCCAACGGCGACTTCAAGCCGGGGCTCATCCAAACGGCGGCTTTCGTCAGCCTCGAACCATGCCTTTGAGAAGACCGGCGTTGATCCCACCGTCTCAATCAAACCGCGCCGCGTGACCTCGGGGTTGAAGGTGAATCTGACCGTGTGATCATCCAGCGCCTCTGCGTTTTCGACCATGCGGCCCACGGCCTGAGCGTAAGATGGCAGGCCCTGCTCGATGAACAGGCGGTGGCTATAGACGACGTCCTCAGCTGTGACCGGGGTGCCATCCCAAAATGTCGCCTCAGGCCGCATATGGAAAATCACGTAATTGCGGCCTTCATCGTATTCCATGCTTTCGGCGAGAAGGCCGTAATACTGACCCACACTGTCCGAGGTGCTGTCAATCAACGAGTCATATTGGATCGTGGTCAACGCCCCCGCGCGTCCTTTGCGCGAAAAAGGGTTCAGGGAATCGAACGTCCCCGACCCCGACAGCGAGAGTTCACCGCCTTTGGGGGCATCGGGATTGACATAGTTCAAATGTGGAAAATCCGCCGGATAGTCCAGGTTGCCGAAATATGAATATCCGTGGCTGCGCGTCACGCCCTCATCATTGGCAGATGCGTAGCTTCCGCCAGAGAACAGCATCGCCGCCGAAATCCCGACAGCTGCGGCCCATGAATGAAACTCAGACGGTCGCAATGCGGTCAGAAGGGATTTCATGGTGCTCTTCCTCTGGATCGTTTTTCGGCTTCAATGTCGTGCAGGCCAGCTAAAAGACCAACACTTCATGTTGCAAGTTTAGAATGCGTGAACGCTTTGTGAAGTTCTTGTCAGACAAAAAATTAAAGCCGCTGCACAAGGCAGCGGCTTTCAAAATCGTCTATATGATCACAGGATCAATTGCCGATGGTCTGCAGATAGGCAATCAGATCGGCGCGTTCCTGCGGCTTTTTCAGGCCGGCAAAGCTCATCGAAGTGCCCGAGATATAAGCACTTGGGCGTTCGAGGAAGGCGTCCAAAGCTTCTGGCGTCCAGTTTCCGCCATGCGCCTGCATCGCAGCCGAATAACCTGTGAACCCTTTGGCCGACGCGACCGGACGGTCTACAACGGCATAAAGATACGGACCGGTGCCATTGGCGCCATCTTCCAGCTTGTGGCAGGCGGTGCATTTGCGGAACACGCGCGCGCCTTTTTCGGGATCGGCCGCTGCCAGCAGATCTGCGAATACCACCTCTTCTCCGTCGGCGCTTTCGCCCGCGCTTTCGGTTTCGATAATATAGGCGGCCTCGGCATGATGGCTGTCGGAGCTATAGAGGATATCCGCCCCCCATTTCGCCAGAAGCAGCACAAGGAAGGTGCCAAACAGGCCGGCTGCGGCCTTGGTAACTGTCATCGTGTCGAACATTTTGATCGCGAGTCCATTTCAGCTGTCTTGGGGGTGTCTAAGGCTTCCCCTGACAAGAGGCAAGGTATAGACACCGCGACTAAACGCCCGATCTAAATTCTTGCTGCATGGAAACGACCAAATGACCAAACGCATTGCATTTCAGGGGGAACCCGGCGCCTACAGCCACGAGGCCTGCCGCAACGCGCGCCCGGATATGGACGCCCTGCCGTGCCGAACGTTCGAAGATGTGATCGAATCAGTGCGCTCGGGCGCGGCTGATCTGGCCATGTTGCCGGTCGAAAACACCACCTATGGGCGGGTCGCGGATATCCATCGCCTGTTGCCCCACAGCGGGCTGCACATCATCGACGAAGCCTTTGTCCGCGTGCACATCAACCTGCTGGGTGTGCCGGGTGCAAGTCTTGAAGACATCACCGAGGCGCATTCCCATCTGGTTCTGCTGCCGCAATGCGCCGGTTTTCTGAAGCAACATAACATCCGCGGCCGCGTCAGCCCCGACAACGCGCGCGCTGCGCGCGAAGTCGCCGAGGCGGCTGATATCCACTCAGCCGCGCTGGCGAGCGAACTGGCCGGAGAGATCTATGGCCTGCATGTACTGGCGCGCCACATCGAGGATCAGGGCGACAACACCACCCGCTTTCTGGTCATGTCACGCGAAAAGGATCATTCACGGCGCGGCGATCATGGCATGATCACCAGCTTCGTGTTTCAGGTCCGCAACATTCCGGCCGCTCTCTACAAAGCGATGGGAGGCTTCGCGACCAACGGCATCAACATGACCAAGCTGGAAAGCTACATGGTCGATGGCTCTTTTACCGCCACGCAGTTCTACGCGGACATTGTGGGACACCCGGACGATCACAACGTTCAGCTGGCCATGGACGAACTTGAGCATTTCACGACCAATGTCGAAGTTCTGGGCGTGTATCCGGCAGCACAGCCGCGCGGATAGCCGGCAAAGAGACCATCAACAGAATTCTGAACAGCGCAAACCCGACCGCCACACGTCAAGAACCTTCCGCGTGTTGATGTCTGCGCTGTCGCTTCCGTCGATTTCAAGGTCATACAGCCGATCAATGTGTATGGTTTTCTGATCTCGCTCGGCACTGCCCAGGACCCGGTCGCCGCGCGCCCGCTCTCTTTCGTTCAGGACGTCGAGCGGGCAATGAACGGCAACGAAAAGCACATCATGCTGCTTTAGGCTTAGTTTCAACGTGTCAATCCAGCCCGGAGTATCAAGAATGTGCTCGACAATCAGATTGTTGCCAGCATTCGCATACGCGGCAATGGACTGATGAAAACCACCGAATACAGCGGCTCGGCATGCGGCCCAGTCGAAATCACCAGCCTGAAACCTTTGCATCGGTAAACTGCCCGAGTCGCGCACGTGGTCGATCGACAGGTGTATCAACGGTACCTCTGCATTTTGCTGCAACTTGCGCGCGAGTGTGGACTTCCCGCTGCTGGACGCGCCGTGAAGAAAAATGATCCGAGATTGTACTGCCATTGTCTTCTCCGACCCGGCTTTGCTCAGTTCCCGTGGCGGTGGCGTTCTTCCATCTCGCGCGCGAAATCGCTGAGGCGGGCCTGGAACTGACGGCGAAACCTGGACTGGCCCAGCTTCATGGATTGCAACAGCAATCGTGCGGGCAGCGTCTTGGCCTTCAAAGAGGTTTCAATGGTCAAACGCGTGCGCCGCTGGGACAAGGCAAGCAGTTCGACAATCGTGTCTCCGTTCATGCCCTTGCTGCTGGCCTGAAACCGCATCCGCGCGGGTGGGGCGCATTCGCTCAGCAAAACTGAAATCTGTCGCGGTTTGCCCCGAATCTTAAGCTCTGTCTCCCATGCCGTCTGCGCCTCGGGCGCGCCCGAGCCAGCTGTTCGCCGCACCTCGACGCCGCGACGCAATGCCATGCGCTCGAAACGTTCGAAATCAGCGACCATGGCAAACACCGCGTCGATCGGAGCTTCAACATCTTCCTGCGCTGAAAACTGCATTCCGCCTCTTCTTTGCCTCGCTTTGCCGTCAGTCTGTTGTTAGTCCAATGTGTCCGCAAGCCAATGCTGCAGCAAAAAATGCGCTATCGCACCTTTGCGGGCTGGCAAAAGTTTCGGATGGTCCCCTGCAAAAGCCTGCATCATCTCGGTTCGGCCAACCCAGATCGCATCTTCGATCTCGACCGGATCAATCTGGATCTCGGGCGACAATGCCTCTCCGGCACAGCCAAACATCAACGATGCAGGGAAGGGCCAGGGCTGGCTGGCCAAATAGCGCACCGCGCCGACTGGCACGCCTGCCTCTTCCATCACCTCGCGCCGCACGGCCGCCTCCAGCGTCTCACCCGGCTCGACGAAACCGGCCAGCAGAGAGTACATGCCCTCGGGCCAGCCGGGCGACCGGCCCATCAGCACCGAGTTTCCATGCGTGATCAACATGATCACAACCGGATCGGTACGCGGGAAGTGTTGCCCGCCGCAGGCAGGGCAACTGCGCTGCCACCCACCCTGCGACAGTAAGCTGGGCGCGCCGCAGCGGGCGCAGAAGCGATGCGTCTCGTGCCAGCCAATCACTGCTTTGGCCGTTGCTGCCAGTTCGGCATCGCGCGGGCTGAGGCAGGTCATGATCCGACGCAACTCGGCAAAAACGTACCCCTCGGGCAGATCGGGATGCTGTTGCACCGTGCGATCAACGAACCCGCCGACGCCCGACAGGTCCAACCCTTCCGCATTCCAGCCTGAAATGTCCGCGGCAAAAAGCGGCACACCGTCCTCGGCAACACCCAGAAAAACAGGCTCCTCGATCACGCCGCCCGGACCGTTCTGTAGGATGGCATGATCCATCGGCAGCAGCGCAAGCCCGTCCAGTTCGGCACCAAACACCAACGGTTTGCCACGCCACACCAGAATGCATCGCGCGCGGGGATCGTTGAATACCTGTCTCAGCCTTTCGGCATCCCCGCGCAACAACCCCGCCCGGTTCAGCCCCGAGCCGCCAAATGTAACCTGTTCTGCGCGTTTCATGCCTGCCATTCCCAAGTGCCGCGCAAAGGGCTGCCATGTCTTTGCCGCTGGTGCAACGGCTATTCACCACACAAAGATTTTTGATGCTGCCGCCGAAAGACCGCAGCGCTGCCCCGGAAATTGCACTAAGTACCTCTTTAGGTGAATACCGGGTTAAATTGACAGCCAGAAGTAGACGTTTTGACAAAGACAAGATCGCAACGCGTTGGGCGACGGCAGGATGCCCGCGCAAAGCTTCAGATACTCGCGACATCTGACCTGCACATGCACTTGACACCATTCGACTATTACGCCGATCACCCTGACACGAACACGGGCCTGACGCGCACTGCCAGCCTTATCCGGGCGGCGCAGAAAGCGGCCCGGCGCGCAGGTGTTCTGACGCTGTTGTTCGACAATGGGGACGCGCTGCAGGGCACCCCGTTTGGTGACTGGGCGGCAGAGGCCACGCCCGACGCGCACCCGCTGCCCGCTGCGTTCAACACGCTGGGATACGATGCGGTGGGGCTGGGGAATCATGATTTCGGCTTCGGGCTGGATTTCGTCAATCGCATCGCCGCGCAGAATGCCTGCCCCCTGGTGTGCAGCAACATGCGCGCAACCAATAGACCGCAGGGGTGGCTGCCCTATCTCGTTCTGGATCGGCATGTCAGCGTCAACGGGCAGGAGGTTTCAATCCGGATCGGCGTCCTGTCGCTCGTGCCACCGCAAACCGCGCAATGGGAAGCGCATATGCTTCAGGGTCAGGTCGAAGTGACCGACATTTTGTCCGCAGCCCGGCAGACTGTGTCAGACCTTGAGGGCGAAGGGTGTGATCTGGTTGTTGCGCTGGCGCATTCGGGGTTGAACGACGCAAAATCGAAAGTCGGTCTTGAAAACGCGACGATCCCATTGGCCGCGCTGGATGGGATCGATGTCATTGTTGCAGGTCACACGCATCTGTCCTTGCCGGGCAAGGCGCATGCAGAACTGCCTTTTGTCGATCACGAGAAGGGCTTGGTACATGGCAAACCGGTCGTGATGCCGGGATGGGGCGGCTCGCATCTTGGCGTCATCGATCTGGAGCTTTTGCAAGAGCAGCAGCGCGGTTGGACTGTTGTGGACAGCCGGGTCGAGGCCGTTCCAATCAAGACCGACGCCGGGCTCACACCCGAAGACGTCGAGATCGCCCGACTCTTCGCCGAAGGTCATGCCGAAACGCGCAAGCGGGTTGCCAAACCAGTGGGGTCGGTGCCGCAAACGCTGCACAGCTATTTCTCGTACTGTGCGCCGGACCGGGGTTTGGCGCTGATGGCAGCAGCACAGGTGGCTGCGGTGCGCCCTTACCTTGTTGGGACAGACTGCGAGGGTCTGCCCATTCTGTCAGCGACCGCACCAGCAAAATTCGGTGGCCGTGCAGGCCCCGGGTACTACACCGAAGTTCAGGCAGGCGACATTTCGATCCGCCATGTCGCCAATATGCACGTGTTTCCCAATGAACTGCGCGCGGTCCGTGTGACGGGGGCGCAGCTGCGCGATTGGCTGGAGATGTCTGCAGGGGTATTCAACCAGCTTTCCACAAAAGAACCCGCGGACCTGATCGATTCTGATCGGGCCGGGTTTAACTTTGACGTCCTGCACGGTGCAACATACCAGATTGATCCGACGCAACCGGCCCGCTTCGACAGCTCGGGCCAGCTGACCGACCCGGCCCGTCGGCGCATCCGAGCGCTTGCGGTGAACGGTGAACCAGTCGCTGCCGATCAGAGTTTTGTCATCGCGACCAATAACTATCGCGCCAGCGGTGGCGGGCATTTTCCCTTTGCTGATCAGGTACAGATGATCACACTGCCCGCGCTGCGTATTCATGATCTTTTGTGCGACTACCTATCTGGAAAATGCCCCAAAGATCTTTTGGAACAGGCACCGCGTCCGTTCACGTTGACCGCGCCAACCGGGACCGAAGCAATTCTGCGGACGGGCCCCGCCGCGCGGGCATATCTGGACGAGCTGGCCGAATACGCTCCACGCCTCCTACCCCTGGATGCCGACGGGTTTCTGCCCGTTCAACTGACGCTCTGACGGGTTGCCAAGGCCACGCGGCGCGCCTATATGGGGGGCGAGAGGTTGGCGCGGGCGAGCGCCTCGCCAACCTGGTCAGGTCCGGAAGGAAGCAGCCACAACGAGTCCCGCTTGGGTCGATGTCCAGCCTCTCACTTGAACCAACCCATAGCCGCAGGAGGGCTTTATGATTGTAGCAAAAACCCTTCGGGCAGCCCGGTTCTGATCCACAGCGATCTTCTGACTGCCTGAACACATGACCAGCGGGTGCGCGATTGCCATCCGACGGACACGCTGTTTCTGATCACAGGCAGAGTAATGTATCTTTCTTTATTGGACCTCGGATGGTCCTCTCATTTCGCCGCGCAACACGCGGCTGATCCCTCACACCAACCCTTTCGTATCGTAGCCGTTCACCGGGACCGGCTGATCGGCCTCAGCCCGGATGGCGAAACCCAGTTGCAGAGCCCGGACCACCCCACCGGGAACTACGCAGTCGGCGATTGGGTGCTGGCGGACGACAACAACCGCGTCCGGCACCTGTTGGACCGGCGCAGCCTGCTGCAACGCCGGGCGGCTGGCACCGGAGCTTCGGCACAACTGATCGCTGCCAACGTCGATGTGCTGTTCATCGTCAGCTCGTGCAACGCCGATTTCAGCCTGCCCCGGCTGGAGCGTTATCTGGCGCTGGCCCATCAGGCCGGAAGCTATCCGGTGATCGTGCTGACAAAGGCCGACATATCGGATGCGCCCGAGACCTATGTGCAGCAGGTCCAAGCCATCGACCCGTTTCTGACGGTGCTTGCGATCAATGCGCTGGATCCGGTTGAGATCGAACAGGTTCTGTCATGGTGCCCAAAGGGCCAGACCGGTGCGTTGGTCGGGTCTTCGGGCGTCGG
This sequence comes from Ruegeria sp. G10, assembly GCF_056533645.1. Taxonomy (NCBI): domain Bacteria; kingdom Pseudomonadati; phylum Pseudomonadota; class Alphaproteobacteria; order Rhodobacterales; family Roseobacteraceae; genus Ruegeria; species Ruegeria sp. G10. The sequence goes on along the minus strand of NZ_JBQFOQ010000004.1, from coordinate 270,928 downwards.
CAAGACGACGCTGGCCAACGCTATGACCGGTCAGGCACAGGCCACCGCAGGCATTCGTGAGGATGATGCGCGAGGCCGGCATACCACCACCGCCCGCGCGCTGCACCGCATGCGCAATGGCGGATGGCTGATCGACACGCCCGGCATGCGCGCCTTGCGGTTGCTGGACGCGCAGGACGGCGTGGACGAGGTGTTCTCGGACCTCATGGAGCTTAGCCAGAACTGCCGGTTCTCGGATTGCCAGCACGAGGCAGAGCCCGGCTGTGCCGTGCAGGACGCGATCCGCGACGGGGCACTCGATCCCTCACGGCTGGAGCGGTGGCGCAAGCTGCGGCGGGAAGATCAGCGCAACTCGGAAACCATCGCGCAGTCTCGTGCCCGCGACAAAGCGTTCGGCAAGATGGTGCGCGGTGTCATGCAAGAGAAGAAATCGCGCAAGCGGTTGTGACCGGCAGGCCTCGTCTGATCAGGCGATCAGGCGGGGCCAGACGGCAGCGTTACGCCGGGCGAAAACACCGATATGGCCGACCTTGGACAATCCGAACTCTTGCGGTGACAGCAGATGACGGCGCGCGGCGGGACCGTAGAGATCGGCGAGCCGCCAGACCGCCTCGGGCGGTACCATCTGGTCGTCTTCGAAGGCAAACAGATCAACCGGACCGCCTATGTTGGACCATCGCGCGGCGGGCAGGGTCTGTCCGATCTCGGGCAGATAGCTGTCGGGCGCGGTGCACCATTTGCGCCATTGCCAATAAACCCCAGCGGGCAGGTCCTCGCCAAATCCCAGCGCCTTGCCCGGCAGATAGCCCAGCGCACGCGCCGCTACCGGTGCGTGACCGTACCAGAACAATGCAGCCAGCGCGCGATAGGGCCACGGGTGATCCGATAGCGTCACCAGCCCGGAACAGACACAAATCATCCGGTCAATACGGTCGATATCGGGTTGCACCGGCCCCAGCATCGCACCCAGCGAATGGCCAATGCTCCAGAGTTTTGCTTGCGGAAACCGCCGCCGCATCTCAGTGCGCGCGGCCGGGATATCGATCAGCGCCCAATCCGCCATCGTCACCGTCGACGCCTTCTGCGGCCCGGTCAGGGACTGGCCAAAATCGCGATAGTCATAGGTCAGGCAAGCCATGCCATGCTCAGCCACCAACCAGCGGGCGAAATGCTGATAATAGTCACGCGGCACCCCGGTCGCATTGTTGATCACGACGACCGTTTCCGGCTCTGACGCGGGCCGGTAGAGCCGCGCCGACAGCATCGCAGGGCCGGAGGGGAACCGGAAATCTTCCGTCATCACGGTCTGCTGCGCATCTAACATTGGGTCCTCTGGCACAATCTGAACCGATCAGTTCATTTCGTCACCGCAGAGTCAAGATTGACGTGGCGGGACCGCTGGAAGGCCCCGCCCGCCAATTCGCTTGACTCGAAGCCCGCCCAACCGCTAGCGATGCGGTGATGGTTCCCGCGCCTTTGACCAAGGCCGGGATGAAAAGGGAACACGGTGCGGCCCTGCCCGGCGATAACCGGAATGGACCAAATCCGCGACTGCCCCCGCAACTGTAAGCGGTGAGCAATGCCGAAATGCCACTGGCCGAAAGGCTGGGAAGGTCGGCAAAGCGATGACCCGCAAGTCAGGAGACCTGCCATCGGAACAGAAACTGAAACTCGGGCGGGGTGTCCGGGCAGGTCCTGACAGCAAAGCGCCGTCCAACCTGTTTCACGCCCTCAGCCCCACGCGCGGAGGGCGCAGTATGATATGGAAGACCGGAACCCACCAGTTCTCGGCAACAATTTGCCAAAGGACGGGGAAAACCTGTCCGGCTTTGGCGCGAATCGCACGGGCACTGGCCAATTCGATGACCGAGGCTGCGCCGGCAACAACTGCAGATTTCGAGATTCAGGGCAGCAGTGAACTGACGCACTGCGCTGACGGGTGCACCGCCCGTTTTCGCGCCCGCGCGGACGAAATCAGAGTATTCTGCGGAGCCGGATCAGACCAGGCCATCGAGCAACTGGACAGCTATGCAGACCTGTTGTTCGGCTCCGAGACCGCAGCCTTGTCGACGGATATCCTGTCCACACCGCCTTGCGCGATGCTCGAAGCGTTGACGCTATCTCGGGGCGCACCGATGCAACCCGACTGCCGCCCTTCGGCTTGATCTTCAGCCCGCCGCCAGAATGCCGGCGGGCGCAATCGCCCATTCCATCTGCGCATCGGTTTCTACGGCACAGGGCCGCAACGCGCGCAACCGCTGCAACGCCGCATCAGGATGCTCTCCGCATTCTATCATCAAACGCAATACGATCATGCCAGAGCGACCGCAGCCGCCCCTGCAGTGAACCAGAATCCGCCCACCGCCGGACAGCGCATGACGCGCTGCGGCGCTGACCTCGACCCAGCGTTCGTCGACCTCGGGCGATGGCGTGCCATAATCCTCGACCGGTAAATGCACCCAGCGGCAGGCGCGGCTTCGCACGTCGATCCCGAAATCTCTTGCGCCATCGAGTATCATCTCGACTTCGGTCGCCATTGACAGGATCAGGCCGGGTTTCCAATCGGCCACGGCATCAAGATCACTCTGATAATCGCCCCCCCGACCCGGCATGGATGTCAGCGCAAGCGTTCCTCCGCCAACCTGAAGTGCGTGGATAACCATCTCAGACATTCTACGTTCCCCCCGAAACGTTGATCATAAGATCTTTCTACTGTCTTCAAGTGTCCGATCTTAACCGCGTGGCCCGGCTTTCCAAAACGAAAATCATGAAGGCGGGCGGTGGACGCGGGCGGCGGCGGCCTCTACGCTGCGGCAGAACTCGAATCCGCGAAAGCAGACATGACCGACACGCCCAGCCCCGCCTATCAGGTGCTTGCCCGAAAATACCGCCCGGAAACCTTTGCCGATCTGGTTGGTCAGGACGCCATGGTGCGCACGCTGAAAAACGCGTTCGAGGCGGACCGGATCGCCCAAGCCTTCATCATGACCGGCATTCGCGGCACCGGCAAAACCACCACCGCGCGGATCATCGCCAAAGGCATGAACTGCATCGGACCGGATGGCGAAGGCAAACCCACGACCGAACCTTGTGGCCAGTGCGAACATTGCATGGCCATCATGGAAGGCCGCCATGTCGATGTGATGGAGATGGACGCCGCCAGCCGCACCGGCGTGAATGATATCCGCGAGATCATCGACAGCGTGCGCTATCGCGCCGCCTCGGCCCGTTACAAGATCTATATCATCGACGAGGTCCACATGCTCTCGACCAGCGCCTTCAACGCGCTGCTCAAGACGCTTGAGGAACCGCCCGAACATGTGAAATTCATCTTTGCCACCACCGAGATCCGCAAGGTTCCCGTGACGGTGCTGTCGCGCTGCCAGCGCTTCGATCTGCGCCGGATCGAGCCCGAGGACATGATCGGCCTGCTGCGCAAGATCGCCGACGCCGAAGCGGCCCAAATCGCCGAGGATGCGCTTGCGTTGATCACCCGCGCCGCTGAAGGCTCGGCCCGCGATGCGACCTCGCTGCTGGACCAGGCCATATCCCATGGCGCGGGCGAGACCAGCGCCGATCAGGTGCGTGCGATGCTGGGTCTGGCCGACCGGGGCCGGGTGCTGGACCTGATCGACATGATCCTGCGCGGCGACGCGGCGGGGGCCCTGACCGAACTCAGCGCCCAATACGCCGAAGGGGCCGATCCGCTGGCCGTGCTGCGCGACCTTGCCGAGATCACGCATTGGGTCTCGGTGGTGAAAATCACGCCCGACGCCGCCGAGGATCCAACCGTTTCCCCCGACGAACGCGCCCGGGGCCAGCAAATGGCCGAGGCCCTGCCGATGCGCGTCCTGACCCGCATGTGGCAGATGCTGCTGAAAGCGCTGGAAGAGGTCTCAGCCGCGCCCAACGCCATGATGGCCGCCGAGATGGCCGTTATACGCCTGACCCATGTGGCCGACCTGCCCAGCCCGGAAGAGCTGATCAAACGCCTGCAGGATGCCCCACCACCGCCCAATGGCGGCCCCGGAGGCGGCCTGCCCGCACCCTCTCAGGCCACAACGCGCGCGCAGGCCCCGGTTACGCCCGCCTACGCGGCACCCGCGCGCGGCGGAGCGGGTGCGCCGACCGCGGCTTTGGCACAGGACCAACAGACAGCGCTGGCCCGTTATCCGACCTTCGACCATGTGGTCGAACTGATCCGCGCCAACCGCGATGGCCTGCTGCTGGATGAGGTCAAGGGCTCTCTGCGGCTGGTGGCCTACCAGCCCGGACGGATCGAGTTCGAACCCACCGAACGCGCCTCGCCCCAACTGGCGCAGCGCCTTGGCAGCGCGCTGCAACGCTGGACTGGCAATCGCTGGGCCGTGACAGTGGTCAATGAGGGTGGTGCCGAGACCATCTATGAAAAGGAAAACGCCGCTGAAGAGGCGTTGAAAGCCGAGGCGCACAAGCATCCTCTGGTACAGGCGGTACTCGCCCAGTTTCCCAAGGCCCGGATCAAAAGCATCGAAACGCCCGAGCAACGCGCAGCTCAGGTCGAAACCGAAGCCCTGCCCGAGGTCGAGGACGAATGGGACCCGTTCGAGGAGGATTGATCAATTGCGCAAGCCCTCCCGCGCCCGCCACGTGCCATCGGCTGCGCCGATACCCCTGAGCGGCCTTGGGCCCGGCAGCGCGAGCTTTGCCCGCGCTGCCGGGCCCAACCAAAGGAAAGGTCTGTCAAAGACATTGACAATGGACCGGAGTGCCCTCGGCCCTTGTGTCACAGTGATGCCACCCGTATTTAGGCTTCAAACGGACTTACAGGAGAAATCTCGATGCTCAAAGGACTAGGCGGTCTGGGCGACATGGCCAAGATGATGAAATCCGCACAGGACCTTCAGACAAAAATGGCCCAGATGCAGGAGGAATTGAACAATCTGATGGTCGTCGGCGAATCCGGCGCGGGCCTTGTCAAAGCCACAGCCACAGCCAAAGGCGAGCTCAAAGGCCTTGATATCGATCCGTCGATCTTCAATGGCGACGACAAGGAAGTAGTCGAAGACCTGATCCTGGCCGCAATCAAGGACGCACAGACCAAAGCCGCGGAACGTTCACAGGAAGAGATGGCGAAACTGACCGAAAGCATGGGCCTGCCGGCAGATATCAAACTGCCGTTCTGATCTTCATCTTTTTAAAAATACTCCCGCCGGAGGCTCCCTCGGGCACCACGCAGGACAGGCCGTGAGTTCGAACAGCGAAATCGACAACCTGATCGACCTGATGGCCAAGCTGCCCGGCCTCGGCCCCCGCTCGGCCCGCCGCGCGGTGCTGCACCTGATCCGCAAACGTGCGCTGCTGCTAACGCCCCTGTCGGACGCCATGCAGCAGGTCGCCATCACGGCGCGCGAGTGCCTGAACTGCGGCAATGTAGGCACCACCGACATCTGTGACATCTGCAGCGATGAAGCCCGCGCGACCGGAGAGCTTTGCGTCGTCGAAGACGTCGCCGACCTCTGGGCGATGGAACGCGCAGGCGTGTTCAAAGGCCGCTATCACGTGCTGGGCGGCACCCTGTCGGCGCTGGACGGCGTCGGCCCGGACGAGCTGCGCATACCCCGCCTCAAAGACCGGGTGGTGGCCGAAGGCGTCACCGAGATCATTCTGGCCTTAAACGCCACCGTAGATGGCCAGACCACAGCGCACTACATCGCCGATCAGCTCGAAGGGCAGGTCCGCCTGACTTCCTTGGCGCAGGGTGTACCGATTGGTGGAGAGTTGGACTACTTGGATGACGGGACAATTACAGCAGCACTGAGGGCGCGGAAAGAGCTATGATGCTCTTATCACAATTTGCGGCGGTTCAAGCATTTTCAAAGACGATTCAAGCTGAAGCAATTCAGAGAAATGAATGACTTACGCTATTTGGGGTGCCGTGAATCCGCCTTTGGCGGGCGAAGTATCTGGGTGGCAGTTTCTTCATCTCTGGTGAATTCATGGCGCTCTACCGCAAACGAAAGCTCCAATATCCAAAGCGCGCTCCCGCAGTAGAGCGATAGCACAGGACGAGAGCCCAACCAAATCCCTCTACCAGATTCACCGTTTCAGTCAGGTCTGCTTCCGAGTAGCATCATCACCAAATCGGACTTCCAAGGACATCGCCCATGACCCGCCTTCTCGCCCTTACCCTCGCCGCTTTCACCGCTACGGCCTCTTTCGCTCAGAGTCTCGTCGACAAAGGCTACATCGAAGGCTGGAACATCATGATGGACCCTGCACTTGGCAATGGGTGCCTGATCCAGACGGTGTATGAGGATCTTTCTGTGGTGCGCTTAGGCTATGACGCCTTGGACAATCGCGGGTATTTCGCCGTTTACAACAAGGCCTGGGGCAACATCAAACAGGGTGAAAGCTATCCAATCCGGTTCGAACTCGATGGCAAGAGTTACGATGCCACCGCTGTCGGATTCAATGAACGTAACGTGCCCGGTGCAACGGTCTTTTTCACCGACCGCAGTTTTGTCAACGCCATCGCCCAGAACAAGACCCTGACTGTCTATAACCCGGCAGGCGAAACAGTCATGGCGATTGACCTGAAAGGGACCGCCAAGGCACTGGAATACGCGCGGGACTGTCAGAACCGAAAGCTCTAGCGAATCGGATCGAACAGCGCATCCGTGGCACTGCAATCGAGGATCACATCGCGGCCACAGGGTACCGGGTCCAGCTCGCGGGACAGGCACAGGCGGACCTCTTCGATATAGCCCCGTTTGCAGGTCACAGTGACCATGTCTGGCTCAAGCACGGGGTTGGCGTTCAGAAATGCCTCTTCGACCACCGAAGCAGGCAGTTTGACCGAAGCTTCAAGCTTGCGGAAGACCTCGGGACGAACAAAGGCCTCGTATGCCTGCCGCGATAGCGCATAATAGCCCGCCGCCGAGAGCCCCGAGCAGGTTCCGTGCTTCTTCCACTGATGCCACGCCAGACCGGAACTGCCCTGAATATCCTCCATATCCCGCGTCATCGCCCGCGAGGGCGGACCCTCGGGCGTTCGGCAATAAGAGGGCCAGCCCTGGTGGAATTGCGGCCAGAGCCCGTGCAATATCCACCCGTGATCGTGTCGCGCGTCGCATTGGTCCGACCCGCGGGCGTCACCCTCGCGGGCGCACCAGTTGGGCGACCAGCTGAGCGACAGGACATAGTAGTCAAATTCCCCTGCCGTCTCGCCCTCGGCCAGCGCCGCCACGGCGCTCAGCGCCCATAAAATCAGCCCCTGAATCCCTTGGCGCATTCGCCTCTTTCCTTCTTACCCTGACCCGACTATATAAACCCCAAGTTCCCCGACAACGGAAACCTGCCCCAAGATCACGGGGCCGCCGAATTCCGGCGACGGGACAGATGTATTTATAGGAGACGGGCTGATGGCAAAACCCCTGATGGCCAAAGCAACCGCCGTATGGCTGGTGGACAACACCACGATCAGCTTCAAGCAGATCGCGGATTTCGTAGGCATGCACGAATTGGAAGTGCAGGGCATCGCGGATGGCGATGTGGCCGCCGGCGTCAAAGGCTTTGATCCGATTGCCAACAACCAGCTGACGCAGGAAGAAATCGACACGGCGCAGAATAACCCGCTGCACAAGCTGAAGCTCAAGTTCAATCCCGCAGCCTCGGGCGAGGAAAAGCGCCGCGGCCCGCGTTACACCCCGCTGTCCAAACGTCAGGACCGCCCGAACTCGATCCTGTGGCTGGTCAAGTTCCACCCGGAACTCAGCGATGGTCAGATTGCCAAGCTGGTCGGCACCACCAAGCCGACGATCCAGTCGATCCGTGAACGCACGCACTGGAACATCGCCAACATGCAGCCCATCGACCCGGTTGCTCTGGGCCTGTGCAAACAGTCCGAATTGGACGCGATCGTACAGAAGGCGGCTGCCAAGAAAGCGGCCGAAGGCGGTGTGATGAGCGATGATGAGCGCCGCAAACTGGTCTCCACCGAGCAGTCGCTGGAGATGGACTCGGCGCCCAAAATCCCGACCGCGATTGAAGGGCTTGAAACCTTCTCGTTGTCGGACGAGCCGGACGAGAAAGACGATGATGATGCCATTGTCGACGCCGACAGCTTCTTCAATCTGCCCAAAGGCGGCGGCGATGACGAAGACGAGGATGATCTGCGCCCCTGATGCGCGGATGGCCCTGACCGCGCAGGGTTGGGGCCTTTTTCTTTGGGGGATGAAATGCTGAGTTTTCTATCCGCAGTTTTTGGTCCACACCGTGCCGTCTCGATCTACGCGTTCGTCAAAACCAGGGGATTGGCCATACTGGGCGGTGTCGGCGTGGTCGCTGTCGCTGCAGCCCTTCTGGTGTTGAACGACAGTGGCGATCACGAACACCATTCGTTCATGACGGTACCGGTGTTGTCGGCGACACCGATCAACGGGGATCTCAAGAACGGTGTCATCGCATCGGTACGATTGCCCGATGGGTCAGCGACGTCGATCACCTCGACCGAGGGGCGGGTTTCGCAAACCGTCGGTGATAACGCCTGCATCGAAAAACGTGTGTTCGTCGAAAGCGGAGAGCCCCGATACCGATTCAAACTGCCTCGCTATTGCGAGGCAAGCTGACGAGCAAAACCGCCCAGTGGATACACCGAGCGGTTTTTACTTCAGATCATCTGAAACAGAATGCCCGCAATGATGGCTCCGCTGATGCCGAGGCCCAGATAGGTGGCAAAGACGCGCGGTTTAACGAGCGACCAGACCGCCGCCATCGCCGGGATCGAACTGACGGCCCCGGCCACCATGAAGGCCATCGCAGCGCCTGCGGTCATCCCCTGCTCCATCAGCCCCGCCAAAAGCGGTGGCGCGACGTAAGAGTTCAGGTAGGCAGGCATCCCGACCAGCGCGGCGGTGACAATGGGCAGTACGCCCTCGCCGCCCACGACGCGGGCGATCAGGTCGGCGGGGACATAGCTGACCAGCAGCGCCTCAAGCACGTAAGCCAGCGCCAGCCATTTCAGCAGAAACAGGCCGTTATGGACGAATTCCGACCGGAAGCGGACCCGGCGTTCGGGCTCCTGCCAGAATTTCCAGACCGGTTTGTCGTCTTTCTTTGGACCGCAGCCGCAGCAACCCGCGGGCTTGTATTCGCGCAAGGGCTGGGCGAACGCGCCGCCGCGCATCAGGGCGCGGACCGCAAAGCCTCCGAACAGCCCCAGCGCGACGGCGGCAACCGCCTTGCCGATGGCAAAGGGCCAGCCCAGCGCGCCTGCGGTGATCAACAGGGTCGGCGGGTCGATCAGAGGCGAGCTGAGCCAGAACGCCATGACCGCAGACAAGGGTGCGCCCAGCGCCAGAAGCCCGGCGATGAACGGGATCACCTCGCAGGAACAGAACGGGGCCAGCCCGCCAAACAGTGCAGCGAGAAAGATCATCCGCGTTTCGCGCCCTTCAAACGCACGGGCCACCATAACCTCGGCCCCGGTGGCCTTGAGGTAAGACAACAGCAGCACCGCAAACAGGATGTATTGACCCGTGTGCGCCAGTGCCTTGCCTGCGAATATCACGACCTCGACCCAGTTGTCGGGATCAAGCAGCGCGACGGCGATCAACAGGGCGACGATCAGCGCCCAAGGCGTCTTGATTAGGTTAACGACGTTCCGCCCCAGTGGCTTGGGATTCTGTGTCAGTTCAGCCATCGTTCGCGGCCTTCCCCACTTCGTCTACGCAGCATTCGCTGAGGATGAACTGCGCGAGGTTTCTAAGTTCGTCGAAACACGCCCGATTGATGGTGCTGCGCCCAACCTTTTCCTGCTCGACCACGCCACCAGCGGCCAGAAACCGCAGGTGATGCGCCAGCGTCGACGGCGCGATGCCCGTGCGATTCTGAATCTCTCCGACGGTGAGCCCTGTTTGACCGGCGCGGACCAGCGTCTTGAGGACCTTCAGCCGGGCCTCGGACCCCATGGCCGAAAACCCGGCAGCGGCTGATTCCCACATTTGCCATCTCCATTAAACTATATTTCTGGTTATTTAGTTCTTTCAGGGATGCATGTCAATCGCGCGCGAATAAGTCCAGATTGCCCGCACCTTAGGTCCAATCTATAACCATTCCATGGGCATCTCGGTCGACACCTTCTTTCTGGAACGCAACGGGCAGGGCACGCTGCAGGCGCAGATCCAACAGATGATTGCCGAGGGCATCCTGTCGGGCCGTTTTCATACGGGCGAGAAGCTGCCCTCGTCCCGCAAACTGGCGGCGCATCTGGGGGTCAGCCGGATCACCGTCACGCTGGCCTATACCGAGTTGCTTGCAAGCGACTATCTCACCGCCAGGGGCCGCTCGGGCTACTATGTTTCCGAGAATGCTCCCGTGCCTCCAACTTACACGCCAACGCGGCACGATACCGATGCCGTGGATTGGGACATCGCGCTGGCACGGAAGTTCTCAGGCGGGGATTTTCTGCAAAAACCCAGCAACTGGCGCGAGTTCCGCTACCCCTTTATCTACGGTCAGGCCGACCGGGATCTGTTCGACCATGCCAACTGGCGCCTCTGCGCGGTGCGAGCTTTGGGCCATAAGGATTTTGATACACTGACCGGAGACTATGTGGACCGCGACGACCCCCTGTTGATCGAGTTCATCGCGCGCCACACCCTGCCCCGGCGCGGGATCACCGCACGACCCCAAGAGATACTCATCACGCTGGGGGCGCAAAATGCCCTGTGGCTGGCCTCACGAGTGCTGCTCAACCGGGATCGCAAAGCGGCCATCGAGGACCCCTGTTACTATGCCTTGCGCGATCTGCTGGTCCACTCCGAGTGCAAACTCGCCCCCCTGAAGGTTGACCGCGACGGCCTGCCGCCCGATGCGATCCCCGACGACACCGATGTGATCTTCACCACCCCCAGCCATCAGTGTCCCACCACAGCCACCATGCCGATCGATCGCCGCCGCGCGCTGCTGCACCGCGCGCGCGAGCTGAATGCGATGATCGTCGAGGATGACTATGAGTTCGAGATGTCCTTTCTGGGTGCCCCCTCGCCCGCGCTGCGGTCCTTGGATACGGACGGGCGGGTGATCTACGTCGGCAGCTTCTCGAAATCGCTGTTTCCGGGGCTGCGGCTGGGCTACATGGTCGGGTCCGAAAGCTTCATTCGCGAGGCGCGGGCCCTGCGGTCTCTGGTTCTGCGCCACCCGCCCGGTCATGTGCAGCGCACGGCGGCGTATTTCCTGTCGCTGGGACATTACGATGCACAGATCAGGCGCATGTCCAAGGCCCTGCAGCACCGGCGCGAGGCCATTGATGAGGCGATCCGCCAGTCCGGCCTGACGGTCGCAGGGCGCGGCATGCTGGGCGGCTCGTCGATCTGGATGCAGGCCCCGGCGCATGTAAACACGGCCCAACTGGCGCGGGACCTGCAGGGCAAAAGTGTGCATATCGAACCCGGAGAGCCCTTCTTTTCTGGCCCCAACCGACCTAAGAACTATTACCGCCTCGGCTATTCCTCGATCGCGCCCGACCGGATCGAGCCGGGAATTGCACGAATCGCCGAAGCCATTGGGCAGGCATGAGGCGACTGGACCTATCCCGCCCGCGGTTCTGGCCCTATCGCCATAAGCACCCTTGGGTCAAAACCAACCGGAAAACAGGGGCGACAGACCCCGTTCCAGCCATCCTTGATCGGAGAACATGCAGATGAAAATGACCACCGAAGAAGCCTTCGTGAAAACGCTGCAAATGCACGGGATCGAACATGCGTTCGGCATCATCGGGTCGGCCTTCATGCCGATTTCCGATATCTTCCCCAAGGCAGGCATCACCTTCTGGGACTGCGCGCATGAGGGATCGGGCGGGATGATGGCGGATGGCTACACCCGCGCCACCGGCAAGATGTCGATGATGATCGCGCAGAACGGGCCCGGTATCTCGAACTTCGTGACCGCCGTGAAGACCGCGTATTGGAACCACACGCCGCTGCTGCTGGTGACGCCGCAGGCCGCGAACAAGACCGTGGGTCAGGGTGGGTTTCAGGAAATCGAGCAGATGAATATGTTCGCCGATTGCGTCTGCTATCAGGAAGAGGTCCGCGACCCCTCGCGCATGGCCGAGGTGCTCAGCCGCGTGATCCAGAACGCCAAGCGCTACAGCGCGCCAGCCCAGATCAACGTGCCGCGTGATTACTTCACGCAGGTGGTGGATATCGAACTGCCCCGCATCGTCGATTTCGAACTGCCCTCGGGTGGCGAGGCCGCGCTGGATCAGGCCGCCGAACTGTTGTCGAACGCCCGTTTCCCGGTGATCCTGAACGGTGCAGGCGTGGTTCTGTCGGGTGCGATCCCGTCAACTGTCGCTCTGGCCGAGCGTCTGGATGCACCGGTCTGCTGCGGCTATCAGCACAACGACGCCTTCCCCGGCTCGCACCCGCTGCATGCGGGGCCGCTAGGCTATAACGGGTCCAAGGCCGGGATGCAGCTGATTGCGCAGGCCGACGTAGTGCTGGCTTTGGGCACGCGCCTTAACCCGTTCTCAACCCTGCCCGGCTATGGCATCGACTATTGGCCAACTGGGGCGAAGATCATTCAGGTTGACGTCAAACCCGAGCGGATTGGCCTCACCAAGCCGGTTACCGTCGGTATCGTAGGCGATGCCAAAAAGGTTGCCGACACCTTGCTGCAGAAACTCTCGGGCACCGCTGGTGACGAAGGCCGTCAGGCCCGCAAAGACCTGATCGCCACCACCAAATCGGCTTGGGCGCAGGAACTGTCCTCGATGGATCACGAAGAGGACGATCCCGGCACCACCTGGAACGAACGCGCCCGTTCGGCCAAGCCCGACTGGCTGAGCCCTCGCAAAGCGTGGCGCGCCATTCAGGCGGCCTTGCCGAAAGAAGCGATCATCAGTTCCGATATCGGCAATAACTGCGCCATCGGCAACGCCTATCCGTCCTTCGAAGAGGGCCGCAAATATCTGGCCCCTGGCCTGTTTGGCCCTTGTGGCTATGGCCTGCCCTCTGTGATCGGCGCCAAGATCGGCTGCCCAGATACGCCGGTTGTTGGATTCTCGGGCGATGGGGCGTTTGGCATTGCAGTCACCGAACTGACCGCAATCGGCCGCGAGGAATGGCCCGCCATCACGCAGGTGGTGTTCCGCAACTATCAGTGGGGTGCTGAGAAACGGAACTCGACCCTGTGGTATGACGACAATTTCGTCGGCACCGAACTGGACACGCAGGTCTCTTACGCTGGCATCGCGCAGGCCTGCGGCCTGAAAGGCGTGGTCGCGCGCACCATGGACGAGTTGACAGCGGCGCTGGCGCAGGCGGTCGAGGACCAGAAGAACGGCATCACCACCCTGATCGAAGCCATGATCAACCAGGAACTGGGTGAACCCTTCCGCCGCGACGCGATGAAGAAGCCAGTCGAAGTGGCAGGCATCGACGCCGCTGACATGCGCCCGCAGTAATGCAATGGTTTGGCCGGGCCCATTGGGTCCGCCCCTCATATCTTAGTTTCGAAAAAACCGGAAAACCGTCTGACCAGTAATGAAACGCTTGAGCCCGGCCCCATAACTCTCAAGAATGGCCCGCAGGTTCAGGTCTCAAAACGACCGGCCACAGGGGAGAGATTTGACGTGACGCAGCAGCCCAGGATCGACCTGTCGCCCAAGGTTTCGGACGAGATCCGGCGCACCACATGCTACATGTGCGCCTGTCGCTGCGGCATCAACGTGCATATGAAAGATGGCAAGGTCGCCTATATCGAAGGGAACCGCGATCACCCTGTGAACAAGGGTGTACTCTGCGCCAAAGGCTCCGCCGGGATTATGCAGGTAAACGCGCCTGCGCGCCTGCGCAAACCGTTGCGCCGGGTGGGCCCGCGCGGGTCCGGAGAATTCCGCGAGATCGAATGGGACGAGGCGATCAGCACCGCCGTCGGCTGGCTGAACGAATTGCACGAGACTGCGCCGCACAAGCTGGCCTTTTTCACCGGGCGGGATCAGAGCCAGAGCTTCACCAGCTTCTGGGCACAAAATTTCGGCACGCCCAACTATGCAGCCCATGGCGGGTTCTGTTCCGTCAACATGGCAGCGGGCGGCATCTACACAATGGGCGGAGCCTTCTGGGAATTCGGCCAGCCCGATTGGGACCACACCAAGCTGTTCATGCTGTTCGGTGTGGCCGAGGACCACGACAGCAACCCGATCAAGATGGGCATCGGCAAGATCAAGGCGCGCGGCGCGCGGGTGATCGGGGTGAACCCCATCCGCTCGGGCTATAACGCCGTGGCTGATGATTGGGTCGGGATCACGCCGGGCACCGACGGGCTGTTCATCCTGTCGCTGATCCATGTGCTGATGAAGGCGGGCAAGATCGACCTCGACTATCTCAGCCGTTACACCAACGCGCCGGTTCTGGTGAATGCCAGCGAAGGCCCGGAAAAGGGCCTGTTCCTGCGCGACGACGACGGCAAGCCGCTGGTGATCGACCGCGTGACGGGCGAACCGACCGCCTTCGACAAACCCGGCGTGCGCCCGGACCTGTCGGCCACCTACGACAAAGACGGCGTCACCCACCGGCCGGTCTTTCACCTGATGGCCGAGAAATACCTGTCCGACGATCACGCCCCCGAAAACGTGGCCGAGCGCTGCGGCGTCCCAGCCCAAAAAATCCGCGCCATCGCCGCCGAAATCGCCCGCGTGGCCTTTGACGAAGCCATCGAGCTCGACCAGGAATGGACCGACTTCCGGGGCGAAAAACACGCCAAGATGACAGGCCGCCCCGTCAGCTTCCACGCCATGCGCGGCATCTCGGCTCATGCCAACGGCTTCCAGACCTGCCGCGCGCTGCACGTACTGCAAATCCTGCTGGGCACGGTCGAGGTCCCCGGCGGCTTCCGCTTCAAACCACCCTACCCCAAACCCGTCGAGGCGCACCCCACCCCGCACGGCGACCGCCGCCCGGGCCGCCCGCTGGAAGGCCCTCACCTCGGCTTCCCGCGCGGCCCCGAGGACCTGCTGCTGAACGAAGACGGCACCGCCCAGCGCATCGACAAGGCCTTTACGTGGGAAAACCCGATGTCCGCCCACGGGCTGATGCATATGGTGATCTCGAACGCCGCCGCCGGTGATCCCTACAAGGTCGACACGCTGTTCATGTATATGGCGAATATGTCGTGGAACTCCTCCATGAACACCAAAGGTGTGATGGAGATGCTGTCGGCCAAGACCGAAGACGGCAAATACGTCATCCCAAAGATCATCTACTCGGATGCCTATTCCTCGGAAATGGTCGCTTATGCCGACCTGATCCTGCCCGACACCACCTATCTGGAACGCCACGACTGCATCTCGCTGCTCGATCGCCCGATCTGCGAAGCCGACGCCGCCGCTGATGCCATTCGCTGGCCAGTTGTCGAACCCGACCGCGACGTGCGCGGGTTCCAGTCGGTTCTGATCCAACTCGCCAACCGCATGAGCCTGCCGGGCTTCACCAACGAAGACGGCACACCCAAGTGGAAGGACTACGCCGACTATATCGTCAATCACCAGCGCAAGCCGGGCATCGGCCCTCTGGCCGGGTTCCGGGGCGCGGACGGCTCCAAAGAAGGACGGGGAGAGGTCAACCCGGACCAGTTGAACCGCTATATCGAAAACGGTGGCTTCTACGTTGCGCATATCCCCGAAGGTGCAGATTACTACAAGCCATGGAACTCGGCTTATCAGGACTGGGCCGTTAGCATGGGCATTTACGACAGCCCGCAACCCTACCTGTTCCAGCTCTACTCCGAACCAATGCGCAAGTTCCAACTGGCCGCCGAAGGACACGGACCGAACCAGCCCCCAGACCACCTGCGCCAGCGCCTCAAAGACACGATGGACCCGCTGCCCATCTGGTACGAGACCGACCAGCAGGGCAATGAGGGCTTCACCGTCAACGCCCTGACCCAGCGCCCGATGGCGATGTATCACAGCTGGGGCACACAGAACGCATGGCTGAGGCAACTGCACGGGCGCAACCCGCTCTACGTGCCGACCAAACTGATGCGCGAGCACAACCTGCAAGACGGCGACTGGGCCAAGGTCACTTCCCCACACAGCGAGATCACCGTCCCGGTCATGGAAATGGCCGCCCTGAACGAAAACACCGTCTGGACATGGAACGCGATCGGCAAACGCAAAGGCGCGTGGGCCTTGCAGGAAGACGCACCCGAGGCCACCAAAGGCTTCCTGCTGAACCACCTGATCCACGAACTGCTGCCGCCTAAAGGCGACGGTATGCGTTGGGCAAACTCGGACCCGATAACGGGTCAGGCCGCTTGGTTCGATCTGAAGGTCAAAATCGAAAAAACCACCCCCCCGACAGACGCCCAAAGCCAGCCAGAATTCGCCCCGATCGAATCCCCCGTCGGGACCGGCCCGAAAGACCTGGCATGGAAGGTCGGCAAATGAGCCGGATCCACCCTTCATCTGGCCATAAATATCCCGGGGAGCGCGAGGGGCTGGCCCCTCGCTCCTGCCCTCTCCAAGCACGCGAAGGCACATTGACATGACCCAGCTCCCCCACTCCACCGAGCGCAAAATGGGTCTGGTTATCGACCTCGACACCTGCGTCGGCTGCCATGCCTGCGTAATCTCGTGCAAAGGCTGGAACACGGAAAACTACGGCGCGCCGCTCTCGGATCAGGACGCGTACGGAGCCGACCCCTCCGGCACCTTCCTGAACCGCGTTCATTCCTATGAGGTACAGCCCACGGAAGGCCCCGCGCAACTCATCCACTTCCCCAAATCCTGCCTGCATTGCGAGGATGCACCCTGCGTCACCGTCTGCCCAACCGGGGCCAGCTACAAACGGGTCGAGGATGGGATCGTGCTGGTCAACGAAAGCGACTGCATCGGCTGCGGGCTATGCGCATGGTCCTGCCCCTATGGCGCACGCGAGATGGATATGGCCGAAGGGGTGATGAAGAAATGCACCCTCTGTGTCGACCGCATCTACAACGAAAACCTGCCCGAGGTAGACCGGGTCCCCTCCTGCGTCCGCACCTGCCCCGCCGGTGCGCGACATTTCGGTGATCTGGGCGATCCGGACAGCGATGTCAGCAAACTGGTGGCCGAGCGCGACGGGATGGACCTGATGCCCGAAATGGGTACCAAACCCGTGAACAAATACCTGCCGCCCCGGGCCAAGGATACAGTTGACCAGCAGATCGACATTCTGGCCCCGCTGCTGGCCCCCGTGGCCGAAGACCCCAAGGGCTTTCTCGGCTGGCTCGACAAGACGTTGGAGAAGCTCTGATGCATCCGGCCCCTTCCGTCATCATCTTCACCACATTTTCCGGTCTGGGCTTCGGCCTGCTGTTCTTCCTGGGTCTCGGTCAACCTGCGGTAACGGGATTCGTTGCGTTCGTCTTCTACATCATCGCCTATGCGTTGGCGGTGGGAGGGCTGTTGGCCTCGACCTTCCATCTGGGGCATCCCGAACGCGCGTGGAAGGCGTTCAGCCAATGGAAATCCAGCTGGCTCAGCCGCGAAGGGGTCTGCGCAGTGGCGGCGCTCATGGTCATGGGACTCTATGCGCTGGGGGCGGTGTTTTTGCACAGTCACTGGGCGCTGTTGGGGTGGATCGGGGCGCTGCTCAGCATCGCCACCGTCTTCACCACATCAATGATCTATACGCAGCTCAAGACTATCCCGCGCTGGAACATGAACCTGACACCCGCGATGTTCCTGTCTTTCAGCCTCGCGGGTGGCGCACTTTTGGCCGGGGCCGAGGCGCTCGCCCCTTGGCTGCTGGCCATCGCAGGGGCCGTGCAACTGGCCTATTGGGCCAAAGGAGACGGCGCGTTGGCGCGGTCGGGTACCACATTGGGCACAGCCACGGGGTTGGATACACGCGGCACGGTGCGCGCGTTCGAGCCGCCTCATACCGGAACCAACTATCTGCTAAGGGAATTCGTCCATGTGGTGGGTCGGAAACACGCGCAAAAACTGCGGGTGATCTCGTTTGGGCTGGCCTTTGCGCTGCCGTTGCTGCTGATCCTTATCCCCGTCGGAGGAGTCGTGATCAAACATCTGTTCGCGCTTTTGGCCGTGCTGTCGCATTTGACCGGCGTTGTGATCTCGCGTTGGCTGTTTTTCGCACAGGCCGAGCATGTCGTCGGGCTGTATTACGGGAAACGGTGAGGGAGGGGGCCAGCCCCCTCCTTGGCCTTGCAGGCCAATTCCTCCCCCGGGATATTTGTAGCCAGATGAAGTTTGGATCCCCGTTTCCAGGGGTCGTCAGATCAGACCCGCATGAGCCATTGCAGCATCGATGGATGCCTTGGTGCTGCTTTCCAGCTCGGTCAGGGGCGAGCGGACTTCGGTGCTGCACAGGCCGAGTTTGCTAAGAGCATATTTGGCTCCGACAAGGCCGGGTTCGATGAAGATCGCCTCGTGCAAGGGCATCAGGCGGTCTTGGTAGGTCAGTGCTTTGGCGTAGTCGCCCGCAAGCGTTGCCTGCTGGAATTCGGCGCAGAGTTTGGGGGCCACGTTGGCCGTGACCGAGATGCAGCCGACGCCGCCATGGGCGTTGAAGCCCAGCGCGGTGGCGTCCTCGCCCGAGAGCTGGCAGAAGTCAGGTCCGCATGTAGCGCGTTGTTGGCTGACGCGGGCCAGATCGCCGGTTGCGTCCTTGACGCCGACGATGCGTGGCAGTTTGGCAAGTTCACCCATGGTCTCGGGCGTCATGTCGATGATCGAGCGGCCGGGGATGTTGTAGATGATGATCGGGATATCGGCGCAGTCATGCAGGGCACGGAAATGAGCCAACAGGCCCTTTTGCGTGGGCTTGTTGTAATAGGGCGTCACCACCAGCGCCGCATCGGCGCCGATATTGGCGGCAAACTGCACGAACCGAATAGCTTCGACCGTATTGTTCGAGCCAGCACCCGCGATCACCGGGACGCGACCTGCGGCGGCCTTCACGACCTCAGCCACAACGGTTTCGTGTTCTTCATGGCTGAGCGTCGGGCTTTCACCCGTCGTGCCCACTGGCACCAGACCGGTGGAACCTTCCTGTATCTGCCAGTCTACCAGGCGTTTGAGCGTATCCAGGTCCAACGCGCCGTTTGAAAACGGGGTGACGAGGGCTGGCATCGAGCCTTTGAACATGACACGCTCCTTAAGGTGCAGTTAGCAGTTTTTGCGTCACGGGACATCACAATCATGGCGATCCGTGTTGATCCCGGCGGCGCAAGGTTTATCCTGAATGGCTCTATCCTTGGTTGGTTGGGAAATGCAAGGCATGACACGCGTACTGGCTCTTTTGGTTGCGGTGATTTTAGTATCTTTGGGGCAGGCGCGGGCTGATGCCGTAGGCGATCTGCGCGCAGGCCTTTATGAGATGCGCAAGGGGGACTGGAACGCCGCTCTGCGTGTCTCGGGGCAGCGTGGGTCGGTTTCGCGCGATGTCATCGTTTGGCATTGGCTGCGCGAGGGTTTTGGAAGCTCGGGCGATGTTCTGGTCTTTCTCGAACGGCGGCCGGATTGGCCGGGGCTGGCATGGCTGCGCCGCAAGAGCGAGCCATCCTTCACCAATGCCGACGCCGATCGGGTGCTGAAATTCTACGATGGGATGCCACCGCAAACCGCCGAAGGCGCGCTGAACTATGCCGTTGCGCTGATGAGTGTGGGGCGCCGTGGGGAAGCCGAGGCCGATATCGTAACCGCGTGGCGGACGATGCCGATGGGCGCGGGTCTGCAGAAGGGCTATCTGGAAAATTTCGGCAAACTGCTGAGGCCGCATCACGCGGCGCGCATGGATCGGATGTTGTGGGATGGCCATCTTGTCAGCGCTGGGCAGATGTTGCCCGTGGTCAGCGGCGACCAGCGCAAGCTGGCCGAGGCCCGGATCGCCTTGCAAAAACGCCAGAACGGGGTGGATGGCAAGGTTGCCGCAGTGCCGAAATCTCTGGCTGATGCGCCAGGGCTGGCCTTTGACCGGTTCGTCTGGCGCGACCGGAAGGAGCTAGACGACAGCGCCATCGATCTGATGCTGACCCGGTCAACCGGACCTGACGCGCTGGGAGAGCCGGACAAATGGGCCGAGGGGCGGCGCAGGCTGGCGCGGCTTGAGATGCGCACGGGCAGCGCAGAACGGGCCTATGCGATTGCCGCCAATCATCACATGACGCCGGATATGGGCTATGGCTATGCCGATCTGGAATGGTTGGCGGGTTTCCTCGCCCTGCGCAAGCTGGATGATCCGGCAACGGCGGTTCGGCATTTCCAGAACTTCTCAGACGCGGTGCAGTCTCCGATTTCAAAAGGGCGCGGTGGCTACTGGCTTGGCCGGGCCTATGCAGCCGCGGGCGACGCGGATAGGGCTTACGAGGCCTACGCGGTTGGGGCGGATCACCAGACCTCGTTCTACGGGCTGCTGGCGGCCGAGCGCATCGGGCGACCTTTTGACCCCGAATTGGCGAACCCGCGCCGCGCGCCGCATTGGAAACAGGCTGCATTTGCCGATTCCAGCGTACTGGAGGCGGGCCTGCTGCTTTTACAGGCGGGCGAGGGCAACCTCTCGGAACGCTTCCTGACTCATTTGGTCGAAAGCCTCGACCAGACGCAGGCTGAACAACTGGGTGATCTTGTGATCGAACTGAACGAGCCGCACCTGGCCGTCATGATCGCCAAGCGCGCGGCGACAACCGGGGTTGTCCTGCCTGCCGCCTATTACCCGGTGCATCCCGTGGCCGACATGGGCCTGCCAATGGCGAAAGAAATGACGCTGGCCATTGCCCGGCGCGAAAGCGAATTTGACCCGGTTGTGATCAGCGGCGCAGGCGCGCGCGGACTGATGCAAGTGATGCCCGCGACGGCGCAGCTGGTGGCCAAGGATCTTGGTATTCTCAGCGGACACAAGACCGGGCGTCTGACCTCGGACTGGCGGTATAATGCCAAGCTGGGGGCGAATTACCTGTCCAGCCTTGCCGAGGATTTTAACGGCAACGTCGTCATGATGGCGGCTGGCTACAACGCCGGACCCCGCCGCCCGATTTCGTGGATGGAGCGGTATGGCGATCCGCGCCGCGGAGAAATCGATGTGATCGACTGGATTGAGACCATCCCCTTCAAGGAAACCCGCAATTATGTCATGCGCGTCGCCGAGAGCCTGCCGGTTTATCGCGCGCGGCTGGGCCAGCCGCCCCTTCCGGTGCCGTTTTCACAGGAACTGACCGGCTCAACCCTTGCGTCGTTCGCGCCATAGGGTGAAAAGCCCCGCCGCAATCACCAGACCTGCGCCCAGCACGACCGCAGGGCGTAGGGTCTCGTGGAAGATGGTGATGCCCAGAATGGCGCTCCACATCAGGTGGAAATAGGCAAAGGGCTGTACGGCGCTGGCCTCGGCCATCTCGTAACATTTGATCAGCAGCCAATGCCCCAGCGCGCCGGTGATACAGAGCAGCGCCATCCACAGCCAGTCACTGCCGGCCATCGGTTCCCAAAACCAGACACCCACGCAGGTCATTGCGACAGCGCCGGCGACGCCGGTCCAGAAAAAGCTGGTGGCGGTGCTGTCGCGCCGTGCGACGTATCGGGTCAGCAGGCCATAAACCGCGAACATCAGCGCAGAGATCAGCGGGATCACTGCCCAGGGATTGAACACCCCGGCACCGGGTTGAAGGATGATCAGAACACCGACGCAACCGACGCCGATCGCAGCCCAACGCCGCCAGCCGACTTTCTCGCCCAACAGCGGGCCGCTGAGCGCGGCGATCAGCAGCGGATAACAGATGAATACCGCCTGACTTTCGATCAACCCGAGGATCGTGAAACTGTAGACGGCGACGCAGATTTCCCCGGCCAGCAGCAGGCCCCGGAAAATCTGCAACCGAAGCTGGCTGGTCCGCGCCGCAGCCCGCAGGCCTCCGGGTGATCTGGCCGCCAGCGCAATTACGAAAGCGGCAAAGAACCAATACCGGATCATCACCACCATGTAGGTGTTATACGTCCCCGCCAGATGGCGCGAGATGCCGTCCTGCAACGCAAACACAATCGTCGCGCCGATCATCAGCGCAATGCCCGCGTTCACGTTGTTCTGCTGGCTCATGGCTTGACCGCCCGCGTCATGTGCCGCTTGCGACCAAAGCCGGGGCTGCGGGTAACTTCGAACCCGGCGTCGGCCAAGCCCCGGCGCACGAACCCGGCGGCGGTGTAGGTTGCCGCCGTGCCGCCCGGCGCCGTGTGGTCAGCCACCTGCTGCATCAGGTCCGCACCCCATAGTTCGGGGTTCTTGGCGGGTGAGAAGCCATCCAGAAACCATGCGTCCGCCTTGTGATCCCAGTCGGGCAGGGTCTGACGGGCATCCCCGACGATGACCTCAAGATGCAACGTATCCAACGTGCAGCTCTGGCCCGTCCAGACCGCCAGAAAGCGATCCGTCCATGGCGACAGTTCGGGAAATGCCGCCAGCGCGCGGGCCATATCGTCTGGGGCCATCGGGAAGGCCTCGAAACTGGTGAACTGCAGCGGTGAGGTCTGCCCTGCGCCCTCCCACGCGGACCAGACGGTCAGCATGTTCAGGCCGGTGCCGAAACCCAGCTCGGCGATGTGAAATCCGGGTGCAAAGCGCGCAGGCAGGTCGTTGCCTGCAAGGAACACATGGCGCGTCTCTTCCAACCCGTTCTGCAACGAGTAATACGGATCGTCGAAACGGTCCGAGACAGGAATCTGATCCTCGGTCCACGTCAGTTCGGCACGCTGGTCTGCCATCGGGTTATCCTGTAGCTAGGCGGCGCGACACTGAACAAGGAAAAGGGGATTGGCAATGGTCGATGTGACGGTGCGCGGCGCAGGCATCTTTGGCCTGTCCATCGCATGGACCTGCGCCCGACGCGGGGCCAAGGTTCAGGTGGTCGACCCCTTCGGCCCCGGCGCGGGCTCCAGCGGCGGGCTGGTGGGGGCGCTTGCGCCGCATGTGCCCGAGAACTGGAACGCCAAGAAGGCCTTTCAGTTCGACAGCCTGATCATGGCCGAACCGTTCTGGCAACAGGTCGAGGCAACGGGCGGCGTTTCCCCCGGCTATGCGCGGCTGGGTAGGTTGCAGCCCATTGGCGACCAACGCAGCATTGACCTCGCCCATACGCGGGCAACCACGGCCGAGACGCTCTGGCAGGGGCGCGCCCGTTGGACCGTGCGCCCAGTGGCCGAGGTCGGCGCTTGGTGCCCGCCCAGCCCCACTGGCTTTGTCATCCACGACACGCTGAGCGCACGAATGCACCCCCGACGCGCCTGTGCGGCTTTGGTCGCGGCGCTGGGGGTGATGGGGGTCGAGGTGACAACAGAGGCCCCCGACAAGGGTCAGGTCATTCACGCCACGGGCCTCGCCGGTCTGGAAGAGCTCAGCCGCGCCTTCGGCAAGACGGTTGGCAATG
Source organism: Ruegeria sp. G10 (assembly GCF_056533645.1). Taxonomy (NCBI): domain Bacteria; kingdom Pseudomonadati; phylum Pseudomonadota; class Alphaproteobacteria; order Rhodobacterales; family Roseobacteraceae; genus Ruegeria; species Ruegeria sp. G10. Next base: position 247,525 of record NZ_JBQFOQ010000004.1, on the reverse strand, counting down.
GCGTCAAGGGACAGGCCGCCTTGCTGCGGTTTGATGCCGGAGAGGTGCCGCAGCTATTCGCGGATGCCGTTCATATCGTGCCGCACGCGGATGGCACGCTGGCCATCGGATCGACGTCCGAACGGGACTATGATGACCCCACCAGCACCGATGCAGCACTGGACGACGTGTTGGACCGCGCCACACGCGCCCTGCCCCTGCTGCATGGGGCCGAGGTGATCGAGCGATGGGCCGGTGTGCGCCCCCGCAGCAAAAGCCGCGCCCCGATGCTCGGTGCGCATCCTTTGCACCAAGGCCAGTTCATCGCCAACGGCGGCTTCAAGATAGGCTTCGGAATGGCCCCGAAAGTGGCCGAGGTCATGGCCGATCTGATGCTGGACGGCAAAGACGCGATCCCCGACGATTTCCGGCCCGAGGCATCGTTGTGACCTTCGAAGTCCCACCGCAGCGCCTGTTCCCGGACAGTCCGAAACTGCCCGAGGTGCTGGCGCTGATCCGGGAAAGCTTTGCCTATATGGAAGGTCGCATTGATCCGCCCTCATCTATGCACCGGCTGACCGAGGACACGCTGCGGGATCAGGCGCGCGGGGGCGAGGTCTGGGTCATCGGTACGCCCCCCGATGCCGTGGTGTTTCTGACGCCAAAGCCCGGGCGTTTGTATCTGAGCAAACTGGCGGTCGACCATAGCCAACGGGGGAAGGGTCTGGCCCGGCAGCTTGTGGCGCTTGCCGAAACCCGCACAAAGGCGCTTGGGTTCTCGGTTCTGGAACTGCAAACCCGCGTCGAGCTTGTCGAAAACCATGCCGCCTTTGCGCGCATGGGATTTGTCAAAACCGGTGAGGTGGCCCATCCCGGCTATGACCGCACCACCTCGATCACGATGCAAAAGCGTCTAGGTTAGCGCCTCAGCCCGCATACACTCACGCCCGTCCGGTCCGCGCACCCACAGCGCCTGCCCGCTCCGACAGAGGGTTGCGGTTTCGAAATGCATCAGCGGGGCCGTGGCGCGGAAGGAAAACGCGGTCAGTGGGCCCATCAACTCGGTCGCATAGAGCATCAGAAGCTGCGCCAGCAAAGGTCCATGCACGACCAACCCGGCATAGCCCTCAACTTCGCGCGCATAATCCAGATCATAGTGGATGCGGTGTCCGTTGAAGGTCAGCGCCGAGTACCGAAACAGCAGGGTGGTATCAAAGCTGACTTCGCGGCGGTCGGTCTCATCCGTGCGGGCCTGCGGTCGTTGAGGAAGCTGGGCCTCGGGCGACGGGTCCTCGCGATAGACCAGATCCTGCCATTCGGTCAGGCAATGGGTGCCCTGTTGCCAGATCTCATGGCGCAGCGTGACAAAGCCCAGTGGACCGCTGCGCCCGGTCTTCTGCGCCGAGCTTTCACGGACGGACCGTCGTTCAGCCTCGACGTCCGCGATCAGGGGCTGGTGAAACTGCAATCGCCCCCCGGCCCACATCCGCCTGGGCAAGCCCATATCCGGGATCAGCCCAAGGCCAACTTTCGGATGCCCATCCCTCCCCAGATCAGACGGCGGCAAGGGCGACCAGAAATAGAGGTGATGGAAAAACGGCGGTAGGGCCGCGCCCGCCTCAATCGAGGGCGCTTGCCCCAACGCCACCTGCAACGCGCGGGCACGCGCGGAGTCCATGAGGTCTATGACGGCCTCGGCCTCCATCACGCCCTCATGGGTCAAACTTCCGCCTCGGCCCGCAGCTTTTGCATCAGCGCCCCAAGCGTCTTTTCATAGCGGTCGTTGGTCAGCCGCCCCTCGTCATCAAACTCGTTAGAGCTGTCGGCCAGATGAACTTCTGGGCCCTGCAGGATACGTGGCTGGAACGGCACCATGAAGGAGCGCAGGATCATCTGCGCGCGCTCGCCCCCGGCGCGACCGGCAGCGGCAGACATCACGGCCACCGGTTTGTCCATCCACGGGCTGCCGCTGGTTCGGCTGACCCAGTCCAGCGCGTTTTTCAGAACACCCGATGGCCCCTTGTTATACTCCGGGGTCGAGATGATCACCGCGTCAGCCCGCGCGATCTGATCCGCCAGCAGCTGCACCGCTTCGGGGATACCTTCCCCTTCTTCAAGATCGCCATCATACAGAGGCAGATTCAGATCCGCCTCGATATGGGTGCCGGGTTCAAACAAGCGCGCCGCCTCGCGCAGCAATTTGCGGTTAGTGGCGTTTTGGCGCAAAGAGCCGGACAGGCTGAGCAGAACAGGATCGGACATAGGGAAACTCCGTTTTAAGCGTTTCCCAATAGTTAGTCCGAGAAAAGCGCGCGCCAAAGACCAGGTGACGCGCAGTCACTGTGCATAAACCGCAGCCGCCGACAGCACCCCGTCACATCAGGAACGCACGTTCGGTATGATCTCGATGTCGACGCGACGGTTACGGGCCTTGCCTTCGGGCGTCAGATTGGACGCCGCAGGTCGGCTTTCCCCCAGACCGATAGTCGTGATCCGGGCACTGTTCACGCCGTTGGCCTGCAGGATATCCGCAACCGACCGGGCGCGCCGTTCCGAGAGGCCCTGATTGTACGATGCAGCCCCGTCGCTGTCGGTATGGCCGATGACCTGCACGTCCGAGTTGGGATAGCGCACAAGGTTCTGCCCCACGCGCACCAGATCGGCCCGCAGCGCCGGGTTCACCGTCGAGCTGTCGGTGGCAAAGGTGATGTCATTGGGCACGGTCACGATCAGGCGGTCACCTGCATTGGTGATGATGATGCCGTCATTGGCCAGCTGCTGCCGCAACTCGGCGGCCTGCCGGTCCAGCTGATTGCCGATGACACCACCACCGGCGGCTCCGATGGCCCCACCGGCCAGCGCGCCCAGAAGCGGATCGGAATCATTGGCAATCGCACCAACGCCCGCCCCGATCAGACCACCCAAAAGAGCACCCTGCTTGGCATTCTGGTTGGGATCAGCGGGCAGGTTCAGCGTACCGGGGTCCGTACAGGCCCCCAAAACCAAAGCCGAGCTTAGCCCGGCGGCAACAACAAACTTGGAAATCGTCATGGGTTCAACCTTCTGCTCTGGCATCCGTTTTAGCCGGGCGCCACGTTCTTTGCCCCATTATATCGCGCCGCTTGGGCCGGGGCTCAAGCAACAATCGGGTGAATTGGCAGTTACGTGCCGTTCAGTGGGCCTGCGCGGGCGCGTCCCAGCGGTTCTGTTCCTGCCAGATCGCGCGCAGCGGCTCGCCCTGCCCACAGAAGTGATCCTCGGTCAACTCACAGGCCCAGATGCGGTCGGTGCGGAAATGGCGAAAGCCGTTGCGCAGCTCGCACCACGCCGCCAGCATGGTGCATTCGATGTGATAGATCAGTGCAACGGGTCGTACCGTTCGCTCGGTCCGCTCGCCTTGGGAATTGACATAGGTGATGCGAATCTTGCGCTCGGCCCGGATCGCTTCACGGTAATTCACGACCGGCACGCAGCCCTTGGCCGGATCGTCTGCCGGTGCACCCCACGGCGCGACCTGCAGCCAATCGGCGGGCGCGCGCAAGGCTTCGATCTTGCGACAAACCCGGTCGGCGGCCTGCTGCAGCGTACTGTCACCGGTTCGCGCCAGCATCGATAGACCAACCCACAGCGCCTCGACCTCTTCGGCGTCGAAGTTCAGCGGCGGCAGGTCATACCCCCGGCGCATCAGGTATCCGACCCCTGCCTCGCCCTCGATCGGCGTGCGCTGAGCCTGAAGCGCGGCGATGTCGCGATAGACGGTCCTGACGGACACCTCCAGCTTGTCTGCCAGCGTCTCAGCCGTCACCGGCGCGGGGGCGGCGCGGAGAATCTGAATGATTTCAAACAGGCGGGTGGAACGGCGCATCAGGGTCTCCGGTATTTCTGCTGACACCTTAGCACATCCCCCTGACAAGGTGGTGTCAGGAGTGATCGGCAATTCTGGTCTCACCCGAAAGGAGGCCCATTATGCCAAGCCGAGACCATCACGTCCTGATGACCCTGCAACTGGACCGCTGGGCACAAGACCATACGCTGCGCGGGTTCGAGATCGAGCGCGAGATCATGGCCGCCCGTCAGCCCTGCGCCCCAAAACGGCGCGCCCGGCGGTTTTCGCTGGGCAATCTGAAGGTGTTCTGGACCCGAACCGCCTAGAAATCCGCCTTGGCGCGGAATTTCATTGAAACACCGCCTTCGGGGTTCTTCAGGCGCAATTCCTCCGAATGCAGCATCAGGCGCGGAAAATCCCGCGCCGCGCCATCGGCATAAAACGGGTCACCCAGAATAGGGTGGCCCAGCGCCAGCATATGCACGCGCAACTGATGAGAGCGCCCGGTTTTGGGAAACAGTCGCACACGCGTCGTCTCACCCTCGTACCTCACCACGCGCCATTCGGTGACGGCAGGTTTGCCCGTTTCATGGCACACCATCTGACGCGGGCGATTGGGCCAGTCGACGATCAGCGGCAGATCGATCGTGCCCGTCTTGTCCTCCAGCCGCCCCCAGACGCGGGCGACATAGGCCTTGCGGGTCTGACGGTTCTCGAACTGCAGCCCCAAATGCCGCTGCGCATGGGGCGTCTGGGCAAAGACCATCACGCCCGATGTATCCCGATCCAGCCGATGCACCAGCAGCGCCTGCGGAAATGCCGCCTGCACCCGTGTCAGCAGACAATCGGCCAGATGCGCCCCCCGCCCGGGCACCGACAACAGCCCCGCGGGTTTGTTCACAACGATCAGCTGCGTGTCTTCATACAGCACGTCCAGAGGCGTCTGCGGAGGATCATAGGTCTCGCTCATGCGCGCCTGCCTATCGCAGCACGCAACCTCCCGCAACGTCGTCCTTGCCTGATACGGCCGGGTTCAGCAACTGTTGCTACAACAGACAGGAGGACACATGCATCCCACGATCCAACATATGCAAGAGGTTGTCGCCAAAGGCGATGAAAGCCTGATCCACGATCTGCTGGCTGAGGACGTGCGGTTTTCACCACCAACCTACTACAGCACTTGGACCGGGCGTGCACCGGTTGCGGCGGTTCTGGGCCATGTGGGTCAGGTGTTCTCTGATTTCCGCTACCGGCGCGCGATGGGTCAAGGCAATGACTGGGCGTTGGAATTCCAATGCAAGGTGGGTGAGTTGGATGCAGTGGGCGTCGATCTGATCACCCTGAACGAAGACGGTCTGATTCAGGACTTCGAGGTGGTCATGCGCCCCTATAAGACCATTGGAGCGCTGCGCGAGGCCATGATGGCCCGCGTGATGCAAGATGCCCGGTTCCTGCAGTTCAAAGACGCGCTGAGCTGACCATGCCAATCGCTGCTGATCAACTTGTTCGCGTCCCCCTGCTGCCCGTTCTGGCCCTGCAAGGCCTGACGGTGCGCCGCAACGCGCGATTCCTGCCCGAACCCATTGGCCCACGCGAGGGGCGTGAAGGCCGTGGCCCCCGCCTACGCCTGTTGATCGCCGGAGACAGCTCAGCCGCTGGGGTCGGGGCAGGCACGCAGCAACAGGCGCTGTCGGGTCATCTGGTTCGCCGGCTGGCAAAACACAATTCCGTCGAATGGCACCTTGAGGCCACCACCGGGCACACGACGCGGGACACGCTTGATCGGCTGCAAAAACTGGACATGGAGTTTGATGCTGTCGTCACAGCACTCGGTGTGAATGACGTCACACGCGCGGTCTCAGCCCGGCAATTCGCGGCGCAGCAGGCAGAGCTGCTGACCCTACTGACCGATAGCTTCGGCGCGCGCAAAGTGATCGTGACCGGCGTGCCGCAGATGAACCGCTTCCCCGCCCTGCCCCAACCACTGGCCTGGGTGCTGGGCCAACAGGCCAAGCGGCTGGACCAAGGGTTGCAGCAGGTTGCAAGCCGCTTTCCGCAAGCGCGGCATCTGACGCTGGATTTGCCTGATGACCCGGCGCTAGCCGCCCCGGATGGCTATCATCCCAGCCCCAAAACCTACGCGCTCTGGGCTGATGAGGCCGCGCGTCTGATCACTCAGGCCTGAGACCGGATCTGCCGGATCATCGGAATTGAATAAACCACCAGACCGGCCCAGATCAGGGGAAAGGCAATCATTCTTGCACTGTCGATCTTCTCACCGAACAAGGTGACGGCGGTGATGAATATCATCGTCGGCGCGATGTATTGCAGGATGCCCATCGTTGACAGCCGCACCAGCTTGGCCCCGTTTGCATAGACCAGCAGGGGTACGGCAGTTACGATCCCTGCACCCGCCAGCAGCATGGTATCGGACACTGCGGCGCCAAAATGCCCCGTACCGGTCGCCCCCAGCCACGTCACATAGGTCAGTGCGGGAACCAGCAGGATCAAAACCTCCAGCAAGAAACCCTGATTGGGCCCGATTGGAAGCGAGCGTTTGAAGAAGGCGTAGAACCCCCAACTCACCATCAACCCCAGCGCAGCCCAAGGCAAGCTCCCTGCCTGCACCACCAGCACCAGCACACCCAAGGAAGCCAGACCAACGGCCAGCAACTGTGTCTTGGTCAAAGGCTCGCGCAAAAGAACCGCACCCAAGGCAATGCTGAACAGCGGGTTGATATAGTACCCCAGCGCCGCATCCAGTGCATTGCCGGAAGAAATCGCCCACACATAAATCGCCCAGTTCACCGAGATCAGCGCCGCAGTCAGCGCTGCCATCCCCAACATCTGCGGATTGCGCAACGCTGCCCTCAAATCAGAGGTCCGACCCAAAGCGATCAGCAACAGCCCTGCGACGGGCACGGACCAAATGACCCGATGCGCCACGATCTCGACCGGGCCGATATGCGCCATGGCTTTCATGTAAAGCGGAAGGAACCCCCATAGCACATAAGCCGTCACAGCAAGAGCCAACCCCTTGGGTGAATCCGTGTTCCGATCAGAAACGTCGCGTGCAGTCATAGGCCTCTCCAAGGGCAGCGCCTCTGTCTAGGGCAATGCCGTCCTTCGGGAAACCTCGAATTCTGTTAGATCGAGCATCACATATTCTGATACTATAAGTCATCAACCAGCGCCCAGACCCATGGCATGTCTTTTGCGAGGCTCTACCTCGCGCTCCGGGATATTTAGAGCCAGATGAAGAAAGGGTCCCATGCTTCATCTGGCCAAAAATATCCCGGGGGAGCCGCCCAAAGGGCGGCGGGGGCAGAGCCCCCAACGGTTTTCAGATTTTCACGCGCTCTGATTTGGGGTCATACATCGGTTTCAAAGAGGCCTCGGCCCTGACCTTCACACCGCAGACATCAATTTCGTAAGTAGAGGCCAGAACATCCGCAGCGCTCTCACCTGCGCATGGCACATATCCCATGCCAATCGCACCACCAAGCGTGTGGCCGTAGTTCCCCGAGCTCAGATACCCCACATATTCGCCATCCCGAACGATCGGTTCGTTGTGGAACAATAATGGTTCGGGATCGGTCAGGCGGAATTGCACCAGCCGATTTTGCGGGCCACTTTCCTTGCGAGCGATCACCGCTTCTCGGCCAATAAAATCACATCCCTTGTCCGGTTTCACCGCAAAGCCCAGCCCGGCGTCGACTACATGATCCTCACAGGTGATGTCGTGGCCGAAATGACGGAAGCCCTTCTCGATCCGGCAGCTATCCATCATGTGCATGCCACACAGCTTAAGCCCCAAATCCTGTCCCGCCTCAAACAGCGTTTCGAACACGTGGCCTGCCATGTCCGATGAGACGTAAATCTCCCACCCAAGTTCGCCCACATAAGTCACGCGGTGAGCGCGGGCCAGACCCATGCCAATCTCGATCTCCTGCGCTGTGCCAAACGGGTTGGTCTCGTTCGAGAAATCGTTGGGCGAGACCTTCTGCAGCAGACTGCGCGCGTTCGGTCCCATCACGGCCAGAACGCCTTCGCCTGCGGTGACGTCAGTGATCACCACGTTGAACCCGCCCGCATGGCGCATCATCCAGGTCTGGTCGGCCTGCCGCGTGGCGGCGGGCGTGACCATCAGATAGGCGATCTCGGACAGGCGGGTGACGGTGACGTCGGCCTCAATCCCGCCATTGCGGTTCAGGAATTGGGTGTAGACGATCTTGCCGTTTGGCACCGCATAGTCACCACCCCCGACATAGTTCATGAACCTCTCGGCATCGGGACCTTCAACGCGGATTTTGCCAAAGGATGACATATCATACATGCCCACATTTTCGCGCACGGCGCGGTGTTCGGCGGCTGAGTTTTCGAACCAGTTCTGGCGCTTCCAGCTATATTGGTATTCCCGTTCCTGCCCTTTATCGGCGAACCAGTTGGCGCGCTCCCATCCGGCCAGTTCGCCGAAAACAGCGCCTTGTTCCTTCAGGTGGTGGTGGAATGGCGTGCGGCGTACCCCGCGTGCGGTGGCTTTCTGGCGATAGGGGTAGTGATCAGCATAGAGCAGACCCAAAGTCTCTTTCGAGCGCTCGTACAGATATTGCCTGTTGCCCTGAAACGGCTGCATCCGGCTGATGTCCACATCCCCCAGATCGAACGGCTTCTCGCCACTCTCCATCCACTCGGCCAGCGCCATGCCTGCGCCACCGGCGGACTGGATACCGATCGAGTTGAACCCGGCGGCGACCCAGTAATTGTCCATCTCAGGCGCTAGGCCCAGATGATAGGCATCATCGGGTGTGAAGCTTTCGGGACCGTTGAAGAAGGTGTGAATCCCCGCCTCGGCCAGCATCGGCATGCGGTTGACGGCGGCTTCGAGGATAGGTTCGAAATGGTCGAAATCCTCGGGCAATTGATCAAACTCGAAGCTGTCAGGGATTCCATTCATCGCCCAGGGCTTGGCATTTGGTTCAAATGCGCCCAGCAGGATTTTGCCTGCGTCTTCTTTGTAATAGGCGCATTCATCCGGCACGCGCAGTACAGGCATTTGTGCCAGTCCTTCAATGCCTTCTGTGACAATGTAAAAATGCTCGCAGGCATGCAGCGGGACGTTCACGCCCGCCATCCGGCCAACTTCGTGACCCCACATGCCGGCGCAGTTGACGACCATGTCGCAGGCGATATGACCCTGCGCCTGCCCGTCGTCGCTGATCCAGCCGACACCGCTGACGTTCCGGCCCTGCCGCGAAATCCCCGAAACCTTCACGCGTTCGCGGATGACAGCCCCACGCTGACGGGCGCCTTTGGCAAGCGCCAGCGCAATATTGGCGGGATCAGCTTGCCCATCCGTTGGCAACCACACGCCGCCGGTTACGCCTTGAAGATTGATGTGCGCGTAGCGTTCTTTGACTTCTGCTGGCGACAGTTCCTCGACCGGCACGCCAAAGGCACGCGCCATCGCGGCGTTTCGGTACAGCTCCTCCAGGCGCTCATTGGTCAGCGCGACCGAGACGGACCCGACCTGACGCAGCCCCGTGGCCACGCCGGTCTCTTCCTCCAACCCCAGATACAGTTCCGCTGAATACCGCGCCAGCTTTGTCATGTTCGAGGACGCGCGTAGTTGCCCGATCAGCCCGGCCGCATGCCACGTGGTGCCGCTGGTGAGTTGCTTGCGCTCCAGCAGTACAACGTCTGTCCAGCCTTTCTTGGTCAGATGATACGCAACCGAGCAGCCTATGACGCCGCCGCCGATGATGACCACGCGGGCCTTGGTGGGAAGATCAACCATCTGGGTGCCTTTTCCTGTCTTTCAGAGTTTGGTGTCAGACGATCCGGTGACCGGCGTCGCGAAGATGATGTGCCAGCTGGGCGATATGCTCGGGGCCAACCTCACAGCAGCCGCCCACGATTGTGGCTCCCTGTTCGACCCAGCCCATGGCGTGTTTGGCATAGGCTTCAGGTCCAAGATCGCCGCGCTGCTTCAGGGCGTCGACGGTTGGGGCCTCTTCCAGAAACCCGTCGGTGATCCCGGTGAAACCGTTGGCATAGGCCCCAAAGGGCACGCCCATCGGGGCCAGAATGTCCAACGCCGCCGGGATCGCTTCGGGGCGTGAGCAGTTGATCAGCACAGCCTCGGGGCAGAACCGTTCGAGCATAAGGGCAATGTCGCGCAGCGGCTCGCCCGAGCGAAGCCGCGTGCCGTCGTCATCCTTGACCGAAAAGCCGATCCAGACGGGTTTGCCGTGCCCTTCGGTGCCCCGCAGCGCGCCTTCGGCTTCCTGCAACGACGACACGGTTTCGATCAGGAACAGGTCCACTCGATCCGCCATCATTGCGGCAAGTTCGCCGAACTTTTCGGCGGCCTCGTCCGGGTCGGGGTTCAGATCGGGGCGGTAGGTGGCCAGCAACGGACCCAGCGCCCCCGCGATGCGGCCCCCGTTGGTTGCGCGTGCCCGTTCGGCCTCGGACAGCGCGGCATCGACGAGGGCAGGCAGTTGATCCTCGATCCCTTCGCGCACAAGGCGCGAGCGATGGATGGCATAGGTATTCGTGGTCGCGACCGTCGCTCCGGCGCGAAAATAGGCGTCATGGACTTCGGCCAGAATGGCGGGCTTGTCGATCATCACGCGGGTGGACCAAAGCGGCGTCGGCCGGTCGCCGCTGCGCTTGACCAGTTCCTGCCCGATTGAGCCATCCAGAAGTGTGATGTCAGCCATAGTCGTCGTCCTTAAGGGATCAGCACCAGTTTTCCCGGTAGTGTTTTCGACTGAAAGTCCTCTTGCGCCTGCGCAATGTCTTTCAGCGGATATGTCTTTGAGATCAGAGGTTTGATCCGACCCGCGTTCATCAGATCGACCAGCCGGCCAAAGACCTCGAACGCCTGATGGGTGCAGCCGTGGATGGTGATGTCGCGCAGGTAGATGTCGCGCAGATCGGCCTGAACCATCGGCCCGGCAATGGCACCCGAGACGGCGTAGTGCCCACCGGGTTTCAGCGCCAGAATCAGGCCGGGCCACGCGGGGCCGCCCACGACATCGATCACCACGTCGAACATATCCTTGGGCAAGGGCGCGTTGCGGTCGAACGTGTCGCTAGCCCCCTGGCCTTTGACCACATCCGCTTTGGTCGTGCTCGTGACGCCGTAGACATGCGCGCCCCGGATCGCGGCCAGTTGCACGGCGGCAAGGCCGACACCACCCGACGCGCCGGTGATCAGAACCTTGTGGCCTGCGGTCACGCCCGCGCGGGTCAGCAGATTTTCCGCCGTCCCAAAGGCGCAGGGAATAGCGGCGATTTCGACGTCGGACAGCGGCGAGGCCGAGACATCGTAGAGATCAGCCGCCTCGACAAGACAATATTGCGCGAAGGCCCCGTCAATCTCGGACCCCAGCGCGATGAAGCCTGTCGGATTTCCGGGCCGGGGGCGTGGCAGGTTGATCGGACACGTCACGCGCTGACCCGGTTGGAAGCCAGTCTCGGGGCCTGCCGCCTCGACAATGCCACACAGGTCACCACCCTGAATGCGGGGGAAGTAGAGCGCACCGCCCCAGCCACCTGCGTCCACGTCCTTATCAACCGCATCGGTCGCGCTGGTCACGTCCGAGGAATACCAGCCTACGCGCGTGTTGATATCGGTGTTGTTCACCCCAGCCGCCGCGACCCGGACGAGAACCTGACCGGGTCCGGGGCTTGGGACCGGGATATCCTCGCGCCACTCCAGCGCATCCGGCCCGCCGTGGCGGGTCAGATAGATACCTTGCATGACGCTTGGAACGCCCATTGATCAGGCCCGTAACCGCTCGTTGGCCGGGTCCCATAGCGGTTGATCTTCTTGCACCACGGCGGGGTATTTCTGGCCGTAGATTTCGACCTCCAACGCAGTGCCGGGGTTGGCCAGCTCGGCCTTGACCATGCCCAACGCGATGGATTTTCCGACACGGTACCCCCATGCGCCCGAGGTCGTCTCGCCCACGATCTGATCACCCTGCCAGATACAGGACATATAGGGCGCGTCGCAGTCACCGGCCTCAACCGTCAGAGTGACGAAAGATTTCTTAACGCCCTGCTGCTTTTCGTTCAGGATCGCCGCCTTGCCGGGGAAGTCCTGCGGCTTGTCCAGCTTGACGAACCGCTCCAACCCGCCTTCCAGCAGCGAGTAGTCGGTGGACAGGTCACCCTTCCACGCGCGGTATCCCTTTTCGATGCGCAGCGAGTTCAGGGCATACATTCCGAACGGCTTGGCACCAGCTTCGAGGATCGCATCATAGATGGCGGGCATGTCCGCGTTCTCGGCGTGGACCTCCCACCCAAGCTCTCCGGCGAAGGACACGCGCAAAAGTGCCACCCATCCGCCCTTGATCTCGCTTTCCTGAAAGCTGAGCCATGGCAGGCTCAGGTCGGCATCGCAGACCTTGGCCAGAACCTCGCGCGATTTGGGGCCGGTCACGATCAGCGTGTCCATCCGCGTGGTCCAGTCTTCCAGCGTAAAGGCGGCATCGGCAGGCATGTGGCGTTCAAGCCATTCCCGGTCATGCCATTGGGCGGTCGCCGCTGTTACCAGTACGAACAGGTCTTCTGCTTCGCGGGTTACGGACATCTCGGTCAGGATGCGGCCGCGATCATCCGAGAAATAGACCAGCCCGACGCGACCAATCTTGGGCAATGACCCGGTCACAAGCCCACGCAGCCATTCGTCCGCGCCGGGCCCTTGGATTTTGAACCGCGAAAAACCCGGCAGGTCGAGCACGCCACAATGATCGCGAACCGCCTCGCATTCTTCCTTGATCCGCTGCTCCCACGGGCCCGAGCGACCCCAGGTATGCGTCGCCTCAAGCGAGGTATCGTCGCCCGGTTGGGCAAACCAGTTGGCGCGCTCCCAGCCGTTATAGGCCCCCATGACACCGCCCAGTTCCTTGACCTTGGCGTGGACGGGAGAGAGTTTCTTGTTGCGCGCCGCAGGCCATTCATGATGGGGGAAGTGCATGGCGTATTCGTTGCCGTAAACCTCCATGCCCTTCTGGTTGCAGTAGTCCTGATCGGTGTAGTCGGTGTAGCGACGCGGATCGACGGCCCACATATCCCACTCGGTATGGCCATCGACGATCCATTCGGCCAGCACTTTGCCTGCACCACCGCCTTGCGCGATGCCAAAGGTAAAGCTGTGCGCTTCGAACGCGTTTTTCACGCCGGGCATCGGGCCGATCAGCGGCAGACCATCCGGCGCATAGGGGATCGGACCGTTGATCACCCGACCCACGCCCGAGGTCGCCATCAGCGGCACCCGCTCCATCGCGTCGGTGACGATGTCTTCGATCCGGTCCAGATCGTCGTTCCACAGCTGGAAGCTGAAATCCTCGGGCATCGGATCGTCTTCGGTCATCCAATGGCCCTTGCAGTTGGGCTCGTAAGGCCCAAGGTTGAAGCCGTTCTTTTCCTGCCGCAGGTAGTACGAGATATCCACGTCGCGCAGCAGAGGCAGCTTGCCACCGTTTTCCTTTGACCACGCCTCGACCTCTGGCACTTCATCGGTCAGCAGGTATTGGTGGCTCATGACCATTGCCGGAACGGTGCGCCCGCCGTAGGGTTTGAACATCTCACCCACGCGCTGCGCGTAGTACCCGGCGGCGTTGACCACGTAATCACAAGCAATGTCGCCCTGATCGGTGTGTACGGTCCAGGTGCCATCGTCATGCTGGGTCACGTTGGTCGCCGGGCAGAAACGGATGATCTTCTGACCCATGTCCCGCGCGCCTTTTGCAAGCGCCTGCGTCAGTTGAGCAGGGTCTATATCCCCATCAGTCGGGTCGTAGAGCACGCCCTCAAGATCATGGGTTTCAAGGAACGGATAGCGCTCTTTCGCCTGTTCGGGGGTCCACATCTCCATCGGGATGCCCTGATAGCGGCCCATGGACAGGGCGCGCTCAAACTCCTGCATCCTCTCTTTGCTGTGCGCCAGCCGGATCGAGCCCGAGACATGATAGTTCATCGGGTAATCAACCTCATCCGCCAGACGCGAATACAGCTCGGTCGAATAGCGCTGCATGTTCATGATCGCCCATGAGGTCGAAAATGTCGGCACGTTCCCCGCCGCGTGCCATGTCGAGCCGGCCGTCAGCTCGTTCTTTTCCAGCAGAACGCAATCGGTCCAGCCCTTCTTGGCCAGATGATACAGGGATGAGCAGCCGACGACGCCGCCGCCGATGATGACCACGCGGGCCTTGGTTGGAAAGTCACTCATGCGCTTGGGTCCCCGCTAATGCGCCCGTTGGGGCAGATCGTCCTGAATGTCATAGTAATCGCCCTTGTCGGCGACAAAGATGTGCTGGGCGAGCCTCAGCCCCGTCGGTTCGTCCAGTGACCCAACCGAAACTGCGATCGTATCTTCGTCATTATGCTGCCAGAACAGGAACGAGCCACATGCGCTGCAAAAACCGCGCTTTGCGATGTCCGAGGCGCGGTACCAACCCAGCGTTTCGCTGGAGGTAAAGTTAAGGTTATCCTCATGCGTCACACATGACGCCCACAGATGGCCCGATTGCCTGCGGCACTGGCCACAATGGCAGGCATTGGGTGGGGCGAGGTCTCCGTCGATGGTGAACGCAACCTTGCCGCACAGGCAGGATCCTTTGTGCATGTCGTTACCCTCTTGCTGCGGGCGTGGTGCTGGTGCCCAGCAATACGCCGTAGATAATGAAACAGGTCGCCATCACGCGACGGACCCAGATGTTGAACACGGCCCCCAATGCTGCCCTGCCCATCAGCGCACCCAAGAGGGTGAAACCGGTGTAGCTGAGCGTCGTGATGACCAGCGCGGTGGGCATGATGATCCCCATCTGCTGCCAGACCGGCGCGTCGGGTTGCACGAACTGCGAAAACGCCGCGAGATACCCGGCGACGCTTTTGGGATTGATGGTCGCCACGGCCAGCGCATGCAGATAGATGTGCCTTGCGGGGCGTTCAGACGCGGGCGCGGGCTTGCTGGCGTTCATCCAGCCGCGGACCCCCATCCAGATCAGGAATCCCGCCCCGACCAGTTTGGCGATGAAAAACCCGGTGGGCGAAGCCGCGATCAGCGCCGTGATGCCCAGCCCCGACAGGATCAGGAAGGCACTGGCCTGCGTCAGGATTGCCAGCACGCCCAGCATGGCCTTGGGAAACGGCAGGCTCATCCCGTTTGAGATGCAATTGACAGCATTCGGCCCCGGCGTGGTGACGAACACCACCCAGAACAGTGCGAATATGGTCCAGGCCTCGAAACTCATCAGTAAACCGGCGGGGCAATGACCCAGACGGCCACGGCGGGCTCATCATAGGGGTTGGACCAAAGATGGCTTTCATTCCGAATGCGGAAACTGTCTCCGGGACCAACAGTGAACGAACGATCCCCAATCGTCAGGTCGAGCCTGCCGGACAGCATATAGCCCACCTCTTGCGTTGGACGCAGGGTCGGCGTGTTCAGACGGGATCCGGGTTGGAACGTCGAATGGACGACTTCAAAGTCGTCGGTCAGATCGGGTGAGAGCAGTTCCTCGATCAGACCTTCCTCACCGGACCCCATCTTCCGACGGGACCCCGCGCGAACGATGAGGCCCTGTTCGTCAGCAGGGGTAGCAGATTGGCCAAACAGCATGGACATGGGCACGTTGAGGCATTTGGCAATCTGCCTCAAATCCGAGATCGACGGTTCTGACTTGTCCCGCTCGACCTGACTGAGCCAGCCGACCGAGCGGTCCAGTTCTGCCGCGATCTCGGTCAGTGTCAGCCCGCGCGCCTTACGCAGGGCGCGCAGATCAGCTCCGAGCGAGGCGCTATGGGAGACATGGCTGTTCAAGGCGTGCTCCGGTTGCGTGAAAATATCGTCTCGAATTTCACGGTGCCTCGAATCGATGAAATTTCCAAGCATTTTTTCACTTGGGTGCAGGAAGCAAGTTGGTTATGCAGGCCGAATGTGGATCGCGGTCATCTATCTCTGGGGGCTCAACGTCTTGACTTTGCTGGCTTTTGGCTGGGACAAACTGCGCGCGCGCCGCAGGAAGCGCCGCATACCCGAGTACCGGTTATTGTGGCTGGCCGCCCTTGGCGGTAGCCCCGGTGCGGTGCTGGGGCGCTGGATTTTCGCGCACAAGACACGCAAGCGCCGGTTTGGGGTCTGGCTGTTTGCGATTATGGGGCTGCAGGCTGCTCTGGTCTACCTGATCCTGTCAAAAGGCCTTGGTGTCGGGCTTTGACAGATACGCTCAGCGCGCAAAAACAGTCGCCAGAATCGCCGTGAGCGCGCTGGCGTCCTCATCCGTAAACGCATCGGGCTGATCGCTGTCGATGTCGAACACCGCGATAACCTCGCCTGCTGCGTTGCGCACCGGCAGGACCAGTTCAGAGCGCGTGGACGAGGCGCAGGCGATGTGACCTGGGAACGCCTCGACATCCGGGACGAGTTGTATCTCACCCGTGCGTGCTGCCGCGCCACAGACGCCTCGGCTGAACGGAATCACGAGGCAGCCGTGGCCGCCCTGATATGGGCCGATCTTTAGCAGTTCCGGTTCTGTAACACGGTAGAATCCCGTCCAGTCGAAGCGGTCATCTGAATGATGCACCTCGCAGGTGACCGTAGCCATCAGGGCGATCGGGTCGGTTTCCCCCTCGGTCAGGGCGGCGATGGTTTTGGCGAGCGTGGTGTAATCGGCGGTCATGGCGGTGCTTCTTTGAACAGGGGCAAGGGGGCGCTGCCCCCTCTTGAGCCTATGGCTCAATTCACCCCCGGAGTATTTCGAAAAAGATGAAGGGTCAAACGCGTTCGATGGCGATGGCGGTGCCTTCGCCGCCACCGATGCAAATCGCAGCGATACCCCGTCTGAGGTTTCGTTTTTCCAGCGCGTTCAGCAGTGTCACCATGATGCGCGCGCCGGAGGCTCCGATCGGGTGGCCCAGCGCGCAGGCTCCGCCGTTGACGTTGACCTTGTCACGCGGCAGGCCCATTTCGCGCATGAAGGCCATTGGGACCACGGCGAAGGCCTCGTTCACCTCCCACAGATCGACATCTTCCGTCGACCACCCCAGACGGTCGAGCAGCTTTTGCGCGGCGGGCACCGGCGCGGTGGTGAAAAGGCCCGGCGCCTGCGCATGGCTGGCATGGCCCAGAATGCGCGCGCGGACTGTCAGACCCTGCGCTTCGGCCGCATCGGCGGAGGCCAGAACCAGTGCGGCAGCCCCGTCCGAGATGGAGGAGGAATTGGCCGCCGTCACTGTCCCGTCTTTGCGGAACGCCGGTTTGAGGGTCGGGATTTTCTCGGGCCGGGCTGATTTTGGCTGCTCGTCAGACTGCAAAACCACCTCGCCCTTACGCGTCTGGATCGTGACAGGGGTGATTTCAAGATCGAACGCGTCGCTGTCTTGCGCCGCCAGCGCGTTCGAGAGCGATTTCAGGGCGTATTCATCCTGCGCCTCGCGGGTAAACTGGTAGGATTCGGCGCAGTCTTCGGCAAAGGTGCCCATCAAGCGGCCTTTGTCATAGGCGTCCTCGAGCCCGTCCAAAAACATGTGATCCACAACTTGTCCGTGACCGATCCGCGCCCCGCCGCGCATCTTGGGCAGCAGGTAAGGGGCGTTCGTCATGCTCTCCATCCCACCCGCAATCATGGTGTTGGCCTGCCCCAACGCGATCTGGTCGAACGCCATCATCGCCGCCTTCATCCCCGAACCACACATCTTGTTGAGCGTCGTGGCGGGCACCTCTTCGCCAAGACCTGCGGCAAAACCGGCCTGACGCGCCGGGGCCTGACCCTGCCCCGCAGGCAGAACACAGCCCATCAGCACCTCATCCGCGGTGCTTAAACCCGCGCCCTGCAACGCGGCCCGGATCGCGGTACCGCCCAGTTCCGCAGCGGGGACGCCATCGAACATGCCCTGAAACCCGCCCATCGGCGTTCGCGCGGCCCCTGCGATCACAACTTCTTTCATCTAACGCCTCCCTGAGATTTTCGACCCTTGGATACCGAATGGTAAGAATTGCCGTCTAGCGTATTTCTACGATCTTATCGCAATGCAAAGGGCGGTTGACCATGGGGCTGAGCAGCAGCACGACCGGCAATACTCAGGTGATCTCGGTCCATTGCGACCGCATTGATGCGGCAATGGCGATTCAATTCAAGGAAGACATGCGCGCGCAGACGCAGTCGGACGCCCCAAGGGTGGTTCTGGACCTCTCCTCGGTCGAGTTCATCGATTCCAGCGGTCTGGGGGCGATCGTGGCCTCGATGAAGCAGCTTGGACAAGGGCGGCGGCTGGATCTGGCGGGACTGCATCCGATTGTCGAAAAAGTGTTCCGTCTGACCCGCATGGACACGGTCTTTCGTCTGTTTGCATCGCTGGAAGACGCGATGGCTGAAGGCTCCGATTGACCTGTGGGAGGGGACGGCGTGGCCTCGGAACGTGAACAGGGCTGCCTGGATGTCAGCTTTCTAGCCACAGAAACGCAGGCCAGTCGGGGGATCGCCACGCTTTGCGCACGACTGGCGGCACATGGCTTGCCAAAAGATCGGGCAGATGAAGTCAAGATCGCATTGGCCGAAGCGATCAATAACGTGGTGGAGCATGCCTATGCCGGAATTGCGCCAGCAGACATTCAGGTCGATTGCAGGCTCTGCCAGAATCGGCTGGTCATCCGGATCGCTGATACCGGCAAGCCGATGCCCGATCTGAAACCGCCCGAAGGGATACCCGCATCGGTGAACACCACAGTTCAGAACCTGCCTGAAGGCGGGTTCGGCTGGTTCCTGATCCAGCAACTCGCCAGCGAGATACACTATGAGCGGAAGGGCGGCAGCAACCTGTTGCTGTTGCGTTTTGACTTTAAGGATGCGCCATGATGCGCACGAAATGGTCACAATAACGCCGCGATCGAACCATTGTCGCGCCGCAAACAAAGGTCAAAAACAAGGGGTAGCTCAGATAGCTTCCCTCGGCGCCTAACCTCACAGCCCCCACCCAGTGAATGGCGCCGAGGACCTCCTCTCTCTGATATGATTGGACAATTTCCGACTGCCGCGTAGTGTTTGCGTGTTTGCAGAAGGAAAGACCCATGCGCGATTTTCACTACGCTGGCCGATCAGAGGTTCTGGCGACCGAAGGGATGTGTGCAACCTCTCATCCACTGGCGGCCAAGGTGGCGTTGGACATCCTGCAGCGCGGCGGCAACGCAATGGATGCCGCGATCGCGGGCGCGGTGCTTTTGGGTATTTGCGAACCGCAGATGACGGGTTTGGGCGGAGATTGTTTTGTTCTGTACAACCGAGCGGGAGAGCATACTGCACGGGCACTAAACGGATCTGGCAGGGCACCCATGGGCGCGACAGCGCAGGCCCTGCGGGATCGGGGGCTGACCGTGATGCCGCTGGACCGTCCCGATGCGGTTACGCTGCCCGGCGCGGTGGACGCTTTCTGCCATCTGGCACAGACCGAAGGGCGGATCGGGATCGAAGCGATTCTGGAACCGGCAATCCACTATGCTGAAACCGGCGTTCCCGTGGCCCCGCGCGTGGCTTTTGACTGGAAAAACGGAGCTGCAACGCTGACAGGTGCAGCGCAGCGGCATTATCTGAACGACGGCAAACCGCTGACAACCGGACAGGTATTTCGCGCACCAGGGCAGGCGGAGGTTCTGCGCCGCATCGCCAAACACGGGCGCGAGGCCTTTTATTCAGGCGAGGTTGCCGAAGATATGCTGAACGCCCTGACCGACCGCGGCGGTGTTCATACGATTGAAGATTTCGAAGCCGTTCAATGCGAGGAGACCACACCCCTTTGCGGTAGCTATGGCGGGTTTGAGCTGGTCGAGCATCCGCCGAACGGGCAAGGTGCAACCGCCATCCTGCTTCTTAACATCCTGAAACACTTCGATCTGGCGGCCCTGCCCCCCGACGGCGCGCAGCGCATACATATAGAAGCCGAAGCGAGCAAACTGGCCTATGATGCCCGTAACCGCTTTATTGCCGACCCCGATCATACTGACCGAATGGCGCATTTTCTGGCCCCCGAAACGGCGGCCAAGCTTGCGTCGCTGATCAAGCTGGACCGCGCCCTGCCCGCCGCCGCGCCGCTGACTGAAACCGTTCACAAAGACACGGTTTATATCACTGTCGTTGATCGGGATCGCATGGCCGTGTCTCTGATCTACTCGATTTATCATGGTTTCGGATCAGGTATCGCATCCGAGAAATTCGGTATCTTGCTGCAAAATCGCGGTGCCGGCTTTACGCTGGAACGGGGGCATCCGAACGAGTTGGGCGGTGGCAAGCGTCCGATGCACACTATCATCCCCGGTCTTTTACGACAGAATGGGCGGGTTCTCATGCCGTTCGGCGTCATGGGAGGAGCTTATCAACCCACAGGCCATGCCAGGTTGATTTCGAACCTGTCGGACTATGAATTGGGGCTGCAGGCGGCAGTTGATATGCCGCGTGCGTTTGCAGATGGTGGAGTGCTGAAGCTCGAACGTGGTTATTCGGACGCGACCTGCGAACAATTGGCCGATCTCGGGCACATTATCGAAACCCCGGAAACTCCGCTCGGAGGCGCGCAAGCCATTCGAATCCTTGAGACCGGAATTCTGGAAGGCGCCAGTGATCCGCGCAAGGACGGATGCGCGCTTGGCTACTAAGTCTAGACGCCGCGCGGCGGAGTTCAGTTCAGCTGGAAATGCAGCGGATAGGATCCGTCCTGAAACGGACCAAACATATTCGGGATGTCAGGGTGGTCCACCGGTTCTCCGGATTGGTCCTCAACCAGATTTTGTTCAGAAACATAAGCCACATAGAAGGATTGATCATTCTCTGCCAGCAGATGGTAGAACGGTTGATCCTTCAGCGGACGGCTGTCTTCCGGGATGGCCTGATACCATTCCTCAGAGTTCGAAAATTCCGGATCGACATCAAAAATCACCCCGCGAAACGGGTGTCTACGATGTCGAACCACCTGTCCCAGGCGGTACTTGGCTTGTGTCTTTAGCATTGTTTCAGCCCCCAAAGAGGTTACTACATCGTTTCGGGCGCAAAAGCCAATCATTGAACTGAAATTCGGGGAAACAGTCTGTGAACCTTCTACTGACAGTGTTCGAAATCGTGGCCCCTGTGTTCCTTTTGTCAGGCATTGGTTTTGTCTGGGTAAAGCTGGGATTCGAATACCGGCTGGAGTTCGTTACCCGCCTTGCGGTGACGTTGGCAGTGCCCAGCCTGATCTTCGTGGCGCTGATGCAGACCGATATTCCGGGCGGAGAGCTGACGATGTTCACACTCGCCGCCATCGCATCGCATGTTGCGCTTGCGGGCGTGTTCTGGGTTTTCGTCCGTGTCACCGGGATGGAGCAACGCACCTATCTGGCCCCGCTGATCTTTGGCAATACCGGCAATCTAGGTCTGCCCCTCTGCATCTTTGCCTTTGGTCAGGCAGGACTGGGTTATGCGGTGATTTTCCTTGCTGTGACCGCGCTCTTTTCATTCACCTACGGAATCTATCTTGTCGCCGGACGCGGTGCTTTTGGCAGGGTCCTGCGCGAGCCGATGGTCTGGGGCACTCTCTTGGGGGCCCTGTTCCTATGGCGCGGATGGGAAACGCCGCTGTTCTTGACAAATACGCTGGATCTACTGGGACAGATGGCCGTGCCGTTGATGTTGATTACCGTTGGCGTCGCGATTGCCCGCCTGACCACACAGAAATTGCGACAGGCCATTTGGCTGTCACTGCTGAAACTATCCGTCTGCTTTGGGCTGGGCTGGGTCATTGCGGCAGGTTTCGAGTTGGGGCCGATCGCGTTCGGGGTGCTCGTTCTACAGATGTGCACGCCGGTTGCGGTTACCTCTTACCTGCTGGCCGAACGATTCGAGGCGGATGCAGATGCTGTGGCCGGGATGGTCATGGTCTCAACCGTTCTGTCCGTCGCCGCACTGCCTATAATTCTAGCGATTATTCTGTAGCGATTGTGATTCCATCGACGCTCAATCTGCGTTAGAATAAAGAAAAAAGGCACGAGGCACATGAGCAGAATTCTTTTCGTACTCTTCGGGGTGCTGCTTTTGGCATCCTGTGGCGGTGGTGGTAAGCAACCGCCCAGCAGACTGAATGACGCGTGCAGCATTGCGCGTGAGAAACCGGATTACATCAAAGCCTTCAAAAGCACCGAGCGGAAATGGGGCGTCCCCGTTCACGTTCAGATGGCCACGATTTATCAGGAAAGCCGCTATCGCCATGACGCGCGCACGCCACACAAGTACGTTCTGGGCGTCATTCCGATGGGTCGTCAAAGCAGCGCCTATGGATACGGTCAGGCGCTGGACGGCACTTGGGAAGAATATCAGCGCGAGACCGGCAAGCGCCGGGCCAAGCGGGATCGCATCCGCGATGCGTCCGATTTCATCGGCTGGTACATGAACAAAAGCTACGAGCGGAACGGCATTCACCCCAGCGACACACGCAATCAGTATCTGGCTTATCACGAAGGCCACACTGGCTTTGCGCGCGGCAGCTACAACAGCAAATCATGGCTGCTCAACGTGGCAAGCGATGTCGACTCACGGGCTCAGCTATATCAGGCGCAATTGGCCAATTGCCGCTATTGATGCCGGTCGGGTCAGCGGTTGTCTGACCCGATTCTGGTCTTGCTGGAAAACACGCGCTGATCGAGATCACCAGTATCGGCCAGCGGTCCCAACAGGACAGTCGTTTGACTGCCCGCATTGTCGTGAATCACCCATTTACGCAGCTCAACCGGATTTGCGGTAAACATCAGCTCGATCCGACCGCTTTCCGGGTTCTTCGGGTCCTGAGCCGTCACGACCGTTGCCGTTCCGTCAAAGTCGTGACCAACCACCATATTGGCCTGCCCCAGATTGACGTTACGCGCCAGCACCAACGACAACGGCGTGCGTTTGAGCGGGTATTGTTCAGGCGGTTGGTTTGATTTGGGATCAAATATCTGCACGGTTCCAGCCCGTGCCAGCACAACTGCGCTATTGGGCGGGTCATATTCGAACCGCATCTTTCCCGGTCGCTGCAACCACAGCTTTCCGGTGCTTAGCGAGCCATCATCATTCACCTGGGTGAACGTGGTCTGAACCGTTTTCAACTGGTTCAGATAGTTCGAAATCTGTGACAATGGCAGCTTCTCAGCCGCCCATGCGGCGGGTGCCGCCAGTGTCAGAGCAAGGGCAAAAGCAATCTGTTTCATGAGACCCAGATAAGCGCTCTGCCCTTGTTATTAAATATCCTATTGCTCGGGGACGAGGATTTCGCGTTTGCCCACGTGATTTGCCCCGGAAACAACGCCTTCGTCCTCCATCTGCTCAACCAGCCGGGCGGCTTTGTTGTAGCCGATGGCAAGTTTCCGCTGAATGTATGAGGTCGAGCATTTGCGATCCTTGATCACAATCGCCACCGCCTGATCGTACAGAGCATCCTCACCATTGGTGTTGCCACCGGTATTCAGACCCAGAACGGCGTCGATATTATCGGCCTTTTCCTCGGCCGGGCCATCGACCACACCGCTCATGTAGTCCGGCGGTCCGAACTGTTTGAGGTGGTTGACGATTTCTTCGACCTCTTCATCCGAAACGAATGGCCCGTGGCAACGGGTGATCTTGGCACCTCCCGCCATATAGAGCATGTCGCCCTGCCCCAGCAGTTGCTCGGCGCCCATCTCGCCCAGAATGGTGCGGCTGTCGACTTTCGACGTCACCTGGAACGAGATCCGGGTCGGGAAGTTCGCCTTGATCGTGCCGGTGATCACGTCAACCGATGGGCGCTGCGTAGCCATGATCAGGTGAATACCCGAAGCCCGCGCCATCTGCGCCAGCCTTTGAATACAGGCCTCGATTTCCTTGCCCGCGACCATCATCAGGTCGGCCATCTCGTCAACGATGACGACGATATAAGGCATCGACTCGGGCGCGAATTCCTCGGTCTCGAACATCGGCTCACCGGTTTCATCGTCGAATCCGGTCTGGACCGTGCGGCTGAACATCTCGCCCTTGGCCAGCGCATCTTTCACGCGGCCATTGTAGCCCGCGATGTTGCGCACGCCCATTTTGGACATCTTGCGATAGCGGTCTTCCATCTCGCCCACGACCCATTTCAAAGCGACAACCGCCTTTTTCGGGTCGGTCACAACAGGCGAGAGTAGATGGGGGATGCCGTCATAGACGGACAGCTCCAGCATTTTGGGGTCGATCATAATCAGGCGGCATTCGTCCGGCGTCAGCTTATACAGCAGCGACAGGATCATCGTGTTGATCGCCACCGATTTACCGGACCCCGTGGTCCCCGCGATCAGCAGGTGAGGCATTTTCGCAAGGTTCGCCACAACGGACTCACCCCCGATATCCTTGCCCAAGGCCAGCGGCAGCGCATGGTTGCCATCGCCGAAATCGCGGCTGGCAAGGATTTCGCGCAGCACCACCATCTCGCGGTTTTCATTGGGCAGTTCGATGCCGATGACCGAACGCCCCGGCAGGGTCGAAACCCGCGCCGAAAGCGCGGACATGGACCGCGCGATGTCGTCGGCCAGACCAATCACACGGCTGGCCTTCAGACCCGGCGCGGGTTCCAGTTCATACATGGTCACCACGGGACCCGGTCGAACGCTGACGATCTCACCCTTCACACCATAGTCGTCCAGCACGTTTTCCAGCATCCGCGCGTTTTCTTCCAACGCCTCATCACTGAGGTGATGGCGCTGAATGCTGGCCGGGTTGGACAGCAGACCCAGCGGGGGCAGTTCGAAATCGGAATGCTTGTCTTCGAATGACAACGCGGGCTGCGCCTCGGCCTGTGCCCGGCGCGAAGGAGGGGGTGCGCGGCGCACGGGCTGAGCAACAACCGGTTTGCGCGGCTCGGCGACGGGGATCTTCATGGCCTGACGCGGTTGCGGGGCAGGCTCCTCGAACACAGCCTCGTCGTCATAGTCAGGCTCGGCATAATCAGCGTCAGCTACATAGTCCTGCTGCATCTGCCAATCCGCCTGGGGGCTCGCGGTCAGCGGCGGCTCAGACGGCAGCATCGACGAGGTCACCGGCGGCTCTGGCGGCAACTCATCTGCCGCGCCCGCATTCAGGATCAACGGGTCAGGCCCACGTCCGCGCCCCTTGGTCAGCGGCAGGTTCGGATCAGGCTCGGGGGCCATCTCTCCGGCGGCAACCTTGCGGTTGCGCACCGCAGCCGAGATTTTGGACCGGATGCGATCCTCTTTGGGCATGTCATAGTAGCCCTCGACCGCGACGGGATCGATCAGTTCGGGCTCGGGCATCGGGTCGGGGCGACGGATCAACGAGGGCATCCGCGCCAGAAGGCCAAGTTTTGGCTCGGGCTCAGGGTTTTCCAACGCGGGTTCTTCGAAGATCGGGTCGGCATAGGCCAGATCATCGTCAAATTCGGCTTGCAGTGGCACATCGCGCTCGGCGCGACGTTCGGCCCATTGCGCCCGACGATCCCGCGCCGCCTGCGCGGTCGCCGAAGCGCCCCGGCCCAAAGCGTTCATCAACAGATCATAGGCCATGACGAGGCCCAGCAGGAAGGCGCGGAACCCCTTGCGCACGTCCGCTTTGGTAAAGCCCAGCACAAACACGCCCAGCGCCAGCATTCCAACCGCCATCGCCAGCGACATCAGCTTGACCAGAAAATGCGACGAGATCGGCAGCAGCGTCAGCAATGCCCCCATCACAGTGTCGCCAAACAGGCCGCCCAGCCCATAGCTATGCGTTGCGCGCCACTCGGTTCCGGGCACCAAGGTCGCGGCATAAACTGCCAAAACGGCGATCCAGATCGGAGCGAAAATCAGGCGGGCAATCGCACGGTCCTCGCCGAAATGACCAGCGAAACGCACACCCCATGTGACCAGAACCAGCGCCAGACCAAAGCTGCCCCAGCCCACGATCATGAACAACGGCGCAGCGATCGAGGCACCTACGCGTCCCATCCAGTTCTGTACGGCTGCGTCGGTCGACACCATCCAGTTCGGATCGTCCGGCGTATAGGACCAGACCATCGCGGCAGAAGCTAGGCCCAACAGGATCAGGGCGATCCCGATGAGTTCCTTGCTGCGCCGCTCGATCGCGGCCTGAGTCGTGCTGTCCAGTAACGGATCGCGGTTGCGCGCGTTCAATGATGCCATTTTGCCCTCGTACCTCACGAATAGATGCAGTCGCGGAGCGTGATCAGCCCGCGCTTCATCTCTGTTTTTGGGGCCACCATGGCGACCCGGATAAATTGCTCGCCCGGGTTTTGCCCCGGATCACCTTGAGAAAGATACGCCCCCGGCAGAACCCGAACCCCGGTCTCTTGCCAAAGCTTCAATGCCGTTTCTTCGCCGTTTTCGACTGGCAGCCACAGGAAGAACCCGGCCTCGGGGGGCATATAGCCCTGCACGCCTGCGAAAACCTCATCCGCGATGGCGTATTTTTCCTGATAAAGCGCGCGGTTTTCCTGCACATGCGCCTCATCCGCCCAAACCTTGGCGGCGGCGGCCTGCAAGGGTGCGGGCAGCGGCGCACCCGCATAGCTGCGCAGCAGTTTGACCCGGCTGATCGTCTCGGGCCCGCCTGCGATCAGGCCTGACCGCAACCCAGCCAGATTTGAACGCTTGGACAGCGAGTTGAACAGCGTCACGCGCTCGGGGTCCGCGCCCAGTTCCTGCGCAACGGTCAGCGCACCGACCGGGGCCGTATCGCGATAGATCTCGGAATAGCATTCATCCGTAAAGATGCGGAAATCGTATTTCTCGGCCAATTGGATCAGTTCAGCCCAGTAGTCGCGCGAGGCGACCGCCCCCTGCGGGTTCGCGGGCGAACAGATATAGGCCACGGCGGTGCGGTTCAGCACCTCTTCGGGCAGGCCCGCATAATCCGGCAGATGGCCGGTCGCAGCGGTCGCGGGCACAAAATAGGGCTGCGCCTGAACCGAGATCGAGGCGACCATATAGACCTGATAAAACGGGTTCGGGCATAGGATGATCGGCTGCTGGCCGTTCTTCTGCTCGGGGCACAGCGCCATTGCGGCATTGTAAAGCCCCTCGCGCGTGCCGTTCAGCGCCATCACATTGGTGTCCGCATCCATCGACACGCCATAGCGGCGGTTGACCCAGTCCGCGATTGCCCCGCGCAGCGCGGGCGAGCCTTCGTTCGGGGGATAACCCTGAAAGCCTGCGGCGTTTTCCATGATCACGTCGGTCACCCAAGACGGGAAATCGTGCTTAGGCTCGCCAATGGTCATGTGAACGACATCACCGCCCGGCTGATGGTGATCCAACAGGGCGCGCAGACGCGGGAATGCATAGTCCGGTAGGTTCGAAAACCGCTCGGGGAAATTCATGATACTGCCTCAATATCGGGGTCATTTTTCGCCCCGTTTCTTGGCAGATTACAGATCGTGCCCTGCTTCGTCCAGACAAAGAGGTTCCGAATCAGGGGATTGTGGCATTCAGGTCAAAGCGGCCTCGGCTGCTGATCCCACCCGCAACAGCGCCTCTTCCGACCCCGGATAGCTCAGCATCATCAGCCCACAGCCGGGTGTGCCCGTGGGCAGGGTCAGCGCCGCCAATCCCATCAGGTTGCCGATCCGTGTGTTGCGCAAGGACAAGAGATTCTCGGTGATATAGTAGTCATGATCGTTCATCAGCCGGTCCAGATTGGGCGGCAGGATCGGGGCCGTCGGTGCAAGCACCGCGTCAAACCCGGCGGTTGCAGCATCCCATGCCTGCCGGCAGGCGGTCAGTTTCGACCATGCGGCCACGTAATCGGGCCCCGAGAACCCCTTGCCCATGCGGAACCGTTCGAGGATTTCAGGATACATCGCCTCGGGGTTCGCCTCGATCACGTCGCGCCACAGTCCATAGGCTTCGGTCGTATAGAGCGCGCCTGTCAAGCGCATCGCGTCGTTCAGCTCGGGCACTTCAAGCGGGACAATCTCGGCTCCGGCTTCTTTCAGACGGGCCAGCGCATCGTCATAGGCTTTGGCCGGAGCCTCGCGCAGATCGTCCTTGACCACGTTCTGCAGGTCGGCAAAGCGGCGGCCTTTCAGGGACACCCCGCGCAGATCAGCCGGGGTTTTGCCTTCAAGTGCGGCCAGCATATGCGCGGCGTCCTCGACCGACCGCGCCAGAGGTCCGACTGTATCGAATTTCAGGCACAGCGGCACGACGCCCTCAAGACTGACGCGCCCTGCCGTGGTTTTCAGGCCCACCAGATCGTTCCACGCCGACGGAATCCGCACGGACCCGCCGGTGTCGGACCCAATACCACAGGCCGCAAGCCCCCACGCGACCGAGGCCCCGGCCCCCGAGGAAGAACCCCCGGGCACCGCGTCTTCGTCATTCACACAAGGCGGCGTCGCCGTGATCGGGTTCAGGCCCAGACCAGAGAACGCCAATTCGCTCATGTGCGTCTTACCCAGACAGACCGTGCCCATGGCGGTTGCGTTGCGCAGGACCTTTGCATCAGCCTCGGGCACGCGGCCTTTCAGCAGGGCCGAGCCCGCCTCGGTGCCGATACCGGCTGTATCGAACAGGTCTTTCCAACTGATCGGAACGCCATCCAGCAAGGACCGGCGCAAGCCAAGCTTGGCGCGCTCTTGGGCTGCTTGGGCCTCGGCACGGGCGCGTTCATGGGTGACGCGGGCGTAGATGCGATCCCGATGCGGGTGGGCGTCGATGGCGCTCAGGTATGTCTCGGTCAACTCGACCGGATCGATCTGCCCCATTCCGATGCCACGGCCCAAATCACAGGCCGTCATGGTCAGCCAGTCTTGCATCCTGCCCACTCCCGTCTAAATCCGTGATCGGACGGTAGCGACAGGACCGCACATGGACAATCCCGAAAGGGCGCGCATATTGCAGCGCATGGAACACAGATCCGACATCCTGATCGTTGGCGGTGGCCTGAACGGCCCGGCCCTTGCACTGGCGCTGGCCCAAACCGGGCATTCGGTCACCGTGATTGACGCGTTGGCCGAAAAGGTTCGCAAGAACGCGGCGTTTGACGGGCGCGCCTATGCGCTGGCGCTGGCCTCGCAACGCCTCTTGGACGCGATTGGCGTTTGGGAACGGGTCGAGGACCACGCCCAGCCGATGCTTGAGATCAAGGTCACCGATGGCCATGCCGGTGCGGGTCCTTCACCGTTTTTCATGCATTTCGATCATGCCGAGATCGAGGAAGGCCCGATGGGCTATATGGTCGAGGATCGCCACTTGCGGCGCGCCTTTCTTGAGGCCATGGCCAAGCAGGACGCGATCACCGAGATCAGCGGCAAAACGGTGGTGTCTCAGGACACTTCGCCCACCGGCGCAACGCTGACGCTGGACGACGGATCAACCTTGTCTGGCAGCCTTCTGGTCGGCTGCGACGGTCGCCGCAGCGGCACCGCCGCGCGGGCCGGGATCAAGCGGACCGGTTGGGACTATGGTCAGACCGCTCTGGTCTGTGCCATCGAACACGAGCTGCCCCATCACGGCATCGCCCATCAGTTCTTCATGCCCCCCGGCCCGCTGGCAATTCTGCCGCTGACCGGCAACCGCAGTTCCATCGTATGGAGCGAACGCACCGAGACCGCGGGCCAGATCAACGCCCTGTCCGAGGCCGACTACCTTCAGGTCCTGCGCCCACGCTTTGGCGATTTCCTTGGCGATATCAGCCTGCAGGGCGACCGGTTCACTTATCCGCTGAACCTGACCATCGCCAATTCCTTCATCGCCGACCGGCTGGCCTTGGTCGGAGACGCCGCCCACGGGATGCACCCGATCGCCGGTCAAGGCCTGAACGCAGGCCTGCGCGATGTGGGGGCCTTGGCCGAGGTTCTGACCCTTGCAGGCCGACGTGGCGAGGATATCGGCTCGACCCTCGTGCTGGAGCGTTATCAGGAGTGGCGCCGGTTCGACACAGCCTCGCTTGCGATGGCGACGGATGTGTTCAACAAGCTGTTTTCGAACGACAATCCGCTACTGCGCATGGGCCGGGATATCGGTATGGGCATTGTCGGATCGCTGCCCGGACTGCGACGCGGTTTCGTGCGCGAGGCTGCAGGCCTGACCGGAGACCTGCCGAAACTGCTGCAGGGTCGTCCGATTTAATCTAGTTCCCGCGCCTCATCCACCAGCATCACCGGGATGCAGTTGCGGATGGGAAAGGCCAGACCGGCGGCTTTGGACACCAGTTCCTGCCGCTCAGCATCGTAGTGCAGGGTCGTGTGAGTCTGTGGGCAAATCAACGCCTCAAGCATATGACGGTCAAAGGTGTTTTCGGCTTCGCTCATTGCAGTTTTTCCTCGCTCGATCCGCCGCGCATGGCGAATTCGATCAATGTCACCAGGGTCTCGCGCCGTGTGCGCAGGCAGGGGGCTTCCAGCAGGGCTTGCTTTTCTTCCGGGTCGAACTCCAGCATCATCGACAGCGAGTTGACCAAAAGCTCGTCATCGGCATCCTTCATTGTGTCCCAATCGGTGGACAACTGGCGTGAGGCGAAAAACCGCTCCAACAAAGCCAGAAACCGATCGCGATTCAACCTGTCATCCACCTCGGCCTTGCCCAGATCGCGGTCGAACCCGTCCCAAGACACCGAAGCGCGGCGATACGGGGTAAAACTGTCCAGTTCGGTCCGGACGCGGAAACGTGAAATACCAGTGAGCGTGATCAGGTAACGGCCATCTTCCGTTTCCGAAAACTGGGTGATGCGACCTGCACAACCGATTTTGTGCAGCTTGGTCTCATCGCCCTGACAGGTGTTCGGCTGTACCATTCCGATCAAACGCTCGGGCGTTTTCAGCGCGTCATCCAGCATCTGCAGATAACGCGGCTCAAAAATATGCAGCGGCAAACGGGACCGGGGCAACAACAGCGCTCCGGGCAAAGGAAACACGGATACCGTGTCCGGCAGATCAGCGGGATGCATCATACAGTCGAGTCTAGCCCTGATCGGGTTTTAGGCAAATATCATCGAGCTGAGCTTGCGCCGTCCATTCAGGACAATCGGATCATTGGGCTTGGCTGCGTCGAAGATCGTGAACAGCTGCGTCTTGGCCGCGCCCTCATTCCACTCGCGATCGCGGCGGAACAGTTCCAGCAATTGGGCGACTGCCTCTTCCACATCACCATTGGCGTGCAGAGCTTGCGCCAGATCGAACCGGGCCTGATGATTATCGGGTTCGGCCTCGACCGCTGCGGTCAGTTCACCCACGGGCCCCGCGTCGGCGGCCTGTTTGGCCAATTCCAACTGCGCATGGGCCGCTTCGATCTCGGGCGAGGTCGAAATTTCGGCCGGAGCGCCGTTGAGGATCGCCTCGGCCTGATCCAGATCGCCCAGCGCGATATGCGCGCGTACCAGCCCGCCATAGGCACCGGCATGGTTGGCGTCTTCGCCCAAAATCGCCGCAAAGGTCTGTGCCGCATCCACGGCGGCCCCGTCGGTCAGCATCTCTTCGGCAGCCTGAACCGCGTCATCCAACTGACCACCGGGGCTTTCGCCGCCCGCGGCTTCAATCACACGGTCGACGAAAGCCTTGATTTCGGACCCCGGCAAAGCGCCCTGAAACCCATCGATCGGCTGGCCCTTGTGGAATGCATAAACGGTAGGGATCGACTGAATGCGCAGCTGACCTGCGATCATCTGCGCCTCATCCACGTTGATCTTGACCATCTTGACCGCGCCTTTGGCGGCAGTCACGGCCTCTTCCAGCGCGGGGCCCAGCGTTTTACAGGGACCACACCAGGGGGCCCAGAAATCGACGATGATCGGCATCTCTTGCGAAGCTTCGACCACATCGGCCATGAAGGTGGCCTCGGTCCCGTCCTTGATCAGATCGGTGGTATCAGAGCTGGCTGCGCCGTTCAGAAGGTCCATGGCATTATCTCTCTGGTTCGTATTTGCGCCCTATATGCCGTCGCTCGGACCAGAAACCAAGGGCTGTATCGGGCGATTTTGCATCAATCAGACGTCGAATGTCGCAAAAACCGGCGCGTGATCGCTGGGTTTCTCCCATCCGCGGGCATCGCGCAGAACGCGGCTGGAATGGCCCGCGTTCGAGATATCGGGCGTCGCCCACACATGATCCAGCCTGCGCCCCTTGTCCGCAGCATCCCAATCGCGCGCGCGATAGGACCACCAGCTATAGAGCTGACCTTCGGGGATATCCTGCCGGGTGATATCGACCCAGCCGCCTGCATCCTGCGTCTCGGCCAGCGTTTCCACCTCGATCGGGGTATGCGAAACCACCTTGAGCAGTTGCTTGTGCGACCACACATCATCTTCGCGCGGGGCGATGTTCAGGTCGCCAACCAGAATCGACTTTTCTGGCTTCTCCGCGTGGAACCAGTC
Organism: Ruegeria sp. G10; assembly: GCF_056533645.1. Classification (NCBI taxonomy): domain Bacteria; kingdom Pseudomonadati; phylum Pseudomonadota; class Alphaproteobacteria; order Rhodobacterales; family Roseobacteraceae; genus Ruegeria; species Ruegeria sp. G10. The sequence goes on along the minus strand of NZ_JBQFOQ010000004.1, from coordinate 215,371 downwards.
GCGCATATCGGTCAGGTAATCCAGTTTCTGGCCAAATTTCTCGTTCACCTCGCGGTCCGGCACATCGCCACCGGCGGGGACATAGAAATTGTGGATGGTCACGCCATTCTCCAGCCGCCCCGCGATATGGCGCGCATGCCCGAGACCGGCAAAATCCTTGTCACCCACTTCCTCGATCGGCAACCGGGACAGGATTGCCACGCCGTTATAGCCCTTCTGCCCCCGCGCGATCATGTGCGTATAACCCAGCGCGGCGAAGCCTTCGGTCGGAATCTTCTCGACAGGCGATTTGCACTCTTGCAGGCACAGGACGTCCGGGGCCTCTTCCTGCAGCAATTTCAGAACGATAGGCTCGCGCAGACGGACCGAGTTGATGTTCCAAGTCGCAAGGGTGAAGGGCATGAGCGGCGTTTCCTTTGTCGGGTTGGCGCACCCTAGCGCGGGTCTTGTCGCAGTGCCACGACAAAAAAAGGCCGGGCCATCAGGCCCGGCAGTCCAACAGGGAGGTGCATGTCATGACCCGGACATGCGCGGGATGGGAGTAACTTAATTATGCCTTCAGGGTATCACTTTGATCCAAGTCAATCCACCACAGATCAAGACACCAAACGATATCCGCCAGATTCTGTGACCAAAAGGCGCGCATTCGACGGATCGGGCTCGATCTTCTGGCGCAGGCGATAGATGTGGGTTTCAAGCGTATGGGTGGTGACACCGGCGTTATAGCCCCAAACCTCATGCAGCAGCACATCGCGGGCCACCACACCATCCGTCGATCGGTAGAGGAACTTGAGAATATTCGTCTCTTTCTCGGTCAGGCGGATTTTTCTGTCATCCTCGGTCATCAGCATTTTCATGGCCGGTTTGAACGTGTAGGGGCCAAGCACAAAGACCGCGTCCTCGGATTGTTCATGCTGGCGCAGCTGTGCGCGAATGCGGGCCAAAAGAACCGGGAATTTGAAAGGCTTAGGCACATAGTCGTTTGCCCCTGCATCCAGACCAAGGATGGTATCGGCATCGCTGTCATGGCCCGTCAGCATCAGGATCGGGCTTTTGACACCCTGCTTGCGCATCAGGCGGCACAGCTCGCGGCCATCAGTATCGGGCAGCCCGACATCCAGAATGACCAGATCATAAATCGCTTCGCGCGCACGCTCCATCGCGGATGCGCCGTCAGAGGCTTCGAACACATCGAAGTCTTCTGTCATCACAAGTTGCTCACTCAGCGCTTCGCGCAGGTCTTCGTCATCATCCACCAGCAGGATTTTCTTAAGCTGTGCCATCTGCGGTCCTCCTAAGCCTTTTCAACCAATTGCGTATAGGGAGCGCAATCAGCAAGCTTTGCTGCAATGGTCTCACGCCCTCGTGTCTGAGTGATAGGAATTGTTTCACATTCCTGCATCATCAGGTTAGGAAAAGGCCGGATCGTTACAGGGTAACATGCATGAGTCTCTTTCCCGACATCACCGAGCTGCTGGCGCGCGCGCGGGCTGATCTGCGCATGGGCGTACCGGTGGTTCTGATCGATGATACCGGATTCAGCGTTCTTGCGCTGGCCTCGGAAACGCTCAGCCCGCAACGCTTGGCCGATCTACGAGGTTTGGGCGGCGCACCCGTGGTGGCGGTCACGGTCCGACGTGCAGAAACACTGAAAGCGCGTGCCTATGACGGAGATCTGGCGCGCATCATGATACCTGCAGACGTGGATCTGAGTTGGGTCCAGGCGGTTGCCGATCCGTCAGATGACCTGAGCGCACCGATGAAAGGCCCGCTCATGACCGAGCGGCACGGCAGCGCCAATCTGCATCGGATTGCAATCGCGTTGACCAAATCAGCCCGGCTGCTGCCTGCTGCTGTGGTCGTCCCTGTCGAAGATGGCCGCACATTCGCCGCTACCCACAGCCTGACCTGCGTCGACCACACCCGCGCCGCGCCGCATCTGGCAGATCGCAGCGCCCTGCACCCCGTGGTCGCGGCCCGGCTGCCGATGGAAGTGTCCGAGGCCGGGCGACTGCATGTTTTCCGCCCCGAAGATGGCGGCGAAGAGCATTACGCCGTCGAGATCGGGCGCCCTGATCGAGACAAACCAGTTCTCGCACGGCTGCATTCGGCCTGCTTCACCGGTGACCTGATGGGCAGCCTGAAATGTGATTGCGGCCCGCAGTTGCGCGGCGCTCTTGCGCAGATGGGAACCGAAGGGGCGGGCGTTCTGTTGTATCTTAATCAAGAGGGGCGCGGGATTGGGCTGGCCAACAAGATGCGGGCCTATTTCCTGCAGGATCAGGGCTTTGACACGGTCGAAGCCAACCATCGGCTGGGCTTTGAGGATGATGAACGGGATTTCCGGCTGGGTTCTGACATCCTGAAATCGCTTGGTTTCAATTCGGTGCGGCTGTTGACCAACAACCCTGCCAAGATCGCAATGATGGAGCGGACCGGGATCGCCGTCACGGAACGCGTCCCTCTGAAGGTTGGTGAAACCGACCACAATCGCGGGTATCTGGCCACGAAAGCTGCTAAATCGGGTCATCTACTGTGACACCGGACGACCTTGTTCTGACGCCACGTGGTATCCGCTTTGCAGGTCGCATCTTTCCTTGTGCTATCGGCAAAGGCGGGTTGAGCACAACAAAGCGCGAAGGTGATGGCGCGACGCCGGTCGGAACCCACCACATTGTCGGAATGCTCTATCGTGCGGATCGCATGGCGCGACCTGCTGCTTGGGCCCGACCGATTGGTCCGGGTGATCTTTGGTCAGATGACGGGCACGATAAGGCCTATAACACTCTCGTCCGAGCCCCTTACGCATTCAGTCACGAGCGGCTGCAGCGCGCCGATCCGCTTTATGATCTTATCCTGATCACGGATTGGAACTGGCCTGATGCGAAGCCCGGCCACGGCTCTGCCATCTTCCTGCATCAGTGGCGTCGACCACGCTATCCGACCGAGGGCTGTGTTGCATTCCGGCGCGATCACCTGAGATGGATCGCTAAAAACATCGCCCCCGGCACGCGGCTGACTATCCCCGGGGTCCGATCCGCTCGCCGAAAATAGCGGACCCGACCCGGACATGGGTTGCGCCCAGAGCGATCGCAGATTCGAAATCGCCGCTCATACCCATCGAGAGGCCGTCCAGACCATTGCGTTCAGCGATCTTGCTCAGCAAGGCAAAGTGGAGCGCAGGTTCTTCATCGACCGGGGGCAGACACATGAGCCCACGCACAGGCAAGTCCAACGCCCGACACTCGGACACAAACGCGTCAGCATCAGCAGGTAGTATGCCTGCCTTTTGCTCTTCTTCACCTGTATTGACCTGAATGAACAGGTCCGGACAGGATCCAACTTCCTGCGCGAGCCGAGCCAGCGTTTTCGCCAGTTTCGGGCGGTCGAGTGAATGAATGGCGTCGCAAAGCTCTATTGCCTGCCGCGCCTTGTTCGTTTGTAAGGGCCCGATTAGATGGAGCTGAACGTCGGAAAACTGTTCCCGGAATGCAGGCCATTTCCCGGCCGCCTCCTGAACACGATTCTCTCCGAAACACCTGTGCCCCTGGTTCAGAACCGCCTCGACCCGTTCATTGGGCTGCACCTTGGACACGGCGATCAAATGTACCGATCCAACTGCACGCCCCGCGGCAGCTTCGGCTTTGGCAATGCGGTCGGTGATTTCTTGCAGCGACATAGGGCCCTCGTCTTTGTGGTTGGCGCAGAAAAACACCATGTGGGCACAAAAGAAAAGGGCAGGCCAAAAGGCCTGCCCCTGAACCTTGCGGTTTAGATCAGCTTAGAAGCTGAACTGAACACCCAGGTCAGCAACGGTGAAGCGGTCGCCGTCGCCAACGCGGTTGGTGCCTACGCCGCCACGCAGCGATACACCGCCGCCCAGGTCATAGATCGCGCCCAGGCCAAAGGCTTGGGTGTCGAATTCAGCGTTACCGTCACCGTACGAGAAGATAACCTGAGTAGCTGCGCCAACGTTGTAGTTCGCCGACAGACCCCAGAAGGTGTCAAACACCAGGTCATCCGGGTCGCCGTCCGAGCTTTCGTTACCAACCAGAGCGGTCACGGTCAGATCACCGAACGAAACGTTACCGGTCAGAACAACCATGTCAGCGTCTGCGTCTAGATCATCCGCGAGCAGGGTAGTATCATTAATGGTCCCGTCAGCGTTGATTTCTGCAATGTCAACGGTCAGATCGTTGGTTTCGGCATAACCGATTGCAACACCCCAGTTGTCAGCTGCGTAAGATGCGCTGATGCCCCACTGTTCGGAGTCACCGGTTTCCCAAACGAAATCGTCTGCGATGATTTCGTAGTCGTCGCTCGAGTCATCACCCGAGTACGAAGCAGCGATGGTGAAGCCGCCGAAGGTGTAACCGGCGTAAACACCGTTTTCGCCCGAACCGGTCGAGGTGTAAGCGTCAAACGCGAAGTCGTTACCAACGTACTGACCGGTGAACAGGGTCAGGCCCGGCTCGAAGCCGTAGTAGTCTTGCAGGTTGTCGATCACGCCGGCGATGTTGCCAACGTCAACACGCAGACCGCCATATTCGGTGGTGAAGCGCGCGCCGTTCAGACCAGCCGAGCTTGCCGACCCGTCAGCATTGTCGTCAGCTTGCAGACGAACACGTGCCGAGAATGCCACGCCGCCGTCGGTTTCTGCGTTACCGTCGATGTTCAGACGGAAGCGCGATTCCAGGAACGCGTCATCTTCGTCGGTGGTTACAACCGAACGCTCGGTGTCACCAGAAATGGTGTTGGTGTCTTCAACGATCTCGGTGGTGGCGTTGTCTTCGATATACTGGATACCAAAGCGACCAAAACCGCTAAAGTTGATTTCTGCGGAAGCAACACCGGCGGTCGCGACCAGCGCGGTAGTTGCGAAGAGAACTTTTTTCATCTTGTTTCCCTCGGTTTCAAAGTTTTTCTACTCGACACATGCAAAGCAAGCGTCTCAGCACGGACACCGTTTCGCTTTTTTTGCCCCCATTGCGCAAGCTTGGCATAAACGCTCTGACCTCTTTCAGCCCGAATTGGTGCAAGGATGCCACAGTCAGATTTGGCCCCCTTCGACCGCGCCGCGCGTGATCGCCAGCGAAGATTAAGCTTGTTGCCGCGCCAGACCTTCTCTAGGAGTGTTTCGCGATGATGTCCCAACGAGTGATACAGGACCTGCCGACCATGCGCACGCTGACGATTTCTTGCTTGATCATGGCAACTGCTGCCCTTTCGGCCTGCAACGCGTTTCGAGACAACCCGCGCTCGGCAAATGAGGGCCGCATTGGCGGAAATACTGAAGAGCGCGAACTGAATGATCCCGAGCGTGCTACAATTTGGGACGTCTTCGGCCCCAACACGAACGAACAGGTCACTCAGGTCAATCGCTATCTGTGGTCTGCTTCGCTGGATGTTCTGAATTTCCTGCCAATCCAAGAAGTTGATCCCTTCACAGGCGTGATCGTCACCGGATATGGCACCCCCCCGGGTGGCGGACGGCAATATCGCGCAACCGTTCATATCAGCGACCCCGCCCTTGCAGCCCGTTCGCTGTCGGTGTCGCTGCAGACCAGCGGAGGGGCTCCGGTCAGTGCTGCAACCAGCCGCGCGGTCGAGGACGCGATCCTGTCCCGCGCGCGGCAGCTACGGATTGCGGACAACAAGTTCTAGTAACCCGCCGGAAATCACTCTAATACCACGCCGGGCTCTGTCCCGGCGTTTTCATTCACGAAGGACCGCACGATGTCGCGCTACTCGGCCACCGAAATCGAAGCAAAATGGCAAGAGGCCTGGGACAAGGCCGGAATCTTCACCGCCAACCACAAGGCGGACAAGCCGAAATACTATGTGCTTGAAATGTTCCCCTACCCGTCGGGCCGCATTCACATGGGCCACGTGCGCAACTACACGATGGGCGACGTGATCGCGCGGCACAAACTGGCGACCGGCCATAACGTGCTGCACCCGATGGGTTGGGATGCCTTCGGGATGCCTGCCGAGAACGCCGCGATGGCCATTGGCGGTCACCCCAAAGACTGGACCTATGGCAACATCGCCGACATGCGCGGGCAGATGAAACCTCTGGGCCTCTCGATCGACTGGTCGCGCGAATTCGCCACCTGTGATCCGGAGTATTACGGCCAGCAGCAGGCTTTGTTTCTGGATATGCTTGAGGCCGGTTTGGTCTATCGCAAGAACGCCGTGGTGAACTGGGACCCGGTCGATATGACCGTTCTGGCCAACGAGCAGGTGGAAAACGGGCGCGGCTGGCGCTCGGGCGCTTTGGTAGAACGTCGCGAGCTGACGCAGTGGTTCTTTAAGATCTCGGATTATTCCGAGGAACTTCTGGACGCGTTGGATACTCTGGACAACTGGCCCGCCAAAGTCCGGTTGATGCAGGAAAACTGGATCGGCAAGTCGCGCGGTCTGCAATTCGGCTTTGAACGCACCGATGGCGGTGAGCCAATCACCGTCTATACGACTCGCCCCGACACGCTGCTGGGCGCGTCTTTTGTCGGCATTTCACCGGATCACCCGATTGCCAAGCAGCTTGAGGCTGAAAACCCGGAAGTCGCTGAATTCGTGGCCGAATGCCGCAAGGGTGGCACCACCGAGGAGGCCATCGAAACTGCCGAAAAGCTGGGCTATGACACCGGCATCCGGGTCAAGCACCCGCTGGACCCGAATTGGGAACTGCCGGTCTGGATCGCGAACTTCATCCTGATGGACTACGGCACCGGCGCGATCTTTGCTTGCCCGGCGCATGACCAGCGTGACCTCGATTTCTGCCGCAAATATGGGTTGCCGGTTGTTGATACCTTCTTCGCACTCGACGATGACACTCCGGTCGACAAGATCGCGTTCGTCCCGCCGAAAACCGAGAAGGTCCGCTGGGTCAACCATTTCGCGGGTCTGACCGAAGCGACCGGCGACGAGGCCATCAATGCCACCGTCGATTTCGCCGAAAAAGCCGGTTGGGGCGAAGGCGTCACCAAATACCGCCTGCGTGATTGGGGCCTGAGCCGCCAGCGCTACTGGGGCTGTCCGATTCCCGTCGTGCATTGCGACGCCTGCGGCGTGGTACCCGAGAAGAAAGAGAACCTGCCCGTTCGCCTGCCCGATGATGTCACCTTCGACAAACCCGGCAACCCGCTGGACCGTCACCCGACATGGCGCGACTGCGCCTGCCCGAAATGCGGTGCCCCGGCCAAGCGCGAAACCGACACGATGGACACGTTCGTCGATTCGTCATGGTATTTCGCCCGCTTCACCGCGCCACGCGCCGAAACTCCGACCGATCTGGCCGAAGCCGAGTACTGGATGAATGTCGACCAGTATATCGGCGGAATCGAGCACGCGATTCTGCACCTGCTCTATTCTCGCTTCTTCGCCCGCGCGATGAACATCACCGGACATCTGCCGAAGAAAGCCATCGAACCGTTCGATGCGCTGTTCACGCAGGGCATGGTGACGCACGAAATTTACCAGACCCGCGACGCCAATGGCCGCCCGGTCTATCACCTGCCCGAGGACGTTACCGACGGCAAACTGGCCGACGGCACCGAGGTCGAGATCATCCCCTCGGCCAAAATGTCCAAATCCAAGAAGAACGTGGTGGACCCGGTCAGCATTATCTCGGCCTTTGGGGCTGACACCGCCCGTTGGTTCGTCCTGTCTGATTCGCCGCCTGAACGGGATGTGGAATGGACTGCCTCCGGTGCCGAGGCAGCGTTCAAACACCTCAGCCGCGTGTATCGCATCGCGTCCGAGATTGCCGAATCGAGCGCGCCTGCCAATGCCGAGGATGAGCCCCTGCTGCGCGAGATGCATAAGGCCATCCACGATGTGTCCGGGGGCGTCGAATCCTTTGGTTTCAACGCGTCGATCGCCAAGCTCTATGCGTTTACCAACACATTGGCCAAGTCCAAAGCGGGCACAGACGCCAAACGCCAAGCCGCCAAAACGCTGGCCCAACTGATGTCACCAATGACGCCACACCTGTCCGAAGAACTTTGGCAGATGCTGGGTGGCGAAGGCTTGGTCGCAACCGCACCCTGGCCCGTAGCGGACGAAGCGATGCTGATCGACGACACGGTCACCTTGCCGATCCAGATCAACGGCAAGCGCCGTGCGGAAATCAGCGTGGCGAAAGATCTGGACAAGGACGAGGTTGAAAAAATCGCGCTCAGCACCGAAGCTGTGCAAAAGGCGCTGGAAGGTGCCGCACCGAAGAAGGTGATTGTCGTACCGGGCCGGATCGTGAATGTCGTCGTTTGATCGCAGAACCGTTATATTCATGCCGCTGGCGCTGGCCGCCTGCGGCTTTCAGCCGGTCTATGCCCCCGGTGGATCAGGGGCGGCGCTAGACGGTAAAGTAGCCGTCTCAGCACCCAATACCGTCGACAGTTTTCTGCTGGTTCAGAATCTGGAGCGCCGACTGGGGCGCAGTGCTACTTCGGGGAGCGACTATGCGCTGAACGTCGATGTCTCGACCGTCACGCGCGCGGCCGCGATTACAACCTCGAACGAAACAACGCGATACACCATCGACGGACGCGCCGAATATGCGCTGACGTCCAGCAGCACGGGCCAAGTTCTGGCTTCGGGCACGGTCGCCGATTTTGTCGGATATTCTGCCGCAGGGTCCACCGTCTCGACACTGGCCGATGAGCGGGATGCCAAGGAACGGCTGATGGTGATCCTGTCGGACCAAATCGTGACCCGCCTCTACGCCACCCCGGGCCTGACCACATGAAGCTGAACCCGCGCGAGGCCGACGGCTATTTTGCCAAGCCGGACGCGGACAAGACCGGTTTGCTGATCTACGGGGCCGACGCGATGCGCGTCGCACTGAAGCGGCAACAGGTTCTGACGGCGCTTTTGGGCCCCGGCGCGGAAGAGGAAATGCGCCTGACCCGTATCCCCGGAGGTGACCTGCGCGGTGATCCTGCGCTGTTGCTGGACGCGGTTAAGGCTGTAGGCTTTTTCCCTGGCCCACGCGCCGTCTTTGTCGAAGACGCAACCGAAACCGCCGCCGCCGCGATCCTTGCCGCGCTGGAAGACTGGGCCGCAGGCGACGCGCAGATCATCGTCACGGCGGGGCAACTCAAGCCCAGCTCAAAAATCCGCAAGGCGTTCGAGGGGCACTCGAACGGCTATGCGGTGGGCATCTATGACGATCCCCCCTCGCGGGCCGAGGTTGAGCGGATTGTCTCGCAGGCCGGATTGCAGAACATCCCGCGTGATTCGATGTCGGCGCTCAGCGAGTTGGCTTTGTCGCTCAGCCCCGGAGATTTCACGCAAACGGTTGAAAAACTGGCGCTTTACAAGCGCGGGGATGCGTCCGAACTGAGCCTTGAAGATATCGAAGCCTGCGCCCCGCGCTCGACCGAGGCCGCGTTGGATGACGTGTTAAACGTAGTTGCCGAGGGTCGCGCCGGTGAGATCGGGCCGCTGATCCGGCGGCTGCAGGCACAGGGCACCAATGGGGTGACGCTGTGTATCGGGGCGACGCGACATTTCCGGACGCTTTACGCCTGCGCCGCCGATCCCGGCGGTGCCGCGCAGGGCATCGGCAGGCTGCGCCCCCCGGTCTATGGCAAACGGCGCGACCGCATCCTGCGGCAGGCGCAGGGCTGGGGTGCGGCCAAGTTGCAGACGGCGCTGACGGTGCTGACGGATACCGACCTGTCGCTGCGGTCCGCCGGTCAGACCGCGCCTGCCATGGCGCTGGTTGAACGGGCGATGATCCGTCTGGCGATGCTGGCACGCTCAGGCTGAGCGCGCGTCCAGCCAAGCCGCCGCCGACCGTCCGGCCCAACGCCCCGTGGCCAGACAGGCGGTCAGCAGATAGCCCCCCGTCGGGGCGTCCCAATCCAGCATTTCTCCGGAGCAGAACACTCCGGGCATGGCGTTCAGCATCAGGCGGTCGTTCATCGCGCTGCGGGACACGCCGCCTGCGGTCGAGATCGCCTCGTCCATTGGTCTCAGCCCTGCGTGATGGATGGGCACGTGTTTCAATGTCGTGATCCAATCAGCTTGGGTCAGCGTCTGGCCCTTGGTCATCTCGTGAAACAGGGCAATTTTCTGCGGCGGCAGGCGCAGAGTGTTCTTCAACCAATGCGACAGGGTCGCCTTCGGCTTTTTCGCTGCCAAACGTGCTTGCAACGTCTCAACCGTGACATCCGGGACCAGATCGACGAACAACGGCGCGGCATCCCGCAAAGAAGGTGTCAGCGAATACACGCCGCCGCCTTCCAGACCCTTGGTCGAAATCGTGGCCTCACCCCGGCCGGCCAGATCACCGGCCAACCAGCGCACCGATTTCAGTGCGGCCCCGAAATGGGGCTGCATGTAGGGGCTCCAATCCACCGACAGCGCCGAATTCGACGGGGCAAATGGGGCCAGATCGACGCCCTTTTCCTGCAGGGTCGGGGCCCATGCGCCATCCGATCCCAGCCGCGCCCAGCTGGCCCCGCCCAGCGCCAATATCGTGGCGTCAGGGGTCAGCGCCTGTGCGCCATCCGGCGTGTCAAACACCAGTGCATCCTCTTGCCAACCAACCCAGCGCCAGCGGGTGCGAATCTGCACTCCGCCAGCCTCCAGCCGCGCCAGCCATGCGCGCAGAAGGGGTGACGCCTTCATCGCCTTGGGAAACACGCGGCCCGTCGAGCCGGTAAACATCTCCTGCCCCAGATCCTGCGCCCACGCCGTCACCGCCTGCGCATCAAACTCCCGGATCATGGGGCGTAACCACGCCCCAGCCTCACCATAGGCGTTCATCAACGTGACAAAGGGCTCATCCTTGGTCAGGTTCAACCCCGATTTTCCCGCCATCAGGAACTTGCGCGCGACCGAGGGTTTTGCGTCGGCCACCAGCACCTGATGTCCGGCACTGGCCAGTTGCTCAGCCGCCATCAGCCCTGCGGGGCCTGCACCGATCACCACTGCTTGCGCCATTGCGCCCCTCTTGCCCGGCCCGCGCATCGGCGCGAGATTACACCTATGGCGAACCCTGATCCGATCTGCCCGCTCTGCGACCGCCCGATCCCCGAGGGCGGCGGCAGCCTGCACCATCTGATCCCAAAACTCAAAGGAGGCAAGGGCGGGCCGACCGTCCTGCTTCATCAGATCTGCCACAAAGAGGTGCACGCGACCCTGACCGAGGCCGAACTGGCCCGCAGTTTCAACACGGTCGAGGCCCTGCGCGGCCATCCGAGACTTGAGAAATTCCTGAACTGGGTCCGCAAACGCCCGCCCGGATTTCGCTCCAAGGTCCCCGGCAAACGGCGGGGGCGCTGATCAGGCAGGCAGCAACGGATCGCCGAAAGCGTCTTGCTGTTCGGCCTTCAGCCCCTCGATTTCGATCCCAAGATAGTCTGGAACCGGCGCGAATTGCGCCCCGGCGATGTGCTGGAACTCAAGCGTCGTATAGGGGCGTTTCCACAGCCATTCGCGGTTTTCCACGGCCCAAGGATCGGGGTTAGGCGGGGTCTCATCCGTGAAGGCGTAGAAATGCAGGTCGAACCCGTAGGGCGCGACGTCCTGCATCGACAGCAAGCGCATCCCGAGTTCGCGGCATAAGGAATCCTCGGCAGCGATATCACCGGTGCGCAGGGTGATCTGACCGATGCAGGCATCCGCAAACGGCGTATCGGCTTTTGCGGCACCCACGGGCCTGTTGCCTTCGAAATCATGTTGCAGCAATTCGATTGAAAAGCCTTCGGGATCGCTCAGGTGACACATATAGCCGATGTCCAGAAACTGACGCGGATCGCTGACCGCAACGCCGCGCTGGCGCAATTGCGCGGCAGCCATATCCACGTCCGGCAGGGTGACCCCGATCTTCCAGTATCGTTGCCCGCGATCAGGCGCATAGCCACCGCCGCCCGGGGTCAACAAAAGCGCAGCCCCCTGCCCCGGGTAGCTAAGGCGACGATTGGCCCCTTCGACCTGAACCGACATGCCAAGGGCATCGCGATAAAACGCGGCAAGGCGGTCCGGGTCGGCCACCCGCAGGCGCAGCGCAGCAATCCTCATGGGCAGAGCCCCGCGATCCCTGCGGCAATCGCGGGGTCGGCGGCAACGGAATCGGCCACCAGTTCGCGGGCTGTTGGCATCAGCTGGTCCGGTTCAACCACCCGATCCACCAGCCCGAATGCATAAGCCTCGTCGGCGGTGATCTTCTGCCCTGCCATCAGGATCAGCTTGGTCCGCGCCGGACCGATCAGCGCCGCCATGCGTTTCGGATCAGAAGGTTGCGGCAGAAAACCCAGCTTCATCACCGGATAGAAGAACTTGGCCGAGGGCACCGCGATGCGCAGGTCGCAGGCCAGCGCCATGCCGTTGGCCCCTCCGGCCAGAGTGCCATTCAGCGCGGCGACGGTCAGGCAGGGCAGCGCCGCGATGGCGCCCGACAAACGCTCCCACAGATCAGAGGTGGCGAGCCCGGCGCGCGCCTCGTCCAGATCGGCACCGGCACTGAACACGCGGCCTGCGCCGGTCAGGATCAGGGCGCGCGCCTCGGTGGCGGCCTCGGCGATCCGCAGCAGCTCGGTCAGCATCGCACCCGTAAGCGCGTTGGCCTTGTCGGGGTTGTTCAGCGTGACGGTCCACAGACCATCCTCTTGCGTCAGGTCAATCACGTAAGGCCGATCCTTTTGCGAATATCTTCATTGCGCAGCGAGATCTCGGTGCCCTGGAATTCATCCGCATCCGCCGAGCACATCCACAACAGCGCCCGCGCGGGCCAGTCGGCGGGGATGTGATCGTCCCAGTCCAACTGGCTGACCGGGTTGATGCCGCTGGCCTTGATTACCCGCTGCATATCCGTGGCCACGGTGCCCGGCGACAGGCCCATGGCGCGGATGCCATGATGCGCCTCTTCCAGATGCAGGCATTCGGTCAGCATCTTGGCCCCGGCCTTGGACGCGCAATAATGGCTCCAAGCTTCAACCGGGTTCGAGGCGGCCCCGGACGAGACGGTCAGCACCGTACCGCCACCCGCCGCGCGCATGATGGGCAGGGCGGCGCGCATTCCGTAGAAGACGCCCTTGAGGTTGATGTCGATTGCCGTGCTCCATGACGCGACATCGGCGTTGGACATATGGAAGATCGGATCGATAACGCCCGCGTTGCCCACCAGCACATCCAGCGACCCGAAGCGGTCGACGCAATCGGCCACCACCTGTTCGACCTGCGCAAAATCGCTGACATCACAGGCCAGCGCGATTGCATTGTCGCCAAGCGCGGCCGCCAAAGCCTCGATCCGATCGCGGCTGCGCGCGACCAGCACGACATTGGCCCCGGCTGCGGCAAATACGCGCCCGGCCTCGGCGCCGATACCCCGGCTGGCCCCTGTGATCAGTACGGTTTTCCCTTGCATCTGCATCATTTAATTCCCTGCATTTGAAATTGTGTAAACTCGTACAGCGGAAATGGGGAATTGGTCCACCCCTTGCCCCTTGACGCTGACCGCCACAGGCACGACGATGCCGGCAAAATTGATCAAGAAGGGTTCTCTTATGACTGTTTTCCTTCGCCGGAGCTGCGGCGCGGCGCTGGCATATGCCGTTGCCACTCAGGGCGCATTTGCCGATCTAACCGCCGCCGATGTCTGGGCCGACTGGCAGGCCTATATGGGTGGCATGGGTTACGAGGTAACTGGCGACCAGAGCACTTCTGGCAATGTCACCACCATCGCGAACATGACCATGGGTATGGCACTGCCGGACACCGACGGTCAGTTCAGCATGAGCATCCCCGAGATGACCCTGACCGAGAATGGCGACGGCACCGTCAATATCGGCTTCCCTGACAGCTTCCCGGTCTCCGTTTCAGGCGTAGCCGATGGTGAGGCATTCTCGGCCGAGCTGCTTTACACTCAGGACGCGTTGGACATGGTCGTATCCGGCACGCCTGAAGAGATGACTTATGACTATACCGCAGACAGCCTGACGCTTGGGCTGGATTCGATGAAGTTCGGCGAGGAAACCGTGTCGAAAGACATGCTTGCACTGAATTTTCAGATGGACGCGGTCACTGGTTCGTCGCAGATGAAAATCGGTGAGATGCGTGACATTGCACAGCAGTTCACAGCGGGCAACCTAACCTATGATGTCGCCTTTGACGAGCCGGACAGCGATGACACCGGTCGCATCAGCGGCAAACTGAACGATCTGGCCTTTGACGGTGATACCACCATCCCGCCTGGCTTCGACGTGACCAACGCAGAGGACCTTTACGGCGCAGGCTTTGCAGCCTCGGGCACCTTCACCTATGGCTCGGGCAACACCGAAGTCGCCGGAACCGCCGAGGGCGAGGCGTTTTCGATGAGCAGCAGTTCCGAAGGTGGCAAGTTCACCGGCAGCATTGATGCCGAGCGGCTTGTCTATGACCTTGTGCAGAACAGCTCGAAGCTGGCGGTCACGACGGCAGACCTGCCCTTCCCGATCGAGATCGCGATGGCCAATGCCGGCCTCAAGCTTGAGGTGCCGGTGCAGGCATCGGAAGAAATTCAGCCCTTCGGCTTTGGCCTGAACCTGACCGATTTCACCATGTCCGACGTGTTGTGGAGCCTGTTTGATCCCGCAGGTGCCCTGCCCCGCGATCCGGCGACCATTGCGCTGGACGCCACCGGCACCGCCAAGGTTCTGGTCGATTTCATGGACCCAGAAGCGGTGGAAGAACTGGAGACCTCGGACGCCGCGCCGGGTGAGCTGCATTCACTGAAGATCAACGAATTGCTGATCTCGCTGGTCGGCGCAGAACTGACTGGCGATGGCGATTTCAAGTTCGACAACACAAATACCGAGGCCTTTGACGGTCTGCCCACCCCATCCGGTGTCGCAAATCTGAAGCTGGTGGGCGCAAACGCCCTGCTGGATACGCTGATCGGGATGGGCTTTGTCTCGGAAAACGATGCGCTGGGGGCCCGGATGATGATGGGTCTGATGGCAGTACCGGGCGAAGAACCTGATACGCTGAACTCGACCATCGAGTTTACCGAAGACGGCCAGATTCTGGCCAACGGTCAGCGGATCAAGTGACGCACACTCTGGGGCGGGTCGCAGCGACGGCCTGCCCCGCTCAAGGCGGGCCGCTGAAATGGGCCGCAGCCCTTGCGGCACAAACGCTCCGAGGCTAGGTCAAAGGCATCAAGACCCCCGGAGGCCTCATGAACAGAACACCCCAAGACATCAGCCACGATCTGCTGGACGCTGCCCGCAAAGCCGGAGCCGAGGCGGCGGATGCCATTGTTATCGATGGTTCATCCGTGTCGGTCGAAGTGCGCGGCGGTGCGCTGGAACATGCAGAACGCTCCGAGGCAACCGATCTGGGACTGCGCGTCTTTCTGGGCAAACGTCAAGCGATTGTCTCAAGTTCCGACAGCCGCCCCGAGACACTGGCCGCGATGGCCGAACGCGCCGTCGCCATGGCCCGCGAAGCGCCCGAGGACCCGTTCACCGGCCTTGCCGATCCCGATCAGCTGATCACCAGCTGGGACATGGACGCGCTTGAGCTATTCGATCCGACCCCCGAGCCCAGCGCCGATGCGCTGATGCAGGATGCGCTGGCTGCCGAGGCTGCGGCGCTTGAGATTGACGGGGTTAGTCAGGTCTCGGACGCGGCGGCGGCTTATGGCACCCATCGCGTGCATTTGGCCGCGACCAACGGCTTTTCCGGGGGGTATGCCCGCAGCAGCCGGTCGACCTCATGCGTGGCCATCTCGGGCGAAGGCACGGGGATGGAGCGCGACTATGACGGTGACAGCCGCAGCTTCCAATCCGATCTGCGCAGCCCGTCCGAGATCGGCCGCACCGCCGGGGAACGCGCCGTTTCACTTGTCGGCGCGCGCAAACCACAGACCGGCAGCTTTCCGGTTGTGTTCGACGAACGCATTTCCTCGTCGCTGATCGGGCATCTGCTGGCGGCCAGCAACGGGGCCGCCATTGCACGCGGAGCCTCATGGTTGAAGGAAAGCCTCGGCGAACAGGTGCTACCCGCGCATCTGTCCCTGATCGAAGACCCGCACCGCCCGCGCATTTCAGGCTCGCGCCCGTTTGACGCCGAAGGTCTGGCGACCGGGCGCCGGGCCATCGTGGAAGACGGCGTTCTGACCGGCTGGACTCTGGACCTGTCCAGCGCCCGTAAGCTGGGGATGACCTCGACCGGCAACGCGGCGCGCGGGGTGTCTGGCCCTCCATCGCCCAGCAACTGGAACCTCAGCCTAACGCAAGGCGCACACAGCCGCGCCGACCTGCTGCGCGACATGGGGACGGGGCTGCTGGTCACCTCGATGATCGGGTCGACCATCAACCCCAATACCGGCGACTATTCCCGCGGAGCCTCGGGCCTTTGGGTGGAAAACGGCGAGATCACGCATCCGGTCAACGAATGCACCATCGCGGGCAATCTGCGGGACATGCTGATGCGGATCGTCCCCGCCAATGATGCGCGACCCTACTTGTCGCGCGTCGTGCCCTCGTTGCTGATCGAAGGGATGACCCTTGCCGGCAACTGACCTGTCCTTGCTGATCGACGCCGCACTTGAGGCCGGAAAGATCGCCACACGCTATACCGGCCCGCAGGCCCAGCGCTGGGACAAACCCGACGGCGCAGGCCCGGTGACCGAGGCCGATCTGGCCGTCAACGCCATGCTGGAACGCGACCTGCAGGCGGCGCGGCCCGACTATGGCTGGCTCAGCGAAGAGACCGAGGATACCGACGACCGCCTGTCCCGCGACCGCGTGTTCATCATCGACCCGATCGACGGCACCCGCAGCTTTGCCGAAGGCTCGCGCACATGGGCGCATTCGCTGGCCATCGCTGAACATGGCGAGGTCACAGCCGCCGTCATCTACCTGCCGCTGCGCGATCTGCTATATGCAGCCGCACGCGGCCAAGGGGCCACATTGAACGGGACCCCGATCCGGGTCTCGGGCCAGACCCAAATGTCCGAGGCCGAGATACTGGCCGCAAAACCCAATCTCAAACCGCATCACTGGCTGGCAGGCGAACCGCCCGCGTTTCAACGTGTCTATCGCCCCTCGCTGGCCTATCGCATGGCGCTGGTGGCGCAGGGGCGCTTCGACGGGATGCTGACCCTGCGGCCCAGCTGGGAATGGGACATCGCCGCCGGAGACCTGCTTCTGCGTGAAGCGGGCGGGTTATGCACCGACCGTACGGGGCAGCCTTTGCGGTTCAACAACGCCCATCCGCGTCTGAACGGCGTTGTTGCAGCAGGCGCAGCCCTGCATGCCGGGCTACACGCCCGCCTTGACCCGGAAAGCGGCGGAATTTCCCCATGAGCAAATCGCGATCTCTGAGCCTTGCGGCCTATCGCGTGTTGTCCTGGGGCGTCCCGCCCAGCAGCGCTTTCGCGGACACGCCGCGCCCGGAAGGAGAGCTGTTGTGGGTCCATGTCAGCTCACCCGACCGGTTGCGTGCGGTCGATGACCTGTGTCGCCGCTTGCTGCCAGTACGCCCGGGGCTGTCGGTGCTGATGACCGCCCCACCCGATGCCGACTTGTCCGATTGGGGCGGCTGCAGTTTTCCGATCATCCCTCTGCCCGCCGAACAGACCGGTGCCGCGCGCGCCTTTCTGGAGCACTGGCGCCCCGATATGGCCCTGTGGTTCGGCGGCGCGCTGTTGCCCAATCTCATCACGCGCGCGCAGGAACAAGGCACGCCGCTGGTCCTGATCGAGGCCGCCGTCGACGTGAAACCCGCGCGCGGCGGGCGCTGGCTGCCGGATATCACGCGTTATACGCTTGAGTGTTTCTCATCGATCCTCGCGCCCTCGGAGGAGGTTGCCCGCCAGATCAGGCGGCTGGGCGTCACGTCGGCCAAGGTCTCGGTCGCGCCCTTGTTGCACATAAGCCCGAACCCGCAACCCTGGCCCGAGGATGAGTTGATCGAAACCAACCACGCGCTTGCGGGCCGCCCTGTCTGGCTGGCTGCATGGGTGCAGGACAAAGAATTCATCTCGGTCCTCAGCGCCCACCGTCAGGCACTGCGCCTTCTGCCGCGTCTCGCGCTGGTGCTGCATGTGGCGGATATGTCCGAGGCTGCCCCGTTGTACAAACGCCTTGAGGCAATGGACCTGCGCTGCGCCAACTGGGACGAAGGGCACACGATCGAAGATACCACGCAGGTCATCTTGTCCTCGGCGCCCGAAGATCTGGGGCTGTGGCATCGCGTCTCGTCCGTGACGTTCATGGGCAGCTCGCTGGAACGCGGGGCGGGCGGACATGATCCGTTGGTCGCTGTGGCGCTGGGGTCTGCGGTGATTCACGGCCCCCATGTCAGCCAGCACCAGAACCTCTATGACCGGCTGGGGCAGGTCAACGCTGCCATGACGATCAAATCCGCGACCGAGCTGGGCGACGGCGTGGTCGAACTGCTGGCACCTGACCGCACGGCGGATATGGCGCTGGCCGGATGGCAAATGGTGACCGAGGGGGCCCCGCAGGCCGATCATCTGATCGATCTGGTGCAAGACACTCTGGACCGGCGGAGGGCCAAAGATGCGCGCACCTGAGTTCTGGCATACAAGCCCCGATCAGCTTGACCTGCGCGCGCGGCTGCTGGCCCCGCTGGGTCGCCTCTATGCTGCGGCGACTGCGCGGCGGGTGGCCGAGGGGCCGGGCATTGATCCCGGCGTGCCGGTGATCTGTGTCGGTAATCTGAACGCGGGCGGCACCGGCAAGACGCCAACGGTGATCTGGATGCTCGAACGCCTGCGCGACATCTGGCACCAACCTCATGTGGTCACGCGTGGCCATGGCGGCTCGCTTGAAGGGCCGGTCAAGGTCGACCCCGGCAAACACTCTGCCGCGCAGGTCGGGGATGAGCCACTGCTGCTGGCCGCCTTCGCCGATGTCTGGGTCGCCAAGGACCGCGCTGCCGGCGCGCAGGCCGCCGCCGATGATGGCGCAACGGCGATTGTGCTGGATGACGGGTTTCAGAACCCGGCGGTCGCCAAGGATTTCTCGGTCATCGTTGTCGATGCCGAACGGGGTTTCGGAAACGGCCTTTGTCTACCCGCTGGTCCGTTGCGGGAGCCCGTCGCCACCGGCCTGAAACGCGCCGATCTGGTCCTGTCGCTTGGACCAGATGAGGCGCAGGCCTTGTTTGCCGACCGCTGGGACAGCGCGCTGACTGTTCCCCACGCCGCAGGCGAAGTGCGCCCGCTGCAGACCGGTATGGACTGGACCGACACGCCGGTTCTTGCCTTTGCGGGCATCGGCCACCCAGAGAAGTTCTTTGCCACCCTGCGCCAACAAGGCGCGCGGCTGCTGCGAGCCGAAGCGCTGGACGACCATCAACCGCTAACCTCGGCCCTCATGACTCGGCTGGAAAACGAGGCCCGCGCGCTCAGCGCCCAACTGGTCACCACCGAGAAAGACGCCGTGCGCCTTCCGGCATCGTTCCGCAACAAGGTGCTGACGCTGCCGGTTCGTTTGCAGATTGATCAGGATGAGAAGATCAAAGAGATGCTGGCCCAGATCGCCCCATCCCCCTGAAACGGGGCCAGCCATTGGCAGGCTGGCCCAATCAGACTTAGCTGCCCAGTTCGTCTTCGATCAGCGCCTTGAAATCGGCATAGGACTGGTTGTCGACCTTCTTGCCGTTCACCACAAAAGATGGCGTGGCCTGGATGCCGTCACGCTCGGCATTTTCCTGATACCAGGCCACCAGTGTCTGCGCACGGGTACCGTCCTGCAGGCAGGCCTCAAGCTGGTCATTGTCGATTCCCGCCAGACGACCGATCTTGCGCAGCTCGTCCACGATTTCGGCGGGGCCACCTGCGCGGGTCCATTCCGACTGGCCTTCATAGATCAGGTCGGTGATGCCAAAGAACTTCTCAGGCCCGGCGCAGCGCGCAACCATCGAGGCCCACAGGCCATACCGGTCAAAGTAGACCTCGCGATAAATGAATTTGACCTTACCGGTATCGATGAAATCCTTCTTGAGCTGCTTATACGCGCCCTGATGGAAATTTGCGCAATGCGGGCAGGTGTACGAGGCATATTCGATGATCTCGACCGGCGCATCTTCGGCCCCCTGCACCATTTCGACGATGGTCGAGGTGTCCAGATCGGCCTCTTGCGCCTCGGCGGCACCCACCAGCGGATAGGAAGAGGTCGAGGAATTCGACAGCGACAGCCAGTAGCCGCCAGCGGCCACGGCGACGGCCGCACAGATTACGGTTGCAATACGGCTCATGCTTAGCCCTTTCTTAGTGTTTCTGTCTGGATAAAACGTTGCGCCCGAGACGTTCAAGGGCCGCACGCAAATCGTTATCATTCACATCGCGTGACACTTTGTCCGCCTCGGCGGCTATTTCAGGTGAAATCGCGGGTTTGCTTGCCTTTGGCTTGTGATCAAAACTGGCCTGCCCCTCGGCAAATCCGGTCGGAGCGGTCTGGGTGATGCGCACGCGGCTGATCGCGTTGAAGCCATAGACCGCGTTCACCTTGTCCCGCAGCTGTTCGCGTTGCATGTCCAGCATCGCCGCCTGCGGCCCGGTGGTCAGAACCGTCAAAGTGGCCCCGAATCCGCCCTTGGCATAGCCCACCTTCACAGGCTGAGCGATCGCGGCAATGTCCTGCCCGACAATCTCGGCCCAGTGGGTCAGCAGACGCGAAACCGCAAAGCCCCGGCTTTCCCCGGCGCGCCTGATCTGGTCGTTCAGCAAAGTCGCGGTGCGTTTGAACCCGCGGGTCGAGGACCGTTTGCGCTGCATCTGGTTTCCAACTCCTGTGCAGCTATTGTAATGGGCAGGAAACCGGGTGCCAGCAAAACCCGACAGGGAGATAAATAAAACTTGCGTGAGTCTACTGAATTCAGCGTGAGCGCCACTTTGTTGGACTGGTATGACCGCCACGCCCGCGACATGCCGTGGCGCGTGGGGCCTGCACAGCGCGCCGAAGGCGTGCAGCCTGATCCCTATCGCGTCTGGCTGTCCGAGGTGATGCTGCAGCAAACCACCGTCGCCGCCGTGCGCGACTATTTCACCCGTTTTACAACGCGCTGGCCGGATGTGCAGGCGCTGGCCGCCGCCGATGATGATCAGGTGATGGCGGAATGGGCAGGGCTGGGCTACTACGCCCGCGCCCGCAACCTGCTGAAATGTGCACGCGTGGTGGCGCAGGACCACGACGGGCAGTTCCCCAACACCTATGAGACGCTGCTGAAACTGCCCGGCATCGGCCCCTACACCGCCGCTGCGATCTCGGCCATCGCATTCGACCGGCCCGAGACGGTTCTGGACGGCAATGTCGAACGCGTGATGGCGCGGTTCCATGACATCCACGACCCGTTGCCGGGGTCGAAACCTTTGCTGAAAGACAAGGCTGCGGCGCTGACCCCGACCCTGCGCCCCGGCGATTACGCCCAGGCGGTGATGGATCTTGGCGCCACCATCTGCACTCCAAAGTCTCCCGCCTGCGGTATCTGCCCGCTGCGTGATCCCTGCCGCGCGCGCATCGCCGGCACACAACCGGAACTGCCGCGCAAAACACCGAAACAACCCAAGCCCACGCGCCACGGTCATGTCTACATTGCGCAAGACGCAAATGGCGCCCTCGCGCTGGAACGCCGCCCCGACAAAGGTCTGCTGGGCGGTATGCTGGGCTGGCCCGGATCGGAATGGTCCGAGACCCCGCCCGAGGCCCCGCCGTTCCCCGCAAACTGGCAGCTTTTGTCCGGCGAGGTGCGCCATACCTTCACCCATTTCCACCTCATTCTGCGAGTCTGGAGCGCCAATCTGCCCGCAGACACGGCTGTCGACGACCTGCTCCTGATCGACAAACACGCGTTTCGACCCAGCGACCTGCCAACGGTCATGCGCAAGGCCCATGCCCTTTGGCGCGGCCAATAGCGCGTTGTGAATCGCGCGCGATCATGGCTATCTGGCCGCAACAGACCCGAGCGCCAAGATGATCGCACCTGACACCCTGTCCCGCTGGCAGTCCGCCCTGCCGTTTTGGATTTCGATCCTTCTGATCCCGCTGATCTGGGCCACCACACTAGCCGGAGGCTGGTGGGTTCTGCTGGTGCCGCTGTCGACATGGTGGGCCTTTGCGGTACTGGATCAGTTGACCGGACTGAACCTTGAAAACGCCGACCCCGACACGCCCGATACCGGGCTGGGCTGGTACATTCTGCTGACCAATCTCTGGGCTCCGATACAATTCCTGACGCTGTTCGGCCTTATCTGGTACGTCACCCGGTCAGACCTGTCGACACTGGAAAAGATCGGTGTGTTCTTCGGCATGGGCGTCATTTCCGGCACGATCGGGATCAATTACAGCCACGAACTGATGCACCAAAAGGGTCGCCTCGAACGCTGGTTGGGCGATATCCTTCTGGCCATGGTGCTCTATTCCCATTTCCGGTCCGAGCATCTGCTGGTCCATCACCGCTATGTCGGCACCCCGCGCGATCCGGTGACCGCCCGCTACAATGAAGGGTTTCACCGTTTCTACCCTCGGGTTCTACGCCAGAGCCTGATCTCAGCCTTCCGGGCCGAGCGCGACAAACTCGCCCGCAAGGATCGGCGGTGGAGCGACCCCACCAATCCCTTCTGGCGCTACTGGGCGCTGCAGGGCGCAATGCTGTTACTGGCGCTATTGATCGGAGGCTGGTCAGGCCTTGCCCTGTTCCTGCTGCAGGCAGGAACAGCGATCTGGCAGCTCGAGCTGGTCAACTATGTCGAGCACTACGGCCTCACCCGAAAGCATCTCGGCGACGGCAAATACGAACACGTCCGGCCGCGCCATTCCTGGAATGCCTCACAAAAGGCGTCGAACTGGCTGCTGATCAACCTGCAGCGCCACTCGGACCACCACTATAAGCCCAATCGACGGTTCCCGCTCTTGCAGCATCACTCGCAAGACGCCGCCCCGCAACTGCCGTATGGCTACCCTGTGATGACAGTTGCGGCAATGATCCCGCCGCTGTGGCGACGTGTCATGAACCCCCGCGTTCGCGCATGGCGGCGGCAATACTACCCCGAGATTACCAACTGGCACCCCTACAACAAAGCGCAAAACCCCAGGCCCCGCGCGTGACCGCAGCGCGCGCCAGCGCGCTGCCCGGCCCAACCGTCAGGGCTGCATCTTTGATGCTGCACGGATGGGCGGGAGGACCCTAGCCCGTCATCACCCAGACATCCATCGGTATCTCGACACCACGCACGGCTTGGCGGCGCCTAGCCTCAAAACCCGTCATGACATCGGCCACCGAGGGGTTTTCTTCCACGACCCGCGTCCGAGTGGCATCGCTGACGATGATGCGGGCGCGAAAGTCACGGGTCAGCGCCTCAAGCTTCGCGGCGACATTCACGGCATCACCGATCACCGCAAACTCCAAACGGTTCGCGCCAATGTCCCCCAGCACGACCGAACCATAGTGCACCCCGATTCCTACATTGATCTCGGGCTCACCCGCACGGCGGCGATCCAGATTCCAACGGTCCATCACCTCGGCCATCGCACGCGCGCAGTTCAGCGCGTTGCTGGCGTCCAGCGGCGTAGGGACCGGCGTGCCAAAGGTCGCCATCAACCCGTCGCCAAGATACTTGTCCAACGTCCCGTGGTGGCGGAATACCTCGGTCTCCATCCGGGCGTGGAACCCGCGCAGCACCTCGATCACTTCGTAGGGGTCGCGCCCGGCCGCGTATTTGGTGAACCCGACAATATCGATGAACAGAACCGCCACATCCTCTTTGCGGATCTGCTTCAAAGGCTCATCGTTCTGGCTGAGCTCGTCCACTACATTGGGCGAGAAATACCTTGACAGGTTGGCCCGCTCGCGCTCCAGCCCGGCATTGCTTATCAGCAAGCGATTGAGCCGCTGCATCGACAGGCCCAGCGTCACCGCCACCATGACAAAGACAATCACCTGCTGGATGCGCTGCGGCACCATGAAGCTGTTGGGATCCAGCAACTCGGCGACATCGGGGTAGCCCTGCAGCGCCGCCGCCACACGCTCACTGATCCCCGGAATAGGGGTCGAGACCCACCACGCGATGATCCAGCCCGCCGTCCACATCATCGCCGTCCACGACCCGATAGCAATGACCGTGCGCCAGGAATAAGCCAGCGTGCCCGCTGCCAGAATGATGAAGAAATACTGGAAGTTATCGAACCGGTATTGCATCGCCAAAGGCCGCACATCATCGCTGAACGGGTTGGGCACGATCATGCCCAGCGTCATGATCAGCAAGTCGACAAAGATCAAAAGCAGCTCGGTCCGCGATTGCCCTACGCGCCCTGCGCGGCGGATCAGCCAGCCATTGGCGCAGATCAGCAGCAGGATGAAGTGATACCACAGCACCTCAGGATGCGGGTTGAGAAAGATCAGCAGCACACCGGTCAACGCCATCGCCACCCAGCGGGCGCGCACGGCCAGTTCAAGCCCTTCGCGCTTGTGTCGTTCTAGGGCGGCCTCGGTGTATTTGTTGTCCGGTTCGATGGGATCGGGCTGTGTGATGAACAGGCTGCGGGGTCTGCGCGCGGTGGTCTCGGTCATGGCCGTGATCTTTCTTGCGACATATTCGGGGTGTCCCATGCAACCATTGTTGACGCCAAAACAAAAGACCCCGCCGGATCATCGGCGGGGCAAGGCAATAGTGCCTTGTGTCAGGCCACAGGCACCGGCGGTATTCAGTTGTGCATCTCTGCCCGGATCTGCTGGCGCAACACGTCGATGGGCACGGTCTTGCCGTCGCGTTTGAAGCACCAGTAGGTCCAGCCGTTACACGATGGCGCGTTTTCCAGATGCGCCCCCACCTGATGGATCGAGCCTTTGACGTTGTCGCCCACCAGTGTGCCATCCGCGCGCACCTTGGCCTTGTGGCGCTGGTTCATCGAGTACAGCTCTTCACCCGGGCGCAGCATGCCGCGTTCAACCAATTGGCCAAACGGCACGCGCGGCTCGGCGCGTTTGCTGGCGCTGACTTCCAGCGCCTCGCGGTCGAATTTACGCACCTTGGCGATGCGCTTTTCGGCGACCTTGCGATAGCTTTCCTCGCGCTCGATCCCGATGAATTCGCGGCCCAGCATTTTCGCAACGGCCCCGGTCGTACCGGTACCGAAGAACGGGTCCAACACTACGTCGCCGGGATTGGTCGAGCCAATCAGAACGCGGTGCAACAGCGATTCCGGCTTCTGCGTCGGATGCGCCTTGTCGCCGTTTTCATCTTTCAGACGCTCATGCCCGGTGCAGATCGGCAGCACCCAGTCGCTGCGCATCTGCACGCCTTCGTTCAGCGCCTTCAGCGCCTCGTAATTGAACGTGTATTTCGCACCTTCACGTTTCGAGGCCCAGATCATCGTCTCATGCGCGTTGGTGAAGCGCTTGCCCCGGAAATTCGGCATCGGGTTCGACTTGCGCCATACGACGTCGTTCAAAATCCAATATCCCGCGTCTTGCAGGGCAGACCCCACGCGGAAGATGTTGTGATACGATCCGATCACCCAGATCGCCCCGTTGGGCTTGAGCAGACGATGCGCCGCTTTCAGCCACTCCCGCGTGAACTGGTCATAGGCCCCAAAGCTGGAAAACTGATCCCAGTGATCATCCACCGCATCGACCTGAGAATTGTCGGGCCGGTGCAACTGACCTTTCAGTTGCAGGTTATACGGCGGGTCCGCGAAAATCAGGTCAACCGACGCCTCGGGCAGACTGTTCATCGCCTCGATGCAGTCCCCGGATAGAATCGTGTTTAAAGGGAGCGCGGCTGCGCCCTTCGTCTTGATTGTGGTCATATCACTGCCTCAGTTCCACGGCGCTTTTGCGCTCATTTGGTTGAGACAAGGATGAGTCAAAGATGATTCGCCGTCAATTTCTTTTTTGAATCAGCAGCTTACGATTTACTCTTGATACAAGATATTGTGGACCGGCTTGAACGAACGTCTATGGTGTGGGGTCACGCCAAGATTTCGCAGCGCTTCGCGATGCTGTTTGGTCGGATAACCTGCATTTGCCTCCCACCCATAGCCAGGATGCTGTTGCGCCAAATCCACCATCACCCGATCGCGCCATGTCTTGGCAATGATCGAGGCCGCTGCGATCGACACCGACCGTGCATCGCCTTTCACAACCGCCTGAGAAGGCAGCTTTGTGCCCTGAGGGATCAGATTCCCGTCAATCAGCAGAAAATCGGGGGCCGGGTCCAGCGCCGCAACCGCGCGCAGCATCGCCAGATGCGAGGCACGCAGGATATTGTGTTCGTCAATCTCGGCGACTGTTGCCTCGGCCACCGCCACTTGAGCCCGGTCGCGCAACGCCGCGTCCAGCGCATCGCGGCGCTTGACGGTCAGCTTCTTGGAATCGTTCAGACCTTCGGGAATATCCTCGGGGTTCAGAATAACCGCAGCAGCCACAACCGGCCCGGCAAGTGGCCCGCGCCCAACCTCATCCAACCCGGCGATGCGAAGATATCCACGCGCCAGCAGTGCCTGTTCAAGCTCGAAATCAGGTGTCGACATGCCTCTGGCAAACCGCGTTTCGCCACTGGGTGCAAGACAAAAGAAGAGGGCAGCTTGCGCCACCCTCTTCCAGCGCGGCGCTTCTGTGGCGCCACTCCTGCTCGAAACCGGTTACTGGTAAACGACGCGGTATCCTTTCTGGCGCAGGCAGGCGGGTTCGTATGCCCTTCTTACCTTTTTGCCATTCCAGAAACCAACCTTGCATTGGTGAGGCAGGCTATCGGCATGTTTGTAGTGCTTCTTGAGGCAATTCGGCCCAAGCAATGGATGCTTCTTCGAATAAGCGTCGAACGTACGCAGGCAACGCTGCGGCAGGTCATAGCGCGCGACGCGATTGGGCAATGGCCGCACATGCGGCTTATGCACTTTCTTCTTGGCGTGCTTTTGCTTGTACTTATGGCGCTTCTTTTCTTCTTCGCGCTTTTCATCCTGATAGTGATGTACCGCCGCACCCAGAATCGCGAGCGCGGCAAGCCCGCCCAGGATATCCCGTGTATCCGCCGCCCGCGCCTGAGACGCGGATATGCCCGTTATGGCGACGGCGGTGGCGACGATCAGAGCGATGAATTTGCGATGCATGATGCGTGTCCTTTCGGATGATGGGCAGGCCCGTATCGGACCGCGTATGTGATGCCCCGACCCTGCGATCACCCAGCTCAGACAAGCAATAACGGCACAATGTTATCGAATATCAGGGCTGCAAACCCCTTGTGGTTATTGAATATCCGCCCAACCCATGCGCAGGATGCAGCCCATGAAACAGATCCTCTCTTCTCTGGCTCTGACGGCCCTGATATCGGTTGGGTCGCAGGCCGTCGCGGCAGATTGCTATGCTGATTACAAGGCCAAGCAGGATGATCCCCTGCGGCTGCATTATGGCGTCATGCAGGTCTCAAGCTGCAAAAAGGGGTCGGCCCAGAAAGAGGTCGCAAAGCGGCTGAAG
Source organism: Ruegeria sp. G10 (assembly GCF_056533645.1). Classification (NCBI taxonomy): domain Bacteria; kingdom Pseudomonadati; phylum Pseudomonadota; class Alphaproteobacteria; order Rhodobacterales; family Roseobacteraceae; genus Ruegeria; species Ruegeria sp. G10. The sequence goes on along the minus strand of NZ_JBQFOQ010000004.1, from coordinate 187,933 downwards.
TCGAACGGCTGGACCCTGTTGAACGTCATGTCCGTGTTCGAAGCGGACGGGTTGGATCGAAGGAAGGCCAATGCCGGAAAATTCTATCTCCGTTACTGAAGCGCGTCGTTCGGGGGTTCGGCTGGTAGGTGCGGGGATCGCCGCCATCGTCGCTATTCTGGTGACCGCCGCCGTTTTCCTGTTCTGGACCCTGCCCGACGCCAACGCCTTTAATGCCCGGGTCGAGCGTCTGTTTGTCGAGGCTGACCTGACCTCGCAATCCGAAATTCGCCTGCTTGAGATTCTGGCCCAGTCCGGCACCGCCTTTGCCGATACGCTGTCCAGCTATCGCATGGTCATCTTCGTGTTGCTGGTCTTTGCCAGCGCCATGCTGATCGCGGCGCTGGTCTTTCTGGTCATGCTTGTGCTGTTCAACCGCCGCATGGCCCAGATTGAGCGCACGGGGATTCAGGTCACCTCGCTGCTGATCAGCCGCGAGGAAAATACGGTGTACCTCAACAACATGGATTTCAAGCTGACCCCCGCGGCGATGGAAACCCTGTCGGTTCTTGCCGAATCCCGGTTGGATGACGAGGTTCTGTCGGGCGTGCAGATCGAGGCAATGATATCGGGCAAAAACGCCGCCGATTGTGATGAGGCGGCAGGAGCCACCCGGATCAAACGCCTGCGCGATGCATTGGGCAATCAGATGGTCAGCGAGTTGCTGGTGAAGAACATCGCCAAAAAAGGCTATATGCTGTCGATCGAAAAAGACGTCATTCACATGATCTGAGGCGTGCTGGCTACTGAAAATTCAGGCTTACCCTTGGAATTCCATCCGTCAGGGCCCATCCTAAAGGGGCTTGGCCACGGGAGGTTGCCCATGAACGTCCACGCCACTCCGAATGTCAAAGGCTATGGGATTTCCGTCGAACCGCTGCACGGGCGGATCGCGGTTTATCGCGGCGAAACCCTGCTGGCCGAAAGCCACAATGCCAAGGTCATGTATGAAACGCGGCTGCCACCCGCGATCTACATCCCGCGTGACGATCTATGCGTAGAACTCAGCCCCGAGACCGAGTTGCAGACCTTCTGCCCCTTTAAAGGCACCGCGACCTACCACGATATCAGCCTGCCCGAGGAACGGCTGAGCAATTCGATCTGGGCCTATGAGGACGCCCTGCCCGAAAGCAAGGCCATTCAGGGCCATATCGGTTTCATGCCGGATACGGCGACACGGATCGACCTTGGCGACAATAAGCTGCGGCAACCCGAAGACGGGAATATTAGCGGCCCCCTGATCGATTGGCTAATGCGTGGCGCGTCCGAGGTGGACACACCTGACGGCTTTACCAAAGCGCTGGCCGAGAAAATGCTGGAGCACGGCATCGCCATTCAGCGCCTCAGCATTCTGGTCTGGTCGCTGCATCCTTTGATCGTGGGCAAGCATTATGTCTGGGAAAAGGGCACGGAAGAGATCTCGACCTTTACTCCCACATACGAGATCCATGACCACCCGGCTTTTACCAACAGCCCTCTGCGTCATGTCTCGAACGGGCTGGGCGGTGTGCGCCAGCGGCTGAACGACGACAACCCGCATAACAGCTTTCCAATCATCGAGGACCTGCGCGCCAAGGGCGCGACCGATTACGTCGCCATGCCGCTGCCCTTCTCGGACGGGCGCACCAACGTGCTGACGCTGACCTGCGATCATCCCGACGGTTTCACGACTGAGAACCTTGGGCTGGTTTTCGAGTGCTCATCCGTCATCGCGCGGTTCTACGAGGTGTTCACGCAGCGCGAAAATGCGCAGGTTCTGCTGGAAACCTATGTGGGCAAACGTTCGGGCGCGCGGGTTCTGGGCGGCGAGATTCGCCGTGGTGACGGCGACGATATCGATGCCGCGATCATGTTCTGCGACCTGCGCAACTCGACCACTTTAGAAGAGACGTTGGGGCGCAGCGACTACATCACCGTCTTGAACGCATTTTTTGAAACCGTCTCGGGCATCGTGCACGACCATGACGGGGAGGTTCTTAAGTTCATCGGCGACGCGGTGCTCGCCGTGTTTCCGGCCGGGGATGATCCGGCCCGTGCACGATCAAATGCGCAACAATCCGCAGTCGAGATTGTCGAGAAGCTGGCCGGACTACGTAATGACGACAGCGGCCATCACTGTGATTGCTCAATCGGGGTTGCCTATGGGCGTGTGACCTATGGCAATGTCGGCTCGCGCGAGCGGCTGGATTTCACGGTCATCGGTCAGGCCGCGAATATCGCCGCACGCCTGGGAGAGTACGGCAAAACCATTGGCCACCGGATCGTGGTCTCGCAGGATATCGAACCAGCCTGCCAGCACGCGATCGCTCTGGGCGCGATAAAGCTGCACAACGTGTCGCAACCCGTTCAGTCTTTCGCAATGCGCACCGCCGCCGATGCCATACTGGATGCCTGACGGTCTTATCCCCCACCCAGCAAGATAAGCGCGGTCTGCGCGGGCGAGATCGTGTTCTGTAGCTGGTTAATCTGATTGCGCGCCAGATAGGTATCCGTCAGTTTCTCGACCGCTCCGGCGTCGGAAAACTGCGATAGATCCGAAGACCCGGTGACGCGCTGCAGACGGTCCTTGAACACCTCAAGCTGCTTGTCGATATCCAGTTGCGCAAAAGCCGACGGCAGGCCAAGCGCCGTTTCCATCATCTTGCGCAAAGGTGGCAGGCCCATCAGGTCGAACCACTTCCGATCCGCGCTGCCGCTCTGTCCCGCTATCTCCGGCAAGGCGTGTTGGGTGTAGAGCGCAATGCGCATGCTCTCATCCTGTTCACCAACCGAAATCTCAAAGCGGGTCACCAGATTGTCGTTGGCAATCTTGCGCATCTCGCCGCTCAGGTTGGTTTTCGGCACATCCCCCGGCCCGAACCCGAAGGCACGGGCGAGGTCGCGGTACCTGTTATCAGCAAGCCGATTGGCCAACGCATCCTCCGCCTGCGTCCCGTCTGACAGGACTTTTTGAATGAAAAACCGGTTGTCCAGATCCTGCTCCAGACCGAACGCCCCCAGCGCCACCTGCAACAGCCGCCGGTTTGAAACCAGATCCTCGGCTGTACGCACGCTGCCTATGTTCTCAAGGAAATACTTCGTTTCTCTCTCATTCATCGTTGAGGCGGAATAGCTTTGGAACTGCGCCTCATACGTGCGCTGCAGAAATCGCCAGCCAACCAGCCCGCCCGTTGGTATGACCGGCTGAAACGTCATTGCTGATAGGCCATCAGCCGCTCTTCGCGCGGCAAAAGGGACCGCAACGATTTAAGGCACTTGTAGTATTGTTCAGCCACCAACGCCTCGGTCGCGTCCGCTAAAACGCGGCGGCTGTCGGCGTCGGTAAAGACCTGGCTCAACTCTTCAACCCGGCGCAGCAATTGCTGGCGCGCATGCTCGGGCTCACTGTCGCCGGACAGAACCAGCTGCGCGGCATAGCAGACGCGCCGCACCGGCGTGTTCACCTCTTCCGGGTGGATTGCATCACGCAAACGCAAGACGTTGGCCTGTGGCGTCATGATTGAGAAGCGGCTGCGACGATCCCCGTTTTCAATGACAACCCCGTTGATCAGAACCCTTTCTTTCGGGGCAAGTTTCAGAACCAGCCCACCCATCAGCTGCCCCTCATCTGGCGCAGGCCACGTAGGACAGCCATGTTAATCTCAAGCAGAGGTTCAACCGCTGCTTTGTTGCCCAGAACCTGACTGCTGTGGTGTTCGGTGAACTCGGCCAGATAGAAAATCCGCGCCCGCAGGTCGTTCGGCAGGGCGTTGTCGGTGTCCGAAACACCGCTTGCCAGCACGCTCCACAAACGGCGGTTTTCGTGCAGCGCCTGCACGAAGCCACCAAAATCGGTCGCCTTGCGCGCCGCCGCAGCCTTCAGCCGATGTGTGATCTTTGAAATCGCCTCATATTCCGTGTCCCTGGGGGTGCGCGTTGGTGCCGTCGATTGCGCGTAGGCGCGGTGAGCAAGCGTTTGCGGTGTCACTTGAAATCCTTCCAATTGTCCTTCGGGGGGCGATCAGGTCCGGGGCGCGTCAGGCGCGCCCCGATTTGGTTCCGACTTAGCGGAACAGCGACAGGATGGATTGCGGTGCCTGGTTGGCAATCGACAGCGATTGTGTCGCCAGCTGCTGCTGCACCTGAAGCGCCTGCAAACGGGCCGATGTCTCTTCCATATCTGCATCCACCAGCGAGCCGATACCGGATTTGAACGAGTCAGACAGGTTCGAGATGAACTCTTTCTGGGTCTCGATCCGACCCTGCGCAGAACCGAAGGCCGCCGAGGCATCGATTGCGGTATCGATCAGTGTTTCAATCGTACCCAGCGCCGCAGCAGCGCCAGCATCGGTGGACACATCAATCGAAGACAGCGCCCCCAGACCACCCGAGCCCGCATTGGTGAACTGGGCCGAAACGGTCACGTCGCGATCAGCATCAGCACCAGCCGTTGCCGTGCCGGTGACGAAGGACAAGGTGCCCGGGGCACCGGAGTCATAGTCGATAGCGACGCCGGTGATCCCCAGCGCATCGATCTGGTTCTTCAGCCCAACCGCCACGATTGCGTCAGTATAAGCCGCGTCGTAGGTGCCCGAAGGATCCAGATCATTGGCCTGCACCGTATAAGACGCGACCTTATCGCCGATCGTGATCGAAACCTGATCCCCTGCGGCGAAGTTGTCGGTCGAGCTGTCGATCACGATGTCACCCGAGCCACCGGATTTATCCATGGTGAAACCCGCTGCGTCGTTGTCAGTGGTCACGTTGTCCGAACCTGCCAGAACGCCCTTGGACGCATAACCACCAGTGGAAAGGTCTTGGCTTGCGACCGAGATGGAAGACGCTGTTACGCCGCCGGCGTTATCGCGGTCCAGCGAGGCAAGGATTGAAGCCCCCGAACCGCCATTCACCAGATTCAGGCCGTTGAATTGCGCCGCACCAACAACCGACGCGATCTGATCGCGCAGTGCCGTGACGTCGTCATTGATCTTCGCCCGATCCACATTGTCCTCTTGCGCCGCGACGATCTTGCCTTTCATCTGGGTCAGCAGATCAGTCACCGTCTCGGACGCGTTTCGCGCAACTGCAACGGTCGATTCGCCCAGCGCAAGGCTGTCCTTGATCGCGTTGAAGCCGTTGACATCGGATTCCATCACCTTCGAAATCGCCCACACCGCCGAGTTATCCTTGGCCGTGGCGACGTCTTTACCGGTCGAGATCGCGTTCTGGGTCTGCGCCAGGTTCTTGTTGACCGACTTGAGAGTTTGCAGCGCGACCATCGCGCCATTGTTCGTCAGAATGCTGGACATATTTGTCATCCTTTTTACGTTAGGGCGCGTTTCGCGCCGCTGCTTTCCCCACCTCAACGGCAGGCATTCTGTCGTTCTGACCTGTGCGTCTTGCCCTGCGGCCCGCGCGCCACCTGCTGTTCAGGTGCATCGCCACCTTTGACCGTGATCCCCTAACGGAGTGCTAAGACCTGCAGTCCCGATATCGAGGATTTGAATCAAACCGGTGTCTATGCGCGCTTTTCCAGCTTGGCGCAGGCCCGCACCGCGAATCCTGTGCGTTGGCCTGAGGCATCATAAGTGCTGAATTCCTGGCGTACGCTGCGCAACTCCGACATCCGGTCGGCGACTGCGCGGATTCCTTCTGCCGCACTGTTAAGAAGGGCTTGGTTGCGCTCGACTTTACCTTGAACCCGGATCAGATCCTCAGTTTCAAAAACCTTCAGGTCATTGATTGCACCGATCAGATCCTCTTTGTGGGCTGTCAGTTTATCCAATGCCTCCAGATTGCCCTGCGCCAGCGCCGCTCTTTCGGACTCCAGCAAGATTTCGAGGGATTTGATTGGATCATTGTCCATCGGATTTCTCCATCATTGCGTTGAAAAGGACTTCCGCCAGGCCGATGCCTCCGGATTGCGCCATCTGACGTGCCTGATGTTGCACGAGGAACGAGGCGAACTGGTCTTCTCCGGCCCCGCCGCCGAGGTTTTGGCGCGCTTTACCCAAACCTGCGGATTTCAGCATTTCGGTCAGAAACGCCGCCTCAAGTTCGACTGACGCGGCCTTTAGTTTCTGGTGAAGCGCCACTTTGCCGACCGCGGGTGCATCCACGTGAATTGTCATCGGTTGCTCCGAAAATTGCTTCGAACTTTCACGATCAAACGGGAAAGCAGTTAAAATAAACGTAACTTCCTGAAGGCAAGCTGCAGCCCAGACAAATGGAGTCGCAGCACATGCCCAACCCGCTGACATTGATATCGGCACCCCCACGGAATGGGGCCAAATCGGAAGCAGTCCAAGGGACGGACGGCGAGCCCGCCGGTGGGTTTGCGTTCGAGGACGCATTAAACGAGCAGAGCGAGAGGCCGGATTCCGATCAGGAAACACTCACTGTCTCGGAAATCCAAGCGACGGTCGTGCATGCGCCGCACGAAAGTGAAGAAACCACGCCGCCGCCCCAGCTTCAGAATATCGATACAGATGGAGTCGAATACACCCAAACAGGCTTGCAGGCGCTTTCTGAACAAAGGGCTGACACCAGCCCGCTGCAACGCTGGTCCACCCCCAAGGCGGGTGACCCCGGCACCGGCACAAGGACGATCCCCGCTGTGTCGTTTGGACAGGCGACGATCACGTCAACCGCCCCGCCGGCTGATGCCGGTTTACCCGACCCAACAACCAGAGCGCCGCAATCAGCCCCGACGAATCAGGTCACGCCCAGCGAGGTTGAGCTGAATGTGGTTGGTGAACAGATGGTGCCGCGAAAAGGCACGGTGTCGGTGATGGAGGCGGTCGCCCGGCATTTGCATCAGACACCTTCGCCCGAAGCGCAGGGGTTCGCTGCTTCGGCGCTCCCAAAACCCCAGCCCGCTCAAACCTCATCGCCCCGTTCCATCTCAACGCCCACGCCGCTGGTACCATCCGCTTCCAACAACGCCGAAGAAGCGCCTGATCTGAGGGCTGAGGCTAACATACAAGACCTGCCAGCACTGAGAGAGGCCACATCAACGCATATCCCGCGCGACGGCATATCCGCCACGTCGCCGGCATCTGCGCGACCCGAGGTCGCGCGGGCGATCGCAGGTCAGATGGCCGCCGTCATCTCAGCGAAATCCGGCGCAGGCGGCGTCGAAATCGCCCTTAATCCGGAAGAGCTTGGGCGCGTGTCGATCACGCTCAACGGACGAGACGACGGGCTCCACCTGACCATTGTGGCCGAACGCCCCGAGACGATGGATCTTATGCGTCGCCATATCGCAATCCTGTCGTCCGAATTCGAGAAGCTGGGATATGGCGGCTTGTCGCTGGACCTGGGCGCATCGCATGATCCGCCCCCCGAGTCCGATCAACCCAAATCCGACGCAGATTTCGACCGCGAAGACGCCGCAACTGCTGTCGAAACTACCGCACGCCCGATGTCGGTCAGCACCAATCGCGGCCTTGATATGAGACTTTGATCGATGATCAGCCCAACCGACTCCGTCACCAACACCTCCGCCATTGCCGGAAACACCGCACAGCGCTCGGCCCTTGCATCAGATTTCGAGACGTTTTTGCGCATGCTGACCGTGCAAGCACGTAATCAGGACCCGCTGGAACCTCTCGATTCATCAGAATACGCATCGCAATTAGCCCAGTTCTCGATGGTCGAACAACAAGTGAAGGCAAATGAGCTATTGACGGCGCTGACCCAAACGCTGGGGTCCGTCAACCTTGAACAGCTTGGCAGTTGGGTCGGCATGGATGTACAGGTCGCAGCACCCTTTCGCTTTGAGGCGCAACCGGTCAGCATGTTCGCCAAAGCCGAGGCCGCAGCCGACCGGGCCGACTTGGTGATCCGGGACGCACGCGGCGAAATTCTGGACCGCGTCGCCATTCCGATTGACCAGACCGAGTTTGCGTGGGCCGGTGTTGATGGTTCCGGAAACCCGTTTCCGCCGGGCAGCTATTCTGCATCACTTGAAAGCTTTAAGGATGACAAGCGTCTGGCGAACACTCCGGTCGCGGTTTTCAGCCGTGTCGTCGAAGCCCAGAGCGGCGATGGGGGCATCGTCCTGACCCTGGACAGCGGCGCAAAAGTCGAGGTCGAGAGAGTCAAACAAATCCGTACGGGCGCTTGATCTGAACATCGGAGCACGCCAAAGCTTGGCACAGCGCGACTCGCCCGAAACTGGTAAAGTTCCTGTCTGATCTAACCCAACCCCCGCCCGATCTTGTGGCCCAGCTGAGCACCCGAAATCTGATCGCATCGGATGTCCGGTTCGAGGTGCTCTATGGTGGGCGGACCAATCAGGTGTGGAAAGTCCTGTCGGGCAACGCTGGCACTGTCCTCAAACTCTATCGCGCGCCATTCCGGAACCCGTTGTTTCGCAATGATGCCAGGCTTGAGGCCTCTTGCCTGCGGGCGCTCGGCGACACGGGCTTCGTTCCGAAGCTGCGAGCAACAGGATCTTTCGGGGATTCGCATTGGGTCTACTATGACCACGCGCCCGGTATGCCATGGCGCAGCGGTGTCCGAGACGTTGCCCATCTGCTTCGGAAACTGCACCAGTCCAAACCTACGCTGAACGCCCCGATCGGTTGCAACGGCAGCGACGATATTGACCAGCATACGCATGAGATACTCGCCCTCTGTTCTGGTGACAAAGCTGATCAGCTGCTGGCATTGCGCCCAAGGAACAAAGTGCTGCCGTTGACCAGCCGAAGCCTGATCCACGGCGATCCCGTTGCGGGTAACATACTGCAAGCTGAAAGTGGACTGACCCTGATCGACTGGCAGTGCCCGGCCTGGGGCGATCCGACCGAGGATCTGGCCCTTTTCCTGTCACCCGCCATGCAAAAGCTGTATCGCGGGGCACCATTGACGGATACCGAGATCAGCAGTTTTTTGGCGGCCTATGGGGATGCGGCCATAGCGCAACGCTATTGCGCGCTGCGTCCATGGTATGCGTGGCGCATGGCCGCTTATTGCCTTTGGCGCATCGAAAACGGTGCCGCGGATTATGCATCAGGCTACGCGTTGGAAGCGGCGGCTTTACAGGTCAGCGAGCCCTAGCATTGCATAAGCTGGCACCATCAGGGCACGCCGCCAGCGACCAAGGGGAAACCGCTGCGGCGGCATGGCAATCGGCGCAGGCAGGGGTTCCGCTTGTCCCAACACCATTCGTGCAAGCGCCCGCCCGCAATAGCTTCCCATCGCAACGCCATTGCCGTGATAGGCAAACCCCGCATAGATCCCGGCATGACCGGGAACCGCTCCGGCAAAGGGCACAAGATCACGGGTCAGACACACCATCCCAGACCAGACATGGGTTGCCTGAACGCGTTCCCATGCCGGGAACATCTGGCGGAAATCACGCAGCAAATTTCGCCGGATGCCGGTTTCGGCCCGAGGTGACGACAGCAAGCCACCGCGCATACCAAATAGAAAACGCCGGTCGGGCATCAGGCGAAAATAGTGCAGCAGGTTGCGCGTATCATAGGCCATCTGGTCCGAGGTCCACCCCTGCCTCTGCAGTTCGGCGTGGGTCATGGGCCGCGTGACAAGTACCGTGGATTGCGCAGGCATATAGCGCGCAGCCATCCACGGCGGCAGGTCTTCGCTGGAATACCCATTGGTACAGATCACAACATGCGCCGCCGTCACAGCACCGGCAGGGGTGGTCAGGCGGCGGCCCGGCCCGGTTTTCTCAATCCGCAAGACCGGGCTTTGCTGAAACAGTTTGGCCCCCGCGTTCAGCGCGGCCTGTGCCAGACCGAACAGGTATTTCCGTGGGTTCAGGCCAAAGCCAACCGGGTTGGTGTACCCGCCAAAGAAACGCCCGCCGAGGCCAAGGGCCGGCAACGCATCGGCCTCGTGCAGATACCCGCTTTCATCGGCGTCCCGCCGCAAACGCTCCATGGCGCGGTGGGAATGGGCCAGCTGGGTTTCGCCCCTGGAATGGGTGTCCGCCTCGATCCCGTGGCGCGACAGAAGATCGGCCACCAGAAAAACCGCCTCCTTCTCGGCCTGCAGATAGGCTTTTGCCTCAGCCGCGCCATAACGGCGGGAAAGAGAAGCATGGCTCAGCTTAGAGCCACCCAGACAGCAAAACCCGCCATTTCGGCCAGAGGCGCCCCAACCTGGTGTTTCCGCCTCAAGAACGGCGACCGAGACACCGTTTTCAGCCAGATGCAATGCGGCTGACAGACCGGTGAAACCACCGCCGATGATGGCGACGTCGACGCTCAGATCATCACCCAGAACGGGCCAGTCCGGGGCTGCAACAGTCTCATCCCACCAGCACCCCAAGCGGGGTGCAGGGCCATAGGCGTAATCCGGGAATATCCGCTTCATTCGGCGCGCGCAGCGGCCATTTCGTCCTGCCGTTGGCGCATCATCGCCCGTTTGGTGACAAGCGAAGCGGTGATGACACCCACGGTGACAACCGCAATCATCAGCGTCGACAACGCATTGATCTCGGGGCTGACACCCAGCCGGACCGCCGAGAATATCTTGATCGGCAGAGTGGTCGCGGACGGCCCAGAAGTAAAGGACGCGATCACCAGATCATCCAGCGACAGGGTGAAGGCCAACAGCCAGCCCGAGATTACCGCAGGCGCGATGATCGGCAGGGTCACCAAGCGAAAGGCCTGCGCTGGTGAGCAACCCAGATCAAGCGCCGCCTCCTCCAGCGATTTATCGAATGTCACCAACCGCGAGGACACGACGACCGAAACAAAGCACATCGAAAAGGTGGTGTGCGCCAGAACGATGGTCAGGATGCCGCGGTCCAACCCGATACCGATGAACAGCAGCAGCAGGGACAGGCCCGTGATCACCTCGGGCATCACGAGCGGGGCGTAGACCATGCCCGAGAATAGCGTACGGCCAAAAAACCGCCCGCCGCGCACCAGAACATAAGCTGCCGCCGTGCCCAGAATGGTCGCCAGCGTAGATGAAAATACGGCGACACGTACCGTCACCCATGCCGCATCAAGGAAGGCCTCATTCTGCAATAACTCTCCGTACCATTTGGTCGAAAAACCGGCCCAGACCGTCACCAGCTTGCTTTCGTTGAAGCTGAAGATGATCAGGATGATCATCGGGATATAGAGGAACGCGAACCCCAGCGTCAGTGAGACCGCGTTGAACCAGCTCAGCCTGTTCATTGATCCGCCTCCGCCTGTTTCTGCTGGTTGCGTTGAAACAGCACGATCGGAATCACCAGGATCAGCAACAGCACCACCGCAACAGCGCTGGCCACGGGCCAGTCACGGTTCGAAAAGAACTCTTCCCACAGCACCTTGCCGATCATCAGCGTGCCGGACCCGCCCAGCAGCGAGGGGATCACGAATTCTCCGATCACCGGGATCATCACCAGGAAACATCCGGCGATAATGCCCGGACGCGACAGCGGGATCGTCACCAGCCAAAACGCCTGAAGACGGGAACAGCCCAGATCCTCGGCCGCTTCGATCAGTGATCCGTCCATCCGTTCCAGCGCGGAATAGATCGGCAGGATCATGAAGGGCAGATAGGTGTAGACAATCCCGATATAGACCGCAGTCTGCGTGTTCAGAATGGTCAATGGCGTCGAGATCAGGCCCGTCCACAGCAGAAACTGGTTCAGGTAGCCTTCGTTGCTGAGGATACCCATCCACGCATAGACGCGGATCAGAAAAGAAGTCCAGAACGGCAGGATCACCAGCATCATCAACGCAGGACGCCACTCTTCCGGCGCGCGCGCCATGGCATATGCGATGGGATAGCCCACCAGCAAGGTGAAGAAGGTTGAAATCAGGGCGATCTTGACGCTGGACAGATAGGCCTTCCAGTACAGGTCATCCTCGGTCAGCCAGACGAAATTCTCCAGATCAAGCTGGCTGAAGAAATCTTTGACGCCCGCCCAGCCCGCAGACAGGTCCAGCGTCGGGGTATAGGGCGGGATGGCCAGGGCCGTGTCGGATAGCGAGATTTTCAGGACAATGAAGAACGGCACCATGAACAGCGCCAACAGCCAGACATATGGAATGGCGATCAGGACAGCGCGGCGCATCAGCGTTCCAGTAAAACCGCGGCGGTTGCTGTCCAGGACAGCCAGACCGGGTCTTCCCAAGTGAAGGATCGGCGCGAGATGCGACGGGTGTTCGCCGTTTGCGCCTTGATGATCGTGCCGTTTGGCAGTTCAACATGATAGGTCGACAGATTGCCCAGATAAGCGATGTCATGCACCCTACCCTGAATGGCATTGATCGCATCGGCGGGGCGTTCGGACGTAATCGCCACTTTCTCGGGGCGGATCGCGAGATGACAGCCCTGCCCATTGCTCAGCCCGGTCGTTGATGTCGCGGTGAGCGGAGGTTGCCCCTCGGCCCAATCGATACGATAGCTTTCATCTCCTTGCGCCGTTGCACGGCCTTTGATGATGTTCACATCTCCAATGAAATCAGCGACATAGACCGAGTTTGGTGTTTCGTAAATCCGATCCGGCGTCGCCACTTGCATCAGCTTGCCCTGGTCCATGACGGCGACGCGGCTGGCGACGGTCATCGCCTCTTCCTGATCATGGGTCACGATGACAAAGGTGGTGCCGGTCTTTTCCTGAATGTCCATCAGTTCGAACTGCGTATCCTGCCGCAATTTCTTGTCCAGCGCCCCAAGGGGTTCATCCAGCAGCAGCAGCTTGGGTGCTTTGGCCAGCGACCGGGCCAGCGCCACGCGTTGGCGTTGCCCTCCCGAGATCTGATGCGGCTTACGGCGCGCGAATTGTTCCAGCCGGGTCAGGCGCAACATCTCTTCGACGCGGTTCTCAAGGTCCTGCTTGGGCATGTTATCGCGCCGCAGCCCAAAGGCGATATTGTCCCAGATGCTGAGATGCGGGAACAGCGCATAAGACTGGAACATCATGTTCACCGCCCGCTTGTTTGGCGGGATCGGGTCGATGTCCTGCCCGCCCAACAGGATATGACCCTCGGTCGGAGTCTCGAACCCGGCCAGCATGCGCATCATCGTGGTCTTGCCACAGCCCGAGGGCCCAAGCAGCGCGAAAAACTCTCGCTCGTAGATATCCAGCGACAGATCGTCGATCGCCGTGAACGTACCAAAGCGCTTGGTCACGTTCTGGAATTGGATCAGTGGTTTCGCCTGTGGATCATCCCACGGCGCAAAGGCTTCAGCACTCAAAGCGGCCCCCGTTTGTCGGTCTGGACAGAAAAGGGCACAAGGCGATCCCTCCGCCTTGTGCCATCGTCAGATCAGGTGCCTGATTTCACCTTAGTCCACAAACGCGTGACAACCCGCTGGGTTTTCTGAGGATACGGCCCCTTGATATAGGTGTTCCCCATCGCCTCGGCCGAGGGGTAGATCGCCGGATCACTGATCACATCCGCCTCAAGAAACTCCTGCGCGGCCTTGTTGCCATTGGCGTAATAGACATAGTTTGAGGCCGCCGCCATGTTCTGCGCATCCAGCATAAAGTCGATAAACCTATGCGCCCCTTCCGGATTCGGCGCATCCACCGGCACAGCCATCTGGTCAAACCACATCTGCGAGCCTTCCTTGAAAGCGTTATAGGCGATCTCTACGCCGTTATCCGCTTCAGCGGCACGGTCTCGCGCCTGCAGAACGTCACCCGAAAAGCCAACCGCTACGCAGATATCCCCGTTGGCCAACGCGTTTATATATTCCGAGCTGTGGAATTTGTTCACATAGGGCCGGACGGCGTCAAACACCTCTCCAGCTTTCTCGATGTCATCCTTGTCATGCGAGTTGGGATCAAGCCCAGCATAAACCAGCGCTGCGGGTACCATCTCGTCCGGCGCATCCAGGAAATAGACACCGCATGCCGCCAGCTTTTCCATGTTCTCGGGGTTAAAGATCAACTCCATCGAGTCGAGCGGCGCATCTTCGCCCAGCACCTCTTTGACTTTGCCGACATTGACGCCCAGCCCGGTGGTACCCCACATATAGTTGACCGAATGCTTGTTGCCGGGGTCAAACTGCGCGACGCGCTCGGCGATCACATCCCACACGTTTCCGATATTCGACAGCTTGGATGTATCAAGCTCCTGAAACGCGCCCGCCTGAATCTGGCGACTCATGAAGCTGCCCGACGGCACCACAACATCATAGCCAGAACCGCCTGCCAGCATCTTGGTCTCAAGCACCTCGTTGCTGTCGAACACGTCATAGATCAGGGTCAGGCCCGTTTCTTCTTCGAATTTGGTCAGCAGATCTTCGTCGATATAGTCCGACCAGTTGTACACACGCACTTCTTCAGCAAATGCCGCCGTAGTCCCCAACGCGACAACCGCTGTCATCCCCAGCGTTTTCAGTTTCATTACTTTCTCCCTGTAAATTATCTGGCTATCTTCCCGTTTTTTTGGATTTGATCAAGTTTTGCGTTTTGCCCTCGTTTCGCCTATGCTTTCAGTAGGCAATTATTCTGGCAAGCCGCAAGAACACGGATCGGGGCAAACCATTTGGATTTGATCAAAAATATAGCAGATACATCGCAATCTGAGCGTGAGAAACGCCCGGCACATGAGCAGGTCTATCAGACGCTCAAAGCGCAGATTCTGTTTGGTGACATGGTGCCCGGACAACCGGTCACGATTCAGGGCCTGACCGATTCGCTTGGTGTCGGCATGACCCCGGTGCGTGAGGCAATCAGACGGCTGATCTCGGATGGCGCGCTTATCTTTCAGGGTAATCGACGAGTCAGCGTTCCATTGCTGACCCAAGATGACATCGAGCAGATGATCTTCGCCAGAATCTCAATAGAAACAGAGCTTTCGCGCCGCGCCACCAGCAAAATGCCCCAAGGTGCCATTGACCAGCTGGAGCGGCTGGACAAAAGGCTGGACCAGATGATCGCAGACGGAGATGTGGGCGGATACCTGCGTCTGAACCACGCTTTTCATCGCGCACTTTACGATCACGCGGAGGCCCCGATACTCGTCGATCTGGCCGAGCGTCTGTGGCTGCGCTTTGGTCCATCCTTGCGGATTGTGTGCGGGCGTTTCGGCACGCAAAGCCTGCCTGACCGGCACAAGGACATCATCCAAGCGCTGCGCAACCGGGATTCGGATTATGCAGCGAACGCCACAGCGCAAGACATCGAACAAGGCATGTCGATGATGCGGGATACGTTGAAAGCCGTCTAGCATTCAGCGATTCGATTGACAGCGAAAAATTTGATCATATTCTGTGCGGCAACCCCGCATGCAGGAGCTTTCTTGATGTCGACCATCACCAATCACATGCCAACCGCAGCACTACAAGCGCTGGATGCGGCGCACCATCTTCACCCGTTCTCGACCAATGACGCCTTGGAAACCGAAGGGGTCCGGGTCATCGCTCGGGCCAAGGGCGTCTATCTGACCGACAGTGAGGGGCATGATATTCTGGACGGCATGGCAGGTCTGTGGTGCGTCAATATCGGCTATGGGCGAGAGGAGCTGGCCAATGTCGCCGCGCGGCAGATGCGTGAATTGCCGTTCTACAACACCTTCTTCAAGACCACCCATGTGCCCGCAATCGCCCTGGCCGCGAAACTGGCCGAGCTTGCGCCCGGGGATCTGAACCATGTCTTCTTTGCCGGTGGTGGCTCCGAGGCGAACGACACCAATATCCGCCTTGTTCGCACCTACTGGGCCGAGAAAGGCCAGCCCGACAAGAACATCATCATCAGCCGCAGGAACGCCTATCACGGCTCGAGTGTGGGCTCGGCCTCTCTGGGTGGCATGGCCGGAATGCACGCACAGGGCGGGATACCGATCCCGAATGTTCACCATATCAACCAGCCAAACTGGTGGTCAGAAGGCGGGGACATGACCCCCGAAGCGTTCGGACTGGCGCGCGCGCGCGAGTTGGAAGAGGCGATAGAAGAGCTGGGCGAAGATCGCGTCGCCGCCTTCATCGCCGAGCCGGTGCAGGGCGCAGGCGGCGTGATCGTGGCCCCTGATACATACTGGCCCGAAATCCAGCGGATATGCGACAAATACGATATACTGTTGATCGCGGACGAGGTGATCTGTGGTTTCGGACGTACCGGCAACTGGTTCGGCTCACAAACAGTCGGGATCAAACCTCACATCATGACCATCGCCAAGGGGCTCAGCTCGGGCTACGCCCCGATTGGCGGCTCGATCGTCTGTGATGAGGTGGCCGAAGTCATCAGCGCCACCGAGTTCAACCACGGCTACACCTATTCCGGCCATCCCGTCGCCGCCGCGGTTGCGCTTGAAAACCTGCGCATTCTGGAAGAAGAGAAGATCCTCGAACACGTCCGCGAGGTGGCCGCCCCCTATCTCAAACAGAAATGGGAGGCACTGACCGACCACCCACTGGTCGGTGAGGCGAAAATCGTGGGCATGATGGGCTCGATCGCGCTGACCCCGGACAAAGCCAGTCGTGCCAAATTCGCGTCCGAACCGGGCACGATTGGCTATATCTGCCGCGACCGGTGCTTTGCCAACAATCTGGTGATGCGCCATGTGGACGACCGGATGATCATCTCTCCACCTCTGATCATGACGACCGAGGATATCGACGAAATGTTCATACGCATCCACAAATCGCTGGACGAGGCACTGGCGGAGATCACTGAAAAAGGCCTGATGAAAGCCGCCTCCTGATCCGCACGGCTTCATCTGGCCCTAAATATCCCGGGGGAGTCGCGCAAAGCGCGACGGGGGCAGCGCCCCTTCCCCTACCTCAGTCGCTCAAGCACTCGAAGGGATGCATAGCCGTCCGGTACCAGCCCCTGCGCCATCTGGAAGGCCCGCACGGCATTGATCGTGTTCGGGCCAGTGCGTCCGTCAATACCTTGAGTGTCAAACCCGGCCTGTGTCAGACGCCGTTGCAACTCCTTGCGCTCGGTGAAACTCAGCACCCGATCTCCGCGCGGCCAACTGGCCTGAAACGGAGAGCCACCGGCCAGCCTGTCAGACAGGTGGCCGATCCCGATCACATAGGCATCGGCCCCGTTATAGGCCTCGATCACCTTGAAATTATCGAAGATCATCAGAGCCACGCCACGCCCTCCGGCGGGTAGCAGGATGGAGGCCGGGCCGTGATCCGCAACCGCGCTGCCGTTCCGTGCACGGACCCCGAGCGATGCCCAATCCGACGGCAAAAGCGTATGATCCCGCCGTGCCAGAGCATAGTCAAACCCGTCAGGAAGCTGCACCTCAACACCCCAGGGTTGCCCCTTGGTCCAGCCATGCCGCGCCAGATAGGCGGCGGCCGAAGCCAGCGCATCCGTCGGGTCATCCGACCAGATATCGCGGCGCCCATCGCCGTCGAAATCAACCGCATGATCCAGAAATGAGGTCGGCATGAACTGCGTATGCCCCATCGCTCCGGCCCAACTGCCGACCATATTGCTGGGAGGCACATCTCCGGCCTGCACGATCTGCAGGGCTGCGATCAGCTGCGTTTCAAAGAAACGCGCGCGCCGGGCGTCAAAGGCAAGTGTGGCCAGAGAGCGGATCGTCTGATCACTGCCACGGAAAGTGCCGAACGAGGTTTCAAGCCCCCAGATCGCGGTCACGACTTCTTTTTCAACACCATACTGCGCCTCGATCTGCGTCAGGGTTGTCTGGTGCCGCTCCAACCCCGCACGCCCATTCGCAACCCGCGCGTCCGAGACGGCGGCATCCAGATACTCCCAGATCGGTTTGGAAAACTCGGCCTGATTGCGGTCGCGCCGAATGACATCCTTGTCATATCGCAAACCTGCAAGCGCCTGATCCAGCGTTGCCGCGGTGATGCCTTGTGCCATCGCCCGTTCGCGGAACGCCCCCAGCCATGCCTGAAACCGCGCGTTGCCCTCAGCCGACACCGGGTAGACCTTTGCCTCGGGCCGCACCACGGGTCGGATAGACACCGTCACATCCGCCGAAGCCAGTTGCACATTTTCGACCTGAGGTCGGGCCAAAGGCCGTATCGATTTGTCCGTGATATCCGCCTGCACTATGGATGCCCACAATGCAGCGGTCATGACGCCGCCTACGCATTTATGCATTCCGTTTTTCCTGATTACTGCTCAACAGCAATGATAGCGCAAAAAGGTCGTTTCACAAAGCGCTCAGGCATCCGCCTCGCGTTCTTTTGCTTCACGTTCGGCGCGGATGCGGGCGATGGCCTCACGCAGAAGCGGAATGCGATTAGGGCGAAAACTGTCTTCGGTCACAGCCATATCCAGCATGCGGTCCAGCCGGAACACCCTGAAATCCTGCCGCAAATGGCACCAGCTGATCAGGACGCTGGCGCGATCCATATAAACGATGCTCAGCGGATTGACCCGACGGCGCGTGGCGGCACCTTTGGCGTCTGTATAGGCGAACTCAACCGCCTGCTCGTCCCACGCTGCCTGCCTTAGCGCGGCAACCTCGATCGTGGGCATTGCGGGTCGGTCAAAACGGGTGGCGGTCAGCACCGCATGGCTCAGCCGATGCGACTGGCGCGGCGGCAATCGTCCCTGCAGCTTGCGCAACGCCGCGCTGGCCGCGTCCGACAGGGCTGGATCGCCGATCAACTGCACCTCGCGCAGGCCCAGAACCAGCGCTTCCAGTTCGTCATTGGTAAAGCCCAGCGGAGGCAACGTGGCGTCTTCGATCAGAGTAAAGCCGAACCCGGCTTCTCCGTCGATCACCGCGCCCAAGGCGCGCAAAGCGTCGATATCGCGATGAATAGTCCGCGGCGACACACCCAGATCCTGCGCCAGTTGAACCGAAGTTCGGGGCGACGGTCCAGAGCGCAAGGCTTGCATCAGTTGAAAGAGGCGGGCGGTGCGGGACATGATGGAAGTTACCCTAAACCTGATGACGATTTCTGTCATCAGGCCACCCTATCCTCTTGTCATGTCAATGACGGAGCCCCCCATGCTGACCCTACTCACCTTCCCCTCTGCCTTTGGCCAGTTCAGTGCCAGCCCCTTCTGCGTCAAGACCGCCCTGATGCTGCAAAGCGCAGGCCAACGCTGGCAGCGGTCCGACATGCTGGACCCGCGCAAAATGCCGCATCAAAAGCTGCCGGTCCTGCGCACGCCCGAGCGTCTGGTGCCCGACAGCGACCTGATCCGCGTCTGGCTGGAGGCGCAGGGGGCCGACTTCGATGCCGGTCTGAATGACGTGCAAAAGGCTCATTCCCGCGCGCTGATCCGTCTGGCCGAGGAGCATCTGTATTTCCACATCGTGCAAGACCGTTGGGCCAATGATGAGATCTGGCCGATCCTGCGGGATACGTTCTTCACCACGATCCCGGCGCTGATCCGCAAACCTGTGGCTAATTCGATCCGCAAGTCAGTGCTCAGAGGCCTGTCCTTTCAGGGCGTCTCGCGGTTTTCACCGGCCGAACGGCACGACCGGCTGGAGCGTGATCTCGAAGCGATCTCGGCCTATCTGTGGCAATCCCCTTATTTGATGGGCGACGCCCCGACCGCAGCCGACATGAGCGTCGGTCCCATGCTGGCAGCAATGCGCGCGACGCCTGCGGATACGCCGCTGACCCGCCGAATCAAACAGGATAAGCTGCTGGACAGTTACGTAGACCGGATGGAGCAGGCGATCCCCCTATGACGCCCTTTGACGACCGCGAAGTGGCCGCCGCTTATGATGCGCTGCCTGAGAACACCCGCGCAGGGGCCTTAGCCCTACGCGCACTGATCTTCGAGACCGCAGCGGCCCTGCCCCGCGCTCAACCGTTGCAAGAGGCGTTGCGTTGGGGCCAGCCCGCCTATTTGGCGCCCAAGGGATCCACCATCCGGCTGGGCGGGCATAAGGCGGCACCTTTTGCGCTGTTCGTGCATTGCCAGAGCCGGTTGATGGGCGAGTTCACCTCGGCCTTTCCCGGCGAGGACCGGATCGACGACAACCGGGCTTTGCTGTTCGATGATCCCGCGCAAATCGACGCAACGCGTCATGGCTGGTTGATTGCGCGGGCGCTGACCTATCACCTCTGACGGCGTTTGCGTTCGACCTTGCGCTTGATTTTGTCTTTCTTGCGCTTGTTGCTGACTGCCTTGCGCCGTGCGCCGCGTTTGACAGGGCCACGCCCGCGCGGCAAAGCCTGATCGTCGATCGACAGCAATTCCAGCTCCAGACCTCCGGTGACCGGCGTCGCTGCGGTCAGCCGCACGGTAACACGCTGGCCGATGGCAATGATCAGGCCGCTGTCCGACCCCATCAGCGTTCCAGCCTCGCGATCGAAATGGAAGAACTCGCGTCCCAGAGACCGCACCGGAACCAGACCATCCGCGCCGGTTTCGTCCATCTTCACGAAGGCCCCAAACCGCGCGATGCCGCTGATGCGCCCGGTGAACTCATTGCCGACACGCTCGCTCAGATAGGCGGCCAGATAGCGGTCGGTTGTGTCCCGTTCCGCCATCATGGATCGGCGTTCGGTGTCCGAGATATGGGTGGCCGTTTCCTCCAGCCGCCCGATTTCGGCCTCGGTCAGCCCGTCCTTGCCCCAGCCATGGGCCGAAATCAGCGAGCGGTGCACGATCAGGTCGGCATAGCGGCGGATCGGCGAGGTGAAATGCGCGTAGTTCCGCAACGCCAGCCCGAAATGGCCGAAATTCTCGGGGTTGTAATAGGCCTGCGCCATCGAACGCAGTGTGGTCAGGTTGATCAGTTCCGCATCCTCGGTTCCGGCTGCGGCATTCAGCAAAGCGTTCAGATGGCGGGTTTGCAGCACCTGCCCCTTGGCCAGATTCAGCCCCGCCGCCTGAGCCGTTTCCCGCAGGCTCTCCAGCTTTTCGGGCGCAGGTTCTTCGTGGACGCGGAACAGCAGCGGGCGGCGTTTGGCGATTAACGTCTCGGCGGCGGCGACATTGGCGAGGATCATGAACTCCTCAATCAGCTTATGCGCATCCAGCCGGTCGCGAAACGCCACGCTGGTCACTTCGCCCGTGTCGCTGAGGACGATCTTGCGTTCGGGCAGATCCAGTTCCAGCGGCTGCCGCTCGGTCCGCGCCTTTTTCAGCGCAGCATAGGCGGCGTAGAGCGGTTTCAGCACCGTCTCCAACAATGGCCCCGTGCGGTCATTGGGGGTGCCGTCGATGGCCTCCTGCACCTCGGCATAGTGCAGCGACGCGGCCGAGCGCATCAGGCCCCGCACGAACCGGTGGCCGATCTTGTTGCCCTCGGAGTCGATCTGCATCCGCACGGCGATACAGGCGCGCGGAACGCCTTCGTGCAGCGAACACAGATCCCCCGACAGCCGGTCCGGCAGCATCGGTACCACGCGGTCCGGGAAATAGCTGGAATTGCCCCGCTTGCGCGCCTCGCGGTCCAGTGCGGTGCCGGGCTGCACATAGGCGGCCACATCGGCAATGGCGACCCAGATCACATGGCCGCCGGGGTTCTTGGGATCATCATCGGCATGGGCATAGCACGCGTCATCATGATCCCGCGCATCCGAGGGGTCGATGGTCAGCAGCGGCATATCCCGCAGGTCTTCGCGCCCTTTCAGGCCGACGGGTTTGGCTTTGTCGGCTTCATCGATCACCTTGTCCGGGAAGTCATCCGGAATACCGTGTTGGTGGATCGCGATCAGCGAGACCGCCTTGGGCGCGGTGGGGTCACCCAGCCGTTCGACAATCCGCGCGCGGGGCAGGCCCATGCGGTTCTTAGGCCCGGCCTGTTCCGCCTCGACCAATTCGCCATCCTTTGCGCCCAGCAAAGCCCCTTCGGGCACCAGCCATTCGTTCTGGCCGGCCTTGTCGATGGGCACGATCCGCCCACCCTCGGCCCCTTTGCGAAAGATGCCGACGATCTTGCGCGGGTTGGTCCCGATGCGGCGGATCAGGCGGGCTTCGTAATTGTGGTCTTCTTCATGCACCACGGTCAGGCGCGCCAGAATACGGTCGCCCTCACCCAGCGCCGGGTCACTTGCGCGGGTGATCAGCAGGACGATCGGCTCAACCCCCTCACCATGCCATTCCAGCGGGCGGGCAAACAGATCGCCATCCGCGTTCGGAGCCTTCACCTGTAACACGCTGACCGGAGGCAGCCTGTCCGGGTCGCCATAGCTGCGCTTGCGCTTTTCCAGATGGCCCTCGGCCTCCAACTCGCGCAGGATACGCTTCAGATCGATCCGCGCCGCGCCTTTGATCCCAAAGGCTTTGGCAATGTCACGTTTCGAGGTCAGGGTGGGGTTCGCCGAGATCCAGTCGAGGACCTCCTGCTTGGTGGGGATGCGAGTCATGATTTCGGCGTATCACGGGCGCGCGACGGCGTCATGACCAAAATTTCAGGGTTTCAGATCAGCCGCCGTATCCACGTCCCGCAAATGGCCCAGCTGCGCCACGCGAGTGCCCGGAACCGAGGCCAGCGTGTCGGCCAGTGCATGTTCCGTCGACCAGCGGACATTGCGGAACAGGCCGCGCGGCAAGGCGGCATAACGCTGCGCCCCGACCAGCCAGTAACCACCGTCCGGCGCGGGGCCGAAAACCATCTGCGCTTGGCCCAACGCCGCAAACGCCTGTGCGATGTGGGCGCGTGAGATCCCGGGGATATCGGCCCCGATCAAGCAAACCGGCCCTTTCGGCATCTCCCGCAACATCCGCCCCATCCGGTCGCCCAGATTACCCGATCCTTGCGCCGCGCGCGGCAGGTCCGCAGGCCAGATACGACTGCGCAGCCCTTCGCGATCCGGCGAAACCGCCAGCACGATCTGCCAGCGCGGGTCGCGCAACCGACGGATCAGCGACTTGGTCTGGTGCCGGAACCACCACGCCGCACCAACCATACCGATGTCGCGCCCCAACCGCGTCTTCACCCGACCCGGGCGGGGCTCTTTCACCATGATCACCAGAGTGCGTTGCATGGATCAGGCAAAGTAGTCCGTCAGAATGCGGGAATAGATCGCCTTGAGCTGCTCGATCTGGGAAACCTCGACACATTCATCGACCTGATGCATGGTTTTGCCCACCAGACCAAATTCGACAACAGGACAATGCCCCTTGATGAACCGCGCGTCCGAGGTTCCGCCGGTCGTGGACAATTCCGGGCGCATGCCGGTCTCGGCTTCCACCGCCTTTGCCACCAGATCAGACAGGGCGCCGGGCGGGGTCAAAAAGCTCTCGCCTGAAATCTTGATACGGGTGTCGACCTCGACACCAAACTCATGCGCCACCTTCTCGGCCTCGTCTTGCAGCCACGCGCTAAGGCTGGCCCCCGAATGCCGGTCGTTGAAGCGGATATTCACCGCGCCCGAGCATTGCGCCGGGATCACGTTGGTGGCCGGGTTTCCGGTGTCGATGGTCACAACCGCCAGTGTCGAGGCATCAAAATGGTCCGAGCCCTTATCCAGTTCATGGCTGGCCAGCCGGTCCATCAGACGCGCCATCGCGGGCAGAGGGTTCTTGGCCCGATGCGGATAGGCCGAATGGCCCTGAACACCCGTCACCGTAAACCAAGCGGTCATCGAGCCGCGCCGCCCGATCTTGATCATCTCACCCATGTGGTTCGGACACGTAGGCTCACCCACCAAGCAAACTGACATCCGCTCGTCGGTCGCATCCATGTGATCCAGCAGCGCGGTCGTGCCGTGCAGCGCGTCTGCTTCCTCATCCCCCGTGATGGTCAGAATGATGGCTCCGTCGGGCGGCGTGCTGCGCACGAAATCTACCGCCGCTGCGGCAAAGGCCGCCACACCCGACTTCATATCCGTGGTTCCACGCCCATACATCACACCGCCGTGCACTTCTGCCCCGAACGGAGGTTTGGTCCAGGCACCTTCATCCCCCACCGGAACCACATCCGTGTGACCGTTGAAGCCAAAGCTCCGGGCATGGCCCTTTTGGCCCCAGCGCGCAAACAGATTGCTGATGCCGCCACGATCCACGCGGGTGCAATCGAAACCCGCTTCGGACAGTACGCGCTCTAGCAGAACCAAGGCGCCGCCCTCCTCGGGTGTGACCGATGGGCAACGGATCAGGTCTGCGGTCAGCTGCACGGGATCAGTCATAACGGGCCTTTCGTCTTTGCGCGTGCCGGTGTTCCTGCACAGATTCAACGAATTGACCGGATTGCCAACCCCGAAGCGACAAATTCCCCGGACGGTCACAGCAATATCTCGGTTTGACACCCCAATAAAACATGAGCCTTGACCCAGCGATGACCTTGCCGCGCTGCAATAAATTGCGTTAGAGGGCCGCGAAACAGGTGAATTGACCATGAAGCGCAGCCTTTTCGCATTGATCTGCCTGATCCTCGCCGTCGTCGCACAGCAAAGCCAGGCACAGACCTTTACGGTCACCACCGTGACCCGCGCGCCGTTCTCTTTTGTCGAGAATGGCGAGCAAACCGGATTCTCTCTGGACCTTCTGGACGCCTTGGCCGCTTACCTTGGATGGGATTATTCCATCGACCGGGTCGAAGGTTTCGGCCAGATGCTGGGTGCCGTTCAGGACGGCTCAGCCGATCTTGCGATTGCAAACATATCGATCACGGCAGAGCGTGAGGCACAGATGGACTTCAGCCAGCCGATTTTCGAGGCCGGTCTGCAGATCATGGTGCCGTCCGAAGCTGCGCGCAGCCCGTCCCTTTTGCAGGCGCTGTTATCGCGCGAATTGTTCATCGCCATTGGCTTGGCCTTTGCGATCCTGCTGGGCGGTGGGATGCTAATGTGGAGCTTTGAGCGCCGGGCGCAGCCGTATTTCGACCGCAAACTGAACGAAGCCTGGTTCCCCTCATTCTGGTGGGCGCTGAACCTCGTGGTCAATGGCGGGTTCGAGGAACGGATGCCGCGCACCCCGTTTGGCCGCCTGCTGGGCGTCATCCTGGTGGTGTCGTCGCTGTTCATCGTATCTGTATTTACCGCCCGCATCACGTCGGTCATGACGGTCGAGGCGATCACCGGCAGCGTGAACTCGGTCAACGACCTGTATGGCAAGGATGTCGGTACCATCACCGGTTCGACTGCGGCCAGCTTTCTAGATCGGCGCGAGATCGAATTCACCGGATACCCCGGCCTGCAGGAGATGCTGACGGCATTCGAAAACAACGAACTGACCGCAGTGGTGTTTGATGCCCCGATCCTGTCCTACTACGCCTCGCACGAGGGACGACGCATCGCCACCATGACCGGCGGCATCTTCCTGCGGGAAAACTATGGCATCGTCTTTCCGACCGGGTCGCCGCTGGTGGAAGAGGTCAACCAGGCGCTGCTGTCGTTGCGCGAGGATGGCACATATGACGAAATCTACCGCAAGTGGTTCGGCAGCCTGAACTAGGCCGGTGCCTCATCGCCGAAGAACGGGGTCATTTGTGCGACGATGACGGCGTTCTCATCCAACGCCCGCTGCATCAGCGCACGTTCATCCGGATCGATATCATGGCCCTGCGCCTCACGCTCGGCCAATGTGCCATAGCCGGTGACATCCAGCGGCGCGGTGTCGGCCTGTTTCAGGATCGCCACCGTTTCGCGCACCGCCTCGGCCTCGTCCACGCCGCTGGCGAAACACATCAGTGCTGCCCCGGTCGCCCCGTCCGGCAGCCCGTCGCCCTCTTTCCGGCCGATCTGAACCAGCAATGTGTATACCTGCTGGCGTGAGGGTTTCTTTTTCTTTTCCATGGTTGGGGCCATAGCCGTGCGCCCGTGTCCGGTCAAGCAATTGCGCCAAAGGTGCGAGGTCGCCATACTGGCCGGGCAGCGAATTCGCAAAGGTGCCATATGACGTATCCAGATTTCATTACCGACTTTCCCAGCCTTGACGTCCCCTTTCCCGAAGACGTGGTGCAAACCGCCGTCATCCGCTCGGATGCGGGTCTGGTGGCGTTCTTTACCTTCCTGCAGGACTTTGAGCTGCCCATGCATGCGCACAAGGCGCAATGGGGCACCGTGGTTGAGGGCGAGATCGAACTGACCATCGGGGATGAGACCAAAACCTATGGCCCTGGCGACAGCTATTCGATCCCATCGGGGGTCGAGCATGGGGGTAAGATCAAGGCCGGGTCGCGGGTGATCGATGTGTTCGAGGAACCCGACCGCTACCCGGTCAAAAGCTGACAAAAAAGGCCGCAGCGTCCTGCTGCGGCCCCGCATACGGATGCTGTCGCTTTAGTCGCGCAGCAGCTCATTGATCCCGGTCTTGGACCGGGTCTTCTCATCCACGCGCTTCACGATCACCGCGCAGTACAGGCTGATGTTGTTCTTCGATGGCATCGAGCCCGCAACGACCACCGAATAGGGTGGCACCTCGCCATAGGTGACCTCGCCGGTTTCGCGATCGACGATCTTGGTGGACTTGCCGATGAACACGCCCATGCCCAGAACCGAGCCCTCGCGGACGATGCAGCCCTCGACCACCTCGGACCGGGCACCGATAAAGCAGTTGTCTTCGATGATGGTGGGGCCTGCCTGCATCGGCTCCAGCACGCCGCCGATGCCGACGCCGCCCGACAGGTGCACGTTTTTACCGATTTGCGCGCAGGATCCGACAGTGGCCCATGTGTCGACCATGGTGCCCTCATCCACATAGGCCCCAAGGTTCACGAAAGACGGCATCAGCACCACGCCGGGTGCGATAAAGGCCGATTTGCGGACGACGCAGTTCGGAACCGCGCGGAAGCCAGCGGCTTTCCACTGGTTTTCACCCCAACCGGCGAACTTGCTGTCGACCTTGTCCCACCAGCCACCCGCCTGCGGGCCGCCGTTCTGAATTTCCATGTCCTTGATGCGGAAGCCCAGAAGGACTGCCTTTTTGGCCCACTGGTTCACATACCAATCGCCGCTGTCCAGCTTCTCGGCCACCCGCAGCGAACCGCTGTCGAGCGCGTTCAGTGTATCCTCGATCGCCTCCCGGGTTTCGCCGGTGGTGGCGGGGGTGATGGTGTCGCGCGCCTCCCAGGCGGCTTCGATGGCGGCTTCCAGCTGCGCGTTGGACATATGAGGGCTCCCTGAAGAATCTGTTCACGTTGGTCTTGCGTATAAGCGCGCGCAGAACTGGCCGCAATGCGACGCAGAACACACGGTTTGCGGCTGACAGGTGCGCGTTAGCCGCCAAACGGGTCGGGCGAGATGTTGCCGCCGCAGATCAGCACCGCCACACGCTCGTCCGGTTCGGGCTGATACGCGCCCGACAACAACGCGGCCAAGGCTGCCGCACCGGCGGGCTCGACCAGAATGCGATGCGCCCGCCACAAACGTTCCTGCGCCTCGGCAATAGCGGCGTCCGGCACCAGAACCGACGCCATGCCCTGCGCCAGATCGAAACAGATCGACCCGATCCGCCGCGCGCCCAGCGCGTTTGCGGCTATGCCCGAGACGGCAACATCCACAGGCTCTCCGGCCCGCAGCGCCGCGTTCAGGGCGCATGAGGTTTCAGGCTCGATCGCCACAACCTTGTGCGCGCCCTGAAACCACGCCAGCGCCCCGGCGATCAGGCCGCCGCCACCCACGGCGACCAGAACGGTGTCGGCCTGCAGGCCCTGCGCGTCCCATTCGGCAAAACAGGTGCCTTGCCCGGCCACGGTGGCGGGCGCGTCATAGGCGTGGATCTGCATCGCGCCGGTCTCGGCCTCATGCGCCTGCGCGCCCATCAGCGCATTGGCGTATTCACCGGGCACGACGCTCAGATCTGCACCGGTTTGCTCGATCAGAGCGATCTTGGATGGCCCCGCCAACTCCGGAACGAATATCTTGGCCGGATAGCCCAGCGCCTTTGCCGCAAATGCCGCCGCAGCCCCATGGTTGCCGCCGGAGGCCGCCACGACCCCGGCCTCAGGCACGTCCGCGCTGAGCAGCGTGTTGAACGCCCCGCGCGCCTTGAAGCTGCCTGTGTGCTGCATATGCTCCAGCTTCATCTCAACCGGATAGCCCAGCATTTGGCTTTCCATCACCGGTGTGACCTGCGCGTAACCGGCGATACGGGCACGTGCAGCGGATATTTCACTCTTCCAATCCATTACTTGTCTTTCCGTGACTGGCACTCTGCCCGCGAACCCTATAGCTGTTTCAGAGACACGCAAGCAGGGATCGATCACCAATGAGAGAAGACCGCCTCAGCCCCTTCCGCGACGCGCAAACTGACCGTTCGACCGCCAGCGAGGTGCCGGACACGCCGCAGACCCGTTCTCCGGCCTATCGCCTTGCCTTCGCTGATGACGATTTCCTGTGCCGGGACGAGCTGCGCCCGGTACGCCTGCAGTTGGAACTGCTGAAACCCGAGATGATCATGTCCGAACGTCAGATCACCTCGACCATCGTCATGTTCGGGGGCGCGCGCATCCCCGAACCATCGCAGAAACACACCGCGCGGACGGAAACGCTGGCAGGACTGTCTCAATATTACGACGAGGCGCGCGAGTTCGCCCGGCTGATGACCGAAAAGTCGAACGAGACCGGCTGCCGCGAGAACGTCATCGTCACTGGCGGCGGCCCCGGTGTTATGGAAGCCGGAAACCGTGGCGCGCAAGACGCGGGCGGCTGTTCCATCGGGCTGAACATCGTACTGCCGCATGAGCAGGCACCGAACCTTTATGTGACGCCCGATCTCAGCTTCAACTTTCACTATTTCGCCATTCGCAAAATGCACTTCCTGATGCGCGCCCGCGCCATCACCATCTTCCCCGGCGGCTTCGGCACCATGGATGAGCTGTTCGAATCCCTCACCCTGATCCAGACCGGCCGGATGGAGCGTGTGCCCTTCCTGCTGTTTGGCCGCGAATTCTGGGAGAAGGTCATCAACTGGGAGGCTCTCGCCGATGCGGGCACGATCTCGGACGAGGATCTGGACCTGTTTCGCTTTGTCGACACGGCGCAAGAGGCGGTCGATCTGATCGACAATTGGGAACCCGCCCCGCCCCGCGACGCCATTCCGGGGCGCTGAGCGATGGCCCCCAAGATCGGAGAGATGTTGCACCTGCGCGGGAATGCTCTGGACAAGGGTGAGCCCGTGGCGCTGCCGCTGACGCAAAGCAGCATGTACCATCTGCCGGGCGCGCCGGACGGCCACGCCACCTATGGCCGGGTCGACAACCCGACATGGGTGCAACTGGAACATGTCCTGTCGCATCTGGAGAACGCGCCCTGTCTCAGCTTTCCATCCGGGATGGGGGCGATTTCGGCCGCGCTTTTTGCAACGGTGCAGGCCGGATCGCGGGTGTTGATCCCTTCGGATGGCTACTATGTGACCCGCCTTCTGGCGGACAAGTTCCTGTCGCGTTTGGGGGTCGAGGTCGAGGAACGCCCGACCACCGCGTTCTCGGACGGCGGGTTTGATGGGTTCGATGTGGTGTATGCTGAGAGCCCCTCGAACCCCGGTCTGGACATGATCGACCTAAGGGCTGTCGCGGATCAGGTGCGGGCCGCCGGTGGCGTGACGATTGCCGACAACACGACGATGACGCCGCTGGGGCAGCGCCCGCTTGATCTGGGCATCGACGTGGTGGTGTCCTCGGACACCAAGGCGATGGGCGGGCATTCGGACATGCTGATGGGCCATGTCGCCAGCCGCAACCCGCAGATCATGGAACGGGTTGAGGAGTGGCGGAAGGTCTCGGGCGCGATCCCCGGTCCGCATGAAGCATGGCTGCTGCATCGCGGGCTTGAGACGCTGGACGTGCGGTTCGACCGCATGTGCGCCTCGGCGCAGGTAATGGCGGAGCGGCTCGCGGCACATCCCGCCGTCAAGCAAGTGCGCTATCCCGGCCTGCCGGGCGACCCCTCGCACGCACTCGCACAGGCGCAGACCGAGCAGTTCGGGTTCCTGCTATCCCTGACGCTGGACAGCGAAGACAAGGCCGAGGCGTTCATCAACACCTGCCCCCTGCTGCGCCCCGCCACCTCGTTCGGAGGCGTCCACAGTTCCGCCGAACGCCGCGCGCGCTGGGGCGACGATGTCGATCCCGCCTTCGTGCGTCTGTCGGTCGGATGCGAGCCGGTCGAAGAGCTGTGGCAGGCGATCGAGGCCAGCCTGAACGCGTTATGATTTCTTCCGGGGCTCACGCAGTTCAGTGAACACATAGATCGGCAGCACCACGCTGGCGATCAACGCCCCCAGCCAGACCAGCAGCGTTGCCGCCAGCAGGTTCGAGATACCGCCAATGGTCAGCCCGTTTGTCACCAGATCGGTGATCAGCAGGCCCACAAAGGTCACGATCAGCGCGATCCCGCCCTTGATCGACGGCGCGCGTTTCTCCCCCAGTTTCAGGATCAGTGGCTCAGCCACAACCTGCACAAGGGTGAACACGACCACCACCACGATGAACGAGATCGGACGGATCGCAAATTCCGACAGCAGCAAAGCCGCCAGCAACAACCCGATGGCATTCCCGGCCAGCAGGGCCAGAACCGACTTGAGTCTGCGCGTCATGAAAACACTCTCCGTCAATGAACACTCTCAAACATCCTGATGTTAGCAGGGTCTACGGATTTTGCGAGGCATTTCAGCGGTCTCTTCTTTTTGACCTGTTGAAATCGCATGATAAAATACCTTCATCAGGATAAGCCCTTCCCCCATCCGCGAGAGGTGAGATGAGCGACGATCCCTATACCATCCTCGGCGTCGCCAAAGACGCCAGCGAGGCCGAGATCAAGAAAGCCTATCGGCGCATCGCCAAGGAGTGCCACCCGGACCTGAAACCGGGCGATGCCGAGGCCGAAGCCAAGTTCAAAGCCGCGGCCGCGGCCTATGACCTGCTGAAAGACCCTGAGAAGCGGGCGCAGTATGATAGGGGCGAGATTGACGCCTCGGGTCAGGAACGCCCACAGCAGCAGTATTATCGCGACTATGCCGAGGCCGCCGGAAACCCTTATCGCGGACGACAGGCAGACCCGGACGATATGTCCGACATCTTTGCCGAGTTCATGCGCGGACGCGGAGGGTATGGCCAGCGCAGCCATGAATTCCACGCACCGGGTCACAACCTGAACTATTCCCTGCAGATCAGCTTTCTGGATGCGGTCTTTGGGGCCAGTCAAAAGCTGACCTTGCCAGATGGGGACCGGATAGAGGTGAAGATTCCGGCAGGGATCACCGACGGCCAGACCATCCGCCTGCGCGGCAAAGGCGCTCCGGGCTATGGTGAGGGGCCGCCGGGCGATGCGCTGGTCACGATCTCGGTCACGGACCATCCGGTCTTTGACAGGCAGGGGGATGACATCCACATTACGCTGCCCATCACGATTGATGAGGCTGTGCTGGGCGGCAAGGTCCCGGCCCCAACCATCGATGGCGGGGTCAATGTCAGTGTCCCGGCTGGCACCAGCAGCGGCAAAACCCTGCGTCTGCGGGGCAAAGGGGTCAAGAAACGCGGCTCATCTGATCGTGGAGACCAGCTGATTGAACTGACCGTCACCCTGCCCGACACAATGGATGACGACCTGAAACAGTTCATGGAGACGTGGCGCGACACCCACCGCTATGATCCGCGGAAAGGAATGCCGTCATGAGCCTGACCGAAAAGCAACTGATCGAAACTGTCACCCGCCTGACCTCGGACCGGTTGACCGAGTATCTGGCCGCCGAGATCGTGATCCCCGAACA
Organism: Ruegeria sp. G10; assembly: GCF_056533645.1. NCBI lineage: Bacteria > Pseudomonadati > Pseudomonadota > Alphaproteobacteria > Rhodobacterales > Roseobacteraceae > Ruegeria > Ruegeria sp. G10. Next base: position 156,423 of record NZ_JBQFOQ010000004.1, on the reverse strand, counting down.
GTCCGACGATGGACTTGTGTATCAGCGTATCGACGTTGCCCGCCTGGAACTGGCCTGCGAATTGCATGACCAATACGATATGGAGGCCGATGCGCTGTCGATGATGATCTCTCTCATCGACCAGATGCACGGGCTGCGCGCCGAATTGCGCGAGGTGTTGAACGCGGTCGAGGCCCAACCGGAACCCGTACGCCAACAACTGATCGAGGTCATCGGCACAGCGCGGTTCCGTCGCAGCTGACGGGGTTTAGGCGGCGCGGGATTTGGCGTAGAAGGCGCGCTTGATCCAATGCCCGGTGTTCCCATGACCCAGTCCAGATCCGAATTGCTGATGCCTGCGGGCAATCTGCGCAAGTTGAAACTCGCCATCCTCTATGGGGCGGACGCGGTCTATCTGGGCACACCCGATATGTCGCTGCGCACGAAATCCGAGTTCTCGCTGGAAGAGGTGATCGAGGGGGTCGAGTTCTGCCACAGCCACGGGCGGCGCGCCTATCTGACGCTGAACCTGTTCTCGCACAACAAGGACATCCCGAAGCTGGACGAATACATCGATACCGTCCGCAAAGTGAAACCCGATGGCCTGATCATCGCCGACCCCGGTGTGTTCCAATATGTCCGCGAACGCGCACCGGAACTGCCGCTGCATATCTCGACGCAGGCCAATATCTGTTCGTGGCTGTCGGTGAAATTCTGGCAGGATCAGGGGGCCGAGCTGGTGGTTCTGGCGCGCGAGGTGTCCTATCCCGAACTGGTCGAAATCCGCGAGAAATGCCCCAACATCAAACTTGAGGCCTTCGTGCACGGCGCCATGTGCATGACCTATTCGGGCCGCTGCCTGCTGTCGAATTTCATGGCCGAGCGCGGGGCGAACCAAGGCAACTGCGCCAATTCCTGCCGCTGGAACTATGGGCTAAAGCTGCGCCTCAAGGACGGCACCCATCAGGAGTTGCGCATCACAGACGAAAACGCCGACCTGTTCGAATTCCTTCTGGAAGAGGGCTGCCGCCCGGGTGATCTGATGCCCATCGAAGAGGATGATCGCGGCTCGTATATCCTCAACTCGCGTGATCTGTGCATCATGCCCAAGCTGGATGAGTATCTGAAGATCGGCGTCGATAGCCTCAAGGTCGAAGGGCGCGGCAAGTCGGAGTATTACGCCGCCATCGTCGCGCGCGCCTATCGGATGGCCATCGACGACTATCACGCGGACCCCGAGAACTGGGACCCAAAGCCTTACATGCGCGAACTCGAAACCGTTGGAAATCGCGGCTATACGCTGGCGTTCCACGAAGGGCGGCTGACCAATTATGCGCATGATTACGAACACACCGCCGCCATCGCGCAATGGGAATATGCCGGGATCGTCACCGAGGTGACCGAGGACGCCTTTCTGGTCGAAGTAAAGAACAAACTGGAACCGGGCGATGTGCTGGATTTCGTCTCACCCATTTCGCGTGAGACGGTTCTGCTGCGCGTCTACGATTTCGAGCGGGCCCATGACGGCGCGCGGCTGGACGTGGTGCATGGCAGCACCAAGACCGTCATCCGCCTGCCCTTCACCCTGTTTGATCACGAAGATCCGGATGACCTGCGCGCCCGCTTCCCCGTCTATTCGGTCCTGCGCAAGGAGCGTGCGCTGACCGACGAACATTGGAGCCGCATCCGCTTTGACAAGCTGGTACAGGGGCTCGAAACCTCGGGCCGAGACAATCCCGCAGCCTATGCGCGCCGCCGTGACGCGCTGGTGGAAAAGATCGGTGAGGACGGAAATGAACGCCGCTTCAAAACCAATCGCATCGGCACCGAAGGCTGCTGCGGCAAGGGCTGCAACGGGTGTCTGATCTTCTGGCAGGATGAGAAATACGCACTGGCCCGCGACGTACTGTCGAAACGCAAACAAGGCGAACAACTCAGCCGCAGCGAAGCAACTGCATTGAAACTGCCTGACGCCGTCTAACGATCAGTCAGTGCGATATTCTTCGGCGATGTAGTCTTCGGGCACGTAGAAGGTGTAGTCGCGGTCAGCCACGGCCTCATGGCAGGCGTGGCAATAGGCCACCGCCCCTGCGCGGAACCCCGTGGTGTCACCAAACAATGACCCGTCGGGCAACACCATGACATAGCGCCAGTCTGCCGTCTCGGGGCTGGTGCCGGGGGCCAATTTCTCCATCACGAACATGGCGCCGGGATGAATGTTGCCCTCATCCGTCACCGTCATGCTGTCCTTGGCCAGAACCGAGCCTACCGGCAGCACCTCACCCTCGGCCAGTGTGGCGTAGTTATGCGCCATGCGGTTGCCATAGGTGTTCACGTAGCGCTGCCCGTGGGTGGCAGAGATATAAGGCGCATCGTTGAACAGTGGCCAGCTCTGATAGTTGCGCAATATATCCAACTGCGCCGCCGCATACCCACGCGCCATGCGCCGGGTCAGCCCGCGGTAATGGTCCCGCGCCTCATCCTTTGACAAATCAGCCGGATTCTCGATCGCCAAATGGGCGTCCTTATCGGTGGTTTGCGCCAAAGCACCTGTCGCCAACGCACAGAATAATGCGCCGACTAGATAGTTTTGCATTCCAATCATCTTCATGGCCCATCCGATAAACGGTTTCGCCCGAACGCCCCCATAACTCCCTGAAATAAAGGATAGGACGCCTGAAATATCTTGCCATGAGCCGGATCACGGGCTCACCGTATTGTGCGTATTGGTGAGCTTCCATCCCCGCCAGTACGGGAACAATCATACCAAATCAGCGCGGAATGTTCACTTTAATTCTGAATGCTCAGCCCAACCCGGCCTCGGATTCAATCTGTTTGCGCGATTTGCGGGCGCGTTCGGTGGCTGATTTCAACTGACCACAGGCGGCCATGATGTCCTCGCCCCGCGTCTTGCGAATAGGTGAGGCATAACCCGCCTGATAGATGATATTCGCAAACGCCCGGATACGGTTGTTCGAGCTGCGCTTATACGGCGCGCCGGGCCATTCGTTGAACGGGATCAGGTTGATCTTGGCCGGAATATTGTGCCGCTTGATGTGCTCGATCAGCCGATGCGCGTCTGCGTCGGTGTCATTCACGCCGTCCAGCATCACGTATTCAAAGGTAATCCGCTCCGAGTTCGACGCCTTGGGATAGCTGGCCAGAGCACCCAGCAGTTCCTCGATATTCCAGCGCTTGTTGATCGGCACCAGTATATCGCGGGTTTCGTCGGTCGTTGCATGGAACGAGATCGCCAGCAGGCAGCCGATTTCCTCAGCCGTGCGCGCAATCTCGGGCACCACACCGCTGGTCGAGAGCGTAATCCGACGGCGCGACAGGGAAATCCCCTCGGGGTCCATGGCGATCTTCATCGCGTCGCGGACATTGTCGAAGTTATACAGAGGCTCACCCATGCCCATCAGAACGATGTTCGACAGCAGGCGGGTTTCATCCTTGGGCGCGCCGGGGGTGGGCCATTCCTCAAGGTCGTCGCGGGCCATCATCACCTGCCCGACGATTTCCGCCGCCGTCAGATTGCGCACCAGCTTTTGCGTGCCGGTGTGGCAGAAGGAACAGGTCAGCGTGCATCCGACCTGAGACGAGATACACAGCGTGCCGCGATCTTCCTCGGGGATATAGACCACCTCGACCTCATGTCCGCCCGCGATGCGGCACAGGTATTTGCGGGTGCCATCTTCGGACACCTGACGGGTCACGACCTCGGGGATTTCGATCACGAATTGCTCGGCCAGTTGCGCGCGATAGGCTTTGGCAAGGTTGGTCATCTCGGCAAAATCACGGACACCCCATTGGTAGATCCATTGCCAGATCTGACCCGTGCGCATCTTCGCCTGTTTCTCGGGCGTACCATGTTCGATCAGCGCCGCACGCAGTTGGTCGCGGGTCAGACCGACAAGGTTCACCTTCCCCTCAGGCAATTTGCGGGGGATGGTCATGACGTCTTGAGTGATCGGCGCTTTGGGCGACATTTGGCGTATCTCTGCGGATTCTGGCTTGGGATGCGCCTCTATATAGGAACGCTCGCAAAGATCAAAAGAATTCGTGCCTCAATTCGCGAAACTGAGCAATTCATCGACGCGCGCCCGGCCAAGATCGACCCGACAGGCAGAGATCGCAATACCTGTGCCCGAGCCGCCGCCGAACGAGGCCCCAACAGCGTCACATTGCGCATCCCGGTAAGCGCTCCATGCGCGCTGAGCAGCCTCCAGCGCGGGCTGCGCGACGATGCGTCCGGTGACCTCGTCCAGCTCCCCTGCGGCATTCATGGCAAGCCCATAGCTGGCGTCGACTGCTGCGGTCACGCGCTCTTCCATATCCGAGACGCAGGATCCGATTTCCACCTGCGACCCGGCGTCGGAACACTCCAAGGTCGGATCTGCCAGCGCGGCAAACGGAACGAATATCAACACCCAGCGCATTGGCGACCTCTCAGGATGGGGAATATTTCTCAGGAATTTAACACAATGCGCCCCGCGCTCAAAACGGGGCGCACTTATAGACAGTCGGATCAGTTCACCGCGGGCGGGATGTAGCAATCCGAGGCATCGAGCGTTTTCACCGGGTCTTCGGGCCCGCATTGCTCACCCGTGATCGGGTAGGTGTCCGATGCCTTTTCGCAGCCCGCAAGGACCGCGGCGGACGCCACCAGCAGCGTAGCCAGATAAGTGTTCAGGGTCATGGTCAGCTCCTCTGATTATTTCTGAACTGATGAGTTCAGAAATTCAGATATCAGACTTTGATACGGATCAAAAACCACCGACCGACGTTGCGTAAGCCTTTGAAAAAAGGAACTACTCCAAAAACAGAAAACCCCGCCTGATAGCGGGGTTTCGTGACGCAAACTGCGCGCTGATCAGTTGGTACAGCGTTTTTCGGCATCCTCGATCGCTGCAGTAAAGCCCAGCAGCGAGAACGTGTCCTTGGTCTGCGTGCCGCGTTCCGAGCGGGCGGTCAGTACCGCCTCGCTGCCGCGTTTCATCGCGGTCACGATCTTGGCGTCATCCGAAGCCGTTGCGGGCCACGCCCATTCGCCGTCGGTGAACAGTTCGAACTCGGTTCCGTCCACGACCAGATTAACGGTCGAACCGGACGCGAACGGATAGCCGCCCGTAAAGGTGACCTGACCTTTGACCTCGGCATTCGGGCGATAGAATACAAACAGAAGGATATCACTCCGCCTGACCGAGACCACTCGACCACCGCGTGTATTCACCGTTTCCTTGGGTGCGGAAACGCTCCAGCATTCGGTGGGGTCTTCTTCGACGAACACGCTCCAGTCGGTTTTTGCCGCAACCCGGTTTGTACTTGTTGCCTGCTGCGCAAACGCCGTTGTCGCCATTCCTGCCATGCACAGGCCCGCGATCACGCGGACGAGCTTTGATCCCATCTGTTCAGCCTCCTAGCCCGACCAATACCTCATACCCATCAGAATCGCATCGCGAGCTCTGCCCGGCTCGTCTTTGGTAAGTTGCGTAATCCGATGATTGTCGACATACACACACTAACGCAGGTTTCGCCACAGGCGAAAGGGCGATTGGCAGATTTTTGCGCATGGATTCGGAGAGGCAGATGACACAACCGGTAGCGATGACAGAGCTTTGGCGCGGGCCATTGCTGGAAAGCCTGCATCTGGGCCATGCGGTGATCTGCGATGACAGCGGTCAGATCGTGCGCAGCTGGGGTGATCCGAATGCGGTGATCTATCCGCGGTCCTCGGCCAAGATGATACAGGCACTGCCGCTGATCACCTCGGGCGCTGCCGCGAAATACGGTCTGACATCTGAACATCTGGCGCTGGCCTGCGCCTCGCATAGCGGCGCGCATATCCACACCGACCGCGTGTCTGCCTGGCTGGATCACCTCGGTCTGGCCGAACCCGACCTGCGCTGCGGCCCGCAAGAGCCGCAGGACATGGCCGCCCGTGACGGCTTGATCCTGGCCGATGACACACCCTGCCAGATTCACAACAACTGCTCCGGAAAGCACTGCGGTTTTCTGACCGTGGCGCAGCATATGGACGCGGGGCCGGAATATCTTGAGATCGACCATCCAGTTCAACAGGCCTGCCTGTCCGCGTTGGAAGAAACCACGGGTGAGGCCAGCCCCTGTTACGGTATCGACGGGTGTTCCGCACCGAACTTTGCGACGTCTCTGGCGGGGCTGGCGCGGTCGATGGCGTGGTTCGCCTCAGCTGCGGACCGATCGGACCGGGCCAGCGATGCGGCGCAGCAACTGACAGCGGCGATGATGCAGCACCCCGAGTTGGTCGCCGGCGAAACCCGCGCCTGTACCGAGTTGATGCGAGCCATGGGTGGCCGCGCCGCGATCAAGACCGGGGCCGAGGCCGTCTTTGTTGCGATCATCCCGGAAAAACGCATGGGCGTCGCACTGAAGATCGCAGATGGCACCACCCGCGCCAGCGAATGCGCCATCGCCGCCATTCTGGTCAGCCTTGGGGTGCTTGAGGCCGATCACCCAGCCACGCGCAAGTTCCTGAATGCCACGCAATACAGCCGCCGAGGGCTGGAATTCGGCGTGATCAAGCCAGCGCCGGGGTTCCCCGGTTAAGGCTCACATCTCGATCTCATGCACCTCGGCCACTTCGACCGAGCCAGACCCGTTCGCAACCATCGGGCAGCCCTTGGCCATTTCGGTCGCGGCTTCGATACTGTCGGCCTTGATGACCGTAAAGCCCGAGGCCGGGTTCGCGCCGCCATTGTCGACCACGCCCGTGCTACTGACGGTATAGGATTGGCCCACCGGATTGCCGGGGATGTCCAGCGCATCGCTCATGGACCCAAACCAAGCACCCCAGGCGGCCATGGTCGCCTCGATCTCGGCGGGGTCGGTGGGGGTGTGGCCCCCGTGATAGACAAACAAATATTGGGGCATAACGCTCCTCCCTGTTGAAAATCTATTTTGCCAGCGCTTCGAGCTTGCGCAGCGAAGACGTCCAACCCTGATTATGGTTCGCTGCCGCCTCGGCATCGGCCAATTCGCGGTGATCCAGCGTCAGGCGCGATCCGGTATCTGTCGCCACCACCGAAAAAGTCACATGGCTTTCGGCCCCGCGTTTGTCCTGATCGTCGTGCCAGCCCCATGTGAACCCCACCGAATGCGGCGGATCGACATGGGTCACATGGCCCGAGACCTTGAACTGCTGCCCTTCGCCATTCTGCATCACCGAATACCACGGCCCCGTGCGCGAGAAATCCAGATCATGTTCCGGCACATGCAACCCTTCCGGCCCCCACCATTGCAGCAGCTTCGCGCCATCGCTGATCCATGCAAAAAGCACCTCGGGGGTGACGGGGAAATCCCGTTCGAGTTTCAGGTCGGCCATGAATTTTCCCTTTCGATAATCTCGCTCAGACGGTCGAGGCTGTTTTCCCAGAATTGCCGTTTCGAAATCGTCCACTCGGCAATCGCGCGCAGCCCCTCCGGCCGGATCGAATAGATCCGCTGCGTACCTTTCACGCGCTGTTGCACCAACCCGGCCTCGCGCAGCACTTTCAGATGGCGTGAGATTGCGGCCCCCGAGATGCCCCGCCCCTCGATCAGGTCACCTGCGGGCAGCTCTCCGTGTTCCATCAACTGCTCGACGATTGAGAACCGTGTGGCGTCGGACAAGGCGGAGAAACTGGTCAGAAGCGTGTTCATGACCATTATTTAACACAAATGTTAAATTAAAGGAAGCCCGTTAGCTTTTGACAAATTCAGAACGCGCATAGCCCTGCACATACAACAGCGCGGTCAGGTCCCCGTGATTGACCCGCACATCGCATTCCGCCGCGACCGAGGGTTTGGCATGCAGCGCAACCCCCGTCCCCGCGCGGCCCAGCATCCCAAGATCATTGGCCCCGTCGCCGACGGCGATCACGTCCGCCTCAGCGATGCCTAGACGGGTGGAGATCTGCTCCAGCGCTTCGATCTTGGCCTGCCGTCCCAGAATGGGGCGCTGCACGTCTCCGATCAGTTTGCCGTTTTCGACCAGCAACGTATTGGCGCGGTTCTCGTCAAAGCCCAGTTGTTCGGCCACCCGTGCGGTAAAGGCGGTGAACCCGCCCGAAACCAGCGCCGCATAAGCCCCGTTTGCGCGCATCGTCGCCAGCAACGCCTTGCCGCCGGGCATCAGCGTGATCCGGTCGTTCAGAACTTTGCCAATCACGCTTTCATCAAGGCCTTTCAGCAGGCCAACCCGTTCAGTCAGCGCGCCTTCGAAATCCAGTTCGCCATTCATCGCGCGGGCGGTGATGTCCTTGACCCGGTCGCCGACACCGGCCTCATCCGCCAGTTCGTCAATGCATTCCTGCTGGATCATCGTGCTGTCCATATCGGCCAGCAGCATCTTCTTGCGGCGACCCTCAGAGGGCTGCACAATCAGGTCCACGCCCATCTGCTGTAGATCGGCCCAGACCTCCCACAGGTTGCCGGGCATCTCGGACAGAGTGAACTCTGCCGCCTCATCGGGGCTGAGCCAAGCACCATCGCCCCCGCCCCACGCGTTGCGCAGCGAGTCGACCAGTGCCTGATCCAATGTCGGCGCGGTCGGGTTGGTCAGCAGGGTGGCAACGTACATCTTCGATCTCCGGCAAGCTCACCTGCGGGATATCGCAGGTGCAGCATGTGCGCCAGAGGACAGTTGCGCGCTAACCCAGAATACCCGGCAGCCGCAGCCCGTGTTCGCGGGCGCAATCCTTCGCGATCTGGTACCCCGCATCCGCGTGCCGCCAGACACCCGAAGCCGGGTCGTTCCACAATACACGTTCCAATCGCCGCGCGGCGTCCTCGGTCCCGTCGGCGCAGATCACCACGCCCGCATGTTGGCTAAAGCCCATGCCGACGCCTCCGCCATGGTGCAGCGAGACCCATGTCGCGCCGCTGGCGGTATTGATCAGCGCGTTCAGCAGAGGCCAGTCCGACACCGCGTCCGAGCCATCCAGCATCGCCTCGGTCTCGCGGTTGGGGCTGGCGACCGAGCCGGAATCCAGGTGATCCCGCCCGATCACGACCGGCGCTTTCAGCTCACCGCTGGCGACCATCTCGTTGAACGCCAACCCGGCGCGGTGCCGGTCCCCCAGCCCGATCCAGCAGATGCGGGCGGGCAGGCCCTGAAAGGCGATACGGTCCTGCGCCATATCCAGCCAGCGATGCAGGTGTTCGTTCTCGGGGAAAAGCTCTTTCATCTTGGCGTCGGTTTTGTAGATATCCTCGGGGTCGCCGGACAGGGCGCACCAGCGGAACGGTCCGATCCCCTTGCAGAACAGCGGGCGGATATAGGCAGGCACGAAACCGGGGAAGGCAAAGGCATTCTCAAGCCCTTCATCCTGCGCCACCTGACGGATGTTGTTGCCGTAATCCAGCGTCGGAACGCCCGCATTCCAGAATTCGACCATTGCGGCCACATGCTGTTTCATCGACGCCCGTGCGGCCTTTTCTACCGCTTTAGGGTCTGTTTCGCGCTTTTCTCGCCATTGCGCCATGGTCCAGCCCAAAGGCAGATAGCCGTTGATCGGATCATGGGCGCTGGTCTGGTCGGCGACGATATCGGGGCGCATTCCGCCCTCGGCCATGCGGCGGTATATCTCGGGGAAGATGTCTGCCGCATTGCCCAGCAGACCCACCGATTTCGCCTCACCCGCCTTGGTCCAGCGGTCGATCATCTCAAGCGCTTCGTCCAGCGTTTCGGCTTTTTCGTCGAGGTATTTGGTGCGCAGACGAAAATCAATCGAGTCCGGGTTGCATTCCACCGCCAGACAGCAGGCTCCGGCGAACACCGCCGCCAAAGGCTGCGCGCCACCCATGCCGCCCAGACCGCCGGTCAGAATCCACTTGCCGGTCAGGTCGCCGTCATAGTGCTGACGTCCTGCCTCGGCAAAGGTCTCATAGGTGCCCTGCACGATGCCCTGCGTGCCGATGTAAATCCACGAGCCCGCGGTCATCTGGCCGTACATCATCAGGCCCTTGCGGTCCAATTCGTTGAAATGATCCCAAGTCGCCCAATGGGGCACGATGTTCGAATTCGCAATCAATACCCGCGGCGCATCCTTGTGCGTGCGGATGATCGCAATCGGCTTCCCGGACTGGACGATCAAGGTCTCGTCCTCTTCCAGATCCTTCAGCCCAGCGACGATCCGGTCGAAATCGTCCCACGTGCGCGCTGCACGCCCGATACCGCCGTACACAACCAACTCATGAGGGTTCTCGGCCACATCGGGGTGCAGGTTGTTCATCAGCATCCGCAGCGGAGCCTCGGTGACCCAGCTTTTGGCGTTCAGGTCGGTGCCGGTGGGCGGATAGATGTCGCGGGTGTTCTTGCGGGGATCAGTCATGAGGTCAACTCCAATGCGGTGTCTTGGATGGCGTCCAGAATGTCGTACAGCCAGCGGCGCAGGCGCGTGGCTTTGTCGGTGTCATAGGCCCAGGGCGCGGCCTCGGCGCTGAGATAGGTGGATTGGGCCAGTTCCATCTGAATGGCGTGCAGCCCCTCGGACGGGCGGCCATAGTGGCGGGTCGTCCAGCCGCCCCGGAACCGACCGTTCAGAACCGTAGTGTAGGGCGAGGAGCCGGAGAATTCGTCCGTAATAGACTCGATTTCCGGCGCACAGGTCGCACCCCCATCGGTGCCGATGTTGAGGTCTGGCAGAGTGCCGTCGAACAGGAACGGGATGCGGCTGCGGATCGAGTGGCAGTCGAACAGAACCGCAACCCCGTGTTTTGCTCGGACCCGCTGCAACTCCTGCTCCAGCGCGGCGTGATAGGGCGCGTGATAGGCTTGGCGACGGGCCTCGATTTCGTCAGCTGAGGGGTCCTGCCCCTCGGCCCAGATCGGCTGCCCGTCGAAATCGGTCAGAGGTACCAGCGTCGTGGTGTTCTGTCCGGGGTACAGGGATACGCCCGCGGGGTCGCGATTGCAGTCGATCACATAGCGGTGGATATGCGACTGCACCACAGTCGCACCGTCCAAAAGCCCTTCATAGAGCCTGTTTATGTGCCAATCGGTGTCCGCCAGCGCCCGACCGTTCGGGTTCAGGCGCGTGGCAATGGCATCGGGCACGAAGGTGCCGCCATGGGGCTGGCCCAGAACAATCGGCCCGTCGCCTTGGGAAACGCTGAACACCTGCATCAGACCAACCCGGGCAGCGGCAGGTCGACCGCCTCCAATAGGGCCGCATCAGCCACCAAGGCCCGGGCGGCTTCCAGATCGGGGGCCAGATAGCGATCCTCGGCCAGCGCGGGCACATCCGCACGCAGCCGCGCGATCACGCGGGCCAGCGACGCGCTGGTTTGCAGCGGAGCGCGGAATTCCACACCCTGCGCGGCACAGAGCAGTTCGATCCCCAGAATATAGTTCAGGTTCTCGACCATCCGCGTCAGCCGCCGCGCGCCATGGGCGGCCATCGAGACGTGATCCTCCTGATTGGCCGAGGTTGGCGTGCTGTCGGTCACGCAAGGGTTGGCCAGATGCTTGTTCTCGCTCATCAGGGCCGCAGTCGTCACCTCGGCGATCATCAAGCCCGAATTCAACCCCGGCTCGGGCGTCAGGAAGGGTGGCAGATCGAAGCTGAGCGCCGGGTCGACCATCAACGCGATCCGCCGCTGCGCAATCGCGCCGATCTCGGACAAGGCCAGCGCGATCATGTCAGCGGCAAAGCCCACCGGCTCGGCATGGAAATTGCCGCCCGAGACGATGATATCGGCCTCCGTCAGCACCAGAGGGTTGTCGGTGGCGGCATTTGCCTCGACCTCCAACGTGGCAGCAGCCTGACGGATCACGTCCATTGCCGCCCCAGTCACTTGCGGCTGGCAGCGGATGCAATAGGGGTCCTGTACGCGGGTATCGCCGTCGCGGTGGCTTTCGCGGATCTCGGACCCGTCCAGCGTGGCGCGCATCGCCGCGGCGGCCTCGATCTGGCCGCGATGACCGCGCAAGGTGTGAATTTCTGGTTGCAACGGCGCGGTCGAGCCCATGATCGCGTCGGTCGAGACGGCAGAAATGACCAACGCGTTCTGCGCAGCACGCCATCCCTCGAACAGACCTGCCAGCGCATAAGCCGTCGAGAACTGAGTGCCGTTGATAAACGCCAGGCCTTCCTTGGGGCCCAGCTGAATCGGCTCTAAACCGGCCGTTTTCAGCGCTTCTTCACCCGGTAGGACGGCGCCATTCACCTCGGCCTCGCCCTCACCGATCACTACGGCGGTCATATGCGCCAGCGGGGCCAGATCGCCCGACGCCCCGACCGAACCCTGCGCCGGGATCACCGGCGTCACGCCGCGCGCCAGCATCTGTTGCAACAATTCGATCAGTTCCCAGCGCACCCCGGACGCGCCGCGCCCGAACGACAGCAGCTTGAGCGACATCATCAACCGCGCCAGCCGCCTTGGGACCGCAGGCCCGACACCGCAGCAGTGGCTGAGGATCAGGTTGCGTTGCAGCGTCGAGGTATCCTCGGCCGCGATCTTGTGGCTGGCGAGTTTGCCAAAGCCCGTGTTGACCCCGTAAACCGCATCAGCCCCCTGCGCGGCCTGCGCGATGCGGGCGGCGGCGGTCTCGACCTTTGGACGACATGAGGGGTCCAGCACAATCGGGGCCTCGGACCAATAGATCTTTTCAAGCTGCGCCAGTGAAACCTGACCCGGCACAAGGGGCATGGATGTCATCACAGACCTCCGAAAATACGTGTTTGCAAGGGGTTGAAGCCGATGCGATAGGACAGTTCAGCGGGATGAGAAACATCCCAGACCGCCAGATCGACGCGCAGCCCGGCGGCGATAGTGCCGGTGTCCTCAAGGCCCAAGGCGCGGGCGGCATGGCAGGTCACGCCCGCCAGCGCCTCTTGCGGCGTCAGACGGAAAAGGGTGCAGCTCATATTCATCGTCAGCAGCAGCGAGGTCAGCGGTGACGAGCCCGGATTGCAATCGGTGGCCAGCGCCATCGGAACGCCTTGCGCGCGCAGCGCCTCAATCGGCGGCAGCTGGGTCTCGTGCAGCGTATAGAAAGCGCCGGGCAGCAGAACCGCAGCGGTGCCCGCCTGCGCCATGGCAGCGACACCTTCGACATCGAGATATTCGATATGATCGGCGGACAATGCGCCGTAGGAGGCCGCCAATTTCGCCCCGCCCAGATTGGACAGCTGCTCGGCATGCAACTTGACCGGCAGGTTCAGCTCTCTTGCCACCCGGAAGACGCGCTCGATCTGTGCCGGGTTAAAGGCAATGCCCTCACAGAACCCGTCGACAGCATCCACCAGACCCTCGGCATTGGCCGCGCGCAGGGTCGGGATGCAGATCTCGTCGATATAGGCATCACCCCGCCCGGCATATTCCGGGGGGATCGCATGGGCACCCAGAAAGCTGGTGCGCACCCGCACAGGCCGTTCCTGCGCGATCCGGCGCGCGGCGCGCAACATACGCAATTCGGTCTCAGAATCGAGCCCATAGCCGGATTTGACCTCGATGCAGGACGCCCCCTCAGCCAGCAGCGCATCGACGCGCGGCAGCGCCCCGGCCAGCAGATCATCCTCGGATGCAGCGCGGGTGCCGTTGACGGTCGACAGGATGCCACCCCCGGCGCGCGCAATCTCTTCATATGTCGCGCCGTTCAGACGCATCTCGAACTCAACTGCGCGGTTGCCGCCAAAGATCACGTGGGTGTGGGCATCGATCAGGGCCGGGGTGATCAGGCGATCCCCAAAATCCGTAACCCGCCAATCTGCATATGTCTGCGGCAGCTGGCCCTGCGGGCCAACCCAGGCAATACGGCCCTCATCCACCACGACCGCACCATCTTCGATCAGCCCGTAAGGCTGGCCTGGCTGCATGGTTGCGATCTGTTTGCTGCAAAGAACGGTTTTTTTCGTCATGGCGATTCTTTTGGGCTCCCCTCGCGCTTGGATTTTTCGTATACGTGTATTAATGTAAAGTCTACACAAAATGGAAATGCGATGACGGTTCATGCAAAAACCGCCCTGTTAGGGTCGGATTGGGTGCACGATCTGCGGGTCGAAATCTGCGATGGGCAGATCACCGCGCTGCAGGCACAAAGCGCGGCCCAGCCCGGCGACACCCGCGTCGACGTTCTGTTGCCTGCGTTGGGCAACCTGCACAGCCATGCGTTTCAGCGTGCCATGGCCGGGATGACCGAGGTCCGCGCCGCTGGGCGCGAGAGCTTTTGGACATGGCGCAACCTGATGTACCGCTTTCTGGACCGCCTGACGCCCGCGCAGATCGAAGCCATCGCCGCGCTGGTCTTCATGGAGATGCAAGAGGCCGGATATGCCTCGGTCGGTGAGTTTCACTATGTCCACCACCAGCCCGGCGGCGCGCCTTATGCGCAACTGTCCGAGCTGAGCCAGCGCATCTTTGCAGCCGCAGCGCAAACAGGGATTGGCCTGACGCATCTGCCCGTACTCTATACCTATGGCGGGGTCCGGCAGGAGGCTTTGGTCGGCGGGCAGCTGCGCTTTGGCAATGATCTCGACCGGTTCCTGCGTCTGGTCGACGACTGCCGCGCAACCCTACCGCATGCCGACAGCCATCTGGGCATCGCCCCGCATTCGCTGCGGGCAACCTCGCCCGATGATCTAAAACAGCTGTTAGCCCAGACCCCGCAAGGCCCGGTGCACATCCATATCGCGGAGCAGGTTCAAGAGGTCGCGGATGTCGAGACCGCGCTGGGTCAGCGCCCGGTCGACTGGCTTTTGGACAACATCGAGGTCACCGACCGCTGGTGCCTTATCCACGCCACCCACATGACAGATGATGAGACCAGAAAGATGGCGCGCTCGGGCGCAGTCGCCGGGTTGTGTCCGATCACTGAGGCCAATCTGGGCGATGGCATCTTCAACGGCACGGTTTATGTCGAAAGCGGCGGCGCGTTTGGGGTCGGGTCCGATTCGAATGTGCGGATTTCACTGCCCGAAGAGCTGCGGACCCTGGAATATTCCCAACGGCTGCGCGACCAGGCCCGGACGGTGCTTGTGCGCGGCGCGGGCTCGGTCGGCCATGCGCTCTATACCGGCGCGGCGCGCGGCGGGGCGCAGGCGCTGGGACGTGCGGCGGGCGAGATCGCCGTGGGCATGCTGGCCGATCTGGTGGCCATCGACCGGACGCATCCGACGCTGTGTGCCTTGCGGGATGATCAGTTGCTGGATGGTCTTTGCTTTGCAGCACCCGATGGCACCGTGACCGATCTGTGGTCGGCGGGGCGCCATCAGGTCCGCGCAGGACGACATATCGCCCGCGACGCCATCCTGTCGACCTACCGCCAGGCAATGGCCGATCTTCTGGCCGACCTTTGACACCTCACCCGGACCCGATATGACCCAAAGCAGCGACACCACCAGCTACAAAGACATCAAGCAGACCGTCCTGCGCCGCATTCGATCCGGCGAGTGGCAGCCCGATACTCTGTTACCCAATGAGCAAGAGCTTGCGGTCGAGTTTTCCTGCACCCGTACCACGGTGAACCGTGCGCTGCGTGAACTGGCGGATGAAGGTTATCTGGAACGCCGCCGCAAGGCAGGGACCCGCGTGCTGAGCGCACCACTCAGGCAGGCACGGTTTACAATCCCTCTGGTCCGGGATGAGGTTGAGGCGATGGGCAGCACCTATCGCTATGCGCTGGTCTCATCCGAAACGCGGCCCGCCCCGGATTGGCTGCGCGCCCGGCTGGCCCTGCAGGCGGGACAATCGGTGATGCATGTGCGTTGTATGCACTATTCCGGCAACACCCCGTTCCAGTTCGAGGACCGCTGGATCGTGATCGACAGCGTCCCGCAGGTGGCGCAGGCCGATTTCACCGAAATTGGCCCCAATGACTGGCTGGTGCAAACGGTTCCCTTCACCAATGTCGAGCTCACCTTTCTGGCCAGCCGCGCTGACCCGTCGGTTGCCGGGTTCCTCGATGTTCCCGAGGGCGAGCCGGTCTTTACCGCCGAACGCATCACATGGCTGCAGGACAGCCCCGTGACCTTTGCCAAGATGTATTTCGCCGCCGGGTATCGGATGACCACTCAATTCTGACCCTTGGTCTTTACGCTGCTGAGTTTCCACGACACATTCAGCCGCAACACTTTGGCTTGAACACAAAGGAAGACCGGGATGGGCAACCCGCTTTATGATCGTTTGTTTGGCATCCACGCGGGCAAGACCACGCCGTTTCTGCACCTGCCCGATGGCCAGACGCTGACCCATGCCGACTTTCTGGACATGGCGGCGCGCCTTGCCAACGCCCTGACCGGAATGGGTCTGGAACCCGGTGACCGCGTGGCTGCCCAGATCGACAAATCCCCCGAAGCGCTGGCACTCTATGCCGCCTGCGCGCAGGCCGGGCTGATCTTTCTGCCGTTGAACACTGGCTATACCACGCAGGAACTGAGCTATTTCATCGAAAACAGCGGGGCCGCGCTGGTCGTGTGCGCTGCCTCGACCGAGGCCGGGCTGACCCCCATCGCGCAGACCCATACCGCACGGCTTGAGACGTTGAATGCAGATGGTTCGGGCAGTCTGATGCTACGGGCGCTGGGGATGCTGCCCGCATTCGAACCCGTGCGCCAGGACGAGCACGATCTGGCCGCTTTCCTGTATACCTCGGGCACCACCGGACGCTCGAAAGGGGCGATGCTGACGCAGGCAAACCTGCTGTCAAACGCCGAAACACTGGTGCGGGAATGGCGCTTTACCGAACGCGACGTCCTGTTGCACGCTTTGCCGATCTTCCACACGCACGGGCTTTTTGTGGCAACCAATGTGGTGCTGGCCTCGGGCGGGTCGATGATCTTTCTGCCCAGGTTTGATCTGGAAGACATGCTGCGCCTGATGCCGCAATCCACCACTATGATGGGCGTCCCAACCTTCTATACGCGGCTTCTGGACGATCCGCGGTTTACCCGCGATCTGGCGCAGGACATGCGACTGTTCATCTCGGGCTCGGCTCCGCTGTTAGCGGATACCCATGAACAATTCGAAGCGCGCACCGGTCACCGTATACTCGAACGTTATGGCATGACCGAGACCAACATGAACACTTCGAACCCCTATGAAGGCGAACGCCGCGCGGGCACCGTTGGCTTTCCCCTGCCGGATGTGGACCTGAAGGTGACCGACCCCAAGACGGGTGAAACGCTGCCAAAGGGTGAGATCGGGATGATCGAAGTGCGCGGACCCAATGTCTTTCAAGGCTACTGGCAAATGCCCGAGAAAACTGCGGCCGAGCTGCGCGAAGATGGATTCTTTATCACCGGTGATCTGGGCCGGGTCGATGCGGATGGTTACGTCCACATCGTCGGACGCGGCAAAGACCTGATCATCTCGGGCGGCTACAACATCTATCCCAAAGAGATCGAGATGCTGCTGGACGACCAGCCCAGCGTGCTGGAAAGCGCTGTGATCGGCGTTCCGCATCCCGATTTCGGAGAAACCCCAGTCGGCCTATTGGTGCCCGAACCGGGCGCCACGCCGGACACGCGGGCGATTATGGAGACCGTTCAGCAGGCCCTTGCCCGGTTCAAGCATCCGCGCCAGTTGATCCTGCTGGACGCGTTGCCACGCAACACGATGGGCAAGGTGCAAAAAAACATCTTGCGCGACACCTACAAGGATCTGTTCGCCAAAAGCTGAACCTTAAGGTTCCAACCGCACGCGCCCCTTACCGGTCAATTCCCAACAAGCGCGGCCTTCGAAAACCGCAACACCCACCGGGCGTCCATACCCCGCCCCGCTGTCCAGGTTCACCCGGTGGCCATAATGCGTCACCCGGTCGACCGGTGTGTGTCCATGCACGATCAGTTTGGGGTGCGGGCCGGGATGGGCGTGAAATGTCTGCCTAATCCAGACCAGATCATTTTCCTGCTGCTCATTCAAAGGAACGCCGGGCCGAATACCCGCATGCACAAAAGCCAGCTCAGGCGTCTGGTGCATCGCGCTCAGACCGCGCAGAAACAGCCGGTGCGCCTCGGGCACGGCACCCATTGCCATGGCATGCACATCCTCAAGGCGGGTCCGCTCTTCGAACACGACGTCATAACTGCGTAGGGTATCAATTCCGCCTAGACGCTCGTGAAACCAGTGATACCCGATCAGAAGGTGGGGATCGTGGCGGGGCACATCCTCAAGAAACCACGCAAACATCCGGTCATGATTGCCCATCAAGGTCACCCAGCGCTTGCCCGCGTCGCGCCCGGCGATCAGCCGGTCAATCACACCCCGGCTATCCGGCCCCCGATCCACGTAATCACCCAGAAAGACAATCTCGGCATCGGGACCACCGTCCCGCTCGATCAACGACAGGGCGCGCTCAAGCTCATCAGCGCGCCCGTGCAGATCACCGATGGCATAAACTGGATTGGTCATCTCGGTCCCCCGGAGCCACTGTGAATGCTGCCGTTCTGCCGGAAAAACAGGAGCTTGGAAAGAGGAGGCCCGCACTGACAGCAGCGCGGGCCTTCAAACAGGCCATGCCTTGGTCGCTATCAGGCGACGTCAAATTGCAGCGGCTTGATCTGGGTGAACAGACCGGTTTCCGCCAGCTTCGCGCGCGCCTCGGCCGGAACGGGTTCATCGACATACAAAAGCGCAATCGCCTCACCGCCAGCCGCAGAGCGACCCAGCGTAAAGTTCGCAATGTTCACATCGTTCTCG
This sequence comes from Ruegeria sp. G10, assembly GCF_056533645.1. Taxonomy (NCBI): domain Bacteria; kingdom Pseudomonadati; phylum Pseudomonadota; class Alphaproteobacteria; order Rhodobacterales; family Roseobacteraceae; genus Ruegeria; species Ruegeria sp. G10. The sequence continues at coordinate 137,784 of NZ_JBQFOQ010000004.1, read as the reverse complement.
CCCATGGTCTGACCCAGCGCACCGATGATGCCGGGCACATCCTCGTTAGTGGTATAGAGCATATGGGCCCCGATCTCGGCATCGATATTGATGCCCTTGATCTGGATGAACCGAGGTTTGCCGTCGCTGAACACGGTCCCGCCGATCGAGCGTTCGCGCTTATCGGTGACAACGGTAACCTTGATGTAACCATCAAACACGCCGGTCTTGTCCTGGTTGGTGGTCGAAATCTGGATGCCACGCTCTTTCGCGACAACCGGGGCCGAGACCATGTTCACCTCAGGGTTGAACTTCTTCATGATACCCGCAACGACCGAACAGTTCAGCGCAGCAAGGTTCATCTCGGCGGCGACGCCATCGTAAAGGATGTTGATGGCTTTGATCGGCTCATCCGTCATCTGGCCGATGAAGCTGCCCAGATGGCCTGCCAGTTTGATCCACGGTCCCATGACCTTGGCTTCCTCTGCTGTCACGCTGGGCATGTTCAGTGCGTTTTCCACCGCGCCGGTCAGCAAGTAGTTCGATATCTGTTCGGCCACCTGCAGCGCCACGTTCTCCTGCGCCTCGGTCGTTGCCGCGCCAAGGTGAGGCGTGCAGACCACGTTGGGCAGATTGAACAGGGCGTTTTCCTTGGCCGGTTCTTCGCTGAACACATCAAACGCCGCGCCGGCGACATGACCCGATTTCAGCGCCTCGGCCAGCGCCTCTTCGTCGACCAGACCACCGCGGGCACAGTTGATGATCCGTACACCCTTCTTGGTCTTCGCCAGGTTTTCTCGGCTCAGGATATTGCGGGTCTGATCCGTCAGCGGCACGTGCAGAGTGATAAAGTCAGCGCGGGCCAGCAGTTCGTCCAATTCGACCTTCTCCACACCCATCTGCGCCGCTTTCTCTTCGCCGAGATAGGGGTCATAGGCCACAACCTTCATCTTCAGGCCAAGCGCGCGTTCGCAGACGATACCGCCGATATTGCCTGCCCCGATCACGCCGAGGGTCTTGTTGGTCAGCTCGATGCCCATGAACTTGGACTTTTCCCATTTACCCGCATGGGTCGAGGTGCTGGCCTCGGGGATCTGCCGCGCCACGGCAAACATCATCGCAATTGCATGCTCGGCTGTGGTGATCATGTTGCCGAAGGGCGTGTTCATCACGATCACACCCTTTTTCGAGGCCGCATCCTTGTCGATATTGTCGGTCCCGATCCCGGCACGACCGATCACTTTCAGTTTGTCGGCTTTCTCCAGAATGGTCGGTGTGACCTTGGTGGCCGAACGAATGGCAAGGCCGTCATACTGACCGATCACCTCGGCCAGTTTGTCTTTGTCCTTGCCCAGATCGGGCATGAAATCCACGTCGATGCCGCGATCCCGGAAAATCTGCACGGCGGTTTCGCTGAGCTTGTCAGATACGAGTACTTTGGGGGCCATTTTCTCTGGTCCTTGATAATTTGAGAGATGTCCGGGCCACAGGCGGGCCCAGATTTTTCGTCGAAAAATCTTGTCAGGCGGCTGCCGTTTGCGCCGCGATCTCGGCCTCAAAGGCCCATGCGAGCCAAGGCAGCATCGCTTCGATATCCGAGGTCTCAACCGTGCCACCACACCAGATGCGCAGGCCCGCAGGCGCGTCGCGATAGGCACCGATGTCCAAGGCGATATTCTCGGCCTCAAGCCGTTTGGCCACGGCTTTCGCGAATGCTGAACCGTCCTGAATGCGCGCATCTGTGAATTTCAGGCAGACCGAGGTGTTCGATTGCGTCGCCGCATCCTCGGCCAGATTGGCGATCCAGTCGTTTTGGTCGCAGAAAGCGTAAACCGCCCCGGCATTGGCATCGGCACGGGCAATCAAGCCCTGTAGCCCACCGACCGAGCGCGCCCAGTCCAGAGCAAACAGGTAATCCTCAACCGCCAACATCGAAGGCGTGTTGATCGTCGCTCCGGTAAAGATGCCATCAATCAACTTGCCACCCTTGGTCAGCCGGAAAATCTTCGGCAGCGGCCATGCGGGAGTATAACTTTCCAGCCGTTCAACCGCGCGCGGGCTCAGGATCAGCATCCCATGAGCCGCTTCACCGCCCAGAACCTTCTGCCAGCTGAAGGTGGTCACATCCAGCTTGTCCCAGGGCAGGTCCATCGCAAACGCCGCCGAGGTCGCATCACAAATCGTCAGGCCCTGACGGTCATCCGCGATCCAATCTCCATCGGGAACGCGCACGCCCGAAGTTGTGCCGTTCCATGTAAACACCACGTCATTGGCGAAATCGACCGAGGTCAGATCGACGATCTGCCCGTAATCAGCCGTTTTCACTTCGGCGTCGATCTTCAACTGCTTGACCACATCGGTCACCCAGCCCGCGCCGAAGCTCTCCCACGCCAGCATCTCAACCTTGCGTTCGCCCAGCAGCGACCACAGCGCCATCTCAACCGCGCCGGTGTCCGAGGCGGGAACGATGCCGATCTTGTAATCCGCCGGAATGCCCAGCACCTCGCGCGTGCCTTCGATGGCCGCTTTCAGCTTGTCCTTGCCGACAGCAGCACGATGCGACCGACCCAATGCAGCATCGGCCAGTTTGGACAGTTCAAATGTGGGGGGTTTGGCGCAGGGGCCCGAGGAAAAACGCGGGTTCGCCGGCCGCGTCGCCGGTTGTTCGATAGTCATCTGTATTACCCTTCCAGATACACGCCCCTCGTTGGGGAGGGGTGTCCCACGGACAGAGCTATGGGGCCTTCGCAGGCGCAGCAAGCAAAAAAGACGCTTTCACCGTAAAAAACGACACCAAAGATGAGTGCAAATGAGAACAGAGGTTTCCGATAAGCGAAAACCCCGCCGATTTCGCGGCGGGGTTTTGGTTCTATTCAGCGGCCTCTTCGTAGGCTTCCATCGGAGGGCATGTGCAGACGAGGTTTCGGTCACCGTATGCGTTATCGACGCGGTTCACGGGGGACCAGTATTTGTCGACGCCCATCGAGCCCGGAGGGAAGCAGGCCTGTTCGCGGCTGTAGGGTCGGTCCCAGTCGCCGACCAGATCGCGCACCGTGTGAGGGGCGTTTTTCAGCGGATTGTTTTCCGCGTCGATCTTGCCGTCGATGATGTCCTGTGCCTCCGAGCGGATCGAGAGCATGGCATCGCAGAAGCGGTCCAACTCGTCCTTGGGTTCCGATTCCGTGGGTTCGACCATCAGGGTGCCAGCCACCGGCCAGGACATGGTCGGGGCGTGGAAGCCGGAATCGACCAGACGTTTGGCGACGTCATCCACGGTGACATGCGCCGTCTCGTCCAGCGGACGCGTGTCGAGGATGCATTCATGCGCCACACGGCCGGTCTCGGAGGTGTAGAGGATCGGATAGGCATCTTGCAGACGCGCCGCAATATAGTTGGCGTTCAGGATCGCCACTTTCGTGGCCTGGGTCAGGCCCGCGCCGCCCATCAGCAGCACATAGGCCCAGCTGACCGGCAGGATCGAGGGCGAGCCGAAGGGTGCTGCCGAGACCGGACCCACGGCGGTGCCGTATTCCGGATGGCCGGGCAGATGTTCCTCCAGATGCGCCTTGACGCCGATCGGACCCATGCCGGGGCCGCCACCGCCATGCGGGATGCAGAAGGTCTTGTGCAGATTCAGGTGGCTGACGTCGCCGCCAATGTCACCGGGACGCGACAGACCCACCATGGCGTTCATGTTGGCGCCGTCGATGTAGACCTGACCGCCGTGGTCATGGGTGATCTGGCAGACCTCCTGCACGGTGGTCTCAAACACACCATGGGTCGAAGGATAGGTGATCATGCAACCGGCCAGATGGTCCGAGTGCTTTTCCGCCTTGGCGCGGAAATCGTTCAGGTCGATATTGCCGTTCTCATCCGATTGCACCGGCACAACCTGCCAGCCAACCATCTGCGCCGAGGCCGGGTTGGTGCCGTGCGCCGAGGTCGGGATCAGGCAGACATTGCGATGCCCTTCGCCGCGCGCGAAGTGATAGTTGCGGATGGTCAGCAGCCCCGCATATTCGCCCTGCGCGCCCGAGTTGGGCTGCTGGGAGATCGCGTCATAGCCGGTGATCTGGCACAGCTTGTCGTTCAGATCGGCAATCATCTCATGATAGCCCTGCGCCTGATCCTCGGGGCAGAACGGGTGCAGGTTGCCAAACTCGGGCCAGGTGACCGGGATCATCTCAATCGTGGCGTTCAGCTTCATGGTGCAGGACCCCAGCGGGATCATCGCCCGGTCCAGCGCCAGATCGCGGTCGGCCAGACGGCGCATATAGCGGGTCATCTCGGCCTCGGCCCGGTTCTTGTGGAAGATCTCGTGGGTCAGATAGGGCGTCTCGCGCAGGGCGTAATCTGGCAGGCGGTAGGCCACATTCGAACTGTCGTCTTCCTTGTCGATGCCGAAGGCGCCCCAGACGGCCTCGATGGTCTCGGGCCGGGTCTGTTCGTCGAGGCTGATGCCCACGCGCGTGTCGCCCACCTTGCGCAGGTTGACGCCACGGGCGACAGCGGCCTCCATGACCGTTTTCTGCAGATGACCAACCTCAACCGTGATGGTGTCGAAGAAGACCTCTGGCTCGACCGAGAATCCGGCCTCTTCCAGACCGGCGGCCATGCGCGAGGTCTTGCGGTGCACCGATTGCGCAATGGCCTTGATGCCGTCGGGGCCATGGTACACGGCATACATCGAGGCAATGACGGCCAGCAGCGCCTGCGCGGTGCAGACGTTTGAATTCGCTTTCTCGCGGCGGATATGCTGCTCGCGGGTTTGCAGGGCGAGGCGGTAGGCTTTGTTGCCCCGACTGTCGATGGACACACCGATGATCCGGCCCGGCATCGCGCGTTTCAGCTTGTCGGTGGTCGCCATGTAAGCCGCGTGCGGGCCACCATAGCCCATCGGTACGCCAAAGCGCTGGGTCGAGCCGATGGCAATGTCCGCGCCCATCTCTCCGGGGGATTTAAGAAGCGCCAGCGACAGGATGTCGGCAGCGACGATGGCGATGGCTTTGTGCTCATGCAGGGCGGCAATCTCGGCGGTGAAGTCGCGTACATGGCCATGGGTGCCGGGGTATTGGAAGATCGCACCAAAGACGGCGCCTGCGTCCAGCGTATCGGGATCCGCAACCTGCACGTCGATGCCCAGAGGCTCGGCGCGGGTCTTGATCACCGCGATGGTCTGCGGGTGGCAGTTCTTGTCCACAAAGAACGCCGCGTTGTTGGCCTTGGACCGCCCGCCGCGCTTGGCCATCGCCATGGCTTCGGCCGCCGCTGTGGCTTCGTCGAGCAGCGAGGCATTGGCCACGTCCAGCCCGGTCAGGTCGCTGACCATGGTCTGGAAGTTCAGAAGCGCCTCAAGACGGCCCTGGCTGATCTCGGGCTGATAAGGGGTGTAGGCCGTGTACCAGGCCGGGTTTTCCAGGATGTTGCGCAGGATCGGCGCGGGTGTGGTGGTGCCGTAATACCCCTGCCCGATCAGCGAGGTCAGGACCGTGTTCTTGCTCGCCACCTCTTTCATATAAAAGAGCGCATCGCGTTCGGTCATCGCCGGACCCCATTCCAGCGGCTCTTTCTGCCGGATCGCAGGTGGGACGGTGGCATCGATCAGCTGGTCCAGCGTCTTGAAGCCGATCACTTTGAGCATATCGCGCATCTCGGTCGGGCTGGGCCCGATATGGCGGCGGTTGGCGAAGTCATAGGCTTCGTAATCGGTCAGTTTGAAGGCCATCGTTGCGCTCCTCACGGATAGGTCTGGCCCGGCGGAGACTGCGGGAGCCTCCGGCGGGAGTATTTGTAAAAAGATGAATGGGCGGACCAGTGAAGGAGCCGCCGCCGGGCCTTAGCCGATGAAGGCTTTGTAGCCGGCCTCGTCCATCAGATCTTCGAGTTGCGATGCATCCGCGATCTTGATCTTGTAGATCCACGCCTCGCCTTCGGGGTCTTCGTTCAGCGCGCCGGGGTTGTCGGCCAGCGCTTCGTTGACCTCGGTGATTTCGCCATCCACCGGGGCATAGAGTTCCGAGGCCGCCTTGACGGATTCGATCACACCGATCTCGCCGTCTTTTTCGAATTCATCTCCGACTTCCTGCTGTTCTACAAACACAACATCGCCCAGTTGCTCGGCGGCGTGCTTGGTGATGCCCAATGTGGCGGTGTCGCCCTCGACGCTCAGCCATTCATGTTCTTCGGAGTAATAGGTTGCCATGGTGTTTCTCTCCTGACTTCAACGCTTGTAATTCTGGGTGACGAAGGGCAGCGCCACGATCTGTGCCGGTTGCGGTTTGCCCCGGATGATCAGTTTGACCGTCTCACCCGGAGCGCCATGCGCAGTCGCAACATAGCCCATCGCAACGGGCCCGCCGACCGTGGGGCCAAATCCGCCCGAGGTGATTTCACCAATGGTGTTGCCTTCAGCACATTGGATTTCCACGCCCTGACGCGCGGGCGCACGACCCTCGGGTTTGATCCCCACCAACTTGCGCGCAGGCCCTTCGGTCAGTTCCTTCTGAATGCGGTCCGCGCCTGGAAAGCCGCCCTCTTCCTTGCGGCGCTTTTGAATCGCCCAGCCAAGGCTGGCTTCAATCGGCGAGGTGCTTTGGTCGATGTCATTGCCATAGAGGCACAGCCCCGCCTCCAGCCGTAGGCTGTCGCGTGCACCCAGACCAGCGGCTTCACAATCCTCATGGGCCAGAAATGCCTTCGTGATCTCGATTGCCTTGTCCTCGGGGATCGAGATTTCGTAACCGTCTTCGCCCGTGTAGCCCAGCCGCGATATGCGGCACTCGACGCCGTTGATATCTGCCACGGTGGTTTCCATGAATTTCAGGTCGCGGGCGGCGGGGCACAGCGCGGCCACCACATCCTCGGCCTTCGGCCCCTGAACCGCCACCAGTGCCCGGTCGAAGATCTCGGTCACCTCAACGCCTTTAAGGTGTTCGCGCATATGCGGAATGTCCTGATGCCGTAGAGCCGCGTTCACCACCACAAAGTAATGATCGCCCGCATTCGAGACGATCAGATCATCCATGATCCCGCCATCGGCATTGGTGAAGAACCCGTACCGCGCCTTGCCATCCTTCAACGTCGCATAGGCCTGCGGGCACAAAGCCTCAAGCTTCTCGCCCACATTCTCACCCCTCAGGATCACCTGACCCATATGGCTCACATCAAATACCGCCGCCTTCTCGCGGCACTGTTTGTGCTCCCCCATGATCCCCAAAGGATACTGAACCGGCATCTCCCAACCCGCGAAATCAACCAGCTTCCCTCCCAACTCAACATGCAGGTCGTAGAGCGGAGTGCGCTTCGGTGCGTCTGTCATGGCGGATACCTTCTTTTCGTATCTAATGGTCGGAACGCATGCCCATCAGTCTGACCCAAGCTGCATATTTTGCAACGATTCAGCCCCGGAGTTTCGGTGATTCATAACCACCGGGACAGACCTGTATACGGGCGTATGCATCAATAATGTTCCTATAGGAAACTTTTTTCCGTTAGGCAACACTCGATGTGCCGACGTCGATCAGCTGCAGCATGCGCCAACAGACACGTCCTTATAGTCGACTGTTTACCCCAAGCCAAACCGCTGGAAAATTTGTATTTTCATCGCGCCTTATCGCGCAGCCGCCCCGAGCGCCTGAACGGCATGATCCAGCACATTAAGACCTGCAATCAGGTCATCCTCGGCGGTGTCCTCGGCGAAATCATGGCTGATTCCGTTGATTGAGGGCACGAACAGCATCGCAACCGGCATCAGACGTGAGACATTGGTGGCGTCATGCAAAGCACCTGATGGCATTCTGCGCCATTTGCCCGGCGCAACCGCCTGCGCCCCGCTTTCCAACGCGTCGCGCAGGGTGGAATCCATGCTCACCGGCTCCAATCCCAGCATCGGGCCGTAGTCCAGTGTCATGCCAAGTTCCTCGGCCACCTGCTGCGCAGTGGCGCGGATGATCTGTTCCATGCGCAGCAGACGGTCGGCGTCGCCATCGCGCCATTGCATCGAAAACCGCACGCGCCCCGGCACGATGGAGGAGGCGTTCGGGTGCAGATCAACATGCCCGATGGTCCAGACCGTTTGCGGGGTCACCACATTGCGGAACCGGTCATTGAGCCGCGTGTTGAACAGCGACAGCGCCTGAAACGCATCGCGGCGCAGGTGCATCGGCGTCGTACCCGCATGGTTCTGCTGCCCCTCAAACGTGATGCGCATGTCGCGGATACCGACGATATCCGTCACCACGCCGATCTGTTCACCAGCGGCATCCAGCGAAGGTCCCTGTTCGATATGCATCTCGATGAAGCCGCTGAACCGGGACGGATCGACAAAATCCTGCACCATGTCGGCCATCGACGCCCGCGCCGCGCCAAAGCTGGTTCCCTTTCCATCAGTCAGCCCGTCTGCCTTTTCCAGCGGCAAGCCACCGGACCAGACGGCAGAGCCGGTGGTGACGCCGAACCGCCCTTCTTCGTCCTGAAAGCTGACGACCGAGATCGGCCGGTCACTGGCGCGCGCGACCTCTAGCGCGGCAATGACGCCCAGCGCGCCGTCCAGCCAGCCGCCCTCGGGCTGGCTGTCAGAATGCGAGCCCATCAACAGGGACGGCCCGTCCGTCAGGCCGAACAGATTTCCAACCGGGTCGCAATGCGGCGTCAGGCCCGCCTCTGCCATACGCGTGGCCAGCCATTGGCGCGCGGCGATGTCAGCCTCGGAATAGGCCGGACGGACGACGCCCTTGCCGACACCTGATGCTCCGAAGCTGCGCAGTTTATGCAGATCGGCCAGAAATCGGTTTTCGTCTATCGCCATGACACTCCCCCTTGTTCGGGCCAACCATAGCGCCCGACCGGCAAGGTGCAATCACCGTTCGATTTTTACCAAACTCCTCTGGTCCCGGCCCCGAACCTGCCCTAAGACTTGCCCGCAAGAGGGACCGTCATGTCATATATCACACTGGTGCGCCACGGGCAGGCCAACACAACCGCGCGGGACGAGCTGAGCTATGACCGGCTCAGCGATCTGGGTCACCAGCAAGCGCGCTGGCTGGGCGCGCATCTGCGCGATACCCAGCGCCATTATCCGCGTGTCTATTGCGGCACGCTGAACCGGCATGTGGAAACCGCGACCAGCATGGGGCTAACTGACCCGATCCGCGATACGCGCTTGAACGAGATTGAATATTTCACCCTCGCGCAGCTTTTCCAGCAGCAACACGGCGTCGAAATCCCCACTGATCGCGAAGGGTTTGTCGAACATCTGCCCCGCACTTTCGCCGCCTGGTCCCGGGGCGAGATCGCCAACGCACCCGAAACGTTCGATCAGTTCGAAACTCGCGTACGCGACGCCCTGCGCGAGATCGGGACCGAGGGCGGGCCTGCGATCGTTGTGACCTCGGGCGGGTTGATCTCGATGGTGGTGCGGCAGGCGATGGGGCTGGATATCCCGTCGATGGCCCGCGTGGCGCTTGCCATCATGAACACGTCGATGCATCGTCTGCACCCGATTGGCACGCAGCTGAGCCCGGTTCTGTTCAACGCGGTGCCCCATCTGGAAGCACCCGACCGGCAGTTCGCGCAAACCCATCTGTAAGGAGGCCCCGTATGCAGCTTTACTACGCCCCCCGCACCATTTCCGTTGCTGTGGCCATCGCGCTGGAAGAGGCAGGGCTTGAGTATGAAGCCATCAAGCTGGACTTTGCCGGGGGCGAGCAGACCAAGCCCGCCTATCGCCAGATCAACCCCAAGGGACGCGTTCCCGCGCTTGTGGTGGATGGTGGCATCCTGACCGAGACCGGCGCACTGCTGGACTATGTCGCGACCGTTGCGCCGAACGCCGGTCTGGTGCCTGCCGATCCGGTGATGGCGGGGCGCATGCGCGAGGTGATGTACTACCTCGCCTCGACCATGCATGTGAACCACGCGCACAAGATGCGTGGCCACCGCTGGGCCGACAAGAAATCCAGCTGGAAGGACATGAAGGACAAGGTCGCGCAGACGATGACGGCGTCTTGTGCGTATATCTCGTCAAACGGCCTGCGCGGGCCGTTTGTGCTGGGTGAGGCGTTCTCGTTAGCCGATGCTTATCTCTATGTGGTGTGCAGTTGGCTGGAGGGAGACGGCGTCGATGTCGCGGCCTTTCCCAAGATCATCGCTTTCCGCGAGGCGATGGAGGCGCGGCCTTCGGTTCAGGCGGTACGCGCTGCAGGCATGCTCTGACATAAAGGAATAGCAATGACACATCTGTGGGTCCGGGCAGAACAGCGCCCGAACGAGGAACGGGTTGGGCTGACCCCCGAAGGGGCCGCCGCGCTGATCGCGGCAGGTCTGCGCGTCACGGTCGAGGAAAGCTCGGTGCGCGCGATTCCGCTGGACGGCTATAAAGACGCCGGGTGTGAGATTGCGGCTGAGAACAGCTGGCCTCAGGCCCCGCAGGACGCGATCATCTTCGGCCTGAAGGAGCTCCCGGAAGACGGCACGCCCCTGCCCCATCGCCACATCATGTTTGGCCATGCCTATAAGGGACAACATTCGGGCCGGGCGTTGTTGCAGCGGTTCAAGGCCGGGGGCGGCACGCTTTATGATCTGGAATACCTTGTGGATGAAGACGATCGCCGGGTGGCCGCCTTTGGCTATTGGGCAGGTTACGCAGGCGCGGCTGTCACGCTGAAAACATGGGCGGCGCAGCAAAGAGGTCAGGAATGCCCGCCGGTCGGAGTCTATCCGAACAAAGATGCACTGAACGCCGAGTTACGGGCCGAATTGGATGCCACAGGCACCCGCCCGACTGCGATCGTAATCGGTGCACTGGGGCGCGTGGGCACGGGTGCTGCGGACCTCTGCGAGGCGATGGGTGTCGCCGTCACCAAATGGGACATTGCCGAAACCGCAAGCGGTGGGCCATTCCCGGAAATCCTGAACCACGATCTGTTCCTGAACTGCATCTTCGCGCGCCCCGGCACACCGGTCTTTGTCCCGCGCGAGGCGCTGACCGCGCCGCGCAAACTGACCGCCATCGGCGACGTGGCCTGTGACCCGGACAGCGACTATAATCCCGTGCCGGTCTATGATCGCGCCACTACATGGGACGCCCCCGCCCTGCGCGTGGCCACCGATCCGGTGATGGATGTCATGGCCATCGACAACCTGCCCTCAATGCTGCCGGTCGAAAGCTCGGAAGACTATGCCAAGCAACTGCTACCCTCGCTGCTGACGCTCACCGATCTGAACAGCGGCGTCTGGGGCCGGGCGGAAACAACCTACAAGACTCATATCGAAGGGATCTGAGCGATGACGATTCACTGGTGTGGCACCGGCCTGTCGGCCATCCCCGGCCTGCGCCGCCTGATCGAAGGCGGGCACAAGGTCACCGTCTGGAACCGAACCATCGAGAAAGCGAAGACCGAGATCGGAGACCTGACCGACGACATCCGCGCCTTCGACATCGACGCGCTCGGTGAGGTCCTGGAACAGGGCGACATCATCGTCTCGATGCTGCCCGGCGACTGGCACGTCCCGCTGGCGGAACTGGCGATCGCAAAGGGCGCGAATTTCGTCTCGTCTTCGTATATCGCCCCCGAAATGCGCGCTCTGGATGACAAAGCGCGCGAAGCCGGAGTCGCGCTCGTCAATGAGGTCGGCCTTGACCCCGGCATCGACCACCTGATGGCGCACGCTCTGGTCGCGGACTACCGCGCCTCGGACGCATTCGATCCGCAAAACCACCTGAGCTTCATTTCCTATTGCGGTGGCATTCCCAAAAACCCGAACCCGTTCCGGTACAAGTTCAGCTGGTCGCCTCTGGGTGTGCTCAAGGCGCTGCGCTCACCGTCCAAGTCCATCCGCGACTACGCCCCGCTGGACGTCGCCCGCCCTTGGGACGCGATCAGCAGCTACATTGCCCCGCTGCCCACACCAGAAAGCTTCGAAGTCTATCCCAACCGCGACTCGATCCCGTTCATGGCGGAATACCAGTTCGATGATCACTGGACGGTCAAGGAATTCGTCCGCGGCACCCTGCGCCTGAACGGCTGGGCGGATGCGTGGGCGGATGTGTTCGCCGAGATCGAAACCCTCTCGGGGGCCGAAGGCGACGCCCGCCTGAAAGAGATGTCAGACCAGTTCTGGGCAGACAACGCCTATGACGAGGGCGAACCAGACCGCGTGGTTCTGTGCGTGGGGCTCAAGTCCGAGAAAGAAGGCATCCCGGTTTGGCACAAAACCTACGTCATGGACGCCTGGGGCGACGCGCGTGGCACCGCGATGGCAAGATTGGTATCGATCCCGGTGTCATTGGCCGTCGAGTCCGTCCTGAACCGGGCGATCCCGGCAGGCGTACACGCAGCCCCCAGCGATCCGAAACTGCTAGAGCACTGGATGAGCGAAATCGACAAACAGGCACAGCACTTGCAGATCGTGGACCATCTGACCTGAACACCAAAAGAAAACAGCCACTCCGGGTATGCGGGAATGGCTGTTTTGTACTCCAAAGCGCAGATGAAGCCGCGCTTAGATATATTGCGCAATCACCGCTTCCACATCGACACGGTTGATCCCAAGCTCTGCAAGTGTGTGATCCGGCAGCCGGTTCAACTGCTGGGCAGCACCCACGATATCCGCGCGGATGGCCCGCATCTGCATTGCCCGGTCAAAAAGCATAAGCGCGCTATTTGACGGACGTTGGTGATAAGCAAGATTGGTATCCAGCATTGTTTAGCCTCCCCGATGCGTGCGCTCAGGCCTGCGCCCGATAGGGCTTGGCGTGATAGACACTTTGATAGGCCCGCTCATTGATCTCATCGCGCGGAATACCGATATCGCGCAACTGGGTGTCACTCAATCGCTCAAGTTCGCGGATCGTTTTGCCCAAGATCCGTCGACGATACAGTTCAACCTTTGCTTCTGCGTGCTTTGCAAACAGGCCAAAAAAGAGACCTTTCCGGGCGTCTGCTGTGTGTACATATGCCATGTCGTTCTCCTCCAAGTGTCAGCACCAGGGTTGGTGATGTACCTGAGAAAAGACCTCGGCATTAACGGCGCCCGAGCGCGAAATTAACTTTGCTTCATGTCATACGACGAGCCGCCCTGATCCCCGTATTTCAAGCCGTCACGCCCGAACACCGCACAAGGCCTCACCAACGTAGGTGCGAGGGGCTGGCCCCTCGCTCCGTTCGTTGACGGATGCGCTCACATCAGATCGTTTTCGATATCCTCTGCCGAGATACCCAGCGCATCCAACCCGTTCTCAAGATGGTCTGACAAATGCGGCGTACCGATAAGATAGTCCGCACACGGGGTCGAGGCTTCGGACTTGGCAGTTGCGACCGCCTCTGCCAGATCTTCAGCAAAGAAACTCTCGCGGCCAATCCACATGACGGCCACCAGTTCGGCCTGCTCATCTTCCCCCATTCGGTCGATGAAGGCGCGCAGCTCGCCCTCGGCCCGGTCCAGTTCACGTCCCATCATGGCAACCTGGGCGATTTTTCTTGCCGAGATTTCCAGCATGTCCCAACTCCTCGTGTTCGCGGTTCTTCCTATCTGAACCACCCACACAGCAGCCGTCTTTGATCTTACGCAAACCCGCAACCTTTACTGACGCGAGCGCGAGACCGGGCGATCAGGCACCGGGGCAGTGCGAAACGGGCTGAACCGCGCTTTCTTGAACCACAGCTTCAAAGCCTGCCAGTGAATCAAAAACAACGCCCGCCGCGCGCCAAACGGCCGCCGCCAAAGTGACCGCAGGATCACCCGATTGCTCAGGGGTGCGCGTGTTCCGGTCAGTGTTGCAATCAACCCGCCGTGGTCTCTGCCATAGTCGATCCAGACCCCGACCCGGTCCGCACGAAAGTCAAACCGGAACGTATAGGTCCCTTCAATCTGCTGAAACGGAGAGACATGCATCAGCTTGTCCGCCAGAATACGGTCTGTCGGTTCAATCGCCGCAAAATCGGGTTTATGGCACAAATAGCTATGACGCGTTCCAAAGGTGTTCGTCACCTCGGCCACAACCGCATACAACTGATCCGCAGCATCAAAACAGAACCAGAAACTGACCGGGTTGAATACATGACCCAAAACGCGTGGTTGCGTCAGCAGCAACATATGGTCCGGCTGCGGCACCGCGTGCTGCTCGATCTGCTCGCGCAACCAGACCGCGCCGCGGCCCTGACCGGGCTCGCCACCGTGGTCCCGGTCCCGCCAGTTGGTCAGGTTGGCTGTGTTGATCGAAAACAGCGCCGGGGTCGTCGGCTGCGCCTCGGGGTCGAACAGTATGTAGTCCACAGAATAGCGGAACGCGTTCTCGATCACACCCTTGCGCCCGTGGTAGGTGTGCCCCGCTATATGATCGATCCTGTTCATCTCAGATTATCCGATCTGCCCGTAAACTGTTCAAAAGATGCTCTTTTCCGCAGAGCAACCTATCCTGCATTACGTTATCTAGCGCAGTTTGGATGAAAATGAGCATACAAACTGATCCAGCTTGGGCTGCGCCGCGTATTGTGATTATGTTTACCGAGACTGAGACCGTGACTCTGGACGAACCAATGGCCGAGGCTGGCCTGCGACGTGCCGTGCGCGGACCCAAAAACATCAAGGGCAGGCCGGTGAACGGAACGAACAGAACGTGTGACAAACGGCAAGAGTGGACGGGCCACGTCATTCGCATCCGGGACGATCAGGATCAGGCGGCCTTTGCCGAGCTGTTTCAGCATTTCGCACCCCGGATCAAGGCGTTCCTGATCAAGTCGGGTTCCGACGCCACATTGGCCGAGGAATGCGCGCAAGAGGTGATGGCGACCCTGTGGCACAAGGCACATCTGTTCGATCCGACACGGGCCACCGTGGCCACATGGGTCTTCACGATCGCGCGGAACAAGCGCATCGACGTGATCCGCAAACAACGCCGCCCCGAGCCGGAAGATCTGGGCTGGGGCCCCGAAGCAGAGCCAGAACAAGAAGACGTGCTGGCGCTACAACAAGAAACCGCGCAGCTGCGCACCGCGTTGACCGCGTTGCCAGAGGCGCAAAGACAGCTGATCGAGAAAGCCTATTTTGGTGATCTGAGCCATCGGGAAATCGCATCTCAGACCGGATTGCCACTGGGCACGATCAAATCACGGATACGGCTGGCGCTGGACCGCCTGCGCCATGCGATGAACTGAGATGAAGATGATGGAACAAACGATCAAACATCACCTGACAGATGACCTGCTGATGGCCTATGCCGCAGGCAACCTGCCCGAGGCGTTCGATCTGATGGTCGCCACGCACCTGTCGCTCTGCGACCACTGCCGCGCCCGGGCCGAGAGCTTTGATGCGGTGGGCGGCTGCGTGCTGGACGAACAGACCGGCTCGGCCCAGATGGGTCAGGACTCGCTGGCCGCAACTATGGCGCTGATTGCGCAGGGCGCACCGACGCCCAAGCCTTCGCGCCCCGTCTGTTCGGTGCTTCCCGCCCCGCTGCAGGATTATGTCGGCGGCGATGTGACCGCGATCAAGTGGAAATCCATCGGCATGGGGGTCAAGCAAGCCATCCTGCCCACCACGCGCGAGGCCACAGCCCGGCTTTTGTTCATCCCCGCAGGCGCGGCTGTACCCGATCACAGCCACCATGGCACCGAGCTGACAATGGTCCTGCAGGGTGCCTTCTCGGACGAGGTCGACCATTTCGCCCGCGGCGATGTGGAAATCGCCGACGAGGATCTGCACCATACTCCGGTGGCGGACATGGTCGAGGATTGCATCTGTTTCGCGGTCACTGATGCGCCGCTGAAATTCACCAAACTGATGCCGCGCCTGTTCCAGCCCTTCCTGCGCATTTGACCGCATGTGACAGGCTGAAGCGAACCAGTGCGCGGGCGAGGAGGTCTCTGTGATGATCAAACCCCTAGTCCTTGCAGCCTGCCTGTTGGTTTGCGCCAGCAGCCTGTCGGCCCAGATGACCGCCGACGTAAAGTTCCAGCCTGGCAATTTCGGGACAATGGTGAATGGAACCATCACAGGCGACGAATATTTCGACTACAAACTGGGCGCGAAGGCGGGTCAGGAGATGTTCGCAGACCTCGCAGTCAGCGACACCAGTGGCAATGGCGTGATCTATTTCAACATCCTGCCCCCTGGCAGCGATGGTGTTGCGATCTATAACGGCTCGATTGACGGCAACACCGCCCGGATCGACCTGCCCGAGGACGGGGACTACACGATCCGCGTCTACCTGATGGGCAATGATCGCGATACCGGCAAGACGGTCGGGTACAATCTGGACCTGTCGATCCAGTAACGTCTAGCCCTCGGTCTTGCCCAGCGGCACCACGTTGGTGTGATCTTCGGGGGCCAGTTCCTCGAAATCGAAATTGTCCAGCCGCTGCGCCCGACGCCCGGCCTTTTCCGCGCTGATCTTGATTTCCGAGATATCCTTGGCCGCCTGCCCGAAATGCCGGTCGAGGTTGGACACACGGTCGCCCAACCGGTCCACATCCTTGTGCAGCAGGCCCAGTTCCTTACGGATCGCGCCCGCCTGTTCCCGCATCCGCGCGTCTTTCAGGATCGCGCGCATCGTGTTCAGCGTCGCCATGCAGGTCGTAGGCGACACGATCCAGACCCGTGCCGCAAACCCTTCGCGCACGACATCCGGTAAGCGCGCGTGCAACTCGGCATAGATCGCCTCGGACGGGACAAACATCAGCGCGCCATCGGCGGTTTCGCCATCAAGGATGTATTTCTCGGATATCGCCTTGATATGCACCTTTACCGCCGCACCAAAGGCACGCAGGCATTTCTCGACCTCTTCGCGGGTCTGCGCGGCGGCCAGCGCCTCAAAATCCTCCAGCGGGAATTTGGCGTCGATCACGATGGGTCCCGGCGGATTGGGCAGGTGAATCAGGCAATCTGCGCGCTTGCCGTTCGACAGGGTCGCCTGCAGCGAATAGCTGTCGGCAGGCAGCGCCTTGGAGACGATATCGTTCAGTTGAATCTCACCAAACATACCGCGTCGCTGCTTGTTCGACAGGATATCCTGCAAACTCAACACATCGCCCGATAGTTTGGTGATGTTATCCTGCGCCTTGTCGATGGCCGCCAGACGTTCCTGCAATTGCGTCAGAGAGGTCGCGGTCTGTTTTGACGAGCCATGCAGGGTCTCTTTCATCCGCTCCTGCATCTCAGCCAAAGCGCGCGCCGATTTCATCGCATTATCCGCCAGCCGGTCGTTCATCTGCTGCTGCACCGAGGACAGGCGCGATTCGACCGTCTGGATCACCTGCACCTGCGCATTGGCCTGCGTGTCCGAGACATGCTGCAAACCGCCCCGCAACTGCTCCTGACCCTGCCCCAACTGCTGCACATGCTGACCCAGATGCGCCATCTGCCGCGCCAGAGGTTCCGCCATCCGCGCCGAGCGCTGTGCCGCGCGCAGCGACATGAACAGCAGCAGCAGGATCAGCGCGACAACCCCTCCCGCGATCAGGATCACGGGGTCGGTCAATGCGTATGGGGTTCCGGCAATCTCGATCATGTCGCCTCGGATGTTCTTGTTTTATTCTTCATAACCCGGTCGTGCGCCGGGATCAACTGCGCCCGAACAGGCGTTCGATATCGCTGAGCTTGAGTTCCACATAGGTCGGCCGCCCGTGGTTGCACTGGCCGGAATGGGGCGTCGCCTCCATCTCGCGCAGCAGGGCGTTCATTTCCTCGGCCCGCATCCGGCGGCCAGACCGGACCGAGCCATGGCAGGCCACGCGGGACAGAATTGCCTCGATCCGCGCCTGCACCATCTGGCTTTCGCCCTGATCGGTCAATTCGTCGAGGATATCGAGGATCATCGCACGGGCATCAACCTCGCCCAGAATGGCTGGGGTTTCCCGAACCGCAATGGCTCCGCCGCCGAAGGGTTCCAGCGTCAGGCCAAGGCGCGACAGATCGTCGGCAACAGCCATCAGACGGGCACAGTCGCCTTCTGACAGTTCCACAATTTCTGGGATCAGCAATGCCTGCGCCGCGACGCCATTCTCGGCCATCTGGGTTTTCAGCTTTTCATAGACCAGCCGCTCATGCGCGGCATGCTGGTCGACAATAACCATGCCATCGGCGGTCTGGGCAATGATGTAATTCTCATGCACCTGCCCGCGCGCAGCGCCCAAGGGCAAATCATCCGCCGGAGCCTCGGCAACGGGCACCGGGTCCGGCGCGGGCTCGACAATGCGACCGCTGTAATCCTGCGACAGCTCGGCAAAGCCGGGGGACTGTGCCCGATACGCTGCTTGCCGCGCGGCAGGTGAGGGGCGGTCCATCTGATACACCCGCGCAGGTGCTGACTGCGCGGGTTCAGGTCGCATCGCGCCCAAGGTCGCATTGGCGACCGTCGACGAGGCCCGATGCCCGGCCTCTGCCAGCGCATGTCGCAAGGCCGATACGATCAGCCCGCGCGCGATGCCGGGATCGCGAAACCGAACCTCGGATTTCGCGGGATGGACGTTCACATCCACCAGCGTCGGATCGCAATCAATGAACAGCGCCGCCGCCGGGTGGCGGTCACGGCTGAGGAAATCGAAATAGGCCGCGCGCAGCGCCCCGGTCAGCATCTTGTCCCGCACCGGGCGGCCATTGACGAACAGATATTGCGCCACCGCAGCACCTCGCGAATAGGTCGGCAGAGCAGCGTAGCCATACAGCCGGATCCCCTCGCGCGTAGCGTCGATCTGTAGCGCATTTTCGGCAAATTCGCGCCCGATCACGCGCGCCAGACGGGCATGCAGGGCATCGAACAGATCGCCATTCTCGCGGTCGGCGCGGAAAGTCACGCGCCCTTCGCCTCCACCCGACACATCGCGCAAGGTGAAGGTGATCGCAGGTTCCGCCATGGCCAGACGTTTCACGGTGTCGGTAATCGCCTGCGCCTCGGCCCGGTCGGTGCGCATGAATTTCAGCCGTGCGGGCGTGGCAAAGAACAGATCGCGCAGCTCGACCACCGTGCCGGAGCGCAGAGCGGCGGGTTTGACCCCGACCATCTTGCCGCCCGCCACTTGAATCTGCGCCGCTTCCGCACCCGGCACCCGACTGGTGATGGTCAGGCGGCCTACTGCGCCCAGTGAGGGCAGCGCCTCGCCCCGGAAACCGAAGGTGTGGATGTTCAGCAAATCAGACCCATCGATTTTCGAGGTCGCATGACGTGACAGCGCCAGCGGCAGGTCTGTTGCAGCGATGCCACAGCCGTCGTCAGTGACGCGAATCAACGTCTTACCGCCATCCGCAACATCAATCGCGATCCGAGTCGCCCCGGCATCGATGGCATTCTCGACCAGTTCCTTGACCGCCGAGGCCGGACGCTCGACCACCTCACCTGCTGCAATACGGTTGATGGCGGCATCGTCAAGCTGCCGGATCACCGGTCGATTTTCGCTGATATTGGGGTTCGTCTGCGCCATACCGCTAGACCTAGCACATATACGCGCGATTCTGCCACCGGTTTGAGCAGAAATCAAAGGCCAAAAAATAAGGTGTCCGGCCAGATTGACCACGCCGACAAGGGGGTAGCGACTTGGGTCAATGCTGGCCGGACAAACCGAAGTGAGTGGTGGTCATCCATTTAACAATTGAAGGACTCGTAACACGAGAAACGGAATAAATCTTGTTAAGATTGAGTGATTGTTTCCATTGGCAAATATGCGCCGATCCGCCGCAGCGCGCGCTGGCGCAAATACGCCAAGTCAAGCGGTACTCGGCGCGCCGGCCCGTGTGCGGCAGGGTCCAAACAGGGCCGCCAGCGCCAGGATCACACCCGACACCGTGGCGATCATCCCGGCCGCGCTGACCGCATCTGCCGCGCCAAGCCACAGTGGCCCGTACCCGGCCAGCACATAGCCCACGACCGCCGACAGAATCGCAAACACGACGCTCCACGCGATCTGGGTCTCAAGCCGGTTGGTCATCATCCGGGCCGCCGCGGGGGGACAGATGAACATCGCGATTACGATGATAGAGCCGACCGCATCAAAGGCCGCAACGGCGGCAATGGCCGCAGTGATGACCAACGCCATACCCAGCACCCCGGTCCGAATGCCAATGGTGCGGGCAAAGCCTTCGTCGAAGGTCGAGATTTTCAACGGTCTCCAGAACAGCCAGGTGAACAGGATTACGCCGACCAGCGTCAGCGCGATCCGCGGCAGTTCGGGCGGCAATCCGGCCAGCGCCTGCAGGTCCAATACGGAGGACCAGCCGGTTGCATCCAGCCAGATCAGGCTTTCCAGATTGCCGTACAGCGCATGTTCCACATCAAGATGCACAGTCGAGGTATCGGTCTGCTCAAGCAGCAATACGCCGCCTGCGAACATAGTGGTGAACACGACGCCCATCGCCGCACCGGGCTCGATCTGACCCAGCCGCCGGATTGCCTCGATCATCACCACGGCGACCACAGCGGCCCCGGCAGCGCCCAGCATCATGGGCCAGGTCGAGATCGCACCGGTCAACAGAAAGGCCACAACGATGCCCGGCAGCACCACATGGCTGATCGCGTCACCGATCAGCGCCTGTTTGCGCAGCACCAGAAAGTTACCCGGCAGGGCGCAGGCAATCGCTGCGAAGGTGCCGATCAGCAGGGGCGTCAGCGACAGGGGGACGAACTCTTCACCGCTCATGATGTCACCCCCTGTGGGCCGCCGATGCGGCGGTCGATCTCGGCGATCTGGTCACGGGTCAGCACCGTTTCGATGTCGCGCAGCCCGTCATACAATGCCGCCGTCGCCTCATGCGCCTGATCGGCGCGCACCAGCTCCCAGCGCTTCTCGTCCCGCAGGGCTTTGGCGGCGCGCGCCTTGCCGGTTTCAGTGGCCACACCATCGGCGCGCACGAGCCCGGCGCGCCGCAGCAGCCGCAGCGTCAGGGGTTCATAAATCTTCTGGCCCTGCGCCAGTGCCAGCAGACCCTGCCGAACATGCACCCGACGCTGGAACCGCAGGTGGCGCAACACCGCAGCCAGCACCCCGCGCACCGGGGCCAGCAGCAGCGACAGCGCGAAAAAGCCGAAGCTGACCAGCACGATAATCGGACCGGTCGGCAGGTTCGGGGCCGAAGCGGACAGTGCCGCACCCAGATAGCCCGCCAGCCCTCCGGCCAGCCCGGACAGCAATACAACGCGGTCGGACCTTTCAGTCCAGAACCGCGCGGTGACCGGCGGGATGATCAGAAGCGCCACGATCAGGATCAGACCGACGATTTTCAGCCCGACAACCGTCACCGCCATCACCAGACCCATCATCGCCAGATCAATTCTATGCACGGGCAATCCACGCGCCGCTGCATATTCGGGATCAAACGCAACTATCATCATCGGGCGGCGGATAAGCATCACCAGAACCAGCGTCGCGGCCCCTCCGACGGCGATGATCAGCGCATCGGCCCACAGCATCCCGGCGGTTGAGCCCAACAGGAATCCTTCGAGCCCCGCCTGACGTCCCACGCCCATGGTCTGGATCACTGTCAGAAGGACAATCCCCAGCCCGAAGAACACCGACAGCACCGCGCCGATGGCCGCATCCTCGGCCAGTCGGGTATGGCGTGTTAGCCAGTTCAGGCACAGCAGACCAACCCATGCTGACACTGCGGAACCTGCCAGCAAACCGATCAGGTTACGCCCGTCTCCGCCCAGCACCACCAGCAGCATGAAGGCCATACAGACGCCCGGCAGCGTGGCGTGGCTGATCGCATCGCTGACCAGTGCGCGTTTGCGCAGAAACAGGAAAGTGCCCGTCACCCCCGCCGAAACACCCAGCAAGGCCGCGCCAATGGCGACCAGCGTGGCGTTATAGCCAAGCTGAAGGCTCAGAGCGTCCCAAATCATGAATTACCCCAGCGCGCGCGAGATCTGGTCGATCTGAGCGGTGGCCAGACGGCCCCCGTAAGCGGCCTGCAGGGTTTCGGCAGTGAAAGCCTCGGACACCGGGCCTTCGGCGACTTTGCGGGTGTTGATCAGGAAAACATGGTCGAAATAATCGGTCACCGTGGCCAGATCGTGATGCACGACAACAACGGTCTTGCCGGCCACTTTCAGAGATTTCAGCACTGCGATGATGGCTTTTTCGGTTGCGGCATCGACCCCGGCAAACGGTTCGTCCAGCAGATACAGGTCGGCATCCTGGGCCAGCGCGCGCGCCAGAAACACCCTCTGTTGCTGACCACCCGAAAGCTGCCCGATCTGGCGCTCGGCGAAATCGCGCATGCCGACGCGGTTCAGACAATCCAATGCGCAGGCCATGTGGCGCGCTCGCACCCGGCCCAGCAGACCCAATTGGCGCGACAAGCCCATCAGAACGACGTCGATTACACGAGTGGGGAAATCCCAGTCCACGCTGGCGCGCTGCGGCACATAGGCGATACGTGCGCGCTGCGCTTCAAGCGGCTGGCCGTAGACCGTGACCTGCCCGGACAGCGGCGAAACGATCCCCAACGCCGCCTTGAGCATGGTCGATTTACCAGCCCCGTTCGGTCCGATGATTGCCGTCATAGCACCGGGCATCACGGTCATGTCCACCGAGAACACCGCCGGTTTCTGGCCGTAAGATACTGTCAGCCCGCGAATGGCCAGCGGACTGTTGTCGATCCCCTGATCTTCGACCGAAACACCCTGATCCGACGCAAGCTCTAGCATCATTCAAAACCCCGCCGACAGTTTGCCATCCATACCCCGTCCGGGCACGTCGCCACCCAATGCACCGGCGATGACCGTAATGTTGTGATCCAGCATGCCCAGATAGGTGCCCTCGTAGGTGCCGGGCTCGCCCATGGCGTCCGAGTACAACTCGCCCCCCACGGTCACCTCATGCCCTTTGGCCGCAGCCCCTTCGATCAGCGCGCGGATCGAGCGGTCGGAAACCGAGCTTTCGACAAATACGGCAGTGATCTGACGGTCGACCAGCAGGTCTACCAGCTCTCCGATCCGGTTCAGACCAGCCTCGGACTGGGTCGAGATACCCTGAATGCCCAGAACCTCGTACCCGAAGCTGTCGCCGAAATAGCCAAATGCGTCATGGGCGGTGACCAGCACCTTGTTGTGGTCCGGCACCGAGCCCAGTGCGTCTTGCGCATAAGCCGTCAGCCGGTCGACATCAGCCAGATGGGCCTGCGCGTTGGCTGCAAAGACCTCAGCCGCCTCGGGGCGGGCTTCGGTCAGCGCTGTCTGGACTTCGACCACCACATCGCGCCACAGATCCGGGGTCATCCAGACATGCGGATCGTATTTGTCGGCGTAATCGTCATGCGCCCGAAG
Organism: Ruegeria sp. G10; assembly: GCF_056533645.1. Classification (NCBI taxonomy): domain Bacteria; kingdom Pseudomonadati; phylum Pseudomonadota; class Alphaproteobacteria; order Rhodobacterales; family Roseobacteraceae; genus Ruegeria; species Ruegeria sp. G10. The sequence continues at coordinate 114,551 of NZ_JBQFOQ010000004.1, read as the reverse complement.
CTTCGAGGTATCGATCCCCTCGGCCACCGCGACAACGGTGCGTTTGCGGCCCAGATCGTGAAAGAAGCCCTCCATCTGTGCCTCAAGATACAGCCCATGCCACAGCACCAGATCAGCGCGGGTCATAGCCACGATATCGGTCCGGGTCTGACGATAGGCATGCGGATCGACGCCGGGGCCCATCAGGCCCTTGACCTCGACCTGATCGCCGCCGACCTGGCGCGCCGCATCCGCGATCATGCCTGTGGTCGCCACCACCTTGAGCGGCTCCGCCGCCCAAGCCGCCGCGGGCAAGGTCGCGGCAAAGGCCAATGCTGCAAGAAAGCTGCGCCGAATCATGTGCAATCCCCTTTGAGTGTCCTGTTAACACTAAATATGAGAACCATTCGCAACTAAGTCAATGCTATTGAGAATTATTCGCAAGAAAGGTACTTAATTTGTCCATTTGGTCAAATTTTCTGCCATTCACGCGCTGCCGCGTCTTTCAATTGACGCCAGCCCGTGCGAATTTGGCGCAAATCTCCCAAAGGACGCGATGATGGAAACGCAGAGCCCCGTGCGCACCGCGCATCTGCCGCAAGTGACCGAGCCCCGGAACCCGGGAATGGAACTGGATCTGAACTGGGTGCGCAGCGCGCAGGCCAACACCTCGGCCATCGAGCGCCGTGCGGCAACTCTGCCGGGTCGGCGGTCAGTGAAAAAGGACTATCAGGCCGCGTGGCTTCTGAAGGCGATCACCATGATCGACCTGACGACGCTGGCGGGCGACGATACAGTGGGCCGCGTGCGTCGCCTGTGCGCCAAAGCGCGCCAGCCCGTGGCCCCTGCGCTGCTGCAGGCGCTGGATATGCCCCCGATCACCACAGGCGCCGTCTGTGTCTATCATGATATGGTCGAAACCGCTGTTGCGGCACTGAACGGCACCGGCATCCCGGTGGCCGCCGTCTCAACCGGCTTTCCAGCAGGACTGTCGCCCTTCCATCTGCGCGTGGCCGAGATTGAGGAGAGCGTAAAGGCCGGGGCCGAAGAGATCGATATCGTGATCTCACGCCGTCACGTGCTGTCGGGGGACTGGCAGGCCTTGTATGATGAGATGAAAACCTTTCGCGCCGCCTGTGGGGATGCCCATGTCAAAGCGATCCTCGCCACCGGAGAGCTGGGCAGCCTGCGCAATGTTGCCCGCGCCTCGCTGGTTTGCATGATGGCGGGCGCAGATTTCATCAAGACCTCGACCGGGAAAGAGGGTGTCAACGCCACTCTGCCGGTCTCGCTCGTCATGATCCGCGCACTCCGCGACTACTACGACCGGACTGGATACCGCGTTGGATACAAACCCGCCGGCGGGATTTCCAAAGCCAAGGACGCGCTGGTTTATCTGTCGCTGATCAAAGACGAACTGGGTGACCGCTGGTTACAGCCGGATTTGTTCCGGTTCGGTGCCTCGTCGCTGCTGGGTGATATCGAGCGGCAATTGGAACACTATGTCACCCGCGCGTATTCGGCCGGTTATCGGCATGCGATGGGCTGAGTCGGCGGAAACGTCCGGACAGTGAGTATTTGGGAAAAGATGAAGTCATGAGCGTCAAAGAGATATTCGAAACGATGGACTACGGCCCCGCCCCTGAAAGTGCGGCTGAGGCGCTGGCCTGGCTGGTCGATCAGGGCGATAAGTTCGGCCACTACATTGACGGGGCTTTCACCAAACCCGGCAAAGGCTTTGACAGCCGCAACCCCGCGACGGGCGAGGTTCTGGCCAAGCTGACCCAGGCCAAGCAGGGTGACGTAGACGCAGCCGTTGCTGCCGCGCGCAAGGCGCAGCCCAAGTGGGAAAAACTGGGTGGCGCGGGGCGGGCGCCGTACCTCTATGCCATTGCGCGGCTGTTGCAGAAGCATGCGCGGCTGTTTGCGGTGCTCGAGAGCCTGGACAACGGAAAGCCCATCCGCGAGTCGCGCGATATCGACATCCCGCTGGCGCAGCGGCATTTCTACTATCACGCGGGTATGGCGCAGTTGATGGAAAGCGAGTTGCCTGACGCGCAGGCACTGGGCGTATGCGGCCAGATCATCCCTTGGAACTTCCCGCTGCTGATGCTGGCGTGGAAAATCGCGCCTGCGCTGGCGATGGGGAATACGGTGGTTCTGAAACCGGCCGAGTATACATCGCTGACCGCGCTGTTATTCGCCGATATCTGTTCGCAAGCTGGGCTGCCCAAGGGCGTCGTCAATATCGTGACCGGAGACGGCGCGGTGGGTGAGATGATCGTGAACGCCGACGTGGACAAGATTGCCTTTACCGGCTCGACCGTTGTGGGGCGGCGCATTCGCGAGGCGACGGCCGGCTCAGGCAAGGAACTGACGTTGGAGCTGGGCGGCAAGTCCGCCTATATCGTCTTTGACGACGCCGATATCGATTCAGCCATCGAAGGTCTGGTCGATGCGATCTGGTTCAATCAGGGTCAGGTCTGCTGTGCCGGATCGCGCCTTTTAGTGCAGGAGGGCATCGCCGATCGTTTCCACGACAAACTGCGCGCCCGGATGGATGGCTTGCGCGTTGGTGACCCGCTGGACAAATGTATCGACGTGGGCGCGGTTGTCGATCCGGTGCAGCTGCAGACCATCAAAGGTATGGTCGAGAGCAACACGGTTGGGCATGTGCATCAGGCCGCCTGCGACTTGCCCGAGAACGGCTGCTATTACCCGCCCACACTGATCTCAGGGCTTGAGACCTCGGACCCTCTGATGCAGGAGGAGATCTTTGGCCCGGTTCTGGTCTCGTCCACCTTCCGCACTCCGGCTGAGGCGGTCGAGCTGGCCAACAACACCCGCTATGGGCTGGCCGCGACGGTCTGGACCGAGAATGTGAACCTCGCGCTGGATATCGCGCCCAAGCTGGTCGCCGGCGTGGTCTGGGTGAACGCCACCAACCTGTTCGACGCTGCCGCAGGGTTCGGCGGCGTGCGCGAAAGCGGCTTTGGTCGCGAAGGCGGTTGGGAGGGTCTGACGGCCTATACCAAGCCCAAAGGCAAGGCCAAACCGCTGGCGAAGGCCGAGGCGATCATGGGCGAAGGCGCGCCAGTCGATCCCATTGATCGCACCGCCAAGATGTACGTCGGCGGTAAGCAGGCGCGCCCGGATGGCGGCTATTCGAAACCTGTCTGGGGCAAGACCGGCCTGTTGGGCCATGTGGGGCTCGCCAACCGCAAGGATGTCCGCAACGCGGTCGAGGCTGCGGCGGGTGCCAAGGGCTGGTCCAAAACCACCGGCCATCTGCGCGCACAGATTTTGTATTACATCGGCGAGAACCTCTCGGCTCGTGCCGGTGAGTTCGCTGCCCGTATCGACGCCATGACCGGCGGTAAGACCGGCGCGAAAGAAGTGGATGCCTCGATCCAGCGCCTGTTCACCGCTGCGGCCTGGGCCGATAAATATGACGGCCAGGTGCATGGGGTACCGATCCGGGGTGTTGCACTTGCAATGAAGGAACCCGTTGGTGTGATCGGTGCGCTCTGCGCGGACGAGGCACCGCTGCTGGGCCTTGTCTCGGTCCTGGCACCGGCGATTGCAATGGGCAACCGAGTGGTGCTGGCCGCGAGTGAGCCCTACCCGCTGGCCGCGACGGATTTCTACCAAATCCTCGAAACCTCAGACGTCCCCGCAGGCGTCGTCAATATTCTGACCGGCAGCCATGCTGAATTGGCGAAACCTCTGGCTTCGCATCTGAATGTCGATGCGGTCTGGTCTTTCTCGTCCACCGACCTGTCAAAAGAGATCGAGGCAGTGTCTGCCGGGAACCTCAAGCGCACATGGGTCAATAACGCGACGGCATTTGACTGGAGCGTGGACCATTCGCGCCGCTTCCTGCAGGCTGCGACCGAAGTGAAAAACATCTGGGTGCCCTACGGCGAGTAGGGCTCCCGCTACGGGAGGCCTATATGGATTTTTCAGGACAAACCGTCATCGTCATCGGCGGCACCAGCGGTATCAACCGGGGCATTGCGGAGGCCTTTGCGTCCTCGGGTGCCAAGCTGGCCGTGGCCAGCCGGTCTCAGGACAAGGTCGATGACACCGTCGCTGCGCTGAAAGCGGCAGGAGCGGCAGAGGCCATCGGTGCGGCGTTTGATGTGCGCGACCCGGAGGCGGTGGCTGCGGGCCTGAAGCAGCTCCACGACGCGCTTGGGGATTTCGACGTACTGATCTCGGGGGCTGCGGGGAACTTTCCGGCGCTGACATCCGAGATGTCGGTGAACGCGTTCAAAACCGTTGTCGATATCGATCTGATGGGCACTGTTCATGTTCTGAAAGGGGCCTATCCCTATCTCAAACGGCCCGGAGCCAGCATCATCAATATCTCGGCCCCGCAGTCTTATCTGCCTTACGAGGGTCAGGCCCATGTCTGCGCCGCCAAGGCAGGGGTGGATCAGATCACCCGGACGCTGTCCATGGAATGGGGCGTCGAAGGCATCCGTGTGAACTCGGTTGTGCCCGGATTTATCGAAGGCACCGAGGGGGCCAGAAGACTGGCGCCAACTCCCGATGCCGAAGACGCGCTGCGCCGCGACGTGCCACTAGGGCGCTGGGGCCAGCCGCAGGATGTGGCAAACGCGTGCCTGTTTCTCAGCTCGAACCTTGCCAGCTATATCAGCGGTACGGTTCTGGCAGTGGATGGCGCGCTCTACCAACGGGGCTCGGGCAAGTTCGGCCAGATGATGGGTCAGATGCTGCGCGCGCGGGCTAAAGCGCAGACATAATCTTGTTTAACCTGTGAAGCGGTTCATATACAGCGCCTGATCAATCCCGCAGTTTACGGCTCATCACATCGAAAGGATGGGCCAGACATGCTGACATTGCCATTCGGCACCGCTGAGACGGCACAGATCATTGTGATGATCGGTGTATTGGGCGCGGGGCTCTATATCCTGAATTACTTTCTGCTTCAGATGGGGATCGTCCGGGGCAGCGGCGTTCTCTATCCCCTCCTGGTCATAATCGCAGCCAGCTGCGTGCTGGTCAGCATGGCCGTGGAATTCAATCTGGCCGGGTCGATCATCCAGATGGCCTATATCCTGATATCGGTCATGGGTTTGTTGCGCGGGTATCTGTCGCGCCATCTGGTACGATTTTCCAAACCGGAACGGCAGTTTGTCGAGAACTATCTGGAAACACTGAAACCTCACCATGCCCGCAAACTGTTGAACACTGCCAGTCTCGTCACATTCGAGCCAGAAGAAATCGTGATCGAAGAAGGCATCACCAGCGATTACCTGGCCTATGTTCTGTCGGGCCGCACCACCATTTTGAAGAACGGGCAAGTCATCAACCGATGCGGGCCCGACCAGATCCTCGGAGAGCTGACATTTGGCATCGGCCTGCCTGCCACGGCGACGGTACGCGCCGCCGAACCGACCACCTGCCTTGTATTCGACAGCCAACGACTCGCCCGCCTGTTGCGGCGCAACCGTCACATCGATGACGCGCTCAAGGCCGCTCATTTCCGGCATGCACGCCAGAAACTGCTGAGCAGCAACAACCACACAGTGAAAGCACGCAGCACCGCGATCGCAGCCTGAACCTTACCCGTCTACCCGTCCAGACCGACCGGCTTGCCGACAATGGTAAAGTGCAAACCTTCGGGATCCAGAAGTTCCGAGGCTACACGGTTGATCTCATCCAGCGTGACCGCATTCACCTTGTCGTTGCGCGTTGCGATGTAGTCGATCGGCAAATCCTGCATTTGCATGCCGACCATAATTCCGGCGATCTGACCGTTGCCATCAAAGCGTAGCGGATAAGCCCCTGTCAGATAGGTCTTGGCCTCGTCCAGCTCTTCTTGCGTGACACCGTCGGCGGCAGCGCGGGCCCATTCCTGCCGGATCACCTCGACCGCGTCCGCGATCCGGTCATTGGCCGAAGACACCGAGCCCAGATAAACCGAGGCCAGATCCTTGGGCACAAGGAAGGTCGAGACGCCATAGGTCAGACCCCGCTTTTCGCGCACCTCCTGCATCAGACGGCTTTCAAAGCCGCCGCCGCCCAAAATGTGGTTCAGGATGAAGGCGGCAAAGAAATCCGGATCATCGCGGTCGATCCCCGCGTGGCCGAACAGGGCGACCGACTGCGGTGTGTCGAACTCTATGACGCTGACGCCCCCGGGAATGCTCACTTCGGCGCGGCCGGGAATGGCTTTGCCAGTGGCAGGCAGATCCGCCAGTAGCGTGTCCAGAAGCGCGCCCAGTTCTTCGGCTGTGATGTCCCCAACGGCCCCGACATACAGGCGGTCTTTGGCAAAGACACTGTCATAGGCCGCGACGACATCATCGCGGGTCAGGGCCGCGACGCTTTCGATCGTGCCCTTGCCGTCCGAACCATAGGGGTGATCCCCGTAGGCCATCTGCGCGAAGCTGCGCCCGGCGATATCGTTCGGATCCGTCTGGTCCGATTTCAGGCCCGAAATCACCTGCGCACGCACGCGCTCGATAGCATCCTGATCGAAGCGCGGTTCGTGAATGGTGGTACGCAGCAGATCAACAACATCATCGCGATTTTCGGTCAGAAACCGGGCCGAGATCGACACAGTATCATCAGTCGCGCGATAGCTGAACGAAGCCGCGAGCGATTCCAATTCGCGCGCATAGGTGCGGGCATCCATCTCACCCGCGCCTTCCTCAATCAGACCGCTCATCAGGTAGACCGCGCCGCGTCGGTCGGGTTCGTCCAGCGAGGTGCCGCCGCGGAATCGCAGTTCCAGCGCGGTGAAGGGGATCGAGTGATCCTCGACCAACCAGGCCTTGATCCCGGAGGGGGATGTCACCTCTTTGATCTCGATCTCGGCCCAGGCAGGCAGGGCTATGACAAAGGCGATCAGGGTCGCGAAAATCCGTTTCATTGGGTCACCTCATCATCGCGCATGAGCCAGCCGGTAACGGATGTCTCGGGTTGCAGAACCTCGCGCGCGGCGGCGATGATCTCATCCCCGGTGACAGCCTGCAGGATATCGGGCCAGGCCTGCACATCTTCGACCGTCAGACCGCTGGTCAGCGCCCGGCCATAGCGGTTGCCGATGGCGTCCACGTTGTCGCGCGCATAAACCTGCGATGCCCGCAGTTGCATCTTGATCCGGTTCAGGTCGTCCTCGTTCACGCCTTCGGCGATGAAATCGGCCACGGTCTGGTCCATCGCATCCTCGGCCTCTTGCAACGACACGCCAGCGGCCGGCACAACGAGCAGGTCAAAGGTTGTGTCATCCAGCGACACACCCCGATAGAAGGCCCCCGCATAGACCACTTTCTGCTGCTCGAACTGCAGCTTCTCGTTCAGATACGAGGTCGTGCCACCGCCCAACAGCTCAGCCAGCAAAAACAAAGCGGCGGCCTTTTCCTGCGCGCCCGCATCGCGTTCGGGGGCCAGATAGCTGCGCTGCACATAGGGCTGAGCCACGCGGGGATCTTTGAAGGTCAGACGACGTTCCGCCGTTTGGGGCGGTTCCTGCGAGCGGATACGCTCAGGCAGATCCGGGTTGGCCGGGATCACGCCGTAGTACTGATCGGCCAGCTGTCGGACCTCATCGGGGTCAACGTCGCCGGTCACGACCAGAATAGCGTTATTGGGCGCATAATGGGTCTGGTAGAAGGCCAGCGCGTCGTCCATATCCAGCGTCTCCATCTCGTGGCGCCAGCCGATGATGGGCACGCCATAGCGATGGTTGAGATACTGCGCCGCGTTCATCTGCTCGCCGAACAGCGCGCGCGGATTGTTCTCGGTCCGCTGGTTGCGTTCTTCCAGGATCACGTCGCGTTCAGTCACGATATCGTTTTCGGTCAGGCGGATGTTGCGCATCCGGTCTGCCTCCATCCGCATCATCAGTTCCAGCCGGTCAGCCGCGACGCGCTGGAAATAGGCGGTATAATCGTAAGAGGTGAAGGCATTGTCATTGCCGCCATTCGCTGCAACCGTGGCCGAGAACTCACCCGGTGCCAGAGTATCCGTGCCCTTGAACAGAAGGTGTTCCAGAAAATGCGCAACGCCGGACGATCCGACAGGTTCATCTGCCGATCCGGCGCGATACCAAACCATATGCTGTACGACCGGCGCTCGGTTGTCCTCGATCACAACGACATCCATGCCGTTGTCGAGTGTGAAAGTCGTAACCGCCTCATGCCCCTCTTTCGCCCAAAGAGGGGTCGCGGCGATCAGGGCAGCCGACAATGCCAGGGCCCGAACCATGGGGCGTCCTCCGTTTCGTTTGCTGATATTCAAACTACGGTGGGACCGCGCGGGTTCAAGACCAATGACGGAAAGTTAAGAAGATTTCATTGCCGTGGCGGGGCCGAAGGCGTCTCGATCCCACGGCTGCGCGCCGCCTCGTTGACGGCATCCGCGTTGATCGCTTCACGCTCGTAGACCTGCGCATACCGATCCACCGGGAACAAACGCAGGCGGGTCAGCCGGCCCTTGCGTTTGCGGAAATCGGCATCTTCCTCGTTCACGACCTGCCGCGTGTTGGCCGCAACGCCATAGCGGCTGGACGCGGTGACCAGCGCGGCGTCGCTGGACGGCACGCCGGCATTTGGATTCAGCGCAGCTTCGCTGCCGCCCAGCGCCACGACCGCATCGGCCTTGGGGTTGGGATCGGTCAGGTTGCTTCCGCCGGGCGTCGGCGCGGGCAGGAAAGCATAGTCTTTCGGCTGGGTCAGCGGCTTGACCGGCAACACGGAAAACTCATCCGGCCCCTGCCCCGGAGGCTCGAGGTTGCGCAAACCAATATCGGAACACCCCGCAAGCGCGAGCGTCAGAACAAGGATGGCGTGCGGCAGTCGCATTGGTATCTCCAGCCAGTTTCAGGCATCTCTATCGCATATCTGCGAACAGGTCACGAGGGCTTTTTGCCGTCAAACAGCACCAGCCCCAACGCTCCCGCGAAAATGAATACATCCGCCAGATTGAACACAAACGGGTTGTTGATGCCGCAGCAGGACATATTCAGAAAGTCCAGAACATAGCCGTAAAGCACCCGGTCCACGACATTTCCCAGCGCCCCGCCGACCAGAAGGCCACCGCAGAACAGCATCAATTTGGACGGGGCCGCGCGCGCAAGCCAGATCAGAACCCCGGCGCAGATCGCCAGCGAAACGCCGATCAGCACCCAGCGCGCAGCCTCGCTGTTACCTTGGAACAGGCCAAAGTTGATGCCGCGATTCTCGCCGTACTTGAACACCAGAAGCGGCGGCAACACGTCGATATCGCCCTGCGCCACGCGCATCACGTGAACGACCAGATACTTGCTGATCTGGTCGATCAGAAACGCCGCCAATCCGGCCCAGAGAAGGAGCGGGCTGCGCATCAGTGCCGGAAATGCCGCATGCCGGTGAAGACCATGGCCAGACCGGCCTCATCCGCAGCAGCAATCACCTCGTCATCGCGCATCGAGCCGCCGGGCTGGATCACGCAGGTTGCACCGGCCTCAGCGGCCTCCAGCAGACCGTCGGGGAAGGGGAAGAACGCATCCGACGCCACCGCTGAGCCAATGGTCAGCGGTTGCGGAAGGCCCAGAGCATCAGCCATACGCTCGGCCTTCTTGGCCGCGATCAGGGCCGAATCCACGCGGCTCATCTGCCCTGCACCCACGCCCACGGTTGCGCCGTCTTTGACGTAGACGATGGCGTTCGACTTGACGTGTTTCGCGACTTTCCACGCGAACAGCAGGTCGCGCATCTGCTCGTCGGTCGGGGCTTTCTTGGTGACGACCTTCAGGTCATCCATGCCGATAAAACCGTTATCCTTATCCTGCACCAGCAGACCTCCGGCGACCTGACGCACGGTTTTGCCACCGGCGGTCACGTCCGGCAGGCTCTCGGTTGTCAGCAGGCGCAGGTTCTTCTTGGCAGCAAAGATCGCCTTGGCCTCGTCTGACGCACCCGGAGCGATCACGACCTCGGTGAAAATCCCGGTGATCTCTTGCGCGGTTTCCGCATCCAGCGGCTGGTTCAGCGCCACAATGCCACCAAAGGCCGAAGTGCGGTCACAGTCGAACGCGGCCTTATAGGCCTCAAGCAGCGTTGCGCCTTTGGCCACGCCGCAGGGGTTGGCGTGTTTGATGATGGCACAGGCGGCACCTTCTGCCGGATCGAACTCGGCCACCAGTTCGAACGCGGCATCGGTGTCGTTGATGTTGTTGTAGCTCAGTTCCTTGCCCTGATGCTGCACGGCGGTGGCCACGCCGGGGCGGCCCGTGCCATCGGTGTAGAACGCCGCCGTCTGATGGCTGTTCTCGCCATAGCGCAGGGTCTGTTTCAGCTCACCGGCAAAGGCGCGGCGCTTGGGGGCCTCAAGTTCCAGCGCCTCGGCCAACCAGTTCGACACGGCGGTGTCATAGGCGGCGGTGCGGGCATAGGCCTTTTGCGCCAGCTTGCGTCGGAATTTCGGGCAGGTTGCACCGTTGTGCTGGTCCATATCGCCCAGCAGCTTGTCATAATCCTCGACATCCACGACCACGTTCACAAAGGCATGGTTCTTGGCCGCCGCGCGGATCATCGCCGGGCCGCCAATGTCGATATTCTCGACACATTCGTCATAGCCTGCACCTTTGGCCACGGTCGCCTCGAACGGGTAGAGGTTCACCACCAGCAGATCGATCGCGCCGATGCCATGTTCATCCATCGCCGCCACATGCGTGTCGTTGTCCCGCAGCGCCAGCAGCCCGCCATGCACCATCGGGTGCAGCGTTTTCACCCGGCCATCCATCATCTCGGGGAAACCGGTGACCTCACTGACATCCTTCACCGCCAGCCCCGCATCGCGCAGCGCCTTGGCCGTGCCGCCGGTCGACAGCAGCTCGACCCCACGCTCGGCCAAGGCCTTGCCCAGCTCGATCAGCCCGGTCTTGTCGGAAACGGAAAGCAACGCGCGGCGCACGGGGTGAAGATCGGTCATGGGTCCAAAGGTCCTTTTGGCGTCAGTCGAATACGGGCTCGTCCCGGTGCGTGTCCCGCACGGCATAGGCTGTATCCTGAGCCTTCCGCAGCGTCCACCGGATGCGCGTCGCATACTCCATTGCGCGGCCGGATAGAACGATCTGTTTTGTCGCGCGTGGCTTCAGGCGGCCTTTTTCAAGATAAACGCTTGGTTCAACTGACAACTTTCCGATGTTGTCATGGCGGAAAACCCAGATCTCGCCGCTTTTCAGCGCCATCGACACCGCAGCGCCCCCCAGATCCAGCGCCGCATCGACGTCGGGATGCAGGTGAAAGCGGATGTCAAAACCGATCCCTTTGAGGTTCGCCGCGTCCATCGCCCGGTCAAACTGCCGCTTGGCCTTGTCGGTGGCGGTCAGCAGAATATCCTCGCCCACCAATTCGCGCCCGTCAAAACGCAGTTCAAGCGTGCGGGCATGGGTCAGGCCGAAGACCTTGGCGTACCCGTCATGGCCGGCCATGAACCGGGTGCCCTCGAAGGCGTCCTCGAAATCCACCGGCACGTCTTGCGGGCCATCGACTAGCGCCTCATGCGCAGCACCTTTCATCGGCGCGGCAAGGCGGGCGCTGGAATATCCGTCAACGCATAATGTCGAATGCGAGGGCGTTGCCCGGCCCGCCCGGCGCCAATCCTGCCCGAAACTGCCGCCCGAGCCGCAATTCACGATCAGCGGACGGCGGCCCGAGGTCAGCTCGAACGCAAGGGTCGAGGCATGGGCGTTATAAGACGCGGTCCCCTTGGGTGGTGCGCTGGCATCCACCAGAACGGTGGTCCGCGACGCCGCCAGCCGTGCGAAGCCCATCGATAGGTCCGAATGGTCCTGCGGTTTCACCCCGCTATGAGCCAGCGCCTGATCCAGCCGCCCTTCAAGCCCCCGCCCACCACCATGGAACCGCGCCAGTGCGCCATCCGCATGTCGCAGGTTGCGCAGGGTCGGCGCGATCCGCCGGATCGCCTCGGTCTGGGCCGCAGGCGTGCCGCGCCCCACCTCGCTCAGTGCGGCAGAGGTCCAGGCCAGCAGCGTGAAAACCTCAAGCAATTCCTCGGGGTTTCGGGTCGGAATACCCCCTTCGGCATCAATCTGGCGCTGGCATTCACGGGCCAGCGCCTTGAGTGCAGGGTCGGCCATCTGTTCCAGCCCGTCCAGCGCCAGCCCAGCTTGCACCAGACCGCCCAGCGCCTCGAACCGGGGCAGGCCCGGCGTAGCCGCAGCCCAGCGTTTGGACAGGAACCACGTCTGCTGCGCCAGCGACCGGAAGAACAGCTTGCTGTGCGCCTCATCCATTCCGCGCAGCAGGAACAGGGCGTGGTTGATCCAGCGCATCACACGTCGCCCGGTCAGATCGGGGGCCCAACCGGGGCCATGCCCGCACCCATGCGCCTCGATCCAGCCCCAGACCCAGCGCTGCGCCTTTTCGCGCGCGCGGTAGTCTCCGACGGCGGCCAGATCGTCGAGCCATGCGAATCCGTGGCGCTCATTGTCGAAATCGGCACTGGGGGCGATGACGTCCCAAAGCTCGGTATCTTCGGCCTCGACCAGATAGCCCGCAAACAGCAGGTTGCCGGCGACCAACTGCCGCCCGCGCGCGAACGAGCCCACCGTGCGCGGCTCGGGCTGGCCGACGAAACCGGCGACCGGCTTGCGCCGTTGGCTGAGGCGCGCATAGAGACGGTTCTGAAACCGTGTCCAGCGATTGGCCATTGGGTCCGAGTTTGACATGACGCTTGCGATTCTGCCCCTTGCGCTCTGCGGGCGCTTGAGCACACGATAGACCGGTCCGTTCGTCAAGTCATCGAAAAGCGTCGCCTCAGGCGGATTTGTTCAGACAGGCGATGTAGAACCCGTCCATGCCGCCTATGTCGGGCCAGTAATCGGGGCGCAGACGCAGGCCGCCCTCCTCGGTGATCCAGTCGCTTTCAATGCCCGCAATATCCAGCGCGACACGGTCAGTTTGCATATCAGAATGCTGTTCCAGCGCCTCTTCGATCTGTACCTCGCCCTCATCGGGCAACAGCGAACAGGTGCAATAAACCAGCCGCCCTCCGGGTTTGAGCAAAGACCACGCATGGGCGAGCATCCGCGCCTGCAGATCCATCAGCCCGCCGAATTCTGAGCCGTCCTTGGCAAAGGGCAGGTCCGGGTGGCGGCGAATGGTGCCGGTCGCCGAACATGGCGCGTCCAGCAGGATGGCGTCGTATTCGCCCTGATGGTCCAGCGCATCACCGGCGATCACGGTGGCCTTCAGACCCGTGCGTTTCAGGTTCTCATGCACCCGCGCCAGCCGCGCCTCTGAGATATCCAGCGCCGTGACCTCGGCCCCGGCCGCCGCAAGTTGCAAGGTCTTGCCGCCCGGCGCGGCGCAGAGGTCCAGCACCTTTTCCCCCGGCTTCGGGGCCAGAACCCGCGCAGGCAATGCCGCTGCGGCGTCCTGCACCCACCAATCGCCACGGTCATATCCCGGCAGGGTCGATACTTGCCCCGCATCCTGCAACCGGACCGAGCCGGTGGGCAAGGCGTCTCCGCCCGGGGCCTCGGCCCCCGGTTTCAGGGTCACATCCAAAGGCGCACCGTGGAAATGGGCCTGCTCCATGCCCTTCACCGCATCCTCACCCCACGCCATGATCAGCGGGTCGCGCAGCCATTCCGGCAGGCGAGGTACGCGCATCTTGGGCCATGCTTTGGGCCCATCAGCAGCGATCTTGCGCAGGACCGCGTTCACCAAACCCTTGAGCCGCCCATGCTTTCGTGACCGCCCGATAATCTCGACCATCGCATTGACGACCCCATGAGCCGCCTCGCCCTGACACAGCTCGATCGTGCCCAACCGCAGGGCATTGTGAACCGTCAGCGCGGGCGTCTGTCGCAGGTGATCCGCCAACAGCCGGTCGGCGCGCTCCAGCCCACGCAGGGTTTCAATGGTCAGCCGCTGCGCCCGCGCACGATCTTCAGGAGTCAATCGATCCAGCGCCCCCGCCGCCAGACACTCGGGCAGCAGCCGCCCCTCGCCGAGTATCTGATCCAGCAGATAGATGGCGCTGCGGCGCGCGGCGGTTGCGGAATTTGACATGATGCTGGTTGCCCCTGATGACCTTTGCCCGCATTGCCTTGGGCGGACGAGGGCGTATATCAAGGCGCGGAACGGAAAGGAACCCGATCTCATGAGTGACGAGCACAAAGACCTGCCCCCCGCCGCCCAGCGCGCCCTTGCCGAGGCCGAGGCCCGTCGCAAAAAGGCCGAGGCCGAGGCGAAAGAGCAGCCCAAGGAACTGGGCGGGCGCGACGGCCCCGACCCGGCCCGCTATGGCGATTGGGAAAAGAAGGGCATCGCCATCGACTTCTAGGCCGCACCCCGCAGCGCCAGCAGGAAATCGTCAATCAAGGCCCGCTGGCGTTTTGACCGCACCCGATCCTCGGGCCATGTCAGCCAATAGCCGTCTTTGGTCTGCAACTCAGGCAAGTTCAGACGGCTCAGCCGCCCCGTCTGCAGGTTTCCCGCCGCCAACGGCACCGAGCCCAAGACAATCCCCATCCCCTGCCGCGCAGCTGTGATCGCGTGGCCAACAGAATCGAAACTCAGCCGCCCGGTCGGCAATTCCTCGACCCCGGCAATCCGCGCCCAATCCTGCCAACCGGGGCGTTCTCCGCGCAGATCAATCAGCGGCGCACCCCATTCGACACCAGGCGCAGCCATCGGGGCCAGTACCTCGGGCGCGATCAGTTTCGCCTCGCGACCGGACCAAGACCCGCGACCATAGCGTATTTGCAGCCATGTGCGTTCTTCCTCCAGCGACGATCGGCGGGCCATGGAATCGGTCATCACCCGCACTTTGGGCCGTGCCTCCAGAAACGCGGGCAAGGCGGGCAGGACCAAAGCATGGATGTGCGACGACAACCCCGCCACCCGCAATTCGCGGGGGGATTTGCCGAACAGGTCCTCGGTATTGCGCTCCAGCGCCTGCAGGCTGTCCTGCACCAGCGGCAGATAGCTTTCGCCTTCGATGGTCAGAGACACCCCCCGCGCCTCACGCACGAACAGCGACCGGCCCAGCCACGCCTCAAGATTGCCGATCCGCTGGCTGACCGCTGCCTGCGTCAACCCGAACTCGCGCGCGGCGGCGGAAAAGCCGCCCAACCGGCCTGCGGCCTCGAACATGCGTAGCCAATCCAGAGGCGGCAATCCGATCTGTTTCTTAGCCATAAGATTTTCCGAGCCTCAGTCGCAATAAGGATTAATTGTCGTAATGCCATGAACCGCGTATCTCCTCAACCAAAGCCCGCGCTGAACAGGAGAGACCCGATGCTGCGCACCGCCACCTTCGATCCGTCCGTTGTCACCGTTGAATTCGCCGATGGCACACGCTCCCGCTTTCACGCCATCTGGCTGCGCGACAACGCGCTTGACCCTGAGACCCGCGCGCCGGGCAATGGTCAGCGTCTGATCACCATCGGCGACATCCCCGCTGATACTGCGATCAGCGCCGCCGAGGTCACCAATGGCGATCTGCAGGTCACCTTCCTACCTGAAGACAAGACCGTCACCTTCCCCGCCGACTGGCTGGCCAAGAACAGCTATGACCGCGATCAGAGCACCGAATTCGGGCGCATCGCCCCCGGCATCACCACATGGGCGCAGGGCATCGAAGCCCCCAGCGGAGATTGGGCGCAGGTTCACACGGACCCGACCGCCAAGCGCAACTGGCTGGCCGCCGTTGCCGAATACGGTTTTGCCAAGCTGACGGGCGGCCCGACCGAACCGGAATCGCTGCTGCGGGTGGCGGACCTGTTCGGCTATGTCCGCGAGACCAACTATGGCCCCTATTTCGAGGTACGCACGGAAGTGAACCCGACCAACCTCGCCTATACCGGGCTGGGGTTGCAGGCCCATACCGACAATCCATATCGCGATCCGGTGCCGACGCTGCAAATCCTCTACTGTCTTGAGAACAGCGCCGAGGGCGGTGACTCCATCGTGGTCGACGGGTTCCGTGCCGCTGAGAAGCTGCGCGATCAGAACCCCGAGGGCTTCGCCCTGCTGGCAGGCTATCCCGCGCGGTTCGAATACAAGGGCTCGGACGGGGTCTGCCTGCGCGCACGCCGCCCGATGATCGAACTGTCCCCTGATGGCGAGTTGATCGGCATCCGCTTCAACAATCGCTCGACCGCGCCGCTGGTCGACATCCCGTTCGACAAGATGGAGGCCTATTATGCCGCCTATCGTCAGTTGGCCGAGATCATCGACGACCCGGCGATGGGCGTGTCGTTCAAACTGGAGCCCGGCGAAAGCTTTATCGTCGACAACACCCGCGTCCTGCACGCCCGTCTTGGGTACTCGGGCGCAGGCTCTCGCTGGCTACAGGGATGTTATGCGGACAAAGACGGGCTGCTGTCCACGCTGGCGGCAATGGAGATGGCGCAACCGGAGGCGGCGGAATGAAACCCGATTTCTCGACCCTCACCCGAGACAATATCGTGGCCTTCATCGGCGATATCTTTACCCGCCGCGGCGGCGAGGAATATCTGGGCGAACCCGTCACCATGGCCGAACACATGCTGCAAGGCGCAACCATCGCCGAACAAAACGGTATGCCCGAGGAAATCATCGTCGGCGCGCTGCTGCATGACATCGGCCACTTCACCTCGGAATTCGGCACCTACCAACCTGACGACACAGAAGACCGGCATCACGAAGATGCAGGGGCCAAAGTGCTGGAGCAGTTCTTTCCCTCGGTCATCACCGATTGCTGCCGATACCATGTGGCGGCCAAGCGCTATCTCTGCGCCACAAAGCCCGAGTATTTCAACCGCTTGTCAGCCGCCTCCGTCCACACGCTGGAATTACAGGGCGGCCCGATGAGCGCCGAAGAAGTCACCGCGTTCGAGGCCAACCCGAACCTGAAAGAGATCATTCAGGTGCGATATCTGGATGAGGCCGGCAAGCGCGCCGATATGGAAACCCCTGATTTCGCTCATTTCGCCCCGATGGTGCAGCGTATGGTCGACAAACATATGGAGGTCGCATGAACGCCCCCGAATACATCTTTGAAGCCAGCACCAAGCCCTCTCTGCCCTGGCATGAGGTTCCCCTGATCCGGGCCACCGACGAATCCGTCAAGGGCTATGGCTGTCTGGTCGATGACCCCGAAGGCTTCGAGATCGAGATCGCCCGCTGGCCGCAGCAAGGCTGGCGGCCCATCGACGAGGGCACGGGTGACGAAGGCGGCTGGGTCGAAGGCACCTTCCACGGCGAATGGAAGGGCGATGTGCTCTATGGCAGGAACGAGGCGGTCGGCGGCCACTATGTTCTGGGCTGGTCCACCGACCCGCAGCAGGCGCAGGCGGACCGGCAAACCGCGCCGCGCGATCAGGTCTTGCTGTGGCACATGAATTATCACCCCGATGGCGGTCAGATGTTTTGGCCGTTGGACAACAAACCCTTCATCATCCCCGCTGCCCTGCCGGGTGACAATCTGACACCGGAAAAGGTGGTGGCCTTCTGGTGTGACGGCTCCAAAGGCCTCTATATCCATCCCGGCATTTGGCACGAGGGGATTTTCCCGGTCGAAGACACCCAGCGGTTCCTTGATCGTCAGGGCGCAGTTCATGCTCGTGTCAGTGCCGATATCGGGCAGGAGTTCGGTGTCTACCTCGCCTGCCCGCTGCGCGCGGATAAGATCAAGGACCTGTAAGGACACACCCTTTGGGGGCGTTTTCAGATTCCCTTAACCTTTGCCGCAAACATCTGCGATACTCTCCTTGGGCGTGTGCGATGGAGGCAAAGATGGCATTGAACCGACGGAAACTGGTCCAACTGGGAACCGCAGCCACGGCAAGCGCGGTGCTGCCGCGAATTGCCCTTGGCGCAACCGGCAACAATGACGCGTTCGAGGCTCAGTTTACCGACACGCTTGATCGCTTGCGCGCGGCCTATGCCGCGCTTGGTTTCGCCGAATCCCCGCCTCTGTCAATCGCCACCGGTGATGCGAACTATAACGGCGGCCTGCGGCACGACTTTGATCAGGATGCTCTGCCGACGAACGCTTTCATCATCCAACCTCTGGCCCGTGTCGGCGATGTCGACGAAAGAACCCGCCCCGATATCCTGCCTCTGTTTCACGAGGTCGGCTGCCATCCGGGCGGAACGGTCACGGGTCGAGAGACGACCCAGCTGATGCTGCAGCTCCTGACCGAGACCTTCGGCCTCGACCCCGCGCGCATCGCCTTTGTCAGTGTGCCGCAGGCAGAAGATATGCGCCCCGTGCTGGACGGCTTGAACCTCTCCTTCGCTGAAAAAGTCCTGCTGCGCGACGAGGCCGAGGCGCTGGCCGCCCGCGATGCCTCGGGCTATTTCTTTCCCGACCCATTTGGCGAAGAGTATCTGGTCACGATGGGCGTCTATTACCGCGTTGGCGACCAACCCGAACCCGCGCCAACAGCCTATCCCCCATCGGCCAACTGGACCGAGATCGGCGAGATCATCATCGGCGGTGAGGTCGCGCCGTTGGGTATTTCCATCGGGGCTGAACGGCTGACCTATGCGCTGACCGGGCAATTCCCGACATGGGATCAGAGGTTGGGCGCGCTGTTTGCAGAGGCCGAGCACGAGGGCACCAATCCACCGGGGCTTGCTGCGTTCCGTTAGGGCCTTTGAGGCAAATCACCTTGATGCAAGGGGCGTTTGCACATGACCCAGACTTGCACACCGACAAGGTAGGGTACAAAAAACGCGAAATTCTGCACCAGATCGAACGAGCCCGAGAAATCGGGCTCGGACCCCAGCCCACCGGTCAGCAGATACCAAAACGTGTAGTGCAGCCGATACAGCCACGATCCCAGCGCCAGCCAGAACAACCGCAACCCCCACGCCCAATGACCCGCGCGATCCCGGACCAGCGCCATACGCGCAACCATCAAGGCCGAAGTGAACAGGCACAGACCATAGAGGAAGAAAGCCGCAGACATCACCGGCCCACCGATTGTGCCGCGCAGCGGGATATAGGTCATGCCCGCCAGCCCGGTGATCAAAGCCAGGGTCACCAGCACTTTGCCCAACAGCCGGTGAAACCCTGTGAGTTTACGCCTCAGCCCTTTCAGCAGTTGCAGAGGAACCAGCACCAGCATCACCGTGCCAGCAAAGATGTGCAGCATCATCGCCGCGTTTCCGACGTCTTGCCCCTTTTGGAACAGGTAGCTGCGTTGCGGCGCATCCTCGGACAGCTCGACACCAAGCATTCCGAACCCGTGCACAACAAAAGGCAGCAGCGTCATATAGAACACCGCCAGCAACACTCCAAAGACTACGGTGGATACTTTAGTCTCCATGGTTCGAGCCTAGTGCTGCAAAAGAGGGGGTCCACAGTTTTAGAACGAGACTTACTGTTTGGCGTCAAAAAGAGGTTTCTGCTACGCTTCGACCGTCTGAGATCGAGCCTCATTAAGACTGCGTGGCCTCAACCGATATTGTGATTAAACATGAAACAAGGAAGAACATGCTAACATTGTTTTTGTTCATGTCTGGCTTCGTTTTGATCATGGTTCTGACGTCGTGGGCTATTATGATTTTTCTGACTTCGGTTTTTCCGATATTCAAATTTAAGGACGAGTTTATTGATTTCTGGATCAGAACAAGAGGCGCACCGCCATCACGCAAGCAATTGCTTCTGAACGCCCATGGGGCAGGCAACAGCTGGTTCAGGAACGAAATATGCGATGATCTAAACGTGCCCAACGGAATTCGAATCGTGCCGAATTCCAACCACTTCCACTTTTTCATGATACAGTTTGTTTCGCTTTTCACAGCAGTGCTATTCTGGATTATGGTGTTCATTGTTTTTGCTGTTGTAACTGCCTACTTCTAGCACCACCTACAACCCCAGCACATCCACCATATCATACTGACCCGGAGCCTTCCCCTGCCCCCACAGCGCCGCCTTGAGCGCGCCTCGGGCAAATATGGCGCGGTCGGTGGCCAGATGGCGCAGGACGATGCGTTCTCCGGGGGCGGCGAACAGGACATCGTGTTCGCCCACGATGTCTCCGCCGCGAATGGCGTGGAATCCGATATCGCCGCGCTTGCGGGCGCCAGTAATACCGTCGCGGGCGCGGTCGGACACGTCCGCCAGATTGACCCCGCGCCCTTCGGCGGCGGCTTCGCCCAGCATCAGCGCGGTGCCCGAGGGCGCGTCGACCTTGTGGTGGTGGTGGCCTTCGATCACTTCGATGTCGAAATCTTCGTCCAGCGCAGCGGCGACCTTTTTGGTCAGTTGCACCAGCAGGTTGACGCCAAGGCTCATGTTGCCCGCCCGCACGATCACAGCATGGCGCGCGGCGGGTTCCAGCGCCGCGATCTGCTCATCCGTCATGCCGGTGGTGCCGATCACGTGTACACACCGCGCTTGCGCCGCCAGCGCGGCGAACTCCAAAGTGGCCTCGGGCGCGGTGAAATCGATCACCGCCTGCGCCTGCGCAAAGGCCTCCAGCGGGTCGTCCATGACAGTGACGCCGAGCGCCGCTCCGCCCATCGCTGTACCCACATCCTGACCAATCCAGTCATGGCCTTTGCGTTCGACCACCCCGACCAGACGCGCCTGATCGCTGTCGGTCACGGTTTTGATCAGCATCTGCCCCATCCGGCCCGAAGCCCCTGTGATGACGATCCCCGGAATATGGGTCATTGCTTTGTTCCCTTGTTGCAGTCGGCTCAAAGCCTCCTACCCCGTTCGCGCCCGCTTGGCAAAGCCACACTTTGCGCTTAGATCGGGGATTATGGCAAAGAACAAATTCCACGATGGCCCCGGCCCGTCCCAACGGCAACTGCGTGTCGGCGAACTGATCCGCCGCACTCTGTCCGAGGTTTTGGCGCGCGGAGATGTCCACGACCCTGACCTGAACCGTATGTCGATCACCGTGGGTGAGGTGCGCACCTCGCCTGACCTGAAGATCGCCACCGCCTATGTGCTGCCTTTGGGCGGCAAGGGGCAGGAGGATGTGATCGAACTGCTGGCCCGCAACAAAGGTGAGCTACGGCGCATGGTCGGCAAGAAGGTCGGCCTGAAATTCTCGCCCGATTTGCGCTTCCGTCTGGACGACACGTTCGACCGTCTGGATGACACCCGCCGCATGTTCGAACAGGACGCGGTGCGCCGCGATCTGGACGAGTGATCCGAGCGCTTGCCACTTTGGGCGCGGTCTTGTGGGCCGCGCAGGCTGGCGCGGTGACTTGCGAGAAGGTCACCCATGAGGACAAACGCTACACAGTCTGCGAGGTGGATGCGTCGGAAGATTTGCGCCTGTTTCTGAACGATGCGGACGGAGAGGTGCTGGGCCACTTTTCCAGCGTAAACGAGCTGCTGGCCGCGCAGGGCAAGCGCCTCGCCTTTGCGATGAATGCGGGCATGTATCACGACGACCGCTCGCCCGTCGGTCATTATGTCGAGAACGGGCAAGAACAGATGCGCGTCATCTCGAACCCCGGTCCCGGCAATTTCGGCCTGTTGCCCAATGGTGTGTTCTGTATCCGCGATGGTCGGGCGGACGTGTTCGAGACATTGGACTATATCGACCAAGCCCCCGATTGCCGTTTCGCCACCCAATCCGGCCCCATGCTGGTGATCGACGGAGAGCTGCACCCCCGGTTCCTGCCCGATTCGACCTCGCTTTTCGTGCGCAACGGGGTGGGCACCAGCGATGATGGGACGCGGGTGGTCTTTGCGATCTCTGAGGATTACGTCACCTTCCACGAATTCGGCAGGCTGTTTCGTGATGTGCTGCAGACCCCGAACGCGCTGTTCTTCGACGGCAATATCTCGCGTCTCTATGACCGCGCGGGCAACCGGTCGGATATCGGATTCTCGCTGGGGCCGATTGTCGGCGTGGTCGAAGACGTCCCTGCAAATTGACAGGGCCGAGGCGATCCGTTACCCCGCGCGCCTTGGCAAGATTCTGGGTGAACTATGGGACGCAAACGCAAGGGCCGCGATATCTCGGGCTGGCTGGTGGTGGATAAGCCTGCGGGCATGACCTCGACCGCCGTAGTGAACAAAGTGCGCTGGGCGATGGACGCGAAGAAAGCGGGCCACGCGGGTACTCTGGACCCCGAAGCAACCGGGGTGTTGGCCGTGGCCTTGGGCGAGGCGACCAAGACCGTTCCCTATATCACCGACGCCTTGAAAGCCTACACCTTCACCGTGCGTCTGGGTCAGGCCACCAACACTGATGACGCCGAGGGCGAGGTGATTGCAAGTAGCGATGCGCGCCCTACGGATGAGGACATCAAACAGGCGCTCAGCCCGTTTCTGGGCGATATCATGCAGGTGCCACCCAAGTTCTCGGCCGTGAAAATCGACGGCCAGCGCGCCTATAAACTGGCCCGCGATGGCGAGGACGTGGAACTGTCGGCCCGTCCTTTGTGGGTCGAGGAGTTGATCCTTGTCGACCGCCCCGACGCCGAGCACGTGGTGCTGGAGATGACATGCGGCAAGGGCGGCTATGTGCGGTCCATCGCTCGCGATCTGGGTGCGGCTCTGGGCTGTCATGGCCACGTCAAAGAACTCCGCCGCATCTGGTCCGGCCCGTTCGAGGCCGAAGACGGTCTGTCCATCGAACAGATCGACGAAATGGCCAAGACCACCGCGCTGGACAAATACCTACACCCGCTGGAAACCGGCCTCGCCGACCTGCCCGAGTTGAAATGCACCCCCGAAGGGGCCACCCGCCTGCGCAACGGCAATCCGGGCATCGTGCTGGCTTCGGACGTCGAATACGGCGACGAGGCTTGGGCCTCGCTGGATGGCAAGGCTGTGGCCGTTGGCATTTACAAATCCGGCGAATTGCATCCCAGCCGGGTGTTCGTTTCCTGACCCGCGTGATAGGCGAAGGGCATGATCACCCGAACGCATACCAAGGGCGACGCGCCCTCGACCGCCGTCTATTCCGATTGCGAAAAGTATCGCTATAGCCTGACCCGCATTTGGGACTCCGCGGGACGTAAAGCGCTGTTTGTGATGCTGAACCCCTCGACCGCGACCGAAGTGCAGAACGACCCCACGGTCGAACGCTGCGAACGCCGCGCGCGGGCGCTGGGGTTCGGGGCGTTTCAGGTCACCAACATCTTCGCCTGGCGCGACACCGATCCGCGCAAAATGCGCGCCGTTGCTGATCCGGTCGGTCCGGCAAACGACGCGGCCATTCTGGACGGCGTCAAATGGGCCGATCAGGTCATCGCCGCATGGGGTACCCATGGCGCGCATCTGGATCGCGGCCCGGCGGTTGAAAGCCTGCTGCGGGACACCGGGCAGCCGCTGTTCCATCTGGGGCTAACCAAGGACGGGCACCCGAAACACCCGCTCTATATCGCCTATACCCAACAGCCCGAACGCTGGTGACAAAGGGTTAACCACGCCCCCAACTAGGTTTTGACCAAGTACCTGACACCATGAGATATTTCACACTCGGTGCATAGTGAATGCGGAGCGGTGTCATGTTTCTGATCGGGTTGTTTGGGCTGGCCGCCATCGGCGGCGCCGCCTACGCAATGGGGGGCATCCTCACCCCCGAAGAAGAGGTCGAGGAAGAGGACAACCAAATCGAAGAGGCGGTCGAAGAAGACCTGACCGAGGGCAATCTTCTGGAACCCGACGACATCCCCGACAATCCTGCCGGTTCTGAACCGGCGGGAACGGGTGAGGTGATCTCGAACCACGACGGTGATCTGATCATCGCCGGGGAAGACGGCGCAGATGCGTTGTGCGGGCAGGAAGGTGACGATCAGATCAACGGATATGGCGGCGATGACCGGATCGACGGCGGTGCGGGGCATGATGTTCTGCATGGCGGCGCCGGGGATGATGTGATCCTGGGCAGTACGGGAAATGATGTGCTGCATGGTGACGGTGGTGCGGACACTCTGCGTGGACAGTCGGGAAATGACACTGTGTATGGCCATTTCGGCGCGGATCACTTGCAAGGCGGAGAAGGGGACGATCAGCTCTTTGGTGGGCAGGGTGACGACAGGCTTGACGGCGGCAGCGGGGATGATGCGCTACAAGGCGGCAAAGGCGCGGATTATCTGGCAGGCGACGCCGGAGAGGACGCCCTGTTCGGTGGCGACGGCGACGATATCCTGACAGGCGATGATGGTGAAGGCGAAGACTCGCGCGATTTCCTGAATGGCGGTGCGGGCGATGACATCCTTCTGGCGCAGGACGGCGACGTGGTCACCGGCGGCGAGGGTGAAGATCAGGTCGTCCTGCAGTCAGAGCCCCCGGAAGACAGCGTGACGATCATGGACTTCGAGGTGGGGCAGGACAAGCTTCTGGTCACCTGGGACGGCGCTGACGATCCCGCTATCGAAATCGAAAAAGACCCCGAGACCGACGATTTGACCCGCGTGCGCCTGAACGGCGAAGAGATCGCACAGCTTTATGGCGCAGAAGGCTTGCGCATCGAAGATATTCAGCTGGTGAGCGAAGCGCATCTGGCCCGGCTGACCGCCACGGGTTAGACGCAGAAACCCTTTGCCATTGTCGGCAAAAGCGCCTATACGCGCCCATCCGCATCGGAATCAGTGCGGTTTTCTCCATGGGCCTGTGCTGGACGACATCCCGGCCTGCGCCATTAACGCTAACCTTTTACAAGGAGACCCCGATGTCGATTACTGCCGCTGAAAAAGCACGCGTCATGAAAGAATTCGCAACCAAGGACGGCGACACCGGTTCGCCTGAAGTTCAGGTTGCCATCCTGACCTCGCGCATCACCACCCTGACCGAGCACTTCAAGACCCACAAGAAAGACAACCACGGTCGCCGTGGTCTGCTGAAGATGGTTGCCCAGCGCCGCAAGCTGCTGGACTATCTGAAAGGTAAAGAAGAAGCGCGTTACCAGGACCTGATCAAAAAGCTGGGCATCCGCCGCTAAGCGGGTTCGCAGGGCTCACTCAGCCCCTTCGGCCAGCCTTATGTTCCAAGCGCCCGCCAGATTTGGCGGGCGTTTTCAATTTGGTATCAAATGGCCTGCCACTTCTTGTACGTGTCGACGGCCAGAGCGGTGTCGATGACGAACATCGCGACCGCAGCGACCATCGCAACCATAGACAGCCAGAACGACCCACTGGCAGAGGCCAGCGCCAAGGTCATACCGCCCACACAGGTCGCGATCGCGGCAGCCTTCTCAAGACCGCTCATATCGGTCAGCACGATACCTGCGAGTTTGGTGAACCCAACCGATGCTTTGGCCACGCCCAGCATCGCCTTCATCTTGGCCACATCGCTGCCCGCCTTTCCCGCCTTGGCGATCGCACCTGCGTGACGGCTGATCGGTCCGCTGCACTTGACCGCGATACCCGCGCCAGCCTTGGTCACCGTCTTGCTACCCAGCGCCTGATACACACCCAGAGCCGCCATCGCCATGGTGATAATATCGGCGAAAGCCTTGGCTGCAGCTCCGATAAAAGTGTGCAGCGCAGCCTTCTTGCGCTTACTTTTACTGGACCCAAGCGGTGCACCCAGCAGTGGCGTATCTCCCTGCATCAGGATCAGGCTATCCGCCGTTTCTTCGACCGTGAAGGGCGCGTCATCAATTGGGACGGTCGCCGCATCAGCTTGGGAAATAGGATCCGGCGACAGAAAACGCGCCTTGATCTGCGCCTGCTGATCTTCAGGAAGCGAGCGAATCTCGGCTCCCTCGTCCGAGGCATAAAGCTCTTCCCAAGCGCTTTCCATGATCGCGGCCACCTCGGCCTCGGTCGGTTCAGCGGCAGGGGCTGTAGCCATCAGTGGCATGTCGGGGGTTGCGTCGATATCCACATCTTCAACCGCGTCTTCAGGCAGTTTGTCGAGCATCTCGACAAAGGACTCATCGAATACGTCTGGGTTAAATGAAATGCCCGAGGCGGAATGAAGTAGCATGCGTATACCTTTTCCAGAGATAGAACCAATAACCACAGACAATACCGAGATTTCGCATCCCGGCTGTGGCGCAGATCACACTGGCAAACAAAGGCAGCTTTGTCTTCGCCGCTTGGGCGATCCGCTTGTATCAAGGCAGAAAAAACGCCCACCGTGGGGCGGGCGTTTTTGTTTCGTACAGTCCAAGACTACATTTTCGCCTTTTCCGATTTCAGCGCCAGCCACAGGCAATAGCACATCATCAGTACCACCAGCGTGAACGGGATACCGGTCGAGACCGCAGCCCCTTGCAGAGCAGCAAGACCGCCACCCAAGAGCAGCGCGATGGCGACCAGACCTTCGAGCGTACACCAGAACACACGCTGGATCACGGGCGCGTCCATCTTGCCGCCAGCCGTGATCGTGTCGATCACCAGCGAGCCGGAATCGGACGAGGTGACAAAGAACACCACGATCAGGATCAGCGCGATGGGTGCAATGATGCCGTAAAACGGCAGCTCTTTGAGGAAGCCAAACAGCGCGCCTTCGGGGGCATAGCTGTCGATCACCGTGGCACGGACACCTTCGGCACCGCCTGCGTTCAGCATATCGATGGCGGCTCCGCCAAAGGTCGACATCCACAGCGCACAGACCGCCGTCGGCGCGAGCAGCGCGCAGATGACGAACTCACGCACCGTGCGGCCCTTCGAGATGCGCGCGATGAACATGCCCACAAACGGCGACCATGCGATCCACCAGGCCCAGTAAAACGTTGTCCAGCCGTGGAAATAGCTGGTGTCTTCTCGTCCGAACGGATTCGACAGCGCCGGTAGATGTAACACGTAATCCACCATCACGTTGAAGTACCGCGCAATGGCGGTGCCGACGCCGGTGACCACGATAACGAAGATGAACAGACCCACGGCCATGATCATGTTGATCTCGCTCAGCCGTTTGACGCCCGCATCCATGCCCAGCAGGACCGAGCCCAGCGCGATCAGCGTGATCCCGATGATCAGCAGGACCACGACCGTTGGGCTGGGTTCGATGCCGAACACCTCGTAGAGGCCAGCGGCAACCTGTTGCGCGCCCAGACCCAGCGATGTGGTCAGACCGAACAGCGTGGCAAAGACTGCCAGCGTGTCGATCATATGGCCCCACCAGCCCCAGACACGCTCGCCCAGAATCGGATAAAAGGCCGAGCGCAGGGTCAGCGGCAGGTTGAGATTGTAGGCAAAGATCGCAAGGCTCAGGCCCACGGCCGCATAGACCGCCCAGCCTTCGAGGCCCCAATGGTGAATGGTCCCGACGATGCCTGCATATTCATTACCGGGAACCGCGATATCGATACCCAGCGGCGCAGCGTTGCCACCTTCTGCGAAGTTGTAATAGACCGGTTCCATCACGCCAAAGAACAACAGCCCGATGCCGATACCGGCGGCGAACATCATCGCGATCCATCCGGCATAGGAATAGTCGGGCTTGGCATCCTTACCACCGATCCGCACCTTGCCCACCGGCAGGATGATCAGTGCCAGACAGAACAGAGTGATCGCGTTGACCGACAGGACAAGGAACCAGTCGAAGGTACTGGTCAGCCAAGGCCGGAGCCAGCCAAAGAACGCGGCGGCTTCCTCTTGATTGGCCAGAGCGATCAGAACGAACGCGAAAATCAGCACGCTCGAAATCAAAAAGACCGGGTTGTGGATGTCCAGACCGAACGGTCGGACATTGTCTTGCCCAAGCTCATATTCGGTCTCGAAGTCATAAATCCGCGGATCCGGATCCAGCATTTTCTTGGTTTGAGCCATTCGTTTGCCCTTCTGTTTGCTAAGTGCAAACGCCAAGGTGTTCGGCCGGCGGGCGTATAAGATAGTGCTGTCCCTGGCGTCATTCCGTCTGTTCTACCGCGGGCCTTAGGATAACAGCCTATACCGACATCGAAATTTCACAAAACGTATTCCATTTTTGAAATGTATTGAACACTGGAACTCGGTGTCAATGGTCATTCGACATCCAGCCCCAACGCCTGATCGCGGCGCATTGACTACCGGTCTGAACTGTGACCGGTTCCCCTTTCCTTTCAACACATTCTCATGTATGCGCGCGGGTATCTGAGACGTTGTGCCCTGACCCCGGCACTCGAATGGAAGATAAAGTGGGGTCGGCGGCAATGGGGCCGCCATGCAAACCGGAGACCCGCAGGGGCGGGAGTGCTCCGTTCTAGGATACGCATATGTTTGATGTAACAAAGAAATCTATGCAGTGGGGCGAAGAGACGCTGACACTGGAAACCGGCAAGGTTGCCCGTCAGGCTGACGGCAGCGTGATTGCCACGCTGGGCGAAACCAGCGTCATGGCAAACGTGACCTTTGCACGGGCGCAAAAACCCGGTCAGGACTTTTTCCCGCTGACCGTCCACTACCAAGAGAAATACTATGCCGCCGGTAAGGTTCCGGGTGGCTTCTTCAAGCGCGAGGCGCGCCCGACCGAGAAAGAGACGCTGACCGCGCGTCTGATCGACCGTCCGATCCGTCCGCTGTTTGTTGACGGCTTCAAAAACGAAGTTCTGGTCATGTGCACCGTGCTGAGCCACGATCTGGTCAACGACCCCGACATCGTTGCGATGATCGCTGCCTCGGCTGCGCTGACCATTTCCGGCGCGCCGTTCATGGGCCCGATCGCCGGTGCCCGCGTTGGTTTCGTGGATGGCGAATACGTCCTGAACCCGACCGTGGACGACATGCAGGACCTGCGCCTGAACCCTGAACAGCGTCTGGATCTGGTTGTGGCCGGCACCAAAGACGCCGTGATGATGGTGGAATCCGAAGCTTACGAACTGTCCGAGGCGGAAATGCTGGGCGCGGTGAACTTTGCGCACGCGCAGATTCAGCCGGTGATCGACCTGATCATCTCGCTGGCCGAAGACGCCGCGAAAGAGCCGTTTGAATTCGAAGCGCCTGACTATTCGGATCTGTACGCAGCTGTTAAGGCCGCCGGTGAAGAGCAGATGCGCGCCGCTTTCGCAATCACCGACAAGCAGGAGCGCACCGCCGCTGTTGCTGCCGCCCGTGAAGCGATCAAAGAAGCGCTGACCGAAGAACAGCTGGAAGACGGCAACCTCGGTTCGGCAATGAAAAAGCTGGAAGCCGGCATTCTGCGCGGCGACGTCGTCAAAGGCGGCAAGCGGATCGATGGTCGTTCGACCACCGACATCCGTTCGATCGTTGCAGAAACCTCGATGCTGCCGCGGACCCATGGTTCTGCCCTGTTCACCCGTGGTGAAACGCAGGCGCTGGCCGTGACCACGCTGGGCACCGGTGACGACGAACAGTTCATCGATGCGCTGCATGGCAACTTCAAATCGAACTTCCTGCTGCACTACAACTTCCCGCCCTATTCGGTTGGCGAAGTTGGCCGCGTTGGTGGCCCCGGCCGTCGCGAAATCGGCCACGGCAAGCTGGCATGGCGCGCCCTGCAGGCGGTTCTGCCTGCGGCAACCGACTTCCCCTACACGATCCGCATCGTGTCCGAGATCACCGAATCCAACGGCTCCAGCTCGATGGCGTCGGTCTGCGGCGGTTCGCTGTCGATGATGGATGCGGGCGTTCCGCTGAAAGCGCCGGTTGCCGGTGTGGCCATGGGCCTGATCCTGGAAGATGACGGCGAATACGCCATCCTGTCGGACATTCTGGGTGACGAAGACCACCTGGGCGACATGGACTTCAAAGTGGCTGGTACCGAAAACGGCATCACCTCGCTGCAGATGGACATCAAGGTCGCGGGCATCACGCCCGAGATCATGGAGAAAGCCCTGGCGCAAGCCAAGGACGGCCGGATGCACATCCTGGGCGAGATGGGCAAAGCCCTGTCCGAGACCAACGAATTCTCGGTCCACGCCCCGCGCATCGAGACCATGAACATCCCGACCGACAAGATCCGTGAAGTGATCGGTTCGGGTGGTAAGGTCATCCGCGAAATCGTCGAAGTGTCGGGTGCCAAGGTCGACATCAACGACGACGGTGTCATCAAGATCGCCTCGCCCGATGGGGAGTCGATCAAGAAGGCCTATGAGATGATCCACTCGATCGTCGCTGAGCCGGAAGAGGGTCAGATCTATACCGGTAAAGTCGTCAAGATCGTCGATTTCGGGGCCTTCGTGAACTTCTTTGGCAAGCGCGACGGTCTGGTCCACGTGTCCCAGATCGAAAACCGCCGCCTGAACCATCCCTCAGACGTTCTGAAGGAAGGTCAGGAAGTGAAGGTCAAGCTCTTGGGCTTTGACGACCGCGGTAAGGTCCGCCTGTCGATGAAAGTCGTCGATCAGGAAACCGGCGAAGAGATCGTGCCCGAGAAGAAAGAAAAGAAGGAAGACGCTGAGTAATCAGCGCCTATCTATACACGAGAACTGAAAGACCCCGGCCATTGCCGGGGTCTTTTCTTTTAGAATAAACAGACACTTCTCCGACTTTCGATCAAGACATTGTCCCATATCACAGCCACCCTAATCGTGACGTGCGATTCTCCAACCCAAGTTGAACCCGTAGCCATCCACTCAGGCGCATAGCTCAGAACATCTAAACCGGCTCTTCGGGCCACCCCAGATTGATGAGCATGGATATGGTACTCAGTGCCCCCGCGAACGCATCATCCAGACCAGCAGCTTCGAGCTGATCGACTGGCCTGCAAAAACCCTCATACGCTGCGCGTCATTTATACATCCCTGCACGAAATCACTGCCGTGATGATCACCTTTCCCCTGCCGATGGCTGCGGGGGACCATTCTCTGGGCTCGGCACGCGCGCTGAATCTCGGGCTGACCCTGACCTACACGGCGTACACCAATGTGTTTCACATCACCTTTGACCGCATCCGCCCCGTGGACAAAACAGCGAAGGTCAGGCGCGCATCCGCAGCTTCATCTGGCCAAAAATATCCTCGGGGGGAATCGCGCCTCTGGCGCGATGGGGGGCAGACAGCCCCCCTTTACCTAGCCTCAGCTCAGGACGGCGCTTTGGTCTTGCGCAGATAGGGAAAGATCGTCTCGAACTCGCCGAACTTCTCTTTGGCATCTTCGTTCGAAACAGCAGGCGGGATAATCACATCCTCACCTGGCACCCAGTTCGCAGGCGTCGCAACGCCCTTGGACGACATCTGCAACCCGTCCAGCGCGCGCAGGATCTCGGCAAAGTTCCGGCCCACGGTCATCGGATAGGTCATCGACAGCTTCAGCTGCTTGTCCGGCCCGATGATAAAGACCGAGCGTACGGTGGCGCTGTCAGCGGGAGTGCGGCCATCGGGTAGGTAAGCCTCGGCGGGCAGCATGTCGAAGGCTTTCGACACGGCCAGACCGTCATCAGCAATGATCGGGAAGCCAGGATTGGCATTACCGTAAGCCTCGATATCTTTCTTCCACTTCTTGTGGTCCTCAACCCCGTCAACAGACACACCAATCACCTTGGTCCCCCGCGCCGCCCATTCGTCGTTCAACTGCGCCACAGCCGAGAACTCGGTGGTGCAGACGGGGGTGAAATCCTTGGGATGCGAGAACAGGATTGCCCAGCTGTCGCCGATCCAGTCGTGGAACTGAATGGTGCCCTGATCCGTTTCTGCGGTGAAATTCGGAACTGTATCATTGATGCGCAAACCCATGGGGCATCTCCTCTGCTGGTATGTAAACCGAGTCGGTCGCAGCAAACTTAATCACTTTGGCCGCAGGTTAAAGCTCTCAGATTTGACGTCAGGTAAATTCATATATCGCAATGCCCGGATCACAGCTTTCCCTTGCCCCGCCCTTTCAGCAGTGACAGAGTAGCCAACAAAACCGACCGTGCGGTCGAATGTAATGTGCTGCGGAGGCTCTCTCATGATCGAAAAACGTGATTTCTATATCAACGGCCAATGGGTCTCGCCGGCGGCGGCCAACGACTTTCAGGTCATCGACCCGTCGACAGAAGAGCCCTGCGCGGTGATCTCACTGGGCAGTGCGGCGGATACCGACGCTGCCGTCGCCGCCGCCAGAGCCGCCCTGCCCAGCTGGATGGAGACCCCGGTCGCGGACCGTATCGCGCTGGTGGAAAAGCTGGTCGACATCTATGCGACGCGCTCGGAAGATTTGGCGCAGGCGATGTCACTCGAAA
Organism: Ruegeria sp. G10; assembly: GCF_056533645.1. Classification (NCBI taxonomy): domain Bacteria; kingdom Pseudomonadati; phylum Pseudomonadota; class Alphaproteobacteria; order Rhodobacterales; family Roseobacteraceae; genus Ruegeria; species Ruegeria sp. G10. Next base: position 82,563 of record NZ_JBQFOQ010000004.1, on the reverse strand, counting down.
TGGGCGCGCCGATTGACATGGCGCGCACGCAGCAATCGGGGGCAGGCATCTATCACCTGAAAAACTTCATCCGTGCCGCCAAAGGGTTCCCCTTCGAACGCCCGCTGGGTGATCACGCCCCGAATGACCGGATCATCTATGAGGCCGTGGGCGTGGCCGCCCTGATTACCCCGTGGAACTGGCCGATGAACCAGATCACACTCAAGGTGGGCGCGGCGGCGATCGCGGGCTGCACAATGGTGCTGAAACCGTCCGAGCAAAGCCCGCTGAACGCGATGATCTTTGCCGAGATGATGGACGAGGCCGGTTTCCCGGCGGGTGTGTTCAACCTTGTGAACGGGGATGGTGCAGGTGTCGGCTCGCAACTTTCAGGTCATCCGGATGTGGATATGGTCAGCTTTACGGGCTCGACCCGCGCGGGCACCGCGATTTCCAAGAATGCCGCCGATACCTTGAAGAAGGTGCATCTGGAACTGGGCGGTAAGGGCGCGAATGTGGTTTTTGCCGATGCGGATGAAAAGGCGGTCAAGCGCGGCGTGTTGCATATGATGAACAACACCGGCCAAAGCTGTAACGCGCCCAGCCGGATGCTGGTGCAGCGGCCGATCTATGATCAGGCGGTGGAAACGGCGGCCGAGGTGGCAAACAAGGTCTCGGTCGGGCCCGCCCTGGAAGAAGGTCGTCACATCGGCCCCGTTGTGAACGAGGTGCAGTGGACCAAGATTCAGGACCTGATCCAGAAGGGTATCGACGAAGGCGCACGTCTTGTCGCCGGTGGCACCGGGCGGCCCGAAGGTTTGAACAAGGGTTACTATGTGCGTCCTACTGTCTTTGCCGACGCCAACAACCAGATGACCATCGCGCGCGAGGAAATCTTTGGTCCGGTCCTGACCATGATCCCCTTCGACACCGAGGACGAGGCCATCGAGATCGCCAATGACACGCCTTACGGGCTGACCAATTATGTCCAGACGCAGGACGGTGCCCGGGCAAATCGCATGGCGCGGCATCTGCGGTCCGGCATGGTTGAAATGAACGGCCAGTCGCGCAGCGCCGGCTCTCCGTTCGGAGGGATGAAGCAATCCGGCAACGGGCGCGAAGGCGGAGTATTTGGGCTTGAGGATTTTCTTGAAGTCAAAGCCGTTGGCGGTTGGGCGGCCGAATAACCCAGATCAAACGTGATCCAGTTGTGAGGCACCCTAGGGTGCCTCGCTTTATTTCTCAGGCATCCGCCTGAGCAGCCTCATAGGCCAGCATGGCGCGCTTGACGGGCAGGCCCCAGTGATAGCCCCCCAATCCGCCTGACTTGCGCAAGGCGCGATGGCACGGGATCAGCCAACTGACAGGGTTGCGCCCCACAGCCGTGCCGACCGCGCGCACGGCCTGAGGGGACCCCACGCGTTGCGCGATTTCGGAATAGGTCGTGACCTGCCCTGAAGGAATATGCATCAGCGCCTCCCACACTTTGATCTGCAAGGGCGAGCCAATCAGGTACAACGGTGTCGGCTCCAACCGGTCATTGGCGGCACCAAAAGCGCTCAGCACCCAAGGGCGCAGATGCATCGGATCTTCCACAAACTCGGCCAACGGCCAGCGCGAAAGCATATCTTCCATTGCCGCTTCCTCGCCGGTTTCTGCGCCGAAAGCCATACCGCAGATGCCTTTGTCCGTACCCATAACCAATGCCGGGCCAAAGGGACTTTCGAACCAGCCCCAGTAAATCGTCAGCCCTGCGCCTTTGCGCGCGTATTCGCCGGGGCTCATGGATTCCCATTTCAGGAACAGATCGTGCAGACGGCCACTCCCTGACAGGCCCACGTTGTGCGCGGTCTCTAGCGTTGTGAACCGTTCGCGCAACAGCGCCTTGGCATGACCCAGTGTCAGATATTGCTGATAGCGTTTCGGCGATACACCAGTCCACCGTGAGAACAGCCGCTGGAAATGGGCAGGGCTCATATCCATCTGGCTGGCCAGTTCCTCAAGGCTCAGGGTTTCGCCACCCTGATCAATCAGGTCAATTGCCCGGCGCATGACATTATAATGGTATCCGCTTTCGGGGGTCTGGACATTCATGGGACTCACCTCATTCCTGATGACCGGACCATAGCGTCCCCCTCACGCCCCCGCGACCCGGAACTTGCGCATTGGCTTTGGGCTTGTGTCACGGCCCGGTGGGCGGCATTAAGGCGCGGATGGCAAAGCAACTCGATTATCACACGATCCGCGAGATCTTTACGCGTTTTCAGGAGGCGGACCCGGAACCCAAGGGCGAGCTGGAGCATGTGAACGTCTATACTCTGGTCGTCGCAGTGGCGCTTTCGGCGCAGGCGACAGATGCCGGGGTCAACAAGGCGACGCGTGAGCTGTTCAAGATCGCCGACACCCCGCAAAAAATGCTGGATCTGGGCGAAGAGGGGCTGACCGAGCACATCAAGACCATCGGCCTGTTCCGCCAAAAGGCGAAGAACGTCATCAAACTCAGCCGCATTCTGGTCGAGGACTATGGCGGCGAAGTGCCCAATTCCCGCGCAGCACTACAATCGCTGCCGGGTGTAGGCCGCAAGACGGCCAATGTGGTGCTGAATATGTGGTGGCGGCAACCGGCGCAGGCGGTGGACACCCATATCTTCCGCGTCGGCAACCGCACCGGCATCTGCCCCGGCAAGGACGTGGACGCGGTCGAACGCGCCATCGAGGACAATATTCCGGCCGACTTTCAACTCCATGCGCATCACTGGCTGATCCTGCATGGACGGTACCATTGCAAGGCGCGCAAGCCGCAATGCCCGACCTGTATCATCCGTGATCTCTGCGAATTCGAGGACAAGACCCAATGAAGACCTATCAACTCACCGGTATCGGAAACGCCGTTGTGGACGTGATTTCGCAGGCCGATGACAGTTTTCTGGAACTGATGGGCATCGAGAAGGGCATCATGCAGCTGATCGAGCAGGAGCGCGGCGAGGTGCTGTATGCCTCGATGGAAGGCCGCGTGCAGACGCCCGGCGGCTCGGTGGCCAATACGATTGCGGGCGCGGGTGCGCTGGGTCTGGATGCAGCCTTTATCGGACGCGTGCATGACGACGCGCTGGGCCGGTTCTATGCCGATGCGATGAACGAGGATGGGGTGGATTTCGTGAACCCCCCGGTCCCGGGCGGCGAGCTGCCGACCTCACGCTCGATGATCTTCGTCTCGCCAGATGGCGAGCGGTCGATGAATACCTATCTGGGGATTTCATCGGAACTGTCCTCGCAAGATGTGCCCGATGAGGTCGCGGGAAGCACCCAGATCATGTTCCTTGAGGGCTATCTGTTCGACAAGGAAAAGGGCAAGGCGGCATTCCTTGAGGCGGCGCGAACCTGCCATAAAGGTGGCGGCAAAGCCGGCATCGCAATCTCCGACCCGTTCTGTGTAGAGCGGCATCGCACAGATTTCCTGCTGCTGATCGAGAACGAACTGGATTTCGTGATCGGCAATGAGGCCGAGATCAAATCGCTGTTCGAAACCGACGATCTGGAAGAAGCACTCGCCAAGACTGCCGCAATCTGCCCCCTGGTCGTGTGTACGCGATCGGGTGACGGGGTGAGCGTGTTGTCCGAGGGGCAACGCATCGATGTGGCAGTTCAAAAGGTGGTGCCGGTGGATGCGACCGGAGCGGGCGACCAGTTTGCAGCCGGGTTCCTGTTTGGCATGGCCACGGGGCGCGATTACGAGACCTGCGCCAAAATCGGCAATGTCTGCGCCCGCGAGGTGATCAGCCATATCGGACCGCGCCCCGAAGCGAATATGCTGGATCTGCTGCGCGCCGAAGGGTTGCTATAAAGCGCTGAGCCGCGCCGCTAAGACCCCGCTGCCGCGTCGTTCAAGGCCCAATCATACTCATAGCCACTCACGCGCGCCGTCCCTTGCAGTCTTGCGCGCAATTCTGGCTCGGCTGCGGTTTCCAGATAGGCAATCACGGCCTTCTCATTCGCCCCGAAATCCTCGCGAAACCAGATATAGATCTTCGACAGGATGAGCCGCCCGCGCCCGTCATAGCGCACACCGCGCGGATCATTGACATAGGCGCGTTCGGCAGCTGCAAAGTCGCGCTCTAGCGTCTGTGCTTGCCAGGCGCGATTCATCAGATTGGGACATCCAACCGCCGCACAATTCAGCGCGTAATGGATACGCGGTTCGTCGAATGTCGGGCGGATGATGCGGTGTTCGATCTCGTTCAGCGTCAGGGTCTGCCCAGAGACCCGCGCCACGGGCCGATCCCATGGTCCAAAGGAAAACGCCCCATCCGTGATATCGCGGATCGAAGCGACAGGGTAGTTTTCAAGGATCAGGTCAACTGTCAGCGCGTTATAGAGGTTGATCCAGTAAGCAAGTTGCTGATCCCGGCCCAGCTCTGCCGGATCGACGCTTTGCAGAGTTGTCAGATAGCCATCCAGTCGCGCGCGGTCGGCCTTTGACACCTGCCCATAAGCCACACGGTTGACGCCCTGCGGATCGGTCGCAACATAGCGGTTCAGAAAAGTGCTCCAGTCGCGGTGGTCGACCCGCTCTCCGGGTGGGGGCGCAGTCCGGGTCAGGGCGGTGTTCTCAAGCGGTGTGGGCGCTGGCAGCGCCAAACGTTCGACACTGGCACAGGCGGCAAGCAGCGGAAGAAGCAGCAGGATCAGCAGTTTTCTCATGAGGCGGCCTTCTGGTTTGCGCGTTTCGCCCGAAGCTGCCCTTTGAGCTTTTTGAGCGGAGCCAGCGCGGGGTCGTTCAGGTCCGGTAGGTTCGGGTTTGTGGACAAATCGCGCGCCGCAGCGTTCCACCAACGCGGGCCATCGTCGCTGTCGACGCGATCGGGCGCTGCAAGATGCAGATCGCGTTGCGCATTGTGAACGCACATCGACAGTGGGCCGTTGGCAGTTGCGACCATAAAGACGCACGAGGCACAGCGGTCTTCTTCCAGCGCGTCAGCCGCCATGAAGTTGTGAATGAACACCGACTGCCGGCGCAGGGGCCCCCGCAGCAATCCTGCTCCAAGGCGCAGCGCACAGCCCGCGAGGTGAGCGGCGGCGCGCAGTGCCAGCATGGGGCGCCGCAGCGCCAAAAGCCGCACACTGTCATGGATGTCCAGATGCCCATCCTCCGAGCAATCCTGCTGTTCCAACGCCTCGATCACGCGATGAACAAGGCGCCGGTCGGACAAGGTTGACCGCGCTTTGCCTCCGGCCGCGAACACGCTGGCATAGCGGTTGCATTTGGAATGACCCACTGCAGCGGAATCGAAGTGCAGCGGGGTTTCGTATCCCTCTTCGATCGCGCGTATGACGCTGTCCTGCGTGATGATGTCAGGCCGTTCGCGCAAAACACCGCGCCCTGTGTCGGCCTGCATCTGGAACGAGACGAATGCCACATCGGGCTGATCGCGCAGAAAACGCGAAATTGCAGGGAGTTCCGCAAAATTACCCTCGAACACGGTGGTGTTAAACAGTAGACGCAAGCCCAACCCCTCGGCCCGACGGATATATGCGCGCCGCACCGTGTTCAGCTCGACCTCGGTCTCGAAACCCTTTCGTTCCTGCGTCAGATCGACGTGAAATGCCACATCGTCCAGCCCTGCCGCCGCCAGCCGGGTCAGCGCCGCACGGCTGGCACGAATGCCGTTGGTCATCAGGCAGGATCGCATCCCCAGCCGGCGAATCTCGCGGCACAACGCCTCAAGATCCCCGACCTTGCGCAGGGTCGGGTCGCCGCCGGTCAACTGGACGGAAACGCCAGGCCCATAATGGCTGTGGATCGTGGCCAGCCGTGCAAACAGGACCGAGAGCGGGGGGTCATAGGTCATCTCGGCCCGGTCCGAGAGGTAACAAAGCGTGCAATCCAGATTGCAGCGCTGAGTGACCTCAAGCGCGACGCAGGCGATGGGGTAGAACCGCCCGGCGGTCTGGCCGGGTCCGTATTCGCCTGCGGACCACAGGCCATCACGCAGCGGCGTACGGCGATCAGCCCCATGGAATTGGCGGCCTGCGGGCGCCGTTCCGACAACGTCTGAGATTTGGTGATCTGCGGTATCTTTCATGCCTCAAAGGCTAGTGAGGCATGAGGTCCAGCGCTATGCCGCTCACGGCAAGTTGTCAGTTCATGAGGTCGAGGTGATCAGCGCAGATGCGCGGCAAAGGCCGCTACCACCTGTTCATAGACCGCACGCTTGAAAGGCACGATTTCGGCGATGAGGCGCGCAGGTTCCTGCCATTTCCATCGGGTAAATTCCGGGTGATCGGTTGCGATGTTGATCTGGTCGTCGCGGCCCGTAAAGCGCATCAGATACCATTTCTGCTCTTGCCCGCGATAGCGGCCTTTCCAGATTTTGGGCACGATTTCATGCGGCAGATCATAAGGCAGCCAGCCATCTGTCTCGGCGATGATGTCGACCAGATCGGGGGTCACGCCAGTTTCCTCCCACAGCTCACGCAGGGCCGCGTCGCGCGGGTCTTCGCCTTTGTCCACGCCGCCCTGGGGCATTTGCCAGGCGTCCTTGTGGCGATCGTTACGCTGGCCGACAAATATCCGACCCTCGGCATTCATCAGCATCAGCCCGACGCAGGGGCGATAGGGCAGTTCGGCAATCTGGTCGGGGGTCATGCGGGGCCTCATGAATTCGCTTTGCATCGTCTCTAGCAAGCAGTGCGGCAAAGGCAAAGGGAATGACGTTAGGTTTCACGTGACAAAGGTGACGCGAAGGTCAATCTAACCTCAAAATCGGGAGGGAGAGTTCGTCATGACCGCGTACCCAAACATGCTGGCCCCGCTGGATCTGGGCTTTACCACGCTGAAAAACCGGGTGCTGATGGGGTCCATGCATACCGGATTGGAAGAAACCGGCGACTGGAACCGCGTGGCCGAGTTCTATGCCGACCGGGCGCGCGGTGGTGTGGCGCTGATGGTGACTGGCGGCATTGGCCCGAACCTTGAGGGCTCGGTTCTGCCCGGTGCGTCGATGATGACGAATGACACAGAGGTCGCGAACCACTCAATCGTGACGCAGCGAGTGCACGAGGCGGGCGGCAAGATCGCGATGCAGATTCTGCACGCGGGGCGTTATGCCTATGGGCCGAAATGCGTGGCACCCAGCCCGGTGAAATCCCCGATCTCTCCATTCCCGCCGCATGAGCTGGATGAGGATGGGATCGAGAAGCAGATCGGTGACATCGTAAACGCCGCCGTGCTGGCGCAGAAGGCCGGGTATGACGGGGTCGAGATCATGGGCTCCGAGGGATATTTCCTGAACCAGTTCCTTGTGACCCACACCAACAAGCGTACCGACCGCTGGGGCGGATCGTATGAGAACCGGATGCGCCTGCCCATCGAAGTCGTGCGCCGCACGCGCGAAGCGGTCGGGACGGATTTCATCATCATCTACCGGCTGTCGATGATCGATCTGGTCCCCAATGGCTCGACCCATGATGAGGTGGTCGAGCTGGCGCAGCGGATCGAGCAGGCCGGGGCGACGATCATCAACACAGGCATTGGCTGGCACGAGGCGCGGATTCCGACGATTGCCACGTCCGTGCCGCGCGCAGCCTTCGCTTGGGTGACGAAGAAGCTGATGGGCAAGGTTGGCATCCCGGTGATCACCTCGAACCGGATCAACACGCCCGAGGTCGCAGAAGAGGTTCTGTCGACGGGCTGCGCCGATATGGTCTCGCTGGCGCGCCCCATGCTGGCGGATGCGGATTTCGTAAACAAGGCCATTGCCGGGCAGGCAGCACAGATCGCACCCTGTATCGCCTGCAATCAGGCCTGTCTGGATCACACGTTCAGCGGCAAGCTGACCTCGTGTCTGGTCAACCCGCGCGCCTGCCATGAGACCGAGCTGGTCATTGGCACGGCCGAGACCCGCAAAACGGTTGCCATCGTGGGCGCAGGACCGGCGGGGCTTTCTACTGCGATGACCGCCGCCCAACGCGGACACGACGTGACTCTGTTCGACCGCGCTGCTGAAATTGGCGGCCAGTTGAACATGGCCAAGCAGGTGCCGGGGAAAGAGGAATTCTGGGGCCTCGTCGACTGGTACCGCACCATGATGGACGATCTGGGCGTCAAGCTGGAACTGAACCGCGAGGTCAGCGTCGACGACCTGACCGGGTTTGACGAGGTGGTCATCGCCACCGGCGTCACACCGCGTGATCCGCAGATTCCCGGGCAGGATCGGGACAATGTGCTCAGCTATATTGACGTGCTGCGCGGCACGGCCGAGGTCGGTAAATCCGTGGCCGTGATCGGTGCAGGCGGCATCGGTTTCGACGTGTCCGAGTTCCTGCTGGAGGACGGTCACAGCATAACCACCGACCTGCCCGCGTGGATGAAAGAGTGGGGCGTGACAGATCCCGCAGAGCACCGTTCAGGGCTGGCGCCTGAGGGGCCTCAGCCCGCCGCGCCCGCCCGTCAGGTCACCCTGCTGCAGCGCAAAGCGCAACGGCATGGCAAAGGGCTGGGCAAGACCACCGGTTGGATTCATCGGGCTACCCTGAAGATGAAGGATGTCAATTTCGTAGGCGGCGTGAATTACGAGCGCATCGACGAAGAGGGTCTGCATATCAGCTTTGGCGAAACCCGCGATGACCCGACCGTGATCCCGGCAGAGACCATTGTGCTGTGTGCGGGTCAGGTCTCGGACAGGTCGCTGGCGGATCAGTTGGGCGCGCGCGGCATTCCATGCCATGTCATCGGCGGCGCTGATGTGGCCGCCGAGCTGGATGCGAAACGGGCGATCGATCAAGGGACGCGTCTGGCGGCAACGTTCTGACAATGTTGCCGCAGGCGGAACTCTGACGCAGTATGGACAGGTTCTGTTCCTACCGCGGATGTGCCAGTGACTGAAACCCGCATGCAGCCCAACCGTCATACCCTACCACTGATGGCAGGACAGGGTTCGTTATCGGTAATGGCGTGGTCCATGGCGAACCCGTCGATCGTGGTGGCGTTTCTAGCGGTATCCATGGGTCTGCCATTGGTTCTGGCAGGGCTTTTGATCTCGGTCAGGCAAGCCGCAGGAACCCTGTCAGACATGATCCTTTCAGGATATGTCGCTCGATTGCCGCGCAAAGCATCGGTTATTGCCCGGGTTGATTTGGCAATCGCCACCTGCTTTCTGACCCTTGTTCTGGTTGCGCTCTATGGTTCGCAAACGATGGTGATGATCGCCTTTGTCGCGGTGATCTTCGCAATCGGCGTGTTGGAAGAGTTCAAGACCCTGATGATTGTCGACTTCATCAGCGATACCCTGCCCTCACCTGACAGGATGCGGCTAAGCTATGCGCAAAAAACCATCGGCGGGGCAGCGACCATCATCACCGTTTTGCTGCTGCATCAGCTTGTCCGGGACGCACCAGCCCCGACACGGCACAGTCTGGTCATCGGGTTCGGTGTGGTGTGCTTTATGCTGTCGGCCTGCTTGATTCTAAGCATCCGCGAAACGGCGCGGCACCCTGGGCAGGTCGCCAACCAGCGACAATCTCCTGCGCAGGCGGTTAGGGCGTTTTGGCGGGATACACGTGATTTGTGGGCCGAAGCCTGGTTCCGCAGGTTTATCGCGATCCGCATCACCTTTGTGATCGCCGGGTTATCGGTTCCGTTTTACGCCCTCCTGGCCGCAGCGGCGCACCACAGTTCGACCCAAGGGCTGACGGCCCTCGTCGTATCATCGGCTGCAGCACTTATGGTGGCCGCCCCCCTTTGGCGCACAATGACCATTCTGTCGAATCGGGCGGTCATGCTGTGCGGTGCCGGTATGATCCTCGTCTCGGGTCTGGTCCTGATCGTCCTGCATCGCAGCGGGCTTGATCACGGCGAGCATATTCATGCGGTAACCGTATTTGTCGTAACAGTCGCAGTCACCGGGCTGGGCAGCGCACGGATGCTGTACTTTATGGACAGCGCCCCCAAGGCGCAGCGGGTGCGGGCACAGGCCGTGGCCTCCACATTGGCCCGTATAGTGGTCATTGTAATATCCGCCGGTCTGGCCGCCCTTGCCCACCACGGTGATCCGATCTGGGCCGTTACCGCCGTCTCGATCGGTAGTCTGCTGGCTTTGGCAGCGATCGTGACTATTGTTCCGCCTGGTAGAAAAGGCCCGCAAAATAAACAGCCCTGAGGGCAAGGGTGGTCACAAAAATGCCACTCTGATCTTAGCACATTTGAGAGAAAGTCCAGAAACCGGGGGTTTGCGCAGAATCTGGTCGCTCGGTGCCAAAGCTCACCGGCGTTTCCCAGTCGCAAACTATCCGATTCAAAACCCTGATATTATCCCATGTCTGCCCCGTTCTTGCCCAGATTGATCGCGATAAAGAGACAACAACTTGAAGACCTGGGGTACGATAATGGATCGACTGACCGAAATGGAGGCCTTTTCCAACGTGGTGGACCAAGGGGGTTTCACCGACGCGGCCAAGAAAATGGGCATCTCCAAATCGGCCGTTTCCAAACACGTGTCGAGCCTTGAGGCACGGCTGGGTGCGAGGCTGCTAAACCGCACCACACGCCGCGTTTCACCGACCGAGATTGGATTGGCTTACTACGACCGCGCACGTCGCGTTCTCAACGACGCGGGCGAGGCGGATGCGCTGGTGACCTCTATGCAATCGGCTCCTTCTGGTCTGCTGCGGATCAGTGTGGCGACAGATTTTGGCGTCAATCATTTGTCCCCGGTCCTGTCGGATTTTCTGTCGGCCTACCCCGAGATCACGGTCAACATGGTGCTGAACAACCGCTATGTGGAACTGATTTCCGAAGGCTTTGACGTCGCTGTGCGCATTGGCGAGCTGGAAGACAGCACCCTGCGTGCCCGCAAGCTGACCGAGACGGTCAAGCGGCTGGTCGCCTCGCCGAAATATATCGAACAGTTCGGGCGCCCGCAAAAGATCGACGATCTGAACGAACACAAGCTACTGCACTATTCAAGCCAGTCTTCGGGCAGTGTCTGGAAACTGACTGCGCCGTCGGGCGAAAAGCGTCAGGTGCGCACCGCCGGCTGGCTGAGCGTGAATGACGGGCAATCGCTGCTGAACGCAGCCATCTCTGGTCTGGGGATCGCGCATCTGCCCAGCTATCTCTATGCGGACGCGCTGAAATCCGGCGAGGTCGTAGACGCGATGCCGTCGCTGCCGGACGAGGTTCAGGGCATCTATGCCGTTTATCCGCCCGGTCGCTTCACCCAGCCCAAAGTTCGGGCATTCATTGATTTTCTTGTCGAGGCCTATGCTGAAAAAGGCTCGATGGATTGGTAGAATTCTCCCTGAGGCACCTCGATGGCCCGCGCTGAAAAGTGCGGGTCTTTTTTTTGCGTCAGGTCTCAGTTGATCAGCAGGACGGCCTCGACCCGGCGGTTTATGTCGCGTCCTTCGGGCGTCGCGTTTGAGGTGATCGGGGCGAGATAACCGGCGCCCTGCGCCTCGATCCGGTCGGCGGCGACGCCGTGTGCCTCGATCAGACGTGTGCGAACCGCCTCGGCGCGTTGTTTGCTGACCGCGATATTGGCCTGTAGCGCACCTGTATCATCGGTGTGACCCACCAGCGCCAGACGAGCTTGCGGATTGTCGGTCAGATATCCCGCCAGCAAATCCAGCGAGGTAAATGGCCCCTCACCCAATGCCACCTCGCCGGTGCGGAAATGCAGGTCGTCAAGGATTACATGGCCGTTCTGACCAAGATCACTCAACAGGCCCTCTGTACCCTCTACGGTTTCCTCGATCACCAAAGGTGGCGCAGGTTGGGTTCCGACCGGTGTCACGCGGATCATCTGCACATAGCCATCAGGCTCGTTACGACTGACCAGCAGGCTCAGCGCGTTCTCGCCTTTTGTAGCCGAGAGAAACCGATAATCATGAATTGCCACATACATATCGGGTGTTGGCACAACCTCGGTTCCAAAGCGAAAATCGAAGCCGCCGCAAGTACGCGCCTCGCATTCAAAGGTGATGTCATACCCCTGCGCCTGCAACTGATCGCGCAAGGGCGCAAGGATTTGCAGCGTGGTACTCGAGCCCGCTTGCAAGCGCCATGTCAAACGCTCAACGCGGCCTTCGACTGTGCGCGCAGGCACCACGCCATCGGTGAACACGCCCGTGGGCAGATCATAGCTGTCGAGCGCGCTGATGCGTTCGCTGACTTGGCGCGCGCTGCTGGGCAGGGCAATCTCCTGCGCCAGTGCAGCTTCGGTCAGAAGGACCAAGAAAAGAGATAGGCAACGAATCATCGGAATTGGGCGTGGTACTCGGGGTTCGGGACCATCGCTGTTGCGCTCGCCACGCGGTTGGTCATGTTGAAAAAGCCGGTAACATTGGCAATGTCCCAGATATCCCGGTCGTTGAAGCCCGCATTACGCAGGCGCTGGCGGTCCGCCTCTTCGACCGTTGCGCTGGCATGGGTCATCTGCGCCGCGAAATCCAGCATTGCACGCTGGCGATCATCCAGGGGTGCAACGCGGTAGTTCATCACCAGCATCTCACCCAATTGCGGATCGCCCGAAAGCTGCCGCACCGCCGCACCATGGGCCACGAGGCAGTAGAAACACTTGTTGATGGACGAGACCACAACGGCGATCATCTCGCGTTCCAGCTTGGTCAACCCGCTATCGGCCAGCATCAGGTCGTTATACATCGCCGTGAACGTGTTCAGCTTGTCGATGTCGAAGGCATGGGCGCGCAGCACGTTGGGGACCATGCCCAGTTTCTCGACGCAGATATCGAAATATTTCTGCGTCTCGGGCGGCAGCGGGTCCACCATCGGCAGGTTCAGGGCGGTGGGCATGTCCTGTGTGGTCACTTCGCTCTCCTCAAACCTGCTGGCGATAGTGATATTCGCCCGCGATCTCCATCCCCAGCGCATGATAGAGCCCATTTGCCCCCGCATTCGCCTTGGTACAGATCACGCTAAGGGTCTTTGCGCCATTGTCCAGCGCCCAGAACGCCGCGGCGCGCATCGCCCAAGCGCCCATGCCCTGACGGCGGTGGTCGGGCAGGATTTCCAGCGCATGGACCATGGCGATATCGTTATGAATGGCCACAAACCCGGCCCCGGCGGGCTGATCATTGCGGCGGATCAGCAGGCCCGTCTTCGGCCCCGGCGCGCGGTGCATGATGGCCAGCCGTTCCGGTCCGATGCCGCCCTGCGCCCAGACCTCGCGCATGATGGCGAGCGGTTCCCAGACGTTGAACACGGTGACGCGTGGCAGGGGCGTATCGGTCAGATGCGCCGCCGGGCAAGTATAGATATTGACCGGGTCGAGAATGTCGTAGCCACGGGCAGCCAACTGCGCATCCAGTGCCTCATCCCCCGGCCAGAGGCAAAAGAGGCGTTTCTGTCCCATCGCCTCCATCGCGGCTTCGGCGGTGTCGATATCGCCATCATGCACGCCCCCAAGCCGGCTGGCCGCCGACACACGCGACCCGCCGCCCTGCCCGCGCCGCAGCCGGAAAGGCCCCAGCCTGTCATACCCGGCCGCGGGCCATGTGCCGTCGACGATGGCGGGCCAGTCGATGCTCAAAGCTCAAGCTCTTTCGCCAGACGCGTGATGGCAGCGTCAATGCGCGCACCCTCGGTACCGCGCACCACAACATTGGCCCCGAAGACGCCATTGATCTGAAATGGATAACAACCGATCGAAAGATCAGCGAAATCCTCGGCCAGCACAGCCAGCATCGCCGCGATATCACCCTCGCCCCGATCCACACGCAGGGTTTGGGACAAAAGCGGGCGACCACCGGTTAGCGCGGGCAAAACGCTGGCGACCATAGCGCGGAACACCGAAGGTACACCGGCCATGACATGCACATTGCCGAGCGTGAAGCCCGGCGCAGTCGAGACCGGGTTATCGATCAACGCCGCGCCTTCGGGGATGCGCGCCATGCGCAGGCGGGCGGCATTCAGCTCCAACCCGGATTTGTCGTAATGCGCCTCGAGCAGAGCGCGCGCGTCGGCGCGTACATCAATCGAGCGGCCAAATGCACGTGCGATGCAGTCGGCGGTGATATCGTCATGAGTCGGGCCGATACCTCCGCTGGTGAACACGTTGTCGTAGGCATCTGACAGCGCTTTTACAGCGCCCTCAATCGCAGCGGCGTCGTCGCTGACAATTCGCACTTCTTTCAGGTCGATGCCGTGCTTGGTCAGCTCTCCGGCAAGGTAGTGCATATTGGCGTCGCGGGTGCGGCCCGACAGAATCTCATCCCCGATCACCAGCATTGCGGCGGTTGGATTGGCCATGGCGCGCCCTCCCTCTTGATCGGCCCATGTGGCAGGTATAGGCCCATGGCCATGCGATTTGAAACCCCCCTTGTCCCCGCCCGCCTGATCCGCCGCTATAAACGCTTTCTGGCCGATTGCACGCTGGAAGACGGGCGCGAGGTGACGGCCCATTGCGCCAATCCGGGCTCGATGATGGGGCTGGCGGAACCGGGTGAGAAAATCTGGCTGGAGCCCAATGACGATCCGAAGAAAAAGCTGAAATACGGCTGGCGGCTGGTTGATCATGAGAACGGGCATTTCACCGGGGTCGATACCTCGCTGCCGAACCGGGCGCTGCGGGCGGCGCTGATGGCGCGCGAGATCCCGGAACTGGCCGCCTATGAAACCGTCCGCCCCGAGGTGAAATACGGCGAGAACAGCCGCATCGATTTCCTGCTGACCCAACCGGGCCTGCCGGATGCTTATGTCGAAGTCAAAAGCGTCACGCTTTCGCGCCAGCCCGGTCTGGCAGAGTTTCCCGACAGCGTGACCGCGCGCGGCACCAAACATCTGGGTGAGTTGGCGGCGATGGCAGCACAGGGGCATCGGGCGGTGTTGCTGTATCTGGTGCAGCGCACCGATTGCGACCGGTTCACGCTGGCTGCGGATATCGATCCGGCCTATGCGGCGGCGTTCGAGGCAGCCAAGGGGGTTGAGCGGCTGGTCGTCGGTACGCGGATCTCGCCAGACGGCGTTTGGGTTGATCCCATGCGACGTTGGGAATTTGCCTGAATTCAGTCCTCGAACCGAAAATTCCCGATCAACGCGCCCGATTTCGGAAACTGACCGCGATATCCGCCATCCGGCAGCCGTCCGACCCGCGCGCAAAGCTGGCGACCCTGCTGAAACGATTTCCAGCGACTGCACAGCTTGTCACCATCCAGCCACCAAACGCCACTATCCTGTCCCAATCGCGGGATAAGGACCTCAAAGGTTTCATCCGCCCTAAGGGTTGCCGTCCCGGAATAGTGGAATCTGTCAAACGCGATCTTGCGATCTTTGGCCAGCAGCGCTTCTATCTCGAACCCCGACAGAAGCGTCACCTCATCCCGGCAGCCGGACAGTGTCAGAACCAGCAAAAGCGCGATCCATTTCTTCATCACTTTCCCTGCATCGATTCTGAGGCGTTTCGTCACCCTATCCGAGATTTCGAGCAGTCAAAGATTGAAGATGCTGCCTTCAACGCCATTTGATTGGCCAAAGGTCGCAGCCTCTGGAACTTTCTGCACAAGCAGCGTAAAAGGGGCGCTGCGCGAAATATTTGGAGCCAAGCGTCGATGAAAGAACATCGTGGCCGTCTGACCAAGGACGGTATCCGCATTTACGAACAGGGTGACTTTGCCGGAATGCACGCGGCAGGGGCCCTGGCGGCGCGGATATTGGATGACATTGCAGACCATGTGTTTGTGGGCCAGACCACGGGCGCGATCGACGGGTTGATCACGCAGATGGTCGAGGATGCGGGCGCAGAGTCTGCCACCATCGGTTACAAAGGTTACAAGCACGCCAGCTGTATCAGCGTGAATCATGTGGTCTGCCACGGCATTCCCGGCGACAAAAAGCTGAAGGATGGCGATATCCTGAATATCGACGTCACCGTCATCGTCGATGGCTGGTTCGGCGATACCTCGCGCATGTATGTGGCGGGCAAACTGCCCCGCAAGGCAGAGCGGTTGATTCAAGTGACCCATGACGCGCTGTTCAAGGGCATCGAGATGGTCAAGCCGGGCAATACGTTCGGCGATATCGGCCACGCCATTCAGGCTTATGTCGAGGCGCACCGGATGAGCGTTGTCCGCGATTTCTGCGGTCATGGTCTGGGCCGGGTGTTCCATGCGCCACCAAACGTGCTGCATTACGGGCGTCCGGGCACCGGTGCGGTGTTGGAAGAGGGCATGTTCTTTACCATCGAGCCCATGGTTAATCTGGGCCGCCCCGAGACCAAGACGCTGGCCGATGACTGGACCGCCGTAACCCGCGACAAATCGCTGTCGGCGCAGTTTGAGCATTCGGTGGGTGTAACGGCAGATGGGGTCGAGATTTTCACCCTGTCACCGGGCGATAAGTATCACCCGACCTATTCCTCCTGATCTTCCGCCTGATCGCGCAGCAGTTTCAGCAGCAATGTCTCATCCCGCCACGGGATCACCGCGTCATGGATGAACACCGGCGCGCGCATCGGCTTGGGCGGCGGCCCGGTGGTGGTGTCCGTATCCTTGGCAAAGGTCCAGAGCGGGGGTGAGATGGCGCGGTCCATGGCCGGACCTTACCATGTTTCGCGCTCAGAGTCCCAAAAGCCCGGGCACTTGTGACATATCCGTGAAGACCTCGGCCCCCAGCGCGGCCAGACGCGCGCCATCATCATGGGCGGCATAGGCAAGGCAGCGCATATCGGCCCGGATCGCGGCGGTGACGCCGTTTTCGCTGTCTTCGATCACCACCGGGTTCTGCGCGCCGAAACGCTGCGCGGCGGTCAGGAACAACGTGGGCTCGGGCTTGCCGGTGCCCAGTTCATGGGCCGAGAACATCACGTCCTTGAACCGGTCCCACAGACCGTTCTGGCCAAGGGTGATCTGCATTTTCTCGGGGCGACCATTCGAGGCGACGCAATAGGGGATGCCTTGTGCGTCCAGTTGCGCCAGCAGGTCGGGAATGCCTTCGACCAGCGGCGTGCCCGCCTTCAAAGCCGTATAGATTTCCGCATAAATCTGCTCGGTCCAGTCATCCGGCAGATCGGCCCCCAGCGCCCGCGCCTTGTCGCGCACGCTGGTCATGGTGCCGCCGACAAACAGCCCCATGCATTCGGAAAGGCTGAGGTCCAGGCCATAGCGGGCGAAATTGTTGACCATGACCTGATTGGACAGAACCTCGCTGTCGACCAGAACGCCGTCGCAATCGAAGATGACCAGATCATGCATCGGGGGTCTCCCTCCACATCAACGAGATATGCGTGTCGCCATATTTGCGCGTATCGCTCAGGGTGAACCCGTCGGGGGCGGCCATGGGGGCGTTTTCTTCCCAGACGATCAGGGCGTCACCCGCCAACCAGCCGCCGGACAGGGCGGCGAGGGCTTTCTGGCCCAGCGCCTTGCCGTAAGGCGGGTCGAGGAAGATCAGATCATAGGGCGCACCGGGGTTGTCGCCCAGCCGGGTTGCATCGCGGCGGATCAGGTCCGTGCGGGCCTTGCTGCCGGTCAGGTCGATATTCTTGCGGATCAGACCCTGCGCCACGCGCCCGTCATCGACAAAGGTGACGTGCGCCGCGCCGCGCGACAGCGCCTCGAGCCCCAACGCGCCGGTGCCTGCGAACAGATCCAGAACGCGCAAGCCGTCAAAGTCGATCTGGTGGCTGAGCACATTGAACAGGCTTTCCCGCACCCGATCCGTGGTGGGGCGCAGATGTGCGCCCGCGTCGCCTTTGCCGACCGAGGCCAGCGCCCGGCCCCGGAAGTCTCCGGCGATGATCCTCACGCTTTGAGCAGCGGTTTGAGGTCCGCATCCGGGTCGGCGACCACCGCCGGATCAGCGGTTTTTCCCGCGTCGATCAGGCGCTTGCCGACCATATAGGCGCGCGGGTCGTTCATCGCGTCGACGGCAATCAGCTGATCACCCTTGTAATACCAGAAGGACACCGTCGCTCCCTGCCCCTTGCGGGTGACGACGCGGTCATAGCCGGTGTTCAGGCCAGCGATCTGCAGCTTGACATCATATTGATCCGACCAGAACCATGGCGTCGCCACATAGTCCTTGGCCGCGCCCAGCATGTTCTGAGCCACAATCTCGGCCTGATCGATGGCGTTGGGCACGCTTTCCAGACGGATGCGCCCCTCGCTATGCGGGAAGGACGCGCAATCGCCTGCCGCCCAGATCGAGGGGTCCGAGGTACGGCCATGGGCGTCGGTCTTGATCCCGTTATCCAGTTCCAGACCCGCCATCTCGGCCAGTTGGGTCGCGGGCGCGATGCCCACGCCGACAATGACGAAATCCACCGCCAGTTCCGAGCCATCTGTCAGGACGGCCCCCGTCACATGGCCATCTTCCCCGATCAAACGATCCAGCCCGACCCCTTCGCGGATGTCTGCGCCGTATTCGGCGTGCAGAGCGCGGAAATAATCGCTGGTCTCGGGGGCTGCGACCCGTTGCAGGATACGCTCGGCCATCTCGACCAGAGTGACCTTGACCCCGCGCTTGGCACAGACGGCTGCGGCCTCAAGCCCGATATAACCGCCGCCCACAATCAGCGCGCGCGCGCCGTCTTTGACGCCGGGCTCCAGCGCGTCGATATGGGCCAGATCGCGGACCACATGGACGCCCTCCAGATCGCCGCCGATCGCCGCTGGCAAGCGGCGCGGATCGGACCCGGTGGTCAGGGCGAGTTCGTCGTATGAGATGACCTCATTGCCCAGCGAAACCGTCTTGGCCTGCGGGTCGATGGCGGTGACGCGCTGACCCAGACGCAGGGTGATGTCGTTCTCGGCATAAAAGCTTTCGGGCCGCAGGAACAGGCGGTCCAGCTCCATCTCGCCCAGCAGATAGGCCTTGGACAGCGGCGGGCGCTGATAGGGCAGATGCGGCTCGGCCCCGATCAGGGTGATGTCGCCTGCAAACCCATCCTTGCGCAGCCGCGCCACCAACGAGGCCCCGGCCTGCCCTGCCCCGATCACGACGATATGGCTCATGTTGTGCCCACCCTGCAGAATACCCATGGTCTCTTTGTTTGGACCACCTATATTGCGGCACAGCCCGACTCTGCAAATCCAAATGACAGGAGCTGAAAAATGATTGCAACAGGTGACACGCTGCCCGAAGCCACGCTGACACAGATGGGCGCTGAAGGCCCCGAGGAAGTGCGGATTTCAGACAAGACCAAAGGGCGTAAGGTTGTGATCTTTGCCGTGCCGGGCGCTTTCACGCCGACCTGTCATTCTGCCCATGTACCCAGTTTCATGCGCACCAAGGATCAGTTCGATGCAAAAGGTGTGGATGAGATCATCTGCATTTCGGTCAACGATCCGTTTGTGATGAAAGCCTGGGGCGAAGCAACCGGCGCATCCGAGGCCGGCCTGACCATGCTGGCCGACGCTGCATCAGAGTTCACCAAAGCCATTGGTATGGATTTCGACGCCCCGCCTGCGGGCCTTATTGCGCGCTCGAAACGCTATGCGATGCTGGTTGAAGACGGCAAGGTCATGGCACTGAACCTCGAAGAAAACCCCGGTGCATGCGAAGTGTCGGCAGGCGAGGGTTTGCTGCAATCCATCTGACATCACGTGCCCTGGCGCAACCGGGGCACATGAACCGAAATTAACTTGATGCAACGTCCCGATCTGCCAAAATCGGCAGCATACATTGCGGGAGTTCATTGATGCGTTTGAAAGTGATCACCTTAGTTCTTGGCGCCGCCGGGGCGCTTGCCGCCTGTGGTCCGGCCCCAACGCCGCAACAACAGGCTGCGCGGCAGCATGAAATTGCATGCCTCAGCGGTACCGTGGGCGGCATATTAATCGGCGGCGCATTGGGCAATCAATTCGGCGGTGGATCGGGTAAATCAATCCTGACAGCGGCCGGAGCCGTTGCGGGCGGCGCAGCCGGTCAAAGCTATGCGTGTTGAGGGGGCTGAGATGAAACATATCTGTATCGCCATCGCCACCATCGCACTGGCCACGACAGCCAGTGCCGAGAGCGTGTCGCAGCTGAACGAGGCCGAACTAAAGGCCATCGACAGCAACAATGACGGTTTCCTGTCGCGGGATGAATTCAATGCCTTCTCGGACTATGCGTTTCAGGAGATGGACGACGACAAAAACGGCACACTGGGCCTGAACGAGGCTAAGCCGTTTCTGGATATCAAACAGTTCCAGGCAGTCGACCGAAACCGCGATAACCTGATCTCGCGGGATGAATATGACGCGCAGATGCAAAGCGATTTTGACGCCGCCGATCAGGATGGCAACGGCCAGCTGGACTAGCGCCAGAATTTAGATCAGGCTGTCCATCTTGCGGGCCAGTTTGGCGTCCAGCGCCGAGAGGCCGCCCACGTCATGGGTGGACAGCGTGACCTCGACCGTGCGGTAAACATTAGACCATTCCGGGTGGTGGTTCCATTTCTCGGCAAAGATCGCCACCTGTGTCATCCAACCAAAAGCATGCACGAAATCTTCGAATATAAAGGTCTTGGTGATGGCATCGCGATCCTCGACCATCGTCCATCCATTTCTGAACAGCGGGTCCAGCAGAGGGCCTCGAGTCTCGGTCGACAGAAGTTCGGTCATTGCTGTTCCTCCGGGTTCGATTTCCTGAACGGACCATAATCCGTCAGAATCTCGATCTCTTCTCCCACCGCGTGGGCTTCGGCGTCCAGAAATTTCTGAACCGCATCAGCAAAACCCGGATCCCCGACCCAATGCAAGCTATGCGTACGGGTCGGCAGGTACCCGCGCGCCAGCTTATGTTCGCCCTGCGCACCCGCTTCGACCCGCGCCAGCCCTTCGGCAATGGCGAAATCAATCGCCCGATAATAGCACAGCTCGAAATGCAGGCAGGGGTGGTGTTCGACGCAGCCCCAATAACGACCATAGAGCGTTTCGCGTCCGATGAAGTTCAGCGCACCCGCCACCGCATATCCATTGCGTTCTGCCAACACCAACGCGATATCATCAGCCATGGTTTCATGCGCAATATCAAAGAACTGCCGCGTCAGATAGGGAGCGCCCCATTTGCGCGCACCGGTATCCTGGTAAAAGCGCCAGAACGCGTCCCAATGTTCGGGTCGCAGATCATCGCCCGTGATCGTCCGAATCTGGCCACCAAAATCGCAGGCCTGCGCACGTTCCTTGCGGATGTTCTTGCGCTTGCGCGAGGACAGCGCCGCCAGAAAACCGTCAAAATCCGCGTAGCTGTCGTTCAACCAGTGAAACTGCTGCGAATGCCGGACCAGCAGACCCATCTGCTCGCCAGCCAGCGCCTCGCCCTCGGTGCAGAAGGTGGCGTGCAGGGACGAGATGCGATTTTCTGCGGCCAGTTGCACCGCACCTTGCACCAGCGCGGACATGCCCATTGCCTCATATCCCGGCCGGACCAAGAACCGACGCCCGGTTGCAGGGGTAAACGGCACCGCGATCTGTAACTTCGGATAGTACCGACCGCCCGCGTTTTCATAAGCATGGGCCCAACTGTGATCAAAGATGTACTCGCCCTGAGAATGTGACTTTGCGTACATCGGGGCCGCGCCAATCAGCATCCCGTCCAGATAGGCCGTCAGATACTGAGGCTGCCAGCCGGTACCCCGCCCGACCGAGCCGCTCTCTTCCAATGCCCACAGGAACCGATGCGTGGTAAACGGATCAAGCGGCCGCCCGCCATCCGTTGCTTCGGAGCAGGCACACGCATCCCAGTCGCTCGCCTGAATCTGCGAGAGCGACGTCAGAATCCGAACTTCGATCTGTGCCTGATCCATGTGCCCTCCGCGCTTTTGTCTTTATCTGTGACGGACGGATCACGGTTCAACCCGGATATGCGGCAAGGTATCCCTCGAAGGTCACATTGTCGGCAACCTGTCGCGCCTCAGCCTCTTGTTGGGGCGAACGGATGGTCCAGCACAGGACAGGCACACCCTGTGCCTTGATCTCGGCCACGCGCGGACGGGTCAGATCAGCGGCCTCGTGGCTGATGAAACTTGCGCCGGAGCGTTGGAAATCGGGGATGGTACGCAGATGATCGCAGACTTCGGTGGGCAGCAGCTCAACCTTTGGATCGTAGGAACAAGTCACAAGCCCGCGTGGCAGGTGAGGCGCAACCCGAGCCAGCTCGGCCACCGAATTGGGGTTGAACGACATCAGCGCCACCGGACCGTCATAGCCCTGCAACGCCCGCGCAGTGTCTGCTTCGAGCGTGCCGACATTCGGACCCATCGCGCCATCCTGATCCTTAAGCTCGATCAGCAACGGCGCACGGCCTGCGACAAGGTCCAGTACCTCATCCAGGGTCGGGATGCCCTCGTCCTCGGACTGCAATAGCGTCAGCCGTTGCGCCTGCATGGTCGTGATTTGTTGGATTGGGCCAGACTGCCCGGTCAAGCGCTTCAGGTCATAGTCATGAAACACCATCGCGCGGCCATCCGAGGTGAGCTGAAGATCGATCTCGATCCCGTAACCGGCGTCAATCGCAGCACGAATCGCGGCCCGACTGTTCTCGGGGCGCTGATCCGCGACATCATGCAACGCCCGATGCGCGATCGGGCGATGCAGGAATTCGGATGGCAACGGCGGGGTCATTGGACCTCGAAGATACCTTCGATTTCGACCGCAACACCCAGCGGCAGCGAGGCCGCGCTGACGGCGGAACGGGAATGGCGACCGGCCTCTCCCAGCGCCTCGACGAGGAAATCGGACGCGCCGTTGATCACCTGCGGCTGCGCGGTGAAATCGGCGGTCGAGTTCACGAACCCGGTCAGCTTGATCACGCGCACCAGCTTGTCGATATCGCCGCCACAGGCCGCTTTGACCTGCGCCAGCAGGTTGATCGCGCAGACCTTGGCCGCCGCGGCACCCGCCTCCACATCCATGTCATCGCCCAGCTTGCCGGTGATCAGATCATCATCTTTCGAAATCTGGCCCGAAACATAGACGATGTTGCCGATCCGAACGAAAGGGACGTAGTTGGCCGCCGGGGCGGGCGCGTCCGGCAACGTGATGCCAAGGCTGTCCAGTTTTGCTGCGATGCTCATAGAAAGGGTCTCCAAGGGTTCCATTCAGCCGGGACGCTAAACGGGAAACGCCGTCTCGAAAAGCGGGAAAGCGGCATTTCTCCGATCATCGGCGATCTGGGCGCCTCTCCACTTATTCAGGATGTGTTGATATCGTGTCACTTTACCCGAACCTACTGGCTGGGGTACATGCGAGTTGTTGTTTCAAATTCCACGCGAAAGGTCTATGTGAGACCAATTGCGACACGAAGACCGCAAAGGCCCGTATTGATTGAAGGCCCGGCCACACCACCGGGTAATTTTTTGGAGTACCGAAGACCGTGCCAAGCCCTATCCGCCCAAAGCACTTGATTATTCTGGCCATTATGACGGTTCTCTCGGCTTGTGCGTCCCAACCACAAGACGCCGCCGCCCGGGGCGAGATATTCGACCCCTACGAAAACACCAACCGTGGCATTCACAAGTTCAATCTGGGCGTGGACCGGTATCTGTTCCGGCCAGCATCGAAAAGCTACGTCAAGATCGTACCGGATCCGGTGGTCACGAGCTTCAATAACTTCGCCATAAACCTCACGATGCCCGGCCAGGCGCTTGACTACCTGCTGCAGGGCAATCTGAAACAGTCAGGTAACGCGCTGCTGCGGTTTGCCGTCAACTCGACGATTGGCGGCTTTGGTCTGTTTGCTCCGGCGGAAGAGCTGGGCCTGCCCCCGGTCGACACAGATTTCGGCGAAACGCTTCATGTCTGGGGCGTCAACGAAGGTGCCTATGTCGAGCTGCCGTTCTATGGCCCCTCAACGGCGCGCGATGCCGTTGGTGTCGTCTTCAACCTGTTCTCAAACCCGATCAACTTTTCGCCGGTGCGACCGGTCGACAACGTTGGCGTCTATGCTGAAATCGTGCGGCGTATGGGGGATCGGGGGCGGTTCTCTGATACCATCGACTCGATTCTGTACGAAAGCGCCGACAGCTATGCACAGGCCCGCACGATCTATCTGCAAAACCGCCGCTTTGAGCTGGCACGCGACGATGAAGATGCCTATCTGGGATTGTATGATGACCCGTATTCCGACGCCGGGACCGACCCTGTCAGGGACCCCTTGCTAGATCCCTCCCTAGACCCCTATGAGGACCCCTATGCCGAGTAACCTGATGCACCGACGCCAGTTTATCGCCACCACCGTGACCGGGCTGGCGGCAGCCGGCCTGCCCTTGCCCGCTTTCGCGCTGACCGAGGCGGGTGCCATGCAACTGGTCAATTCAGTGGTGGCAGATATCAACCGCGTGATTGCCTCGGGCAAATCCGAAAACGCGATGCTGCGCGATTTTGAAAAGATTTTTGTGCAGTATGGCGACGTGCCGATCATGGCGCGTTATGCTTTGGGTGTAGAAGCGCGCAGTGCCTCTCCTGCACAACTGCGCCAGTTCACCCGCGCGTTCCAAGGCTATATCTCGCGCAAATATGGCCGCCGCTTCAGGGAATTCATCGGCGGCGAAGTCACGGTGCGCAACGCGCGCAAGATCAAGGCAGGCTACGAGGTGCGCACCTCGGTCAAGCTGCGCGGATCGTCGCCGTTCGAAGTGACATTCCTGGTGTCGGACAAGTCTGGCAGCGGGAAATTCTTCAATATGTTCATTGAAGGGGTGAACCTGTTGTTAACCGAACGCACCGAGATCGGGGCCATGCTGGACGCACGCGGCGGCAACTTGAACCAACTGATCAACGATCTGGGCAAAATCAGCTAAACCGGGCCGTCACGACCTGAAACGCCGCTGCGCGACGATCACGCGCAACGGTGTTTCGCCTCAGGACACTCGTGCGATCCGTACACCAGCTTGTCCCGTTCAGACTGATTTCAAACAGATCTGGCGACACAAGCGCATCATCGAACCCACTGGCATCAGCGCGCGACCCCGCCCGCAGGCCGCCCCCGGCTGCATTTACCATTTTCGCAGATGAGCGTTGCATCAATCAGATGCATTTTGCGCACCGTTGGGTTTGGCTTGATAAGCACCATTACAAGGCCTGGCCCTGAACGCGATCGATCTGCGCGGCAAGGCAAGGCGATCAATAGGTGAAGGCCGGGCTATCCATAGCTTCTTACCAAAGCGCTGGCGATCAGTGCCCAGCCGTCGGCGATGACGAAGAATGCCAGCTTGAAGGGCAAAGAAACTGTTGCCGGGGGCACCATCATCATGCCCATCGACATCAGGACAGCGGCAACCACCAGATCAATGATCAGGAATGGCAGGAAAATCAGAAATCCAATCTGAAATGCGCGTGCGATCTCCGACAGCATGAATGATGGCATCAACACCGAAAGCGGAGCATCGGGCGACAGTTGCACCGCCGTATCGTCCGGGCGCAGCGCGGCCATCGCCTGAAATGTGTCGGCATCAAGCCGCGCCGCCATGAAACGGCGAAACGGGTCCAACGCGCGTTCAAGCGCGGGCTCTACATCCAGCGTCTCGTTTACCATGGGCTGGATACCTACGCTCCAGGCTTCGGTAAAAACCGGCTCCATGATGAAATAGGTCAGAAACAGCGCAAGGCTGACGATCAGCATATTTGGCGGTGATTGCTGCAAACCGATCCCCTGCCGCAGAATCGCCAGCACGGTAATTAGAAACGGGAAGCAGGTGATCATAATTGCCAGCCCCGGCGCCAAGCTGAGCACCGTGATCAACAAGATCAGCTGAATGGTGCGCGCCGATATCGAACCATCTTCTCCCAGCGACAGCGATACCTCTTGTGCGCTGGCGATCGAAGGCAAAAGCAGTATGACCAGCCAAACAGCGAGACGCATCAGCCAATCCCGTTCTGCAAATCCGAAATCTCGGTGAGCCGCACGGCCAATTGCCCGGGCTGATCGCCTTCCATCTCTTCCAGGACGCCGCGCGCGACAAGTTGGTCGCCGACATACAAATCCACAGGATCCTCGATCCGTTTGTCCAGCGTGAGAACAGCGTTTTCGCCCATGTTCAGCAGATCCCGGATCAATGGACGTGCGCGCCCAACCGAGACAGTCACCTCGATCGGAACCGCCTCGAAGGGGTTGGTTTTCTCTGGTTTGGGAGATTGAAGGTCACTCATTTGACAAAGCCTCTTTTGCTTCAAACAGATATGCGTCGAAAGCCCCGGCAATGGCGTCGATCAAGGCACTGCAGTCCACCTCGCGTCGTGCAATGCCCACCTGCAGATTGGCCTGTCCAGGGTTCAGGGCCGGGTCTTCCAAGACCCACGGCGCAGGTGTCAGACCCTGCGGCAACAGGGCTTCGATCTGGGCACATGACCCGCTTGGGACGTTCAGTTGGATTGGCTGGCCGATCTGCTCGCCCGCCATCTCCGTAAGCTGTTCGGCAAGACGGATGGCGAAACCACGCTCGATAGTCTGGGGCAATACGGTTTCGATCAGACTTTGGAACAAGGGTTCCAGCGACAGCGTCATCCTGGTCAGCGCTTCTTGATAGGTGAAGGACAGATCGGACAAGGTAGCGGCCAGATCCGAGCCTATCTGGTCCCGCCCCTGATCCTGAGCGTGAACCGCATCGTCCCAGCCTGCGCCATAACCCTTTTCAAACGCGGCCAGCCTCTGCTCTTCCAGCGCCTCTTCGTCCAGAAGATGTACCGCGCCACCGCCCGCATGCAGCGTGAAATCTTCGAGGAGATGAGCAATAGACATCACACTTTCTCCTCGCTCTCCTCAAGCCAACTGCGCAGAATCTCAACCGTCTCCTCCTGCTTGTCGCCGATCATGGCGCGTAACCGGTCTACGGCCTCGTCCCCCGGCGCGCTGGCAAGCGCAGGCACAGCTGGCTGCGATGAATCCGACAGAGCGGCAAAGTCCTGCGAATCGCCGGTTGCAATCTCGCCTGTCAGAAGCGGGGCATCGGCCTCTGGTCGTGCTGGCGCGGGCAGTATGGCCTGGGTCGCGGCGCTGTTCGTCAGAATTGGGCGTATGACGAACAGTCCCAGCACAAGGGATACAAGCGCCAGAACCGCCATCTGAACCAACGACATCGCATCCAGATGAATGCCCGACCAGATGGAAGCCGCCGCCAGCGTTCCCTGCGGTTCAACCACAGGCAGGTCCAGCGACTTCAACGTGATCACGTCGCCCCGCTCTGCATCGAAACCCACCGCTGAGGCCACCAATTCCTGAAGCGCATCCAGTTCAGGCTGCGGCATGGGCACAAAGGTCTCGGAGCCGTCGGCACCGGCCACACGCGCGCCGCTCACCAGAACCGCAACTGTGAGCCGCTTGATCGCACCGGGTGCGCGATGCACCTCAAGTTCAGTCTCGGATACCTCGTAATTCACCCGCTCACGGGTCTGCGTCGCATTCGAATTTGATTCATCTCCGCCGCTACCGTCGCCATCCGGCAGGTTCGATGCAACGGTCACATCCGCAGATTGGTTGCGGGCGCTGTCCGAGCGTTCTTCGATATCCGTACTGATCGCAACACGGCCCTTGGGGTCAAAACGACGTTCACGGATCAATTCGGTTTCCGTCACCGTGTCGACGCTCACCTCAACCACCGCATTGCCGGCACCGACACGGGCCTCAATCAGTCGCAAGACCCGGTCGCGCAATTGCCGCGCCTTATCATTGGCGGTGTCCGATGCAACGGCGGCCTCCTGCGCCCCGATTACAGAACCATTCGAATCGACCACTGCAACGTTCTCAGGGGCGAGCCCGCTGACCGCCGAAGCCACAAGAAACCGAATCGCCTTGGCCTGGTCCCCGGTGATCTGAGCACCGGACGGCACCAGATAAACCGAGGCGGTCGGCTCGATGCTGCGCTGAAACGGGTTCGCCGAGCCGTTGGCAATGTGCACCCGCGCCTGACTGACATGCGGGCTACCAACGATCGTGCGGGCCAGTTCGCCTTCTTTCGCGCGCCAATAGGCGGCATCGAACATCTGCGAGGTGGTCCCGAAACCGCTGAGAGAGTCCAGCAATTCGTACCCCCGATTGCCGTTAGCGGGCAGGCCTTCGCTTGCCAAAG
The DNA here is from genome assembly GCF_056533645.1 of Ruegeria sp. G10. Lineage (NCBI taxonomy): Bacteria > Pseudomonadati > Pseudomonadota > Alphaproteobacteria > Rhodobacterales > Roseobacteraceae > Ruegeria > Ruegeria sp. G10. Next base: position 54,583 of record NZ_JBQFOQ010000004.1, on the reverse strand, counting down.
TCATCCGCAGTTCGTCCCGTTGCGCGCCAGGTACATAGATCGACCCGCCGCGTATCTCATAGGTCACACCGCGCTGGTCCAACGCCCGCACGATGTCACCGGCAGCCCCACTTTCAAGCCCGGCGTAAAGCAGGGTCATGGATGGCGCGGTCACGATGCGCGACATCGCAAGAACGCCCAGAAAGACCAGCACAACGGCCCCGGCCACGATGATTTGTTTGCGCCTGTCCAAATTTGCCCAGACAGTTCCGATCTGCTGCACGCTTACCTCCGACTCACCGACATTCTGTTCGGCTCAGCCCTTGTTTGGACGATTGCCCTTAACAATCGGTTAGTCCCTGCGGGGTTATGAAACTTCCAGAGCGAATGAATGGAGACGTAATGACCGACGCAGCAGAAGACTCGGCACAAGCCACTCAGAAGTCAGGGAAAAAGGGGTTGGTACTTGGCGTGATTCTGGCGATCGCGGGTGGCGTTGGCGGTTACCTGGTAACGGCTTCCGGCCTGTTGCCATTTGGCGCCAAGGAAATGGCGAAAGACGCAGAAAAATCAGACAAAGGACCCGAAGCAAAGGCCCTTCCGGACGTCCTCTTTGTCGATCTGGCGCCCGTCATTGTGTCGGTCAATGCTGGCGATTCGCGGCATCTGAAATTCCACGCACAGCTTGAGGTCAATGCAGGCTACGCCGCTGATGTCGAAAAGATGAAACCGCGAATCATGGATGTTCTGAACAGCTATCTGCGCGCCGTCGATCTGTCTGACCTTGAAGATTCGCTCGCCCTGATGCGCATCCGCGGCCACCTATTGCGGCGCATCGGAATCGTCACCGGCGAAGGCCGTGTGCGGGATGTTTTGGTCATGGAATTCGTACTGAACTAGGAGGCGAAGTTGGAGCTGGTTGCCGATATTCTGCTGGTCGCAGGCGCGCTTGGGGCGGGGCTGTATTGCTTTGTCCTTGCACGCAGGCTGCGGCGATTTACCGATCTGGAGAAAGGTGTAGGCGGGGCCGTGTCGGTCTTGTCCGCGCAGGCGGATGAACTGCGGAAGTCCTTGGACAACGCGCGCGCCGCATCGGACGACTCTGGCGTGACGTTGCGCGATCTGACCGAACGCGCCGAAACGGTCGCGCAAAGATTGGAACTGATGATGGCCTCGATGCACGACGTGGTGCCCGAGCCGCCGGTTGAGAAATCAGACACCCATGTGCAGCAGACCGAAAAAGAGCGTACACCCAGTCCCAAGGACGAAGAACCTGGGGCTACGGTTGAAGATCACGCCGATCCTGCAGACGGGGTTGAGGCACCTGAAGATACCCAACCGACCGAACCCAAGCCCGAAGCACGGGCGGCGTTGGTCGAAACACCCGCGGAGAAACCCGAAGGTTTGATGTTCTTTCGCCATGCACGCCCGCCCGGCGGAGCAATGCAATGACGCGTCGCGGGGCAAAACCCAAGACCACACGTGAACGCAGTGGCGTGCTGACCGTGATCTCTCTGCTGATGATCGGGTCGGCAATAATCCGGATCGGGCTTGAGGCTGGTCCGGCGTTGGCACGCAGCGCTGAACCTGATCAGGCAACGGCCGAAAAAACCGCGTCGACTGGCCTTGAAGCCTCTGATTTACAACGGCTTTTGACTGAGTTGTTGCGACGCGCAGAAGACTTGGACCGGCGCGAAGCAGCTATTGTCGACCGGGAACACGCGTTGGGCATCGCAGACGAAGCGATCGAGGCTCGTCTGTCGCTGCTGCAAGAGGCAGAGGAGTCGCTGCGCGAAACGGTGGCCATCGCCGAAAAAGCTGCAGAGAATGATCTGACGCAGCTGACGGACGTGTATCAGAACATGAAACCAAAGGATGCGGCCGCTCTATTTGAAACGATGGATGCGGTATTTGCGGCCGGCTTCTTATCGCGCATGCCGCCAGATGCGGCCGCAAACGTGATGGCCGGACTCAGCCCCGAGGCAGCCTACACAATCAGCGTCGTCATGGCTGGCCGCAACGCCCGCGCGCCGCAGGAGTAACTGCTATGCGCCAAACCCTTCCTAACTTCGGAGATCACTCATGATCGGGATCATTGGAATTGCCGTTATCTTCGTCATGGTGTTCGGCGGCTATCTGGCCGCAGGCGGAAAAATGACCATCATCCTGAAATCATTGCCGTTTGAGATGATGATGATCGGGGGTGCCGCCGTTGGGGCGTTTCTGATCAGCAACGATATGGGCGGCATCAAACACACGATCAAAGACATGGCCAAGGTGTTCAAGGGACCGAAATGGAAGCCCGAAGACTATCGTGATCTCTTGTGTCTGCTGTTCTCTCTGATCCGGATCGCGCGCGCAAATCCGGTCGAGGTGGAACAACATATCGAAGAGCCCGAAACCTCTTCTCTGTTTTCGGCCTATCCCAGAATTCAGACCGATAAAGAGGCGGTAGATCTGATCTGCGATACGATGCGTTCGGCCTCGATGAACTACGACGATCCACATCAGGTCGAAGAAGTGCTTGAAAAACGGATGGAAGCGAACTTTCACCACGCCATGCATTCCAGCCATGCGCTTCAGACTGTTGCGGATGGTTTGCCAGCACTCGGGATTGTTGCGGCGGTTCTGGGGGTGATCAAGACCATGGGCTCGATCGATCAACCGCCCGAGGTGCTGGGTAAACTGATCGGCGGGGCCTTGGTCGGTACCTTTCTGGGCGTCTTTCTTGCTTATGGGCTGGTTGGACCGTTCGCCGGCAAGTTGAAAGCGGTGGTTGAAGAAGACAATCATTTCTACCAGCTGATCAAAGAGGTGCTGGTTGCCAATCTGCACAACCACAACGCCGCGATGTGCATCGAGGTTGGGCGTCAAAACACACCAACACATAATCGCCCGGGTTTTTCCGAACTGGAAGAGGCCTTGAAAGAACTCAAGCAGGCAGCCGCATGATACGTCTCATCATCCTGGTTCTCTGCGCTTGGGCATCCGGTGCAGCAGCACAGGGTCTGCCCGTACGCACTGGCGAGCATAAAGGCTATACCCGGCTGGTGGTTCAGGTTCCGAAAGGAACCGACTGGACGCTGCTCCAACGCCAGAACGGTGCGCAGCTGAGCGTTGCCATTGACGACGTGACTTTTGATACGCGATCTGCATTTGACCGATTGTCCGGGAACAGGCTGCAGGCGCTGACGCAATTGCAAGCGGGCGGCGCGCTTGACATGGCATTCGGTTGCGACTGTGTCGCGACGGCTTTCTTGCACCGGCAAACGATGGTGGTTATCGACATCGCTCCAGGCAAATACCCGCCAAAGCTCGCAACGCCGCCTGCTTTGCCCTTGCCGTCATCTGAGCAAAACGCTTTGCCTGCGGAAATCCCCGCCAACGGGCTGGCACTGCCACTGCTAGAGCTGAACCAGAGGGGGTACGAAGATCAGCTAATATCACGGATTCTGCAGGGTGCCGACCGAGAGGTCGTCGACCTGACATTGGCTGGCGTTGGGCAAAGACCATCAACGCCTGTCGGCCCGGTGCGCGCGACAGAGCTGTCGATGCCGAATCTTCAACTGCGCTCGGTACTGGATGGCGTACGTGGGTTAGAGGCGCTGGAGCTGCCAAAGTTTGATATGCGCAAGGAATGTATCACCGACAGCGATCTCGGGTTTGAGACGTGGTCCGACGCAGATACTCCATTTGCTGCGCAGGTCTCGGATCAGCGTGTCGCTTTGTACCGGGAATTTGACAAGATTGATACCGCGCACGCACTCAAGCTGGCCCGACTGTATCTGTATCATGGCTTCGGTTCAGAGGCGTTGCAGGTCCTAAAACTGCTTCCGCGCAGTCCCGCCGAGAAAGAACAGCTCGCGACAATCGCGCATGTATTGGACGGCTTTACCGCACCTGCCACACATGCCTTCGCAGGCCAGCAGCGGTGTGCAGGAACAACAGCGCTATGGGCTCTTATGGCAGAGGGAAGACTGGAAGAGGACGCGAATCTGGATGCTATTGAACAGAGCTTTGGTCAGCTTCCACGACACTTGCGGCGCCAGTTGGGGGCGAGAGTATCCGAGATTTTGGTCGCGGCAGGAAAACTGGAAGCCTCGCGGCGTATACTGCGCGCAGTCGAACGGGTTGTTGACGCGCCCACGGCGGATCTGACTCTGGCCAAGGCTGAAATAGCCGCCGCAGCCGGTAACGACGAGGCTACCGAAAAGCTTTTGTCGGACACCGTCTTGGCAACCAACACCACAGAGGCCCCGCTGGCGCTGGCCCGGTTGATTGAGAAACGCTGGGCAGATCGCGGGGCTGTTTCCCTGGTGGACCTTGACCTTGCAGCCGGATACGCCCGCGAGCTGCGCCGCTCGGATCTGGGGCCGATGATGGCCCGGGCACACGTGCTTGCGCTTGCGCTTACAAATGAATTTGACCAGGCCTTGAGCCGTTTGGAAAGCGCGGCGGGCACCTCAGAATGGCAGCGTACGCGGGATCAGGTTCTGCAACTTCTGGCCGAAAGAGCCGACGACATCACCTTCTTGCGCTATACGTTTGCGATACCGGACGAGACCTCCGATGGCATGACGGTGGAGACGGCGGCTCTGCTTGCAAAACGCTTAGCCAATCTGGGTTTCTCCGCACCTGCGCAGGCGCTGGCCGGACGACCAGAGGATCGGACACAACGTCTGGACAGGGCGCGCATCCGGGCACATGCAGCTTTGCTGGACGACAGACCGCATCAGGCGCTGCTGGAAATCGCCGAGGATGCTTCAGACGAGGCGCAGCAGCTGCGCGCACGGGCGATGTCGCAGACCGATGACTATTCGGAAGCGGCGCGGTTGTTGCGCGCGATTGGGGATGATGCCGCGGCGGACCGGTTTGTTTGGTTGGCCGGAAATTCAGAAGACCAGCCTGACCCCTCGACGGTCTTTGGAAAGATCGGTGCGCTCAGCGTGCAATTGGGGCGACCCGCAGATAGACAACCGGAAAAGCCGCTGGCGGATGCGACGACGTTACTGCAAGACAGCCAGACCACAAGGGCACAGATTGCAGAGCTTCTGGAACACGTCCGAGGTAACAGCAAAGACTGACCTTGAGCCGATTGCAGCTTGGAACGAAAGGTAGCGTGATCATGGGCCCAAGGCTTAGCCTTCTAGATCCAATTCACCCCTGCAACGGAGGTGGATCATAAAGCAGTTCGGCAAGATCAGAAAAGCGAGACGCGGGTCGGTCAAGCGTAAGAATGGCAGCGCAAATCCGATCCGCACGTTGCTCACCAATTACAGGGGCAGCGAATGCAGTGTATTTGTCGATGATCTCATCCCGGCTGAGGGGCGAGTCCGGGCCTCCTCGGGCATTCAGATCACCTGATTGAAAACAGCGACCATCCGAAATCTCAATCTCCACATCGGCCCATCGGCCTTGCGGGAAGCGCTCGCAATGTCGTTCGGTCTCGGCGACACTGATCCGATTCATCACCCCGATCACGGCCGGGTCCAACAACCCAATCCCCGAGATGTGTTCAACCCCGATCCGCCCATGTACCGCCTGAACGGCAACCGCAAAAGGGAGAGAATACTGCGCCTGAGACGTAGTGTCGGGCAGGTCTGCGAACAATCTGACCGCTTCGGTGAAGCTGCTGACGCGGATTGCAGTGATCTGATCATGAGACAGGTTTTGCTGTTGCATGATCAGCCGGACCCCGTCGATCGCGGCATGGGCCCAACGGCAGATGGGGTAGGGTTTGATATATTGCTGTTCAGTTTGCCAAACCTGACCCAGATCCGCCCAGAACGATGCGGCACCGTCGGCCTCGACAGTGAGCGCGGGTGCGCCGGTAAAACCGCGTTCCGCCAGCACCGCGGCGGACAGACCAACCAACGCGCCCCAGCCAGATCCATCGTGCAGCATTGTGGGGTTTGCGATCTCGCGCATCATCTGACTGCGCGGGCCGTGGTATTCCGCTATCCCGAACGCCTGCCGAAGCTGATCGGGCGTTTGGCGTCGCAAACGCGCGGCCATCGCGGCCACCCCCAACGCATTCCACGCGCCAGAGGTATGATAATCGCTGACCGACGCATGCAAAGCCAGACCGGCCCGCCCGGCCACTTCATATCCAGTGATCAGCGCCGCCAGTGCCTGTGGGCCGCTCAGATCAGGGCAGTTTTCGGCTAAGGCTGCCAATGCCGGAACAACTGCCACGCCGATATGGCCCTTGACCGGATTAAACCCGTCATGCGCATCAAGGTTGTCGGTCTGCGTCGCCGTCGCATAGGCCGCACCAGCAACACTGACGCGGCGACCATCAAACAACATGCGCGCACTATGCGCCGGGTCCGAACTGGCATAGAGCAAGGCTGCCGTATCCCGCGCAATCACCCCGGCCTCCATTGGACCGGCGGCTATCAGGACACCCAAGGTATCCAGCAACAACAGCGCGGCGACCGACCGGGTAGAGGCGGGCATGTCCTCGGATGCCCGATCCAGCGTGAAAGCGGCAACCCTGTCGAAGGTCTGGGTCATTGGGCGGGTTCCTGCGCCATCGGCTGCGTGTCGCGCAGGCGCGCGCCGGTGGGATCAAAGGGCGGACAATCAAGAATCCGGGCCTTGTGCGGACGGCCCAGGATGTAGATCTCAACCGTATCGCCCGGGGTCGCAACGTTTGGATCAGCAAAACCCAGCGCCAGAGATCGATCAACCCAATACCCATAGGCGCCCGAAGTAACGCGACCAACCGGAGTACCATCCGGCTTGAATATCGGCTCGCCTCCGCTGGCATCAGCAAGCGCAGTCTCGACTTCAAAGATCGAAAGCAACTCGCGCGCGGCGTTGTCCTTGATCGCGAGATAAGCGTCCTTGTGCAGGAAATCCTTGTCGAGCTTGATCAGGCGATCCAGTCCGACCTCCTGCGGCCAGTATTCCTGCGCGTATTCCCGACCCCACGAACCATAGCCCTTTTCAACGCGCAGCGATCCCAGCGCGCGACCACCTACGGGACCTCCGCCAAGCTGTCCTGCGGCCTCCAAAAGCGCAGAATAGAGCCTGATTTGGTCGGTTGCGGCGCAATGCAGTTCCCAACCAAGGTCTCCGGTAAAGCTGACGCGAATGGCAAGACAGGTGACACCCGCCACATCGATCGTCGCCGAGCGCATGAAGCGGAACGCCTCGTTCGACAAATCCGCGTTGCTGAGACGCTGCAGCAGATCACGCGCCCTGGGCCCTGCAACGTTGAACCCTGCAATGCGGTCGGTCGCGACCTCAAAGGTCGTATCCGTGGGTAGATCGACCATGTTGAAAAAGCGTTGATGATAGCGTTCGGCCATGCCAGAGCCGATCATCATGTATTCATTTTCAGCAACCATCGTGATTGTGAAATCACCAGCCACTCCCCCGCGCACCGAAATCAGAGGAGTAAGGCAGGATCGCCCAATCTGGTTGGGTACATGGTTCGCCACCAGTTGATTCAACCAATCACGCGCACCGGGACCCTTGATCGCATAGTTCGCGAAGTTCGAGATATCGATCACGCCAACTGCCTCGCGCAGCATCCGGGCCTCGCGACCGACGGGCCCCCACCAGTTCTGGCGGGCAAAGCCAGTCGTTTCAGTGGTGCCGGGCTGATCAGCAAACCACAGGGGGTGTTCCCAGCCACAGTTCAGGCCAAAGACGGCGCCCATGTCCTTTTGCATCTCATAAGCGGGTCTGACACGGGCAGGTCGGCCTGCGCTGCGTTCTTCGTTCGGGAAATGGATGGCAAAGCGGTGCGTGTAAACGTCTTCGACTCGCGCCTTGGTGAACGCTTTGTCCGCCCAATCACCGAAACGCGCGAGATCCCAGGCAAACATATCGTATTGCGGCTCACCCTCGATCATCCACTGGGCTGAAAGTAAGCCCAGCCCGCCCGATTGCGAAAAGCCCGGAATGATCCCTGCGCAGCAGAAGTAGTTTCGCAGTTCCGGCACGGGCCCCCAAATCGCATTTGAATCGGGCGACCAGATCATCGGGCCGTTGATGACCCGTTTAACCCCGGCAGTCGCGGCCACCGGAACGCGTTCCGTGGCGCGGATGACGTTTTCCATGATGCGGTCCAGATCGTCCGGAAACAGATCATGGGCAAAATCGAGCGGCGTGCCGTTTTCGGCCCAGAACCGCATGTCTTTCTCATAGGCCCCGATCAGCAGCCCGTTGCCTTCCTGCCGGAAGTAATACTCGCCATCACGATCAGCGATTGACGGCAGACGGCGGCCAAGATTTGCGACCGCGTCAATGGATTCGGTGACGAAGTACTGATGCTCGGTTGGTTGCAAGGGCAGTTCGATCCCCGCCATCGCGGCCACCTCACGACCCCACAGACCGCCCGCATTCACCACCCATTGGGTGCGAATATCACCCTTTTCGGTGCGGACAACCCACGAGCCGTCGGGCTGTGATTCAGTCCCTATCACGGGGCAAAACCGCTCGATAGTCGCGCCCATAGCGCGCGCTCCGGCGGCGTAGGCGTGGGTTACACCGGATGGGTCGACATTGCCGCCATCGGGTTCGAACATGATGCAACGGATGTCTTCAAACTGCGCCAGCGGGTGCAGCACTTTGGCTTCTTCACGGCTGATCTCGTAAAAGTTCAGGCCGTAAAACCGCGCCTTGGCCTCTTGCAGACGCAGCTGGTGCTCGCGATCTTCGGTCTGCGCCAGATAGAGCGAACCGGATTGAAACACACCGCAACCCTGCCCGGTTTCCTTCTCAAGCTCTTTGTACAGGTTCATCGTATAGTGCTGGATGCGGGTAATGTTGTTGTTGTCGTGCAAGCCATGAATATTGGCCGCCGCATGCCAGGTTGAGCCGCTGGTCAGCTCATCACGTTCCAGCAGCACAACATCGGTCCAGCCAAGCTTGGCCAGATGGTACAGGATCGAGCAGCCGACCAGCCCCCCGCCGATCACCACGGCCTGCGCATGGGTTTTCATGACTGTGCTCTCCTCATGCAATCGTCACCCATCTGAAAGTCAGCCACAGGAGCGGCACAGGAGATGCTCTGTTCCCGACGCAAAATGTCGCTAATGCGTGGCAAAGCGGCGGAAACGAGCCCGGCATAGGCAGATCACCGCCGGTCTGTGCCCTGCGCGCGCGGTCGTGAGCATCTGTGTATTGAAATGAGACGCCGTGATTCTTTGATTATCGGTAAGGCGCAGAAAAACACGCCAAACAGGTCGAAAAGCGATGGGACAGGCTGACTCAAACGATGGTGAAAACCGAGCGGGTCAGTGGAAATCTTGAAAAAGTTCCTAAAATGTTCTATATTTGTTCCGCAAAGTTGTTGAAGGCGGAACGGAGGTATTCGAGCTATGACCAATGCTGCCCGTCAAAGCTGGTACGACGCACCCAGCAACGATTACCATATGCTGCCTGTCACGGACCGGCAGATGCGCTATGCCCGCGCGATTGCAAGGCAATCCGCGCTGGAAATCCCGGTTGAGGCGCAACGCGATCGCAAGTTGCTGTCAGACTGGATTTCAGCGAACAAACCGCATGACCCCTCGCCCTTTGCCAATTATCCCACCGGCAAGCAGGTGGCCTTTGCCGAGCGCATCTCGCGCAGCAAGCGCCGTCCGATCCCGGCGGAATGTTTCCGTGACAAGCAGATGATGTCGCGCTGGATCGATCAGAACAAATAGGGCGGCATCATTTGCTGTGGTTGCGCGCATAAAGCGCGACCGCGGCAGCGACGAACAGGCCCAGCAGGATATAGCCCGTGACCGCTTCGGCCACGGCCAACCCACGGCAGAGGCCGGTTGGCGACATATCGCCGTAGCCGACCGTGGTGAAGGTGACATACGAGAAATACAGGATATCGGCTGGACCTTTGGCACCGATCACGCAGTGATCTTTGTAGCCGAACGCGCCATAGACCGCGGCGAACAGGAACGGCACGACCTGAATGAACGACACCCCCATCAGGAACAGCAATCGGCGGGGGGATTTCACCTGCGTCATGTAATACCATGCCTGTGACGCGATCCAGATCAGCAGGCCGACCGAGGCCAGCGTGCCGATGGTGTCGCCCGCGGTGGCCTCGTTCAGACGCGAAAGGCCATACCACGCGAGGAAACTGGTCAGAACCAGACCCAGCGCCGCCAGCAGTGTCGATTTCCACTCTTCCAGAGTGCGGGGATCGTGAGTCATGGGTACTCCATCCATCAGGCCTGTGCGCATCATCCGGTTTCCGGCACGCCTCGCAAGCGGAATTCAGCGAGAGCCCAGATGATCCTCGCCCCGCGCGCGGGCCAGCTGGATCTGCTTTTGCCGCTCGCGAAAGCGCCTCTTGTCGGCCTCCGAGGTCTCATTGATGCACTGATGGCAGGACACGCCGTGTTCATATTCCGGGCGTTTCATATCCTCGGGCAGGATGGGACGGCGGCAGCCATGGCACAATTTATGCGGCCCTTCAGCCAGCCCGTGGCCAACAGAGACGCGATTGTCGAACACAAAACACTCGCCCTGCCAGGTGCTGTCCTCGGGCGGCATGTCTTCCAGATAGCGCAGGATACCGCCTTTCAGGTGATAAACATCCTCGACCCCCTGCCCCAGCAGGTAGTTGGTGGATTTCTCGCACCGGATGCCGCCGGTGCAGAACATTGCGACACGTTTGTTGTGAAAACGGTCCTTGTTCTGCTCCCACCACGCTGGGAAATCGCGGAAACTGGCCGTATTAGGGTCTATTGCACCCTCAAACGTGCCGATTGCCACCTCGTAGTCGTTGCGTGTGTCGATCACCACCACATCATCCGACCGGATCAGGTCATTCCAATCCTCCGGCTCGACATAGTTGCCGACGCTGGCGCGCGGATCGACGTCGGGCTGGCCCATCGTCACGATCTCTTTCTTCAGGCGGACCTTCATCTTGCCAAACGGGGGATGGTCCGAGGTCGCCTCTTTCCAGTCCAGATCGGCGCAGCCCGGCAGCGCGCGGATATGGGCCAGCACCGCATCGATCCCGGCGCGGGGGCCTGCGATGGTGCCGTTGATCCCCTCGCCCGCCAGCAGCAGCGTGCCCTTGACGGACTCAGCCCGGCACAGGTCCAACAGGGCGGGGCGCAGCGCATCAGGGTCTGGAAAGCGCGTAAAATGATAGAGGGCAGCGATGGTGTACATGGGCGCGATCTAATGCCCCGCGCAAAAACACGCAAGACACCGCATTGACGCCCCCTGCCTCAGCCCATACCGATAAGGCAGTTTAAGGAGGCCCCCCAATGTCCCACGCCCTGCTCGTTATCGATGTTCAGAACGATTTCTGCCCCGGCGGCGCGCTGGCCGTGCCCGGAGGGGATGAGATCGTCGCACCGATCAATGCGCTGATGAGTGATTTCGACGCCGTGATCCTCACACAGGACTGGCACCCGGCGGGGCATTCGTCGTTCGCCAGCGCGCACCCGGGCAAGGCCCCGTTCGAGCTGACGCAGATGCCCTATGGTCCACAGGTTCTGTGGCCCGACCACTGTGTGCAGGGCACCGACGGCGCGGCGTTTCACCCCGACCTGCGCACAGACGGAGACCTGATCATCCGCAAGGGCTTTCGCAACGCCATCGACAGCTACTCGGCGTTTTTCGAGAATGATCAGTCCACCCCCACCGGCCTCAAGGGCTATCTTGAGACGCGCGGGATAAACCGCCTGACGCTGGTCGGGCTCGCCACGGATTTCTGCGTGCATTTTTCGGCCGTGGATGCGGCGCGGCTGGGCTTTGACGTCTCGGTCAGGACCGACCTGTGCCGCGCCATCGACATGGACGGCTCACTGGAAGCTGCCAAAGAGGCGATGCACAGCGCCGGAGTCGCTCTGATCTAAGGCGTCGCGCCCTTCTCGGCCAGATATTTCAGTACCACAAACAGGATCACCGCCAGACCCAGCGCAAAGCCGATACGCCCCACAACGGTGCGGCGTTCGGGCGGCTCGACTGCGGGCCTTGTCGGCTGCACCGGGCGCGGTTGTTCCTTAGCCGGTGCCGTGCCCGGTTTTGCAGCCCGAACGTGGTTCAGAAACTGGTGAAAATCGAACTCTCCGCTATATTCACCCTGCACGCCCATGTTGCGGATATTTGCAAACAGCCGTTTCAGGATCAGATCGCGATCCACCATATCCTCAGGCGCATAATAGCCGCGCGCGGCATCCCCCTCGCGCGTGTCCAGACTGAACCCGGATTCCAGAAAAATCCTGCGTATCTTCGGCGACGCAGCCCGCAGCGCATCCGCAGTCTTCACATCCCGGAACAGCGCCCGTACCGGAGGCCGCCCCGTCACCGCAGTATGGCCATGTTCCGGATCGTGCTGATCCGGCGCGATCGCCACTATGTCAAAATCGTACTCGAGACCCATTCACTACATTCAACCTTCTCTTCCATCCCCTCCCCTCACTAAAACGTGAGGGTTACTCATAATATGCCCTGAATGTGTTCAGTCATAGGCATTGTTACCAATCCTGCGACTCTTGCCAATCAGCGCGCTGATTGATCTAACAACGGAAATCGCAGGAGGTCCCCATGGTCGACATCGCGACGCGGGTCTACAATCATAAATGGAAGATCGACCCAATTGTGCGGTCATTGATCGATACCGACTTCTACAAACTACTGATGTGTCAGTCAGTGTTTCGCAATAAGCCCCAAACAGACGTGGTTTTTTCGCTGATCAACCGGTCGAATCACGTGCCTTTGGCCCGTTTGATCGATGAAGGCGAGCTGCGCGAGCAGTTGGATCATATCCGCTCACTCAGCCTCAGCCGTGGGGAAAGCACCTGGCTCAGGGGCAATACATTCTACGGAAAACGGCAGATGTTCCGCCCCGATTTCATGGAATGGTTCGAGGATCTGCGCCTGCCGCCCTATCATCTGGAACGTAAGGGCGACCAGTATGAGCTAACCTTTGAAGGCAAGTGGCACGAGGTCATGCTGTGGGAAATCCCCGCGTTGGCCGTGCTGATGGAGTTGCGGTCACGCGCGGTTCTGAACGACATGCGCCGGTTCGAGCTGCAGGTGCTCTATGCCCGCGCCATGACCCGGGTGTGGGAGAAGATTGCTCAGCTGCGTTCAATCGACGGGCTGGGGATTGCGGATTTCGGCACGCGGCGGCGGCATTCCTTCCTGTGGCAGGACTGGTGCGTGCAGGCGATGATCGAGGGGCTGGGCCCCGCCTTCACCGGCACCTCGAACTGCCTGATCGCCATGCGTCGCGAGGTTGAGGCAATAGGCACCAACGCGCATGAACTGCCCATGGTCTATTCCGCGCTGGCCAAAGACGATGACGCGCTGGCGCAGGCCCCGTATGATGTTCTCAGCGACTGGCACGACGAACATGACGGCAATCTGCGCATCATCCTGCCTGACACCTATGGAACGAAGGGTTTTCTGGACCGTGCGCCGGATTGGCTGGCGGGTTGGACCGGTATTCGCATCGACAGCGGCGATCCGGCTGCCGGGGCTGAAATCGCCATCGCGTGGTGGAAATCGCGCGGCGAGGACCCCAGGCAGAAGCGGATCATTTTCTCGGACGGGCTGGACGTGGACAAAATCCGCGAGTTGCACGCGCAATTCGCGGGACGGGTCAATGTCTCATTCGGTTGGGGCACGCTGCTGACCAATGACTTTCGCGGGCTGGTGCCCGATGACGCGCTGGCTCCGTTCTCGCTGGTGTGTAAGGCGGTCTCGGCCAATGGGCGACCGACGGTGAAGCTGTCGGACAACCCCGAAAAAGCAATGGGCCCGGCAGACCAGATTGCGCGGTACAAGCGGGTGTTTGGCGTTGGCGCGCAAGAGGCGATCGAGGTGATCGTCTAGCCGTGATACGCGGCCACCGTTTTCAGTTGCGAAAAACCGTACAGCGCTTCAAACCCCTTTTCGCGGCCATGGCCAGATTTTCCGACCCCGCCAAACGGCAGCTCAACGCCGCCCCCCGCGCCATAGTTGTTGATGAACACCTGCCCCGAGTGCAGCGCCTTAGCCAGCCGCATCTGACGCCCGCCGTCGCGGGTCCAGATGCTGGCCACAAGGCCATAATCGGTCGAGTTGGCCATTGTTAGAGCCTGTTCTTCGGTGTCAAACGGGATCAGGACCTGAACAGGGCCAAATATCTCATCCTGCGCCAGAGGGTGATCGGGCGGAATATCGGCAAACAATGTGGGCTGCACATAAGCTCCGCTTTCAGGCGCGTCCTCAACAATCTGCCCCTGCGCGGCGATGATCAGGTCGCGACCTTTGTCCAGAAACCCGCTGACAATCTGCCGCTGACGATCCGAGATCAGAGGCCCCACGCGCAGATCCTGCATCGCCGGACCAACGGTCAGTTGCGCATAGGCCTCGGCCATGCGGGATTTGACCTGCTCATAGACACCACGCTGCACCAGAATCCGGGATGAGGCTGAGCAGGTTTGGCCCGCATTCTGAATGCCCGCATTCACCAGAATCGGCAGCGCCGCGTCCAGATCCGCATCGTCAAACACCAGTTGCGGGGATTTCCCGCCCAGCTCCAGCGTCACCGGCACCACATTGCGCCCCGCCGCCTGCTGCACCAACGCGCCCGTGGCGACCGAACCGGTGAAAGAGATATGGTTCACGCCCGGATGCCCCGACAGCGCCGCGCCCGCCTCGGCCCCCAGACCGGGCACCACGTTCAACGCGCCATCTGGCAGTCCGGCCTCGACCGCCAGATGCGCGAAGGCCAAGGCGGTCAGGCAGGCCTCTTCGGCGGGTTTCAGCACGCAGGCATTGCCCATCGCCAGCGCCGCCCCGACCGAGCGGCCAATGATCTGCATCGGGTAATTCCACGGCACGATATGGCCCGTCACCCCATGCGGTTCGCGCAGGGTATAGACGGTGTAGCCCTCCAGATAAGGGATCGTCTCACCCATCACCTTATCCGCCGCGCCGCCGTAGAACTCGCAATACCGCGCCAGCGCCACCGCATCGGCGCGGGCCTGAGTGAGCGGCTTGCCCACATCCGCCGCCTCAAGCGCGGCAAGGTCTTCGACCCGATCCAGCACCAACTGGCCCAGACGCGCCAGGATACGGCCCCGCTCCAGCGCGCTCATGCGCCCCCAATCGCCGTTCAGGGCCGTTCGGGCCGCTTTGACGGCCGCATCGATATCGGGCGCCGTGCCGCGTGCGATCTGACATATCCCGGCTCCATCCGAAGGGTTGATCAGCGGCAGGGTCTCGCCGCCGACCGCCGGCCCCCAGTGTCCTCCGATCAGGCAGAGGGTGGGATCAAACCATGGCTGCTGGGTCATTTTGGCCTCCATACAGTCTCTAACAAGGGCGATTAGGCCACACTGAGCTCGATATCGGGCAATCGCGGGGCGGCTGCAATCAGCGTTTGGGTGTAGGGGTGTTGTGGGTTCGAAAAGACCTGACCGGTTTCCCCCTGCTCCACGATCTTACCCGATTGCATCACCAGCACCCGGTCGGTGATGGTGCGTACGACACTCAGGTCGTGACTGATGAACAGATAGGTCAGCGTGTAGGCTTCGCAAAGTTCGGCCAGCAGGTCCAGGATTTGCGCCCGAACCGAAACGTCGAGCGCCGAGACCGCCTCGTCAAACAGGATCAGTTCGGGGCGGATGATCAGGGCGCGGGCGATGGCGATGCGCTGCCGCTGCCCGCCCGAGAATTCGTGGATATACTTGCCGGCATCGTCGGGGCTGAGCCCAACGGCGGTCAGCATCTCGGCGATGCGGTCCTGCCGCTCGGACCCGGTGGGCGCCGTATCCAGCAGGTGAAACGGTTCAGTGACAAGCCGCGCAACCCGATGGCGCGGATTGAAGCTGCCATAAGGGTCCTGAAACACCACCTGCATCTTGCGCCGTACCGCCAGATTGGGTTTGTGGCCCGAGAAAACCGGCTGGTCGTCCAGCAGGATCTGGCCAGATTGCACCTCTTCCAAACCCAAAATCGCCCGTGTTAGGGTCGATTTTCCGCAACCGGACTCTCCGACCAAACCCAAACGCTCCCCGCGATTGAGGGCGAAGCTGACACCATCGACCGCCCTATGCTGGCGCGGCGCATCAAACAACCCTTTACGGGGCAGCCGATAGTCCCGCACGACCCCGGAAACCTCGAGAAGCGGGCGGGACCCTGCAGGTTCCGGCAGGGTGACCTGATGACCCGAGGCCTCGAACAGCATGCGGGTATAGGGGTGCTGCATGTTCTTCAACAAGTCTTGGGTCGGGCCGCTTTCCACCACTTCACCGTGTCGCATAACCGCGATTTCATCGGCCATATCGGCAACTACAGCCAGATCATGAGTGATCATCAGCAGACCCATGTCATATTCCCGTACCAATCCTTTCAGCAGGTCCAGAATCTGCGCCTGCGTGGTCACGTCCAGCGCTGTGGTCGGCTCATCCGCGATCAGAAGTTTCGGGCGCAAGGCAATGGCCATTGCGATGACCACCCGCTGACGCTGGCCGCCAGACAACTCGTGCGGATAGCGGCTGAGGGGAAAGCGATCCGGGGGGAGCCCCACGCGCGACAGAACCTCTTGGGCACGGGTACGGGCCCGAGCGGGGGGCATGGCCTTGTGGATCAGGATCGTTTCCATCACCTGATCGCCGATGGTTTTGACGGGGTTGAGCGCCGTCATTGGTTCCTGAAACACCATCCCCACCGCGGCACCACGCAAGGCGCACATCTGAGGCTCGGGACGGTCCAGCAGATCCTGCCCGTCCAATTGGACCATGCCCTGTGCCACAGCCCCGTTTGGTAGAAGCTGCATCGCCGCCAGCGCGGTCATGGATTTGCCCGAGCCACTTTCCCCCGTCACGGCAACGATCTGACCCGGGTCGATGGACAGATTGACCCGCTTCAGGATCGACACGCCATGAATGGCCAGCGAGAGGTTTTTGATGCGCAACAAACTCATACCCGCGCCACCCTGATCCTCGGGTCCAGCCAGTCGCGCAGCCCGTCGCCCAACAGGTTCAGACCCAGCACCGTAACGATGATCGCAAACCCCGGAATCAGAGCCAAATGCGGGGCAAAACTAACCATCGTCTGCGCATCGGCCAGCATCCGGCCCCAGCTGGGTGTGGGCGGTTGCGCGCCGAGGCCAACATAGGACAGCCCGGCCTCGGCCAGGATGCCAAGACTGAACTGGATGGTACCTTGCACGATCAGCAGGTTGGTGACATTGGGCAAGATATGTTCCGCCGAAATCCGCGCGGCCCCTTTGCCCGAAACACGGGCGGCGAGGATGAACTCACGCTCCCACAGGGACAGGGCCGCGCCGCGGGTGATGCGGGCAAAGACGGGGATGTTGAAGATGCCAATGGCGATGATCGCGTTGATCGCTCCGGCCCCGAACACGGCAGTGATCAGGATAGCGATGACCAGCGACGGGAAGGCAAAGACCAGATCATTGCCGCGCATGATCAATTCATCCAGCCAGGACCCCTTGCGCGCCGCAGCGGTCAGGCCAAGGGGCACCCCCAGCGCCATCCCGATGCCCACGGCAACAAGGGCGACGGCGATCGATGTCCGCGCACCCACCATGATCATCGAGAACATATCGCGCCCGAAATGATCCGTCCCGAACCAGTGCTGCGCATTCGGAGGTTGCAGTTTTTCAGGAATGTTCAGCGCCGCGTGATCGTAGGGCGTCCAGACAAACGAAACCAGCGCCGCAAGCACCACCAGCGACGACAGCGCCGCGCCCAGGATCAGGTTGCGGCTCATGTGCGGCTCCTGAGGCGGGGGTCCACGGCGGCGTAGGCCAGATCGACAAGAAAGTTCACGGTGATCACGGCAAAGACCAGCAGCATGACCACGCTTTCGACCACGATCAGATCGCGGGCCGAGATCGCCTGAAACACCAGCCGTCCCAAACCGGGCAGGTAAAACACCTGCTCAATGATGATCGAGCCCGCCAGCAGGAAGGAAAACTGCAACCCGATGATGGTGAGCACCGGGATCAGCGCGTTACGCACCCCGTGCCGCCACAGCGCCTGACGGGGCGACAGACCCTTGGCGCGGGCGGTGCGCATGAAATCCTCGCCCAGAATGTCCAAAAGGGCCGAGCGCATGACCCGCGCAAGGATCGCCGCCTGAGGCAGAGCCAACGCAATGGCGGGCAGGGTCAGGGAATGCAGACCGGTCCAGAAGCCATTGTCCCAGCCTGCGAACCCTCCGGCGTTGAACCAGCGCAGATTGATGGCAAAGATCAGCACCAGCATCATGGCGAACCAGAAATTGGGCACGGCAATGCCCAGCTGGGTTGCGCCCATCACCGCTACGTCGCCCGGTCTGCCCCGCCTTGCAGCGGCGTAGATCCCGGCCGGAAAGGAGATCAGGGTCGACAGGGTCAGCGCATACAGCGCCAGCGGCAGCGACACCCAGAGCCGATCCGCTACCATCTGCGCCACCGGCGTGCGATAGGTATAAGAGGTGCCAAAGTCCCCCACCAGCATGCCACCGACCCAGTTGAAGTACCGCTCAACCTTCGACGCATCGAGGCCCAGCTCAGCCCGCAGCGCAGCCAGCGTATCCTCTTGCGCGTTCACCCCCAGCATGAAGGCAGCCGGATCGCCCGGCGCTACCTCGATCACCGCAAAGATGACGACCGAGGCGACGGCCAGACTCAGGACCAGCGAGAATAGGCGTTTGAGGGTATAGCGTAGCATTGGTAACAGGTTAAGTGTCTGACCCGCGCGGGTGCAACAGCTACTTGTAAGCTTGCCGCTGCTCTCGGATCAGGTCGATCGCGCAAGCTGAAAGCTGAGAAGCCTGTGGGCTGTCACTCAGCCAGTCCTCATTTGTTTCCGTCCGCGCAAGTGTCGCTCGGCGCAGAACCATCAGTCGCGCGCGGGGGCTGCGCAAAAACTCATCCTGCGGAATGATCGCTTCCAAGGGGCTGTCGATACGGATGACCTCAAAATACCCGCCGGACAGGGCGAGGAACGCAAAAGCGCAAGCCGGGGCGGCGTCCCCACAATGGTCGCTGCAAAGCTGTGCGATCGGTTGGGTCGCCTCAGAAGTCATCAACCAGTTTTCCACAGCCGGGCGCCACGGGTTTTCTGGGGACAGATCGCCGTATCCAAGCCCTAACGCCAATACCCCCGCCATCGCCAAAGCCGGGTCCGAGTCTGCCTCAACAGGGTCAGGCTGGATATGGCGCAACGCGGCCAGACCATCACCGCGCGGCTCGGGCTGGGCCGTGAGGTAAGTCAAAAAGGGTTTCAGATCCTGCATGACGGCGGGGTCAGACAAAAGCCCCGCGCGCATATCGGCATCGCCATAGAGGGCGACGATACGGGTTGGGTAATCCGTCGCCTGATGCTCGCCCAGCGCATTCAGGCGCGCAATCAGATCAGGGTCAGGCTCGGGTCTTTTGGCGGCCAGCAAAGACTCCGCTAAGGCGTTCCCCCCCTCGGCTTCAGCTTTCAGCCAAGAACGCCCGAACGTGCTCCAATCTTTTTGGCGGAACAGTTCACGCGACTGCGCGGGCTCCAGAGACAGCCGGAAAGGCGACGGGCCGAGATCCGAGGTTTCGATCCGCGCCAGAAGCAGGCGCGCCTGCACATCGCCTTCGACCGCCAATTCAGCCAGCAAGGGCAAAGACTGCGCATCGTCGCCATCAAGCCACAAAGAGACGGCCCGCTCTAAAGGCGTATCGGCACGCGCGATTGATACGCTGATCGCCAGCGTTGCAATCATCAGCGCCGCGAAAATAGATCGGGCCATATGTGGGCCTCCTGCCCGCTTTGTGCGGCCTATTCGGACCAGCTGATCTGGGTCAGGTCAATGGCGGCGGTCGGAGCGTTCTCCCACAGGCCTTGCACGCCCGCCTTGGCAACCCCCAGCTTGGCCAGTTGGAACAGGTAGCCGTTGACATAATCATCCGAGATCACCCGTTGTGCGTCCCCCATCAGGCGAGTGCGCTCATCCGGGTCAGTGGTTGTATTCAGCAGCTCCATCAGCGCCTGAAAATCGGTGCTGTCATACTGAAAGTAATAGTCGGGCCGGGCGTAGATACCGATATCCATCGGCTCGGTGTGGCTGACGATCGTGAGGCCGAAATCCTTGCCCTTGAAGACCGACTCCAGCCATTGTGCCCATTCGACGTTGATGATCTCGGCGGTGATACCGACCTCGGCCAGTTGCGCGGCGATGATCTCGCCCCCACGGCGGGCGTAAGAGGGCGGCGGCAGGTGCAAGGTGGTTTCGAACCCGTTTTCGAATCCCGCATCCGCCAGCAGCGCCTTGGCCTTTTCCGGGTCATAGGCAGATGTCCCGGTCAGATCGACGTAAGCCGGGTTGTGGGGGGCAAAATGCGTGCCGATGGGCGTGCCATAGCCAAACATCGCTCCGTCGATGATGGCCTGTCGGTCAATCGCATGAGCCAAGGCCTGCCGCACGCGGATATCGTCATAGGGTGGCTGTTTGTTATTGGTCGACAGGATCGTTTCCCCCTCGGTCGATCCGACAAGAACCTGAAAACGCGGATCAGCCTCGAACTGGGGCAGGTTCTCGGGCGCAGGGAAATTGTCGAACACATCCACATCCTCGGCCATCATCGCGGCGAAGGCGGCGGTGGGGTCAGAGATGAACTTGAACGTTGCAGTCTCTAACGCAGGCTGATCCCCCCAATAGTCGGGGTTGCGGTTCAGCGTGATGCTGTCGCCCTGCACCCAATCGCCAAAGGTGAAAGCACCAGTGCCAATGGGGTTGGTCTTGATGTTCTCGATGCTCTCGGATGCAACGATCACCGCGTCGCCCCATGCGAGGTTGAACAGCAGATTCCCGTTGGGTTCAGACAGCGTAAGCTTGACGGTCAGCGGGTCCACCACCTCGACCGTCTCGATCCCGGCGAACAGTGCCTTTTGCGCATTGGCGCTGTCCTCGGCCCGGGCGCGGTCCAGGCTGAACTTGACGTCCTCGGCATCCATCGCGGTGCCGTCATGGAAGGTCACACCATCGCGCAGCTTGAAGGTATAGACCGTGCCATCCTCGGAAATCTCCCAGCTTTCGGCCAGCCCGGGCACCACCGAACCATCGCCCATGAACCGGGTCAGGCCCTCGAAGATATTGGTGTAAACCACCGAATCGATCGCCTGCGCGGCGGCGCTGGTCGGGTCCAGATGCGGCGGCTCAAGCTGCATCGCGATGGTGATATCCGACTTTGCCAACGCCTGCGACGCCAGCAGCGACGCACCCAGCGCAAGGGCCGAGGCCAATGTCCGAACCGATTGCATTCCCATAAGTTTCACTCCCCACTGTAAAAGCTGGCCCGCTGATTGCGGATCGTTCTGAGACCAATCTCCCTTTAAACCTTGGGTCAATCAAGGAATTGTTCGCGCAACCGGGGTTTCTTCGCCCCTATCCGATCTGCTATCCCGCGCTGCAACATGAACCCGCGAGGAGCGAGCATGAGCGCCACGGCCCGCAAAAAAGCCCCGAATGCCGAGGATATCCGCGCCCGGAAGGGCACGGACCCGCTGGTCTCACTGACCGCATACACTACACCGATGGCCCGCCTGATGGACGCCCATTGCGACTTTGTTCTGGTCGGCGACAGCGTCGGGATGGTGCTGCATGGGCTGACCTCGACGCTTGGGGTGACGATGGAGATGATGATCCTGCACGGTCAGGCCGTCGCCCGCGGGCTTGAAACTGCGATGATGGTCATCGACATGCCCTTCGCCAGTTACGAGCACGACCCGGCGCAGGCTTTCCGCAACGCGGCCCGCCTGATGTCTGAAACCGGCGCGGGCGCGGTCAAGTTGGAAGGCGGCGTTGAAATGGCCGAGACCATCCGCTTTCTGGTCAATCGCGGCATTCCGGTGATGGCCCATATCGGCCTGACACCGCAATCGATCAACACGCTGGGCGGCTACAAGGTGCAGGGCCGCGAGGAACAAGCCGAGGCCGTGCTGGCCGACGCCCACGCGGTGGCTGAGGCGGGAGCGTTTTCGCTTGTGTTAGAGAAGATTCCACAAGGCTTGGCCGACCGGATCACGCGTGAGGTTCCGATCCCAACCATCGGTATCGGGGCGTCGGTGGGATGCGACGGTCAGATTCTGGTTGTGGATGACATGCTGGGCTTTTTCACCGCATTCAAACCGAAATTCGTCAAGCGATACGCCGATCTCGGGTCGCAGGCCGAAGCAGCCATCGCCGAATACGCTGCCGAGGTCCGTGCCCGCAGCTTCCCGGCCGATGAGCATGTTTTTGCAGATCAGGCCCCTGCCAAAGGCAATAAATCATGAGTGCGCCGATCCTGCGCACGTTGTCTGACCTGCGTGCGCTGACAAGCACATGGCGTCGCGACGGCGAGACCATCGGCGTGGTCCCGACCATGGGGGCTTTACATAAGGGGCATCTGTCTCTGGTCGAGGCTGCCAAGGTCGGCACGGATCGGGTGATCGTCACGATCTTTGTAAACCCCAAGCAGTTCAACAATCCCGAAGATCTGGCAAACTACCCGCGCACCGAACATGAAGACGCCCAAAAGCTGGCCCCGTATCAGGTGGATGCGATCTATGTCCCTGGTCCGGATGAAATCTACCCACAGGGCTTTGCCACCACCGTCTCGGTCGCGGGTCTGACCGATGTGATGGAAGGTGAATTCCGCCCCGGCCATTTTGACGGTGTCGCCACGGTGGTCGCCAAACTGTTCCTGCAGACGCAGGCTGATCGAGCCTATTTCGGGGAAAAAGACTATCAGCAGTTGATGGTCGTGCGCCGCATGTCCCGCGATCTGGACATCCCAATCGAGGTGATCGGCTGCCCCACAGTGCGCGAGCCTTCGGGCCTTGCGATGTCATCGCGCAACCAAAGGCTCTCGGACGACGGGCTGCGGATTGCCGCCGAGAAACACCGCATCATGCGCGCCTTGGCCGAGGCGCTGACACAGGGGGCCGCCTTCGACCCGCTCGCTGCGCAGGCGCGGACTGATCTGCTGTCGGCGGGGTTCGCGGATGTGGAGTATATCCAGCTGCGCTGTGCTGACACGCTGGAGCCGTTGACCCATGCCAACCGCCCCGCCCGCCTGTTTGTGGCGGCCTGGGCAGATGGCGTGCGGCTGATCGACAACCTGCCCGTCTGAGGGGCGTAATTCCCCTCTGGCAGTTCTGGCAATGTTTGCGCTAAAGTCCCGCAAAACCAAAGTGGGAGGGGCGTAGGTATGACATATATTCTGGCAATCGATCAGGGCACGACGTCGTCACGCGCCATCCTGTTTGACGCTCAGATGCAGCGTGCGGGCACCGCGCAGCACGAATTTCCACAGCACTTCCCACAGGAAGGCTGGGTGGAGCATGACCCGGAAGACATCTGGAACAGCGTTCTGCAGGTTTGCCGCGAAGTGATTGCGACAACGGGCATCTCATCCGATCAGATCGCCGGGATCGGCATCACCAACCAGCGCGAAACCACCGTGGTCTGGGACCGCGCGACCGGCAAACCCATCCATAACGCCATCGTCTGGCAGGACCGCCGCACCGCCGAGATTTGCGCCCGCTACAAACAGGCCGGGTGCGAGGATGACGTGACCGCCCAGACCGGCCTGCTGCTGGACCCGTATTTCTCGGGCACCAAAGTGAAATGGCTGCTGGATACCGTCCCCGGGGCTCGCGAAAAGGCCGAGGCCGGAGAGTTGCTGTTCGGCACCATCGACAGTTTCCTGATCTGGCGCCTGACCGAAGGCCGGGTCCACGCGACCGATGCCACCAACGCTGCGCGGACCCTGCTGTTCGACATCCACAAAGGGGAATGGAGCGCAGAAATCTGCGACCTGCTGGGCGTACCCATGAGCCTGCTGCCAGAGGTGCAGGATTGCGCGTCGGATTTCGGAAATTCGACCCTATTTGGGGGAAATATCCCGATTCTCGGCGTTGCCGGGGATCAGCAAGCCGCCACCATCGGACAGGCCTGTTTTGAGCCCGGCATGATGAAATCCACATATGGCACCGGCTGTTTTGCGTTGCTGAATACAGGCACACAGCCGGTCATGTCGAAGAACCGGCTTTTGACCACGATTGCCTATCAACTGGACGGGCAGAAAACCTATGCGCTTGAGGGCTCGATCTTCATCGCCGGGGCCGCGGTGCAATGGTTGCGCGACGCGCTGCAGATCATCGAGTCGGCCCCGCAAAGCGGTGATCTGGCAGTGCAGGCCGACCCCAATCAGCATGTGGTTCTGGTGCCCGCCTTCACTGGCCTCGGCGCGCCTTATTGGAAGCCCGATTGCCGGGGCGCGATGTTCGGCCTGACCCGCAACTCGGGCCGGGCCGAGATCGCCCGTGCAACACTAGAAAGCATCGCCTTCCAGACCCGCGACCTGTGGCATGCGATGCAGGGCGACTGGGGGGCTGAGGCCGATGTCATTCTGCGCGTCGACGGCGGGATGAGCGCGTCCGATTGGACCATGCAGGGCTTGTCAAACATCCTCGGCGCACCGGTCGACCGCCCGGTAATGCAGGAAACCACCGCCTTAGGTGCTGCATGGCTGGCAGGGATGAAGGCCGGTGTTTACCCGGATCAGGCAGGTTTTGCCGCCACATGGGATCTGGATCGCCGGTTTGAACCCGCAATGGCCGACGCGGATCGCGATGCCGCCTATGCGCGCTGGCAGAGGGCCGTTCAGGCGACCATGGCGTTTTAACTGTGGTCTTTCATCAGCCGCTGCTTTTGACGTGACCAGTCGCGCTTGGCCTGCGTCTCGCGCTTATCATGCAGCTTCTTGCCCTTGGCGATGCCGATCTTCAGCTTCGCCCGGCCCTTGTGGTTGAAATACAAAACCAGCGGCACCAGCGTCATGCCCTTGCGCTGGGTCGCATTCCACAGAGTCGACAATTCCTTGCGTGACACCAGCAGCTTGCGGCGGCGGCGTTCTTCGTGTTTGAAGACCTTCGCCTGCTCATAGGGCGCGATATAGCTGTTGATCAGCCATAGCTCGCCCTCGTCAACGCTGGCATAGCTTTCGGCAATATTCGATCCACCCGCGCGCAGGGATTTGACCTCGGACCCTTCCAGTACGATGCCACACTCGATATCGTCTTCGATCGCGTAATCGAAACGGGCACGCCTGTTTTCGGCGATGACTTTGTAATTCGGGTCAGTCTTCTGCTTGGCCATGACGCGATGATCTATGCCGCTTGGCCGCGCCTTGCAAGACGGGCTTAGGAATTGGCCGAGATTATCAGGTCTGGCCCAAAGATCGTGTCGGCGTGATTGTGCAGGTAAATCTTGAGCCACGGGGTGAAGCGCGCGGGGTAGCGCCGGACCTCGGCCAGCAAGTCATGATAGTCGATCCAGCGAATCTCCATCACTTCGTCCGGATTAGGCTCGATTTTCAGCGGGCCGCGCACATGAGCGAGAAAGACGTCGACCACCTCGTTCTCGACCAGCCCGTTGCCGACATCCGCATGATATTCCAGCCGATGACGGTATTCGGGATAAAGCCCCGTGATCCCCAATTCTTCGCGCAGACGCCGCACCGCACAGGCCGAGGCGCTTTCCTTCCAATCAGGATGTGTACAGCAGGTGTTCGCCCACAGGCCCGGTGTGTGATATTTCCCCAGCGCCCGGCGCTGCAGCAAAATCTCGGTACCGCGCACCAGAAAGACCGACACCGCCTTGTGTTTCAGGCCCTTTTCATGCGCTTCCAGCTTATCGACGGGGGTCAGTTCACCCTCAACCCAGGCCGGGATCATGATGCCCATCTGTCGTCTCCTGTTGTCGGAAATCCGGCGCGGATCGCGTCACCGGTTTCTTACCAAATTGGCGCCAATCGGGCTTGGGTTCAATCGCACGAAAGGCCGCAGGGGGCTGCGGCCTTTTGCATCTGGTCCAAGGTTGCCTCCGGCGGATTACTCGCCGGATACGCTCACGAGGTAGGCATAGACGTCTTCACCGCCCTTCTTCAGCCTGAAAGTCATTTTCGACTTGGCCGAGGTTTCGCCCAGATAATCCTTGAGGAACGCCTTGGGGTCCTGCGTGTAAGCGACAAAGGTCTCCTCGTCCCAAACCAAACCGTTTTCACCGGCGGCGACGATGCTGTCGCCATATTTGAACCCTTCCACGGTCCCCGCAGTACGGCCCGCGATACCATACAGGTTCGGTCCGGTCTTGCCGCCCTTGACGATGACCTCACCGGCGGGATCGGCGATCAGGTGGCAGGATTTGCATTTGTTGAATTCCTTTTTGCCGGCTTCGGCATCGCCTTCGGCATAAGCAGGCAGGGCCAGCAGGCCTACAACAGCGGTGGCAAGGATACGATTCATAGCTTTTGCTCCGATACGAATTGGCTGCACCGAATGGACCGCCGGCACAGCCAAGAGTCAACGCGCAGATTGCCGCGCGCGGGCACTGTGTCACAGCCCGACTATGATCGTCCTTAACCTAAGTCATGTAGCTGCGACCAACAGGGCAGAAGATCGCCCGCGCAGGGGGTTGCCAGATAGATGGCCCGTGCAATCGCGCGCGCCAAACAGACCGAGGCGGCATGGCCAATCATCGCCAATGCGTCAGGCTCAACCGCGCGTGCGCCGGTGCTGACCCCGAAAACGAGGTCTCCGTCCCCCGGCGTATGGGCGGGAACGATAGCACGGGCGATACCATCATGGGCGGCCATCGCCAACCGCTGGCATTGCGGTTTGGTCAGGGTTGCATCGGTTGCAACCACAGCAATGGTGGTGTTTGCACGGTCGGGCGGCGCGGGATGCATCATCTGTGCCTTGAGGCTGGTATGGGTTCGCCCAAGGCCTGACATGGGGTCTGGCCCAAGGCCGCCAAATTCAGCATCAATCTCGAACGGGGCCGCCCAGAAATGGCGGTCGCCTGTTGTGGTCACGCTGCCCAATGGGTTTGCCGCGACCAGAGCGCCAACTGTTATCCCGTCTTCAAGCACCAGCGAGGCCGATCCCAGCCCGCCCTTGTGCATCGCAGCCAAGGCCCCTGTGCCGGCCCCGGCGGTGCCCAGCTCAAATTGCTGTGAAGCCGCCCGGTAAGCCGCCCTGCCAAGGGCGCGATAGGGGTTCTCAGCCCAGTTCTTGTCGCCACCATTAAGCAGGTCGAACAGAATCGCACCCGGCACGATGGGAACGATGGCCGCGCCCACCGGAAACCCGCGCCCCTCGGCCCGCATTGCGTCCGACACGCCCGAACAGGCATCCAGCCCGAAGGCCGAGCCGCCAGAGAGTGCGATCGCGTCCACCCGATCGACCGATTTGTCAGGCGCGAGCAGGTCGGTTTCGCGCGTGCCTGGGGCGCCGCCCATGACATGCACCGAGGCGGTGAAAGGTTGCTCTGCGGTCAGGACAGTGGTGCCGGATTTCAGGCGTTCGTCCTGCGCGTTGCCGACCTTCAGGCCGGGGATATCGGTGATGAGGTTTCTGGGTCCGGGGGTCATGTTGGTTTCGGGGTTGAGCCGGGAAGCGCGCTGACGCGCGCTGCCTCCGGCGGGGATATTTTTGGCCAGATGAAGGGGCGGATCAGATACAGCGGCCTCCGTCCACTTCGAGGGCTGTTCCGGTGATCATGCTGGCTTCGTCCGAGCAGAGGAACAGGGCCGCGTTGGCCATGTCTTCGGGCGTAGAGAAGCGGCCCAGCGGGATGGTCGACAGGAATTTGGCGCGGATTTCGGGCGTGTCTTCACCCATGAAGGATTTGAGTAGCGGGGTTTCGCCGGCTACCGGGCAGATGGCGTTGACGCGGACGCCTGCCGGGGCGAGTTCGACGGCCATGGTTTTTGTCGCGGTGATCATCCAGCCTTTGGAGGCATTGTACCAGTTCAGGTTCGGGCGCGGGGACAGGCCCGCCGTGGAGGCCACATTCAGGATCGCACCTGCGCCGCGCGCTTTCATGTGCGGGACAAAGGCGCGCGCGGTGAGGTAGACGGACTTCATGTTCACGGTGAAGACGCGGTCGAAATCGTCCTCGCTGACGTCTTCCAGCGGCGTCGGCAGGTGGGTGACGCCTGCGTTGTTGACCAGAATGTCGAGCTGGCCAAAGGCGGCATGGGCTGCGTCGGCCATCGCCTGAACCGAGGCCCTGTCGCCCACATCCACCTGCTGCGCGATGGCGTTCGGCCCAAGTTGTGCAGCCATGTCTTGCGCGGCTTCGCCGTTGATATCGGCGATCATCACACGAGCCCCTTCGGTCAGGAATTTCTGCGCGATACCCGCCCCGAAACCAGACGCGCCGCCGGTGACGATTGCGGTTTTGCCCTCTAACCTCATGATCTTGCTCTCCCTTGCCGGGGTCAGACTAGCAAGGCCGCGCAAAGTTACCAGATTATTCTTCCGAGACTTTACCCCGCAGCGCCTTGACGTCCCCGCGTGCCTTTTTGGCCGCCAGCCGCCGTTTGACCGAGCCATAGGTCGGCTTGGTGGCGATCCTGCGCTTGGGTTTGACCAATGCGCGGGTGATCAACTCGGCCAGACGGGCACGAGCGATTTCGCGGTTACGGGACTGGCTGCGGGTTTCTTCGCATTGGATGATGATCGCGCCATCTTTGGTCCAGCGACGACCGGCCAGACGTTTCAGCCGGTTCTTGACCGGATCGGGCAGCGACGGTGAGCGCGCGGCTTCGAACCGCAGCTCAACCGCGGTTGAAACCTTGTTCACATTCTGCCCGCCGGGGCCGGACGACCGCACAAAGCTTTCGGTCATTTCCCAGTCTTGCAGGGCGATATCATCGTTGATGCGCAACATGAGGCGGACCTTAACCGGCGCGGCGGGAAACAAAAAGGGCCGCCCCGGCGGGACGGCCCTTCGAAAGTTCAGGAGGTCGGGTCGGTTAGATCAATCGACCAGCCGGGGCGAACGCCCCACCAAGGGCTGCCCTAGCAGGCGATCCCCCCGGTTGTTCCGACACCTCTCTCCAATCTCTTTCTCGACACTGGATCACCTCCTTTTCTATCTGTTGCGGTTGATAGGGATGGTGACACAAGATGCGCCATTCTCAAAGAACTTTTTTACGCAGGCTGTGCTGCGGTCAGGCGGGCGACGATCACCTTGAAGGGGATCAGGGCGATAAGCGCCAGCGACAGCTTCACCAACCAGTCCGCGAAGGCCAAGGTCACCCAGAGCGGGGCCATCGGGCCGGACAGCATGAAGGGCACGGGGTCCCACGCCCAGCTGATCGCTGCATCGGCGTTTGCA
Organism: Ruegeria sp. G10; assembly: GCF_056533645.1. Lineage (NCBI taxonomy): Bacteria > Pseudomonadati > Pseudomonadota > Alphaproteobacteria > Rhodobacterales > Roseobacteraceae > Ruegeria > Ruegeria sp. G10. The sequence continues at coordinate 25,468 of NZ_JBQFOQ010000004.1, read as the reverse complement.
CCAAAGAAGGTGACCGAGGCCGAGAAGGCCAGCGTAAAGAAGATCGCTGTGTCCAGCGCCGATCCGACCAGCGTCGAGATCAGCGGCGCGCGCCACCAACGGCCGCCGCGCATTGCGTTGAAGACTGTGACATCAGTCAATTGCGCGATCAGGAAGGCGGTTCCCGAGGCAACCGCGATCCTCAGTGGCACAGCTGCGTAGGTAAATCCATCGCCCTGTAGCATGATCTGGCTGCCGATCAGCGAGCAGATGATACCGGTGACGAATCCTGCGAACACGACCTTGCGGGCCGGGCCCACGCCATAGACGCGGTTCATGATATCGGTGACCAGAAAGGCCAGCGGATAGGTGAAAGCACCCCAGGTCAACAGCCCGTCAAGGATCAGGAACTGGACCAGAATGTTCGAGGCCACAACAATGGAGGCCATGGCAATGATGCCGGGAATAAAGCTGCGTTGCATTTCAGATGCCCGTTTTGTCAAGGTAGCGGCGACTTGGCCAAGGGACCGTCCCAAGGCAAGCCGTGCGTCTAGACCCTCAGCAGCGGTCTGTCAATCGGGCAGCAGATATTCCACCAACTCGGTGCGCTGCAGGGCCAGAAAGTTATCGTCCGAGATCATGGTGGCGCGCAGCCGGTCCTGATCATCACGCCAGACCGACAGCCCCTCAAGATTGTCATGGAGGCCGGTGCCGGTTTCGAACAGAGTTTCCTCGGCGCGCAGTTCGTCGTCGAAAATTTGCCACCGACGCAGGCGGGATCGGAAACCTACCAGCGATACGGCGCGTTCAAGTAGATAGAGCCGCCCGTCCGGGCCGAAATCAGCAGCGACAGGCAGGAAATTGCCCCGTGATGGCAGGACAAAGGGCGTGGACCAGTTCCGGCCATTCCAGCGATAGACAGGGATGTCCCCCTGCGCGGTGCGGTTTTTCTCGGTGAAGGTATAGAGCCGCCCGCTTTTGTCGATGGCAAGTGCCTCGAACGAACCATTGGCGGCCAGATCCTTGAAAACCTTGGGGCGTGGCAGGACGCGGGCATGGACTCCGGGTGCTGAATAATAGGCGACGCGGTGAACACCTTCGAATGAGATATAAAGCCCCCCACCCGGTGCAATCGCTATCCCCTCGGAATCGCCCACATAGCCTCGCAAGTCGCGCCCGGCGCTGGACAGCACCGGCCACTGTTCAACGTGCGTGATGCCCGTGATCTGATCACCCGTGCGCAAAATACGAGCCGAGAACAGCCGGGCGCGGTCGCTGAGCGCGATCATGCGCGTGCCGTCCTGCGCGATATGCAGCGCAGAAAAACCGCCGAACCCCTCGGCATCCAAGCGCCATGTGAAGCTGCCCAGATGCGTCGCGGTTTTGACCTCCATCGCGGCCGCAGGCCCGGCCAGCAGCAGCGCGGCAATCAGTTGGATTGCAGAACGGCGGTACATTGCTGGGGCAGATCGGCCAAACGGTACTCGCGGCGTTTCTTTGGCGGCGGGGCGTTCGGATCAGGCGGTGGTGGATTCAGGATGTTGTTCACCCATTCCTGCGCCTGCGCACAACCGTCACCCTTGGGCGGCGGATCCTGATTGACACAGCCTTGCGATCCGCGCGGACATTTCAGGCGCACGTGGAAGTGGTAGTGATGCCCCCACCACGGCCGGATTTTCCGTAGATAGGCCCGGTTGCCTTTCTCATCCTTGCACATCTGGACCTTGGCACCCGGAAACACAAAGATGCGCGCAACCCGCTTGTCCTTGGCCGCTTCGCGCAGCACCGCATGGTGCTGTTTGGTCCAGTTGCCGTTTACAAAAGCCCCGTTGGCGCGGCGCAGGGAAATCGAAGAGATATTCTCGCGGGCTTTCCGCGACAGGCGCATGTTGTCGCCGGGCAGCATCCAGATATCGATATCAAGCCCGAGTTGATGGGACCGATGCCCCGAGGTCATCGGACCGCCCCTCGGCTGGCTGATATCGCCGATATAGAGACCATTCCACCCCGGCTGTTTCGCGGCAAAGCGGCTGAGGTCCTGCACATAGTCAATCGCCTCGGGATGCCCCCAGTTGCGGTTGCGCGACAGGCGCATCGCCTGCCAAGTGGGGCCGGTCTCGGGCAATTGCACAGACCCGGCGGCACATCCGCGCGAGTAACTGCCGAAAGCCGCCGGTTTTTGCTGAGACGCGACTTTCTGCGACCCGAACAACTGCTTGGCCAGGGGCTGAGCCGTTGCCATGCCTGCCCATATCATTGCGGCCAGAACGGCCAGAAAACGTAGTAAAATCATCTGCTCTGATCCCCTTCCGGTTTCACCCAGCGCATCAGGACTAGGCCCAGAATAAACAATCCGATGATCGGCGACACCCCTAGTCTTGCGCTACCGGTCACAGTTGTTGCCACTCCGATCAACAACGGCGCTGCAAAGGCCGTCGCCCGGCCCGACAGACCATAGAGCCCGAAGCTTTCGACCGGAGCATCCGGATCGGTATGGCGCACCATCATCGAGCGGCTGGCCGATTGCAGAACACCACCCATGCCACCGATCAGGACACCGCAGCCAAAGAAGACCATATCCGGCAGGGCCGAGCCTTCGGGTAGCGCAATGCCGTAGATCTGCGTCCTATCCATCGAAACAACGGTGAGGCAGACGAAGATCAGCACCCAGATCGCAATCAGAATCACAGGTTTAGGGCCGTATTTACGGTCCATCTTGCCACCAATCCACGCAAAGATCGCCGAGGCCAGAACGCTGACAATTCCGAAGACGCCGATCTTGATCAGGTCCCACTCCAGCACCAGACGTGCGTAGACACCACCAAAACTGTAGAGACCGTTCAACGCATCGCGATAAAACATCGACGATCCCAAATAGGTCGCCAGACTGACCCGGTGACGCAGGTCCGAGATGGATTTTCCCAGCAGGCGCAATGCATCGCCCACGGATCCATGTCTGCCGCTGCTCGGATCATCGCGCACCCACAGGAAGTAAGGCACCATGAACAGGATGAACCATACGGCCGTAAACGGACCGACGAACCGCGTACCTTCTCGCGCGGCAGCATCAAGCCCGAAAACAGGGTCTATCCCGATCAAAGTCCTGCCGTTGGGCTGTTCGACGAACAGCGTCAGCATGATCGCCAACGAGATCAGACCACCGAAATAACCAAAGGCGAAACCAGACCCCGAAATCTCTCCCACTTCATTGTCATCCCCAAGTTCGGGAAGCTGCGAGTTGATGAAGATCAGCGCGTATTCGGCCCCCACAAAACCCAACCCGAAGGCCGACAGCATCAACCACATATTCGAGCCATCGGGCATCGTGTACCAAAGCGCAGCTGAGCCCACCGCGTACATGACCGAAAACCCGAAAATCCAGGGAATGCGCCGCCCCGAGACATCCGCCATCGCACCCAGAAACGGGGCGCCGAAAGCGATGATCAGCCCTGTGATGGTCAGACAGTTTGCCCAGACGGTCTGCGCGCGCGCAGCGGCAGCGTCGGCGTCCAGACCAGCACCCGAGAAATAGCCCGCAGCCACCCCGGCAAAATAGGGGCCAAAGACGAAGGTCACCAAGAGCGAATGATAAGGCTGACTGGCCCAGTCGAAAAACCACCAGCCCCAAATGCGCTTGCGCTTGGAAATCTCAGCCATGACTGCCCCTGCTTATTGTTGCATTCATAAGACGAGGCTTTCAGACGATGCGCAAGCGCTGAGTGCACCGCACTTGCTCTTTGCCGCCGCGACGCTTAGGTCTCAGGCAATCGAAGAACGGAGTGCCCATGCTGTCGCTGATCCAAATCCTTTTGCTGATCCTGGACATTGTCTGGTTCATCATCCTGGCCCATGTGATCATGAGCTGGCTGATCAACTTCCAGGTGCTTAACTTGAACCAACAGCTTGTGGCGCAAATCTGGTACGGGCTGAATCGTTTGTTAGAGCCTATTTATGGCCCGATCCGCAGGGTTCTACCCAATATGGGCGGGCTGGACCTGACACCTCTGGTGGTGCTGATCGCGGTCTATGCGCTGCGGATCATCCTGATCAACAATATGGTCTATTTCGTCTGACCTCTTGTTCACCGAATCTTAGTATGTGATGGTCCTGTCTTAAGAGCAGATAAACCTTAATACAGGGCCACCCCGCAGATGTTCGACTCCGCACCCTTGTTGCGAGACGTCTTTGGATTCGACGCCTTCCGTCCCGGGCAGGAGGAGATTGTCGATGCCGTGACGGCGGGCGAAAACGTGCTGGCGATCATGCCCACGGGCGGCGGGAAATCCCTGTGCTTTCAACTGCCTGCACTACTGCGCGATGGGGTGACAGTGGTCATCTCCCCCCTGATCGCTCTGATGCGCGACCAGGTGCGCGGACTGCAGGAAGCCGGGGTCGAGGCCGGGGCACTGACCTCGGGCAACACGCCCGAGGAAACCGATGCCGTGTGGGAGGCGTTGGAAGCCGGGCGGCTCAAACTGCTTTACATGGCCCCGGAACGGCTGGCCGCCGGGTCCGCCTTGGGCATGCTGCGCCGGATCAATGTCAGCCTGATCGCCGTCGATGAGGCCCATTGCGTCAGCCAATGGGGCCATGATTTTCGACCCGACTATCTGCGGATCGGAGAGTTGCGGCGCGCGCTGAACGTGCCTCTGGCTGCGTTTACGGCCACGGCAGACGCCGAAACGCAGGACGAGATTGTCGAGAAACTGTTCGACGGCACCGCGCCTCGGAAATTCCTGCGCGGGTTCGACCGTCCCAACATCCATCTGGCCTTTGCCGCCAAGGACGGGCCGCGCAAACAGATCCTCGATTTCGCCGCCGCCCGCAAAGGGCAATCCGGCATCGTCTATTGCGGCACCCGCAACAAGACCGAGGTGCTGGCGCAGGCTCTGCGGGCCGAGGGCCATTCTGCCTGCCACTATCACGGCGGCATGGACCCCGAAGACCGGCGCATTGTCGAAACCCGCTTTGCGCGCGAGGACGGGCTGATCGTGGTCGCCACCGTCGCCTTCGGCATGGGCATCGACAAACCCGATATCCGCTGGGTCGCCCATGCGGACCTGCCGAAATCGATCGAGGCGTACTATCAGGAAATCGGCCGTGCGGGTCGCGATGGAGGCCCTGCTGAAACCCTGACCCTATTTGGACCCGATGACATCCGCCTACGCCGGTCGCAAATCGACGAAGGCCTTGCCCCGCCGGAACGCCGCATGGCCGACCATGCCCGGCTGAACGCTCTGCTTGGATTGGCCGAGGCGCTGATCTGTCGACGCCAGACTCTGCTGGGCTATTTCGGGGAACAGGCCGAGCCCTGCGGTAAATGCGATCTGTGCGATACGCCGCCCGAGATATTCGACGGCACCACGCCCGTCCGCATGGCTCTGTCCGCAATCCTGCGCACCGAGGAATGGTTCGGCGCTGGCCATCTGATCGATATCCTGCTGGGCAACGAAACCGACAAAATCCACGCCCGCCGCCATGATGTGCTGCCCACCTATGGCATCGGCAAGGACTGGTCGCGCCCGCAATGGCAGGCGATCTTCCGGCAGATGATGGGGCATGACCTCGTGCGCCCCGATCCCGACCGCCACGGCGCGCTGCGGATGACCGAGGCCGCCAAACCGATCCTGAAGGGCGCGGCGCAGATAGACCTGCGCAAGGACACGATCCGCAAGGCCACCCGCCGCCCCGCCGTCAAGGCAATGGTTGCCGAAGAGGACGCACCGCTGCTTTCGGCGCTCAAGGCTAAACGCCGTGCCTTGGCGGAAACGCAGCGGGTCCCGGCCTATGTCATCTTCCCCGATCGCACCCTGATTGAAATGGCCGAGAAACGCCCGATGACGCTGGACGAGATGGCCCGGATCGGCGGTGTCGGGGCCAAGAAACTGGAACGCTATGGCGATACCTTCCTTGAGGTGATCGCCGGAGAGGCCGAGGCCCTGCACCCCGCCCGCCGTAAGCTGGCCGGTCGCGAACAAGGCGAGATCTATGATCAGTTGCTGGCCGTTCAGAACGATCTGGCGCGTGGGCCGGACGGGATCGACAAGCCTTTGACCTGCTCGGCCTCGCAACTGGCCAAGGTGGCGCAAATGCGCCCGGATGACGCGCGCGGGATCGAACAAGTTTTGGGCGATCGCCGTCACGAAAGGTTTGGCGCCGCCTTTCTGGACGTGCTGCGGCAAGCGGGCTAGATACCGATCATCAGGCAAGGAACGAGGGCGGATATGCTGGTAGTGATTTCCCCGGCCAAGCGGCTGGACTGGGCCGAGCGCGATGTTGAGTTGACGCAACCCGATTTTCAGGATGATGCGATCCGGTTGTCTAAAACCGCCCGCAATCTGACGCTCGGCGATCTGAAAAAGCTCATGGACCTGAGCGACGACTTGGCGCGCCTGAACCGCGATCGTTACCGCGCTTTTGTCGAAGCGCCCGACGCAGAGGCGACCCGCCCAGCCGCTCTGGCGTTTGCGGGCGACACCTATCAGGGGCTCGAGGCGGCCTCGTTGGATGCGGATGAAATGGCCTGGGCGCAGGATCATCTGCGCATTTTGTCGGGGCTTTATGGCGTGTTGCGTCCGCTGGACGCGATTCAGCCCTATCGGCTTGAGATGGGCAGCAGGCTGAAAACCCGCCGCGGCAAGAATCTGTATGAATACTGGCGTGATCAACTGAGCAAGGCGTTGAATGCGCAGGCCGCAGAGGTCGGTTCGGATGTTTTGATCAACTGCGCCAGCCAGGAGTATTTCGGCGCGGTTGACCTCAAAGCGCTGAAATTGCGTGTGATCACGCCTGTGTTCATGGAGGACAAAGGCGGCACCCCTAAAATTGTCAGCTTCTTCGCCAAGAAAGCGCGCGGTGCGATGGCGCGGTATGTGATTCAGCACCGGTTAACCGATCCTGCGGGTTTGCTGGAGTTCGACACGGGGGGATACGCCTATCGGCCGGACCTGTCCGAGGATAACAAGCCCGTATTTGTGCGTCCTTACAGCGCTTAGAAGCAGTCAGCCTTTTTCAGTCTGGCGGAGGCAGGAGCGAGGGGCCAGCCCCTCGCGCTCCCCGGGATATTTTTGGCCAGATGAAGAGCGGATCCCGCTTTCTGTTTCAGGACCGTATTACACCGGGCCCACGGGTTCCGCCTGCTCAGTCACCGGCTGAGCGCCATCCGGGTGATGCTGGTGGATCATCTGATGGATCAGGTTTTTGTGTAGTGGCTTGGTCAAATAGTGGTCCAGCCCTGCTGCCAGGATGCTCTGGTCGTCGCCCGCCATGGCGTGCGCTGTCAGCGCCACGATGGGGACGCGGCGGCCCGTCCCGATCTCGCGGCGGCGGATTTCGATGGTCGCCTCTTTGCCATCCATCTTGGGCATCGAGATATCCATGAAGATCAGATCCGGATTGAATTCCGTATGAGCCTCAACCGCCTCTAAACCGTTCGAGACAAATTTCAGGTCGATCTTCAGATCTTTCATCATCTTCCTCAGGATCAGTTGGTTGGTTCTGTTATCCTCGGCGGCGAGGACGCGCATCCGCCGGTGGCTTTGTGGAGGCGGCGGTAGATCGGTTCGTACAGTCTCGGGCGGTTCGTCCTGCGGTCTGAAACCCGGTGCGCCGAGGTCAAGCAGGCGGCAGTAGAGCTCGGCCCGCGGGATGGGTTTTTGCAAGACGCCGTCGATCAGGTGTCGGGCCGGATCAGCGTGCAGGACGCCGGGATTGGCTGACATCAAGATGATCGGTACATCATTCCAGCCCTTCTCGCGCAGGGTGCTCGCCAGCTCCAGCCCCTCCATATCCGGAAGGTCATGGTCGCATAGGATCAAATCCAAGGTATCGTCGACCAGCGACAGTGCCTCATGACCGTTGCTGCAGACCGATACGCGCGATCCAAGCCGCCCGAGTTGCTTGGTCAGAATGGCACGGTTTACCGCGAGATCTTCGACCACCAGCACATGGCGCAAGCACCCTTCGAGATCGGGTGGCGTGGGTTGAGGGCCCTCTGCCGTGGGCAGGGAGATACGAAACCCGAAACACGACCCCTTCCCCAGCTCGCTTTCAACCCAGACACTGCCGCCCATCATGCTGATCAGGCGTTTGGTAATGGCAAGCCCCAGTCCGGTCCCTTCGAACTGGCGGTTCTGGGCGTCCTCGACCTGATTGAATTCTCCAAAAATATGGGCCACCTTGTCCGCTTCGATACCTATGCCTGTGTCTTCGATGGCCACATGGATATCGCAGCTGTTGGCGTTCGTGTCGGGGACGCCGGTGACGCGGATCAGTACGTGACCTTCGGCGGTGAACTTGACCGCATTGCCCACCAGATTTGTCAGAACCTGCCGGATGCGTCCGGGATCGCCGACAAAGAGTGTGGGCAGGAATAGGTCATAATCCACCAACAGGGTCAGCCCCTTGTCGCGTACGCTGGGCTGTAGCAACATCGCCACCTCGAGGATGCAGCGTTCCAGATCGAATTGCTCGGGGTGCAGGGTCAGCTTGTCGGCCTCGATCTTGGAATAGTCCAGCACGTCGTTGATGATGACCAGCAGCGCCTCGCCCGAGTTGCGGATCGTGCTGAGATAGAGCCTTTGTTCCTCGTTCAGCGGGGTTTCGGTCAACAGCTCGGTCATACCGACAATGCCATTCATGGGCGTGCGAATCTCGTGGCTCATGTTGGCGAGGAAAGCTGATTTAGCACGATTTGCGGCCTCAGCGCGCTCACGAGCGGCTGTCAGCTCGGCCTCATGCCGAACCGATGCGGTGATGTTCAGCGCAAGGCTCAGCACGTCGCCGCCATGGCCGCGCTGGTCGATCAGCCGAACATACTGCCCGTTCCACAGTTGGATCACTTCGGGATCCGGATGCGTTTGCGTCCATCGGTCCAGCATGCGGGCGCGCCAGTCACTCATGGACTCGGTGCCGATATCAACGATTCCCTCATGGGTCAGGATTTCCAGAATACGCCCATAGGTGATACCCGGCGCGACCTCCTCGAGCCCGTCAAACACGCTGAGATACGCGGCGTTGGCACCAACCAGCGTGTTGTTCCCATCGAAAAAGGCAAAGCCGTCCGGGATGGTCTGGATCGAGTGCCAGAGGCGACGCTCGGCAACTTCGATCTTTGCGTTGGCGGCGGTCAGGTCGGATTTGACCTTTTCATTCTCGACGCGCACCGTCGCGACCTCAGCCTGCGTTTCATCAATCTGACGGGTCAGGGCAATGGCGTGGCGGCCCAGTTTGCGATTGGCCGCAGAAAGCTCGGCCTGTTTTTGCTGCAACAGGCGTTCAGCGGCCAGACGCGCGCGCCGTTCCTGTGCCAGTTTTTCCGCAAGACTCATGAGATTTCCCGCACTGCTTCGGACACAGCATCGCGACAGAGCGTGAAAAAGTGCTTAAACGCGTTTAGTGCCGCCCCTCGCGCAGCCAACCGCCCAGCAGGAACCCTCCGGCCAGCAGCAGCACCAGCCAAGGCGGCAGCAACCCGGCCTGCGTGACATCTCGGGTCTCGTAGGCCTCGCGCGGGGTCAGTCCGATCCAGCCGCGCCCGGCTGCAGGACGTCCGGCACGCACATTGCGGATCGCGGGCAGACCGTCTTCGACGCGGATAATGCCGCCGCGCAGGGCGGCCAGCGTCGGGCTCAGAATCTCATCGGTGGCGATGGTGCGTTCGAACTCTTTCGGGGCCGCGGGGCCCAGGCCGATGACGGCAGAATGTTCGCCCTCCTGCAGACGGTAGAGGCCGATCTCGGGGCCGAAATACTGCGCCTCGAACCGACCGGGGGACACCTCGTCCAACGTGATCTCAAGCGTGTCGCCATTGGGGCGGGTTATGGTGACCGGTCCAACCTCATCCGCGAGGGTCTGGCGGATGATGCGCATCGACTGGCCATTGGCCTCGGCCCACAGCGCCTCTTCCTCAAGCTCGGGCTCTTTCATCATCCAATGGGCCAGACGACGCAGCAGTTCCAACTGCGGGCCGCCACCTTCAAAGCCACGACTCCAGAGCCAGGCGTGATCCGAGGCAATCAGCGCCACGCGCCCCTCGCCCACGCGGTCCAGCACCAGCAGCGGGCGGTCTTCGACACCGGACATCAGCATCTCGCCAGAGCGCTGCCGCACATCCACTTGCCGCAGCCATGCGCCCCAGTGTTCCGCATCACCGAGGTCGGTGGTTACAGGATGGCGTTCACCCAGATCAGTGACCATGGGTACGTAGCGTTCCTCGATAACGCGGGCGGTGGGTTGGGCGGGAATCACCGGCCCGAGCGGCGAGCGGAAGATGCTGTCGGCAGTGGCGAAATCCGGCCCGGCATTCACCAGCACCGCGCCACCGTCATTAATGTAGTTGGTGACATTGTCCAGATAGATCGCAGGCAGGATACCGCGCCGCTTGTAGCGGTCAAAGATGATCAGGTCGAAATCGTTGATCTTCTCCAGAAACAACTCGCGCGTCGGGAAGGCGATCAGTGAAAGTTCGTCAACGGGTACGCCGTCCTGTTTCTCGGGCGGGCGCAGGATGGTGAAATGAACCAGATCGACCGAGCTGTCGGATTTCAACAGATTGCGCCAGGTGCGCCCGCCCGGATGCGGCTCGCCCGAAACCAGCAGCACACGCAGCCGGTCCCGTACGCCGTTCATCTGGATCAGGGCGGTGTTGTTGCGGTCAGTCAGCTCGCCCTCGGCCTCGGGCACGGTGAACTGGATGACGTTGCGCCCGCCATGGGGCAGCGTGATTGGCAGTTCAACATCCAGACCGATGGGGATGGTAAATTGCTCTGGCTCGGCCCCGTCGACCGAAATCTCAAGCGGCGCGGTTGTGGCACCTGCGGGGGCGGCTCCGGTGTCCTCGACGCGCAGAGTCAGGGTTACGGGTTCGCCGATAATGGCGAAGGCGGGGGCGTTGCGGACGATCAGGCGGCGGTCCCAATCGGTGGTGCGCCCGGTTTGCAGCAGATGCATCGGGGCGGGCAGATCAGGGGCCTGCTCGGCGTCGTGCACGATCCCGTCCGAGACCACAAGGATGCCCGCGACACGGGCACGGGGTTCCTCGGCCAGCGCGGCGTTCAGCGCCGCCATGACCTGCGTGCCTTCATCGCCGTCCCCATCGCCGACCTTGATCCGGCGCAGTTCGGTGTTGTCGCGGGACTCGATCTCGATGGCCAGCGCATCGGCTGTCTGCACCGTCTGCTCGGCCCGGTCCGAGAGCGTCTGACTCGCGCTTTCATCCTCGATCATCAGCACGATGTCTGTCAGCGGGGCTCGGTCCTCGACCTGATAAACAGGACCGCTGAGCGCCCCAAGGATCACCAGAGCCGCCAACCCACGCAGGGCCCAGCCCGACAGGCCGCGCCACAGCGCCAGCACGGCGCCCGCAAGCGCAATTGCGGCCACGGCGACCAGCACGGGCCACGGGATCAGCGGATCAAGGATGACGGTTCCGGTCATTGTCCCAACCTGTCCAGAAGGGCGGGCACGTGGACCTGATCGGACTTGTAGTTCCCCGTCAGCACATGCATCACCAGATTGACGCCAAAACGATTGGCCAGTTCGCGCTGCCGCTCGCCGGCATAGCCACGCCCCACGGGCAGCAAAGACTGACCATTGCGATCCACCGCCCAGGCCCCGGCCCAGTCATTGCCGCCGATCACCACCGGGGTCACGTTGTCATTGAGGTTGCGGAACGGCATCCCCTCGATCTGTTCGGCATCGGGCGGCGCGGCTTCGACCCAGACCTCAGTGCCGGAATAGCGACCGGGGAAATCCTGCAGCAGATAAAAGGCGCGGGTCAGGACATGATCGCGAGGAACAGGCTCTAACGACGGGATATTCAGCGGCCCGGCCAGTTGCTGCAATTTGCGCCCATTGGGGCTGGAGGCGCCAAAACCGGCGATATCAGCGTCGCGCGTATCAAACAGGATCATCCCGCCCGAGCGTAGATAGGCGTTGAGCTTGGCATAAGCCTCGACCGAGGGTTGCGGCTGATCTGGCGTGATCGGCCAATAGAGCAGCGGGAAAAAGGCTAGCTCATCACGTTCCAGATCGACCCCTATAGGATCGGCGGGCTCGACCGAGGTGCGGAAATGCAGTGTCTGCACAAGCCCGCGCAGCCCAGCCAATGCGATATCATCGACCTGAGAATCTCCGGTCAAAACATGCGCCAGCACCAGTTCCTGCGTTGCATTCAGCGCGAAATCGGTGTCCTCCGGCGTTTGCGCCTGCGCATCCGGTGCAATCAGCAACGCGCCCAACGCCACGGCTGTTGCGCGCGCCAAGCCCAACCGCCCGGACAGCGCCAGCGACGCGATGACATCGATCGTCAGCAGCACCAGCGCAAGGCTCAGCAACAGGCCCGCCAGCGGAGTTTCTGTGGTGACCTCCTGCCCCCGGATCGGGACATCGGCGGGCCAGACCACGGGGGTCAGCACCGCATCCTCGGCCAGCACATTCCGCGCCAGTTTCTGCTTGCCGCTTTCATACAGCCCCGGACGCAGGTCTGGCCCAATCTGGCCCGAGACCAGATCAACCCCATCGACCCCGGCCAACGTGCCCGCGTCGGCCAGCGTACCGAAACCGTCCAGTATCTGAACCGGCTCCCATACTGTGCCCTGCATCTGCGCCTCTTGCCGCGATTTGGCGGCGGATGCGACGGCCAGCCGGTCCAGCATTTCGACAAACAGACCCGACAGTGGCAGGCTGGACCACTCCGCGTCTGCGGTGACATGGAACAGCACCACCTGCCCCAGCCCCAGCGGTTTACGGGTCACCAGCGGCGTACCATCGGACAGCGACGCAATCACCCGATCGGCAAGATTAGGGTCTGGCTGTGCCATCACCTGCGTGGTCACGGCGACATCCTCGGGGATCGTCAACCCATGGAAGGGCGAGTTTTCGGGGAACGGTGCCAACCCTTTGGCCTCACCCCAACTCATGGCCCCGCCGACCGAGCGGCCACCGCTGCGCAAACGAACCGGCAGCAGAGTATCTTCCTCATCGCGACCCAGATCGCTGGCCGCCATGCGCGGACCGGCGAAGCGCAGCAGCAACCCGCCCTGTTCAACCCACTCGATCACCCCCGCCTGCTCTGAGTCAGACAGCTTGGCCACATCGGCCAGCGCAATGACATCGGGGTTGGCGGGTAAAACCTCGGCCAGACCGCCTTCGACAAAGTCAGCGGTCGGGATCAGCACCTGTGTCAGGTAATGCAGCGGCGACAGCAGCTCCAGCCCCTCGCGGTTCAGGCTGCCTGCAATCAGCGCAACCTCGCGCCGCCGCAGGCTGTCATCGGTCAAGGTCACGGCCCCCGCCGAGCGCTGCCCTTGCAACTCGAAGCGGGTGATCCGCGCGCGCAGTTCCGAGGGCAGCGCAAGATCAATTTGCGCCTGTGTAGAGCCGTTTTCGAACTCCAGCGGCGTGGATTGCAGCACCCGCATCGCACCCGCCGGATCACGCCCCTGCGCCAGAACGGTGACGGTTTCTGCGGGGCCGGGATTGGCGCGTAACACGCTAAGCTGGATCGCGCCATCCTGATAGCTGGCCGGCAGGATCGCGGTGACGGGACCGGAGGATTGGTAGACGATCACATCCCCGCGCTCTTTCAGGGCAGCGGTCAGACGATCATGTCCCTCATAGTCCAGCCGGTCGCTGAACCAATGGGTGTCAAAGCCGCCCTCAACCTGCGCAAGCGCTGTGAGGATCTGGTCGATCTGCGCCTCGGTGGATTGCCACGGCATCGGCGTCAGGCCCGGCAAACGCCCGCGCCAGGCTTCGGCTGCTTGAAATACCGGGGCTTCGGGCTCGGTCAGGCGCAGGATCGAGACGGGGCGACCGGCGCGACCGGCCTCGGTCAGTTGCGCGTCGATCTGATCCAGCGTCGAGGACCAGCGCGTCGCCCCCGCCCAACTGGCATCCAGCACCAGCAAGAGCGGCCCCGACCCGGTCTCATCGCGCGAGGGGTTCAGTACCGGCCCCGCCAGCCCGATAATGATCGCCGCCGCCGCCAGCATCCGCAGCAAGAGCAGCCACCATGGGGTGCGGTCCGAGACGCTTTCGTCATCCTTCAGACCCAGCAGCAGGGTCACCGCCGGGAAGAGGCGACGGATCGGCGCAGGCGGCACCGCGCGCAGGATCAGCCACAGGATCGGCAGGGTCAGCAGACCCAGCAGCACCCAAGGCGCGGTAAAGCCGATGCCCGCCAGAACCGTCATTGCGCACCCCCATCCAGCGCACGATAGAGCCACAACAGAGCCGATTGCGCGCTGTCACCAGTATGGTGCAGGCCCATCTGCCAGCCGGTCGCGCGGCATAACTGCGTCAGCGCATCCTTGCGCGCAGCAAGGCGATCCAGATAGCGATCCCGCAGGTCGGCGGCCTTCAGCGTCTCGTGTCGTGCTGTGCCACCGACGCTTTCGAAAATGGTGCGCCCGGCATAGGGAAAGGATTCCTCGCTGGGATCCAGAACCTGCAGCAACACCCCGCGCACGCCCCGGTCGGCGGCTTTGGTCAGGGCCAGTTCGACCTCATCCAGCGGGCCGAGAAAATCGGATATGAAAACCGCGCGGGCATGGGGGATCATGGCGCGGTGTTCGGGCGGGGCGTAATCCGTCTGCGAGTCCTCGGACCACGCCTGCGCCAAACGGATGATCTGCGCATTGCCGCGTCGGGGCGGCAGAGTGGTGCCAGTTAGCCCCACACGTTCCCCGCCACGCACCAACAGGATGGCGGTAGCCAGACCCAACAGACGCGCGCGATCCGCCTTGGTCGGCAAGCTCTTGTCCGAGGCAAACCGCATCGATGCACCCTGATCGACCCACAGCATGATCGACTGCGCAATCTGCCATTCGCGTTCGCGCACAAACTGCTGATCGCCACGGGCCGAACGCCTGTGATCGATCAGGCGGCGACTGTCACCGATCTGCGCCGGGCGGTATTGCCAGAAATCATCCCCCAGACCCGAGCGTCGCCGTCCGTGGTCACCCAGCAAAACGGTTCCAGCCAGATGCTCGGCGCGCGCCAACAGGGGCGGCAGCCGGGACGCCTCGGCCTCAGATCGTTCGCGTAGGGTCTGGGCGGCGTTCACGCCGCAGCCTCGGTGCGGACCAGACCGGCGGCAGTGGACTCGATCAGGTCAGACAGGCTGTCGCCGCGCGCCCGCGCCGCAAAGTTCAGCGCCATTCGGTGGCTGAGCACCGGTCGCGCCATGGTCAGCACATCCTCGGCGTTGGGGGCCAGCCGCCCTTGCAACATCGCATTGGCCCGCACGGTCATCATCAGCGCCTGCGCCGCGCGCGGTCCGGGACCCCAGGCGACGGTTTCCTTTACCCGCTCGGAGACGCCCGCCTCATCCGGACGGAAGGCGCGAACGAGATCGAGGATCAGTTCCACCACCGACTCGCCCACCGGCATCCGGCGCAACAGAACCTGCGCAGCAAGCAGTTCTTCCTTGGTGAAAATCTGGTGCGCTTCTTCCTCTTGAACACCGGTGGTGGCCAGCAGAATATCGCGCTCGGTCTGGCGATCGGGGTATTCAACGTCGATCTGCACCAGAAAACGGTCAAGCTGTGCTTCGGGCAATGGGTATGTGCCCTCTTGCTCGATCGGGTTTTGGGTTGCCAGCACATGGAACGGGACGCCCAGATCCCGGTCCTCACCCGCAACCGTCACGGTGCGTTCCTGCATCGCCTGCAGCAGCGCCGACTGGGTCCGGGGGCTGGCGCGGTTGATCTCATCCGCCATCAGCAATTCGCAGAAGATCGGGCCAGAGATAAAGCGGAAATGACGGCTGCCATCCTCGGCGGTGTCCAGAACCTCGGACCCCAGAATATCGGCTGGCATCAGGTCAGGCGTGAACTGGATGCGGTTGCCATTCAGGCCCATCACGGTCGAAAGCGTTTCCACCAGCCGCGTCTTGCCCAGACCCGGCAGACCGATCAACAAAGCGTGACCGCCGCACAAAAGTGCGGTCAGCGTCAGGTCCACGACCCTCTCCTGCCCGATAAAGCGGCGGGTGATCGAGGATTTCGCCTCTTGCAGCTTGTTTTCCAGCGCTTCGATCTCGGACACGAGGTCGGCAGGTTCGGACATGAGGTTCCCTTCCGTGGACTGTTATGGTTGAAGTGTATCGCGCTGAGAGGAAATGGCAAAAGCAATGAGCGGACAAAAACCCGTGACACCCTCGCCAGACGGTCTGGCGGCATCGGTCAAAGCGGCCAAAACGCGGGGTTTGCCGCCCGTTCATCTGTGGAATCCTCCGTTTTGCGGCAATCTGGACATCCGGATCGCCAAAGATGGCTCTTGGAGTTATTTAGGGTCACCCATCACCCGGTTCGAGCTGGTGAAGCTATTTTCCTCAATTCTTAAGAAAGAAGACGGCAAGTACTTTCTGGTCACGCCGGTCGAAAAGGTGGGAATCACCGTCGAGGATGCGCCGTTCATCGCCGTCGATTTCGATCCCGAAGGTAGCGGTGAGGCACAGCAACTGACCTTCACGACGCAGGTGGGGGACACGGCCATAGCCGGGCCAGACCATCCGATCAGAATTGTCCTTGATCCAGAAACGGATGAGCCATCTCCCTACATATTGGTTCGCGCCAACCTTGAGGCCCGCATCGATCGCAAAAGCTTTTACCGTTTGGTCGAGATCGGTACCCATCTTAATGGCTGGTTCGGCGTCTGGTCCGGCGGTCAGTTCTTTCCGCTGATCGCGTCCGACGCGCTCGAAGGTTGAACCGGGCGGGGTTTGCGATCCTGCGCCAGCACCACCGCCAGCGCGACAAGCGCCGCGCCCAGCGCGCGGGTCCAGTTCCAGTCCTCTCCCATCGCCATCATGATCACCATTACATAGAACGGAGCGATATTGATGTGGAACGAGGCCAGCGCGACCCCCAGCTTGCCCACGGATGCGATGAAGAAAAACTGGCTCAGGCCCAGCGAAAACAGCGCATAGAACACCAGCATCCCGACCTGTGGCACATCGACGGGCCGTACGGGCATCACATTGAACCCTGACAGGCCCGCAATGGGGACCAGCACGACGGCGGTCAGCAATCCTCCGGCCAGGGTGATGGTGCTGCGGCCCAATTGGCTGAGCTCGGGGAAATCGCGCGCGGTGGCCATGCTGGCCCAGCAGAACAGCGCGGTCGAGACCACGGCACACGCCGCGCCCAGCCCCAGCTGCGCCGGGGCCACCGCGCTTGTGGCGACCAGCCCGCCGATGATCGAGATCACCATACCCAGCGCAAACCTCCACCGCAGCCGCCGCGTGCCCGCCGCCAGTTCCAGCAGCGTCGCAATCAGCGGCGCGCATGAGGCAATGATGGCAACGGTCACCGGATCTGTGAGTTTCTGCGCCACGAGGATCAGGAACATGCCGGTACCGATCCCCAGACCACCGACCACCATGGCATGCCCCCAGCGCGCGCGCAGCACCCGCGCGGGCCCGTCCAGCAGCAGCCAGAGTGGCACCATGACCAGCACCGCCAAAGCCATACGCGCAGCAAACAAAGCGATCGGAGGCCAGCTTTGCAGCAAGATCTCGGCCGCCGGGAAACCCGCCGCCCATGTCAGCATCGACGCCACCGCCAGCGTGTTGCCGGTGAACGCCGCCTGCCGAGCGTCGGATACAGCAAGAGTGGTCCCGCGCGCGGGTTCCGGGCTCATGGCCATCGTGATCAGACCTTTTCGTGGGCACGGCCCCCTCGAAAAGGGGCACCGCGTTGGGCAGATGGTTGCTGATTCGTAGCCCGCGATCTGGTCGATTTTCGACAATCTGTCGTTTTCGGCCTCTTTCCCACATCAGTTGTGATCGCTACGCTCCGCTGAGCTAAAGAACCGATCTCACATGCCCCGATTTGCCGCCAACCTGTCTCTTCTGTTTACCGAGCATCCCTATCTCGACCGGTTCGCCGCCGCCGCGCAGGCCGGATTCAACGCGGTCGAGATCCTGTTCCCCTATGATCTGGCCGCGAAAGAGACCCGCCGGGCACTGCTTGCCAATGGCCTTGATCTGGTGCTGATCAACACGCCGCCCCCGAACTATACGGGCGGCGCACCTGGCTACGCTGCCGTGCCGGGCGGCAGCGCCCGGTTTCAATCCGACATCCGGCGTGTTCTGCGCTATGCCGACCTTCTGCGGCCTCATATCATCCACGTTATGGCCGGATATGCCTCGGGGCCCGAAGCCCTGAATTGCTTTGTCGAGAACCTGCAATGGGCTGCAGATACCGCGCCCAGCCAGCAGTTCGCCATAGAGCCGCTCAACCCCGTGTCACAGCCTGACTATTTCCTGAACGACTACGATCTTGCGGCCGAGGTTCTGGACCGTGTCGACCGACCCAATGTCGGCCTGCAATATGACAGTTTTCACGCGCAGATGATCCATGGCGATGCGCTGGCGATCTGGCACAGGTTTCATCCACGTGTGGTCCATGCACAGATCGGGGCCGCGCCGGACCGCTCGGAACCCGGTCGGGGAGAGCTGGATTTTATCATGTTATTCAACGCCATAGATCAGTCTGGCTATACCGGCTGGGTCAGTGCCGAATACACCCCTTCAACGGGTCGGACCGAAGAGTCGCTGGGCTGGATGCGTCAATAACGCCGGCATCAACGCTGGATTTTCAGGCCAAAATCGCGCAATTGAGGGCATATACAAGCCAAGGACACCCGCCATGATCCCTGCCCGCTTTGCCAATGCCCTGTTCGCTTTGATCATGTCCGGCCTCATGTCATGCATTGTCACCGGCATCGCAACGGTCAAAGCCGTAGGCCTTGGTCCTTCGACCTTCGGAGACTGGATGGCCTCATGGGCCTTCTGCTGGCCCATCGCGTTTACCGTGATCCTGACACTGGGTCCTTCCGTAAAACGCCTGATCGCGCGCCTGGTCAGGCCCGAGGCCTGACCCGCTGCGAAGAGGGCCCGCAGGGCCTGATGAGCGGCGCGGCGCCTAGTGCGCCTCGGCCCAGTTTGCGCCCTGTCCGGCATCGGCCACCAGCTTGATATCCAGCTTGACCGCCGGGTCCGCCGCGCCCTCCATCACCGCACGCGCAACCGAGATCGTCTGATCCACCGCATCCTCGGCCACTTCGAACAGCAATTCGTCATGGACCTGCAGCAACATTTTCGCGGGCAAGCTGTGGATAGCGTCCGGCATTCGAACCATCGCGCGCCTGATCACGTCCGCTGCAGTCCCCTGTATCGGCGCATTGATCGCCGCCCGACGCGAAAACCCCGCGTGCGGGCCCTTGGCATTGATCTCGGGTGTATGGATTTTGCGGCCAAACAGCGTCTGCACATAGCCATGCTCTTTCGCAAAAGCGATCGTATCATCCATATATCGGCGAATGCCGGGAAAGCGCTCGAAATAGCGATCGATGAAGCCCTGCGCCTCGGCCCGTGGAATGCGCAGGTTGCGCGCCAGACCAAAGCCCGAGATGCCGTAGATCACACCAAAGTTGATCGCCTTGGCCTGTCGCCTGATTTCCGGCGTCATCTCATCCAGCGGCACGTCGAACATCTCGGACGCGGTCATGGCGTGAATGTCCAACCCATCCGCAAACGCCTGTTTCAGGGTCGAAATATCGGCGATATGGGCCAGAATACGCAGCTCGATCTGGCTATAATCAAGGCTGACCATGACATTGCCCGGCTCGGCGATGAACGCCTCACGAATACGCCGCCCTTCCTCGGTCCGCACCGGGATGTTCTGCAGGTTCGGATCGGTCGAGGCCAGACGCCCCGTGTTGGCCCCGGTAATCGAATAAGACGTGTGCACCCGGCCCGTATCCGGGTTGATATGCGTCTGCAGCGCATCCGTGTAGGTCGATTTCAGCTTGGACAGCTGCCGCCAATCCAGCACCCGGCGCGGCAGTTCATGCTCGGTGGCAAGGTCCTCAAGAATGTCAGCCCCGGTCGAATACTTGCCGGTCTTGCCCTTCTTGCCGCCTTCCAGACCCATTTTGTCGAACAGAATTTCACCCAACTGCGCAGGCGAGCCCACATTGAAACTCTCACCCGCCAATTCATGGATTTCAGCCTCTAACCCGGCCATTTTCTGGGCAAACGCGTTGGACATGCGAGACAGGACATCGCGATCAACCTTGATGCCGTGCATCTCCATCTCTTTCAGCACGGGCACCAGGGGCCGTTCCAGCGTCTCATACACCGTTGTCACCTGCACCTGATGAAGCTGCGGCTTGAACAGCTTCCACAGGCGCAGCGTGATATCCGCATCCTCGGCGGCATAAGCCGTGGCTTCGTCAATCGGCACCTTGTCGAAGGTGATCGCCGACTTGCCCGAGCCCAGCAGCGGCTTGATCGGGATCGGTGTGTGGCTGAGGTAACGCTCAGACAGGGTATCCATGCCATGCCCATGCTCACCGCCATGCATGGCGTAAGACATCAGCATCGTGTCATCGATCGGGGCCACCTCGATGCCATAGCGCGCGAAAATCTTGGCATCGTATTTCATGTTCTGCCCGATCTTGAGGATCGAGGGGTCTTCGAACATGGGTTTCAGCAGTGTTAGAGCCTCATCCAACGGCATCTGCCCCTCGGCTAGCGCATCCGAGCCGAACAGATCATCCGCCGATCCGTCGCGGTGGGTCAGGGGGATATAACAGGCCTCTCCAGCTTCGATACAAAGTGAAATTCCGACCAGATCGGCAATCATCTCGTTCAGGCCGGTGGTTTCGGTATCCACGGCAACCCAGCCGCGCTCATAGGCCTGATCGATCCATTTCTGCAAAGCAGCGGCATCACGGACGCATTCATACCTCGACGCATCAAAGGGCAGGACCTCTGCTTCCTCCGCCTCGGCGACCGGCGCTGGCGCGTCAGCAATGACCGGGGCCTCAGCCCCCAGTTTGTCGGCGATACGTTTGGTGAGGGTGCGGAACTCCATCTCGGCCAGAAAGCCCAGTAGGACGTCGGGTTCCGGGTCGCGCACCTCAAGATCGTCCAGCGTGAAATCGAGCGGCGTTTGTTCATCCAGTTGCACCAGCTTCTTCGACAGCTCGATCTGGTCGCGTTTTTCGATCAGGGTCTGGCGGCGTTTGGGCTGTTTGATCTCTTCGGCGCGGTCCAGCAGGGTTTCCAGATCGCCGTATTCGTTGATCAGCAACGCCGCCGTCTTAACCCCGATCCCAGGAGCGCCCGGAACGTTATCCACCGAATCCCCAGCCAGAGCCTGCACATCAACCACGCGTTCGGGCCCGACGCCGAACTTCTCGAATACCCCATCCCGGTCGATGCGCTTGTTCTTCATAGCATCCAGCATCTCGACACCGTCGCCCACCAGCTGCATCAGGTCCTTGTCGGAACTGACGATGGTCACACGCCCCCCGGCCTCTCGGGCCTGAACGGCGAGCGTCGCGATGATGTCGTCGGCCTCATAGCCCTCAAGCTCTTTGCAGGCGATGTTGAACGCGCGCGTCGCCTCGCGGGTCAGAGGCACCTGTGGGCGCAGGTCCTCGGGCATCGCCTCGCGGTTGGCTTTGTAGAGGTCATACAGATCGTTGCGGAAGGTATGAGACCCTTTGTCGAAGATCACCGCCACATGGGTCGGCGCATCCGGCCCGGAATTCCCCTCGACATATTTCTGCAGCATGTTGCAGAACCCCGAAACCGCCCCAATCGGCAACCCGTCCGACTTACGCGTCAACGGTGGCAACGCGTGGTAGGCACGGAAGATAAAGGCCGATCCGTCAATCAGATGCAGATGGCAGCCTTTTCCGAATTGGGTCTGGGTCATACGAGGGCTCCTGCGCTGGGTTGAGCCAAGTTGTACCGAATGCGATGGCAAAAGACGAGGCCGCTCATGCCCCCATCAGCGGTTCAAGAATTTGCGCTGCGACGGGTCCCAGACCAGCCCGGATTTCTGGGCGATGACCGCGAATTGTTTGCTGAGCGAGCGATCATTCAGACGTTTGGAAATGCTGCGCAAGGGGACCAAGTTGCGCTCTCCGTAGCCGTCGATCAGGAAAAAGGCCGGGGCCTCGCTACGCATGCCATAGACGATATTTGATCGTTTGACGTCGCGGGCAACGATCTGCAGATCGAACAGTTTTGCGACAAAAGTGTTCAGATCCGCGAGGATCGCAGGGGTCATCCGTTCCCGGACCGCAAACCGGCTGAGTTTTTGCGCAAGCGCCCCGTCCGGCCCGCTTATCCGCTCGACGGCGACACCGGGACCTTGGGTGGTCTGCACCACGCCCAGCATGCGCGACAAGGGTGAGTCCTGGATATTAGCGCCCAACTTGAGCGCCACGCGCAGCTCGCATTCGATTTCCTTCAAAGTGCTGCGATAGCGCGCGCTTGGCACCAGTGTCCACGCCAGCCTCTTGCCCCAGCGATGCGAAACGCGATCCTCGGCACGGGTGAACACCTTGATCAGCAGATCGGGATGACCGGGAAACTCATAGACACTGCGGACGGTGCCGTTTGCGATAGGCTGCTGGTCGGAAAGGTCGATGGTCCTGGCTGCAAACAGCATCCTCTGTCCTTCCCGGTCACACGGGCCCGATCAGCTTTCACGCCCTTTCAGAACGTATTTGCAATCGCAATACGGGCATTCGACCCAGCCG
The DNA here is from genome assembly GCF_056533645.1 of Ruegeria sp. G10. Classification (NCBI taxonomy): domain Bacteria; kingdom Pseudomonadati; phylum Pseudomonadota; class Alphaproteobacteria; order Rhodobacterales; family Roseobacteraceae; genus Ruegeria; species Ruegeria sp. G10. Next base: position 2,920 of record NZ_JBQFOQ010000004.1, on the reverse strand, counting down.
GTATCCTCGGGGATTTGCAGCCAGACGCGCGGGTGACCCAACGCACCTTCGCCACCGTCACAGGCGACGCGAGAGGTTTCCACGATCTTGGTTTCCGGCGCTTCGATGGTCACGGCTGGCGGTCCTTCTTCGGTTGTCGGCCTCGCGGGCATGTATTAGGTGCGTTTATGAGCGATGAGCAAACCGGGGGCAAGAGCCACATGGCCGATGCGGCAATCAGGATCGAGGGGCTGCGCAAGACCTATCGCGGCGGCAAGGGCCAGCCCGAAAAGCAGGCGCTGAAGGGGATTGACCTGACGGTGCCGCGCGGTTCGGTCTTCGGGCTTCTGGGGCCGAACGGGGCCGGGAAATCGACGCTGATCAACATTCTGGCGGGGCTTGTGGTCAAGACCTCGGGGCATGTGTCGATCTGCGGCTATGATCAGGACCGCAACCCGCGCCAGTCGCGTGCCGCCATCGGCGTGATGCCGCAGGAACTGAACCTTGATCCCTTCTTCACCCCGCGCGGCGCGTTGGAGGTTCAGGCCGGCCTCTATGGCGTACCCAAAGCGGAACGCCGCAGCGACGAGATTCTCGAGCTGGTGGGCCTCAGCGACAAGGCCGAGGCTTATGCACGCACGCTTTCGGGCGGGATGCGGCGGCGGTTGCTGCTGGCCAAGGCGTTGGTGCATCACCCGCAGATTCTGGTGCTGGATGAACCCACGGCGGGCGTCGATATCGAGTTGCGGCAGATGCTGTGGGCCAACGTGCGCAAGCTGAACGCACAGGGCATGACCATCATCCTGACCACCCATTACCTGGAAGAAGCGCAGGAAATGTGCGACGAGATCGCCATCATCAATCAGGGCGAGAAGGTCGCGCAGGACAGCACCGCCAACCTGCTGGGCCGGATGGACAGCCGCACCATGGTGATCGTCCCCGACGCGCCAATTAAGACTTTGCCCGATGCCGAAGATGTGACCGCCGCGCTGCGCGACGATGGCGATCTTGTGCTGCAGTATCACAGCAACCAGACCAGCGCCGAACAGGTGCTCGAGGCGGTGCGCCACGCTGGCATCCGCATCCGCGACGTGCGCACCGAAGAGGCCGATCTTGAGGATGTGTTCCTTGCATTGACCTCAAGCCAATCCGATGACCTGCCCCCGGACGATCCCGATCAACCGCGCCGGGGTATGCACCGCGTGAAACTCTAAGCCCGATCGATCCGCGCGTGATAGCAGTTGTTAAGCGCGGATCGGATGTGGATGTAGGCCACCTCGGCGCGAGCAAAGATTGCCTCAGCGGCATCCTGCAACTGCGCCTGAGGCGTGATGATGCCGGTTCCGTAAACGATCCGATCATCCGCCCCGTATCCCTTGATCAGGTAGTTGGCAGAGTCGGTCAACGCCTGAGGCAAATCCATGGACGCATCATACCGCTGGCATGGTTCTGCACACAGGTAAATCGGTCCTGTTTCGGCAAAAGGCTGCGTTTTGGGAAAGGGCCTGTGGGCCAGCACCAGCATCTCTTTGCCTTCGGGAATATAGGTCAAACAGTGGCGGCAGGGGTTTCCCGCGCCGTTAGAAATCGCCCGCTCTGGCCGGTTGCCATAGCCATCTGGCGCGCCGTTGCGATAGGCCTGAACCTGATCGGTAGGAAGGGCGGATATTCTGTGCATGATGCGTCTCCTTTTTCTCAGACGATCATGAGCGCGAGGGGCCACAGCCTCGACCCGTTTTCTGCGCATTGCAATTTCTGCAACCCTGCCCGCCAGAAATGTTAGCGGTAAAATTTCCTCTATCCGTGCCCGTGTTTTGGGTCTAAGCAGGCCGTAACACCCCAAACTCACCGAGGCCTCTGACATGAGCGCTCAAGACACGACCCTGCGCGGGCTGGGCTTTGCATTTCTTGGATTTGCGGTTTTCGCCACCCATGACGTGCTGATCAAAGTGCTGGGCGGCACCTATTCGGTGCTGCAGATCATCTTTTTTGCAACTCTGTTTTCCTTTGTCCCGATGGCGGTCACGATTCTGGCCGACCGGACAACCGGCAACTTTGTGCCGCGCCATCCGTGGCTGATCCTGCTGCGCTCGACCCTGATGATCACCGCCATGTCCTGCGCTTTTTACGCCTTCTCGGTCCTACCACTGGCCGAGGTCTATTCGCTGCTGTTTTCCTTCCCGCTGATCGTGACGGTCCTGTCGATCCCGATACTGGGTGAGGTCGTCCGCGCCCAGCGCTGGGCCGCGGTCGGCGTCGGCCTGATCGGCGTTCTGATCGTTCTGCGCCCGGGGGCGACAGACATCACACTAGGCCATCTCGCAGCGCTAACGGCGGCGTTCTGCAGCGCCTTCGCCTCGGTTTTAGTACGCAAGATCGGGAATGAAGAACGGTCTGCCGTGCTGATCCTCTATCCCATGCTGCTGGCCATCGTGGTCATGAGCGTCGCGCAACCTGCCATCTACCAACCACCCTCGCTGCTGCATCTGGCGATGATGGCGCTTGTCGGCGTGTTCTCGGTCATCGCGCAGCACCTGATCATCCTCGCCTATCGTGCCGCGCCCGCCGGGGTTGTTGCCCCCAGCCAGTACAGCCAGATCATCTGGGCCACGATCTTTGGCGTCCTCTTCTTTGATGAACACCCCGATATCTGGGTCGCGGTCGGGGCCAGCATCATCATCGCCTCGGGCGTCTTCGTGGTCTGGCGCGAGAGCCGGGCCAACACATCGGCCAATACCCCGGTTCTGCGTGTGCGGTCTCCGCGCTCGGATACCGGCGCAACGCGGCCCGGAGAATGACAAACGGCGCGCCAAACAGCGCGCCGCAATGGCAATTTCAGCCAGTCTAGAGCCTTAGTACACAACCACCGAGCGGATGCTTTCGCCCTTATGCATCAGGTCGAAGCCGTGGTTGATGTCGTCCAGCCCCATGGTGTGGGTGA